>JBAYVU010000031.1:0-40818 GCA_041674385.1 Sterolibacterium sp.
AAATGAGAACCTGCTTTTAATCCCCATGCGCATCGGTCATTCGCTCTCAGGATTGCAGATGATCACCCGAGAGGGGGAAAAGAAGTTCCTTTCGGGTGCCATCACCAAAGGCGCTGAATACCTGATCGACAATAAAGGTATGGACTGGTACTGCGAGGGCTACGCAACGGCCTTGAGCCTGCGGGCGGTACTGCATGCCCTGAAGTTAAGATACCGGATCCACTGCTGTTTCAGCGCCCATAACCTGACCTGTATGGCGAAGCAGACCGCGAAGGCGTACATCATCGCTGACCACGACCAGAGCGGCACCGGCGAACAGGCGGCAAAGGACGCCGCGCATCCTTATTGGATAAGTCAGGTGATGGGAGAGGACATGAACGATGCTCACAAGAGGTTGGGCGTATTCAGGTTAAGCCAGGAGATTCGTGCTTGGTTAAAGGGAGATGGATCGTGAAGTTTTACCCGCACTACATCAGCGATTTCAACGGGGCGACCCGGCACCTATCCAGGATCGAGCGCAGTATTTACCGCGATTTGCTGGACAATTATTACGATACCGAGCTACCCTTACCGCTGGATTTGCGCGTTTTGTGCCGGTTGATTTTGGCACCAACCAAGCAGGAAAAAGAGGCTCTCGAAACGGTTCTTTCAGATTTTTTTCAAAAAACTTCTCAGGGGTGGGTTCATGGACGTTGCGAGAGTGAGATCAAAAAATACCATGAGATGCTCAACCAGAAATCTCTAGCGGGCAAGGCCAGCGCGGCAAAGCGAGCTTTTAATTCTGGCGCCCATTTCAACAGCCGTTCAACAGTCGTTGAACACCCGTCCATCAAGCGTTGAATTCCCGTTCTAACGGAAATCCAACTATCAGAACCAGAGTAAGAGTAAATCAAAGTCAACGGCGCACCATGAAAGGCAGGTTACTACGGAGTGTACACGCGCGATGGCGATTCGAATCATTCTCAACAAGGAAACAAAATGAAAATCACAGCAGGCCCAGTAGTCCAGCAATACGCCGCAAAGGTCGGCGTCAGCGTCGAAGAGGTCATATCCTGGTTGGAGGATTATATCGACGGCAAGCGGACTGATTGGTTCGAGGCGATGTGTCGGTTCCCGATTGAGGCCACGCCGACCGAAAGGGAAGAATCAATTCGAGGTTACTTAAAACAGGAGATACAATGATGGAACTAGAGGAAAGGGTAGCGGCACTGGAAAAAGAAGTTATCCCAAGGAATCGGCGTGAGGACCCATGTTCGCAATCTGCGCCCATGCTGGACGAGATTTGGAATTGTGTGCGGGGGCTGGTAACGCGCATGGACTCTCTGACGTTCAAGGTTGATTGCCGGGCACAAAACAGCGACCAAGCGACGGCCAGGATAGATCGATGCTGTGACGGCTTAGCAGGGCGCGTCAAAGACCTGGAAGCGCAGATTCATGCCAGGCACATCGTCGAGAGCAGTCTGAATCGTCGTGTTACCCAGCTTGAATCCCATCGGGAAACGGATGTGCGCGCCGACGCGAATCAGTTGTGGGAGTGGATGAAGGAGCGCGGAGTACCGTTAGCGCCGTATTTTGGAAGCCTTGACCGGCGTAAAGCTCCACGGCGATTTCGTCATCAATATAACGGACCAAAGCGCCGATTCCTGAAAGACCGCCGCGGCAACGTCGATGCAATGGGGCAGGATTTGAAATAAGGGGGTGGTATGGGAACTGAACGCTTTGCGATAGCCATGACCACGAGCAATCTAGCGCACAAGGACGAAGTGATCATGCCAGTCGATCACGTTGCGGCGATGAGTGCGGCTACCAATCTGGGGAGCGATTTGTTCCGGGCGCGGGATTATGACTATTTTGCTCTGCGCCGGGCCGTCCTGCTGCTGGCATCTAAGGCTATCAGGATAGGTAAGCAGAAAAAGCTCCATCTATCGCGGGATCTGGCAAATAAATTCGCCGTAGCCGTAATTCGTGAGCGCATCGACCGGAACTGCCGGAACTGCACGGGGGCGGGGGTGGTCATGGTGGCTGATCTGAAGATAGTTTGCCCAACATGCGATGGGACGGCCGTTCATAGTTACCACGACGGGGAGCGTGCCCGACTTTGTGGCATTAAGCGCGATGACTGGCATCAGTGGGAAAGTAGGTATTTGATGGTGATGGGTATCATGCTGGGGCACGACATTGCCGTGATGTTGGCGACAGATAAACTTGGGGCTTGACACCATGCCAATGGAAGGGTATAAAACGCGCATCACTACCCAAAGCCGGACGGCAATATCTTTCGCCGGCATAAATCCAAGGTGAGCGCCCTAATGGGACTGCTCGCCTCGAAATCAAGGCCAGATCAGCCCGACCAGGATCAGATCCCGTCGGGTATTTTTTTCATAGGACGCCATGGTCACCACTTATTCCAGCGCTGATGCAATAGCCGACATCCCCGGCGCTGACTACCCCACGCTGAGCGCCAGATTCAAGGACACGGCGAAGGTGATGGACGTGCTATCGGCGGAGCGCAAAGCACTCGCCGACCAGATGAGGGCGCGCGAGGAAGACGCAGCGGCAAGGCTCCGCTTGGGAACTTTGACGGATGCGGAAAAAGAAGTGTATCGCCAGATTTTAGAATCTCGGCAATAGGAGCCAACATGCTGAACAAAATCACAATCCCGCGCTGGAACTGCCCGACAGCCGAGCGCGAACGCGAGCGCATTCAGGCCATGATCAAAGCAGCTAACAAACTCCCGCGCCTGCCCGACGAGCGGGTGAAGGAAATCATGGACGACTTAAGAAAGCGCCAGGGGGCGTGATGGCCGTGAAGCCAAAAGCCAAGCCGGTAGCCAAACAAGCGCCGGCAAAGAAGCAGGCTAAGACGCTGACGTATAAGAGGCCAGTGAAATTCAAGGTCAAGAAGCCGACGGCTAAACCAACAACAGCGCAACTGCTGGACGCAATAGGGATTGACGAAATATGCGAGCAAGTTGCTGAATGCTCCCCACTTCGCGAGATAGCGGACAAGGTTGGAGTGTCAAAGGGATCGCTGATAAATTGGCTGGCAAATCATGCTGACCAATACGCGCGCGCGAGAGAGGCGCAAGCCGATGTTTTGGCAACAGATATTCTTACGTTGGCGGATGTATGTAGGGTTGGAACGATAACCACCGAAAAGGCCAATGGCGACGTGGAAACTAAGACCACCGATATGGTGGAACGCGCCAGGCTCCAGATTGACGCCCGCAAGTGGCTGGCCGGGAAGATGGCACCGAAGAAATACGGGGACCGTCTGACCCATGCCGGCGATGCTGAGAATCCGCTAGCTGTGCTGACGATGGCGCAAATTTCCACTAATCCGGCCAGTAGAATCAAGATTGGACCTACTAAATAGCCCGTGTGGTGCGCGGAAACGCGGGGGTTATACCGACCGACCTACTATATGTAGTGGCCAATGTCTGATATAGAGGTTGTCGACTGCTTGGGTGACTGGAAGTGGCGCCTAGCAAACTTGTACTGGATCGTCGACGAGGCTGGTAAGAAAATAAAGTTTGACCCGAATGCAGAGCAGTTGGACCTGCTCAGTAATCTACATTCGATGAATCTAATATTAAAAGCCCGTCAGTTAGGATTCACGACTTTGATCGACATCCTGGGCCTGGATCAGTCGATATTCACCCCGAACTACAGCGCAGCGATCATCGCGCACGGGTTGGCCGAGGCCGGGAAGATATTCAGGAACAAGGTGAAGTTTCCATGGGAGAGCATGCCCCTTGGGGTGCGGGCGCTGAATCCCACGGTGAATGACTCAGCCAGCGAGTTGGTATTCCAGAACGGCTCATCGATCTATGTGGGCACGTCGGGCCGGTCCGGAACACTGCAGTTCCTGCATATTTCGGAGTACGGGAAGATTTGCCGACGGTTCCCGGACAAGGCGAACGAGATCAAGACTGGATCCATCCCCGCGGTTCATGCCGGCGGATTAATCTTCGTCGAATCGACCGCCGAGGGAACAGGGGGGGATTTCTACGAGATGGTGAAGCAGGCGCAGAAGATGGGCACGCGTGAGCCGAACGAGATGGAATTCAAACTCCATTTCTACCCGTGGTGGAAGAAGGAAAGCTACCGGATCAACCCGGAAGGGGTCGAGATTGAGGGCGATCTGATCGACTACTTCAACGAGCTTGAAGAGCAGGGCATCGTGCTTGATGACGCCCAGGTGGCTTGGTACGCGATCAAGAACCGGCTGTTCAAGGGTGACATGAAGCAGGAATACCCAAGCACGGTTGATGAAGCATTCAGTGGGGCCATGGAAGAGCGGTATTTCAGTGAGCAGATGGCAGCGGCTCGCCGAGCTGGACGAATCAAAGACTTCCCGATATTGGAAAGTACACGGGTAAATCTGTACTTTGACCTGGGGCGCGACACGACGGCGATCTGGTTCCACCAGTACGCAGCGCTCGAGCATCGGTTCATTGACTACTTTGAGGACACCGGCAAGACCTTGGGGCACTACGCCAAGGTAATCCAGGACAAGGGTTATCTGCTCGGGAACATCTACCTGCCGCACGACGGTGGGGATAAGTCGGTGGTCACAGAGCACACGGCCGAGACTGAGATCAAGCGATTGCTGCCGGGCATCAAGGTGCGGATCGTACCCAGGGTGCCACAAATGACGATGGCGATCAACGCCGGACGGAACAAGATCGGCGAGTGCTATTTCCATGAGACGAATTGTGGCCAGGGCATCAATTGCCTGGAGAACTACCGAAAGAAGTGGAACGAAACGCTCGGGAATTGGAGCGATGAGCCAGTCCATGACTGGGCAAGCCATGGTTCAAGCGCATTCTTGCAGATGGCGCAGGGGTGGGAGAAGTCCCACGAGACAATGACCGAAGAGTTTGTTCCTCACATTAACCGCCCGCGGCCTCATGTGAGAGGCCTGGGGATGTAATTACAGAGGCATACAATGGATGCTCGGCTACACCACTGGAACGGCACGGAATGGGTGGAAAGCGGGGAAGAGACGCCACTGCCTGTCGCAAACGTACCGATAGAGATGGCTATCCGTCTCACCCAAGAGCTGCTGGGGTGCCCGGCGAGTATTTACACGATCCACGGCTATAGACGGCAATGGTCAAGCACGTCAGTCCTGGGTGATCTGGCGGCTTACCTTGTCGGTGGCCAGGCTAAGATCAACGCGCCGGCCGTGGCAACGACGTACTACCTCAACAGCACGTCAGCGCAGGATTTGACCGCTGGGTCAGGCGTGGATCGGGTGCAGATATACTACCTCGATTCTGCTGGCAACGAGCAGTTAATGGCCGCCAGTCTAAACGGGACAACCGCTGTGAGTCTCGGAAACGGGTTTTCCGCCATCCAATGGATGGTGTCGTATCACTCAGTCACTGCGGATAGGGTCGCCGTAGGAGCAATCACGATCAGCAGCGTCAATGGCGTCGCAACTGAATCCACGACGATGGAGATGATCCGGGCCGGAGGAAACAGGTCGGAGTCATTCCGATTTACAGTGCCAACCGGGAAAAAGGCTCTACTGATTGATTACCACGTCAGCACGGCAAAGACTGGGGCGGCGGCGACGTTTGACACCAAGCTACGCGGCCTGAGTTTCATGTACGACGATGCGATTTCAAATGCCTACCATTTTATCAAGGTGGTCAGCATGGTCGATGGCGTCTCATTTTCAGAGGATTTGCACTACCGCAAATTTCCCGCCGGATCGGTAATCAAGCTCAGTGTGATCCCGTCAGCAGCAGGAGACGGGACGATCGTTTCAGGTGGGATGGATTTCATTCTCAAGGATGCCTAACTGAGGTAGCAGCATCAATACGCATGGCGATTGAACGCGACGATACACTTTGCAGCGTGAACAGTCCTTGCTAATGCGCCCTTTGGGGAATCGCAGTCGCCAGCCGTATTGGTGTAGCTCAGAACCTAGATAGAGCACCCGGCCCGTCAGGAGAAATTTTGACGGGGGTCCGGGAGGTCGGTGGGGATGGACAGTCCCATCCACCAATTTCAACTTAAGCCGCCTCCGAGCGGCTTTTGTTTTTCAGGAGAACCAAATCATGCTCGACAACAACCCAAACGCCAGCCGCCTCAGTTCTCTAACGGAACGGGCGCTGCTGGTCAAGATTCTCGCAGAACTGCGAGTACAGACTCTCATCCTGGCCCAGGACACGGGGTTCGACGACGACATCGGCGAATTGCGCAACACGGTCATGATTGAGGGGGACACCGGCCTCACCGAACTTTAACCCAATGAAGGAGTAATGCAATGATTAACAAAGGAAACGTGGGCGAGCAGGCCCTCTCAAGCTCTGCGACATCTCAGATTATTCGCCTGGGCAGGACTGGCGAACAGGTCTCTTCCAATCTGCGCGGCAGGTATGCACAAGCTGCCCTCGACGGCCGGCTGTTCATGGCCTATACCGTGATTGCCGGCGTGGCTCTTCCCGTGGCTGCGGCAACGCTCAACAGCAAATTCACCCTACACAACCCGGCATCGTCCGATGTCAATATTGAGTTGGTTCGCTTCACGATGGGCGTCGACTCGGCTACCACGGTGGTCAACGGTATCGGGATGGCAATCCAGCGTAACCTAAGTACGACTTCCGGTATCCCGACCACGACAACCTCCCTGGTTTCGTCTCCGCTCGGGGTGGATGGTACGGCTCAAGGGGTGGCGTATTCCCAAGCCACACTGACCAATGTGGCGATCCCTGGCGTCACTGCTGCAACTGCGGTCCCAATCCCGTTCTACAACATGTTCTCGTTCGGCGCCGTGACTGCCGCTGTAATTGACAGTGCTTCACACGACTTCGACGGCATGGTGATCCTGGAGCCGGATGACCTCGGGGCATTTTGTACCACTGTTGCCCCTGCGACCGCTGCATTCTGCGGCGTGATCTGGGCTGAGTGGCCGAGGTAAGACGTTTCAACACGCCGTATCCTGATGGGTGCGGCGTGCAATCCAACTAGGGAATCGCACCATGGCAGCCATTAAAGTTTACATCGAACGCGACGAACAGGGCCAATTCTCAGTCGGCCTCGACACTGGGGACGCCAACGAGGATGACCAAAGCATGGGCAAGCTCATGCAACCAGAAGGTGAGCATGTGATGCCTGATGGAAAGATGATGCCGGGGAAAATGATGGGAGAGGGGATGACGCCCGAAGGCCAGGAAGACGCCGGCATGACTCCCGCGGCCGACCTCGAAGACGCCCTGAACCAAGCGCGCACCCTGCTGGCCGGCCCGCAGACCGAACAACAAGCCTTCGCCAGCGCCTAAATGTACGAGACACCAACACCCTTGCCGGCAGCTGACAGTCCGGCGACCGGGCAGGATCAGGTCGACGCGGCTAAGGCCGCCCGTGCTGCGCGCCTGGATGCCTTGGGCGCCAGTCTGGCGACCAAGCGCCGGGAAGCCATCGAATACCGCCGTAGCACCGGGATCGAAGCCGAGTGGGACGAGTGCGAGGATGCCTACAACGGGGTGGATGAGGTATCCAAGCAAGCGGTCAAGAAAACGCGGTCAAGGGATTGGTCGACCTGGACCGATGACCAGGACAACGACAACCGTTCGACGGTGGTTTTGAACATCACCAAGCCCTATGTCAATGCGTTTGCGAGCAAGATCATCGACATGCGGCTTGCCGTGACCGGGAGAGCCTGGGCATTCAGCCCGACTCCTATCCCTGAACTGGAGGAAATGAAGAAGCAAAATCAGGTTGGCTTGGTCGAGAACGGCCAGCCTGTCATGATGGAAGAGGACGGCCAGCAGCGCCAGGCCACACCGGCCGACAAGGCGAACGAGATCCTCAAGAAAGCCAGGCAGAAGGCAGACAAAGCCCAGAAGCAGGTTGACGACTGGATGGTCGAATCTCACTGGGATTCGGAAGCTCGTCAAGCCGTGGATGATATGGCGCGCATCGGGACGGGGGTACTCAAAGGCCCATTCCCCCAAAAATTCACCTACACCAAGTATCAGGATGGCAAATTGGTCAAGGTCGAGAAGATCAGACCGACATCGAAGAGGATCAGCGCCAGGAATCTCTTCCCGGATCCAGCCTGCGGAGAGAACATTCACAACGGCGACTATGTCTGGGACTGGGACGGGATTACCAAAAAGCGGCTGAAAGACCTTAAAAAGCTGACTGACTCGAAGGGCAGGCCAATCTACATCGCCGAGCAGATAGATTTGGTGCTGAAGGAAGGCCCGAGACAGGCCGACGTGGATTACAACGCGAATCCCGCCGTTGTTGATCCAAATCAAAAGGTCAAGCCGTTCCAAATCTGGTACTACTACGGCACCCTGGAAAAGGACGACATCGAGGCGGCCGGCTGTACCTGCGATGGAGACGATGATTCGTATTCCGTCATCGTGGCCATGGTCAATGACCACGTGATCCGGGCTGGCATGTCTCCGCTGGACAATGGCAAATTCCCGTTCGATGTGGCGCCGTGTTCGAGACGTGAAGGTCACTGGGCAGGGGTAGGCATCGCCAAAGACCTCGATGTTCCGTCAAAGATGATCATTGGCGCCAATAGGTCCATGCTGGAAAATGCCGGACTGAGTGCCAAGCCGATTATTGCACTGATGCAGGGGCTGCTGGTGCCGGCTGACGGGAACAACGTACTCTATGGCGGGAAGGTGTTTATCATCCCAAAGGGCACGGACATCACGGAAGCCAAGAACGCACTCTTCCAGTTCCAGGTAGAGAGCCGCCAAGAGGAGAATATGAACATCATCCAGTTCGCTCTCAAGATGGCGGAGAACGTGACTGGACTGCCGATGATCCTGCAGGGCCAGCAGGGACAGGCACCGGACCGCGTGGGCGTGGTGCAAATCCTCGACAAGAACGCGTCGACGGTAGCCAATCGAGTTACCAAGATGTACGACGACAACCTGCTTGAACCGCATGTCGGCGGGTATTACGACTGGCTGATGGAGTATTCCGAAGACGAGGAAATGAAGGGTGACTACACCATTGACGTGTTGCCGCCACCGGACATCGTTGCCGATAGGCAATCACTGATCGAGCTTTCGAAGGCGGCAGACAATCCCAAGGCGAAGGTCGACTTCTCGAAATTCTTTGCCGAACTTGCCAAGTCGAACAAATTTGACCCGACGCGGATTCAATACAGTGACGAGGAATGGGCGAAGATCGAGAAGCAGCAGCCAGCACCGCCTATCCCTGTTGCTGTTGCTCAGATTCGTGAGCAGGGGGCAACTGAACGCAAGGGCCAGGAAATTGAAGCAGAGAATAAGCGGCTTGGTGTGGAGTTGGCGCTTGAGAAGGAGCAGGCCGAACTTGATCGACAACTCGAACACTGGCAGACACAGATTCAGGCAACGCTTGATGCTGCCGATCTGGATGGTCAGCGCGGAATGAATACAGAAGACCGCAAGGCCGCCATCGCGCAAACGACGGCCAAGATCATGGCTCAGATTCGCTTGTCGATGGCTGCAATATCAGACGGGAAGGATCAGGCAGTCGCCTCGCACGAGGTCGACCTTTACAAGCACCGCAACCCGCCGCAAGTTCTAACACCCCCTAGCGAGCCTGCCGGAAAAGCCGCGCCGGGGTCTGCGTATCAGGCATAGGAGATGAGATGACCACGAAACAAGCCGTCCTCGTGATTTATGAGTCAGTCAATGGGCGTGATAACTGGATACCCAGGATGCCGGCAGAGCTGCCGGAATGGGTTCGCCACCCTGACATCATCGGTCGCCTTGTTGCCGGGCAGATGTGCATGGACCCGACCATTGGCGACAAGGGATCGAACTGGTATCGCGCCGAGCGCGTCTTGACTCCAGAAGAGCGGCGAGCCGAAGCCCGTCGCCTGAATCGGCAGCAGAAAAGGCTGGCAGCGAAAGCAATCTCCGGGCTGATGCCTGGATTGATCGTGCCTGGCGACCGCAACAGGTTGATGCACTGATGATCCTCGACCTGAACGATCTGCATTCGCAAACCTGGTCGAAGATTAAGGCGCACTTCACTGAGCGCCTACAGGATCACCGCACCAAGAATGATGGACGCCTCACCGAGAACGACACCGCGTATCTTAGGGGCCGCATCGCCGAGGCGCAGCATATCTTGCAGATGGGCGAAGATGAAGTGAAGTTGTTGAAGTTGTAATACCGAATTTGCACGGCCCTGAGTAACCAGGCCCGTCGATGGTAGCCGGCGAGAAATCCCCGGTATTGATTGTCCCGCTACGGCGGGCTTTTTATTTGGAGAACCAGAAAATGCCAGATGATGTCGTAATCGAGCCGCAAACACCCGAACAAGAACGCCAGTCAGCCGAAGCGGCCTTTGCCGCAACATCTGAAGCACCGCCTACCGATAAGGTAGCCGCTGCCGAAGTGCCGGAGGTAAAGGCTGTTGAGAATCCCACTGAGGCGGCGCCTGAAGTCAAGGAGCCCGACCCGTGGGAAGGCGTGCCCAAAGTTGTCCGCGAGAAACTTGAGGGCATCGATGGGAAGTTCGGTTCGTTCGACGCGCTCAGAAACGACATGAAAGCCGGCATCGGCAGAATCGCTGCAATCCAGGGCGAGCTTGCCGCGGCAAAGGCATCGGCCAAAGCCACAGACAACGCACCGACCGCAGCCCAGATTGACGAGGCATCAAAGAGCCTTGAGAAATGGGACGAGTTGAAGGCGGAGTTTGAAGATTGGTCATTAGGAATTGACGAACGGATTGCCGAGAGAAACGCCGCCTTGCGCGCCGACATACTCAAGCAAGTCCCGCAGGTCGATGTGGATGGCATCAAGGAATGGACTGGTAAATCAATCCAGGAATCCAATGCCATCACCCGTGAGCTTGTCCGGCTGGATAACAAATATCCGACCTGGGATGAAGACACGAGAAGCGAGAAATTCGTAGCATGGAATGCTGCGCAACCGCCGGAAATCCAGGCGCTTGCTCAATCGAACAATTCACGCGATGCATCCAAGATGCTCGATCTGTACTACGACCATCTAAAGAAGGAAGCCAAGCGGGAAAAGAACCAACAACGACTGGAATCGGCAATACCCGCACAGGGTACGCCGGGGCCTATCACACAAACCCCGTCTGACCGAGAAGCAGCCGAAAGGGCATTCGCGGCAGCATAGCAAGGAGCAATTATCATGAGTGGAGTTACCTATAACGACCCCGGACAGAGACGCGGTACTATCCTCGGTCAAGTCATCAAGCACGCCCTGTTCGTTTCCACGCTGGAAATCTCCGGCGAAGTCTGGAAACAGCCGTTGCACATGGGCGATACCGTCATCTTCCGTCAAGTTGTGCCGTTTGGCGCGACCGCTGCGGCGCCTGACGTTTTCTCAACCACGGCTGCGGCCAACTTGATTCAAGAAGGCAACACGCCGGCCGCCGACACCTTGAAAATGCTGGACACGACCGTCCAAGTCCAAAAATACGGCTGTCTCTACACCTACACCGAACGCCAGGCCAACCTCGGGGAAGACCCGATGCCGGACTGGATGACCGAGCAGGTGGGCGAACGCCTGGGCCTGGTGCGTGAATTGGTCTATGGCGCCGCACTACAAGGCTGTACGAATCGCTTCTACGCCGGCGGCACGACCCGCGCGACGGTGGATGAGGTCTTAACTCTGAACCTGCTGGACAAGATCACCCGCAGTCTTCGCGGGAATCACGCCCAGTTTGTCCGCAAGACCATGAAGTCGAGCCAGATGTACGGCACGGTTTCCTTGGCGCCGGCCTTCCTGGACTTCACGCACACGGACGCACAGCGCGACATCGAGCAGATCGCCGGTTATGCGCCGGTTTCGGATTATGGCCAGCAAGAGCGGGTTCATGAAATGGAACTGGGCAAAGTCGGCTCGCACCGCTTCGTCGTATCTCCGGACATTCCGAAGTTCATCAACGCCGCGACATCGGGAACCCTGGGCAATCTGAAATCGACCGGCGGCACGTACGCCGACGTGTATCAGTTGTTCACCATCGCCAAGGACGCATGGGGCCATACGGCATTCCGCGGCCTGGATGCGGTCGACTTCAATCACATTCCTTGGAACAAGAAGGAAAAGGTCGATCCGACGGGTGAACGTGGCTATGTGTCCGGCACGTTCTACGACGCGGCTGTCGTGACTCGCCACGGCCAAATGGCCGCCACCGATTTCGCGGTCACGAATCTGTAAACCACTGGGCGCGGCTTAATCTCCGCGTCCATCACATAAAGGAAACCTATCATGGAACCCAATGTTTTAGCAGGAAGCACTTTTTGCAATCTCGATTGCGCCCTTGCGGCGGGATCGACTACAACCCTCACCCTGGGGGTTGCGCCTTACTACTGCATTCGCGGTAAGGCGAAGACTCAGGCGGCCGTAAGCGCAGTTCAACCGAGCATCATTGACCTGGTGACTGGCGTAACGATGGAAGGCATTGCGCCGGGGTACGGGGCGGTCATTCTGGTTGGCGCAGGGGCAACCGAATCGACCACGCTCAGAATGGTCCAGGGGCCGCAGCAGGAACTTCAGGCCGACACCGCCGCATATACCCCGGGCGACTTCATGACTCCCCCGCAGTTTCCGGGTGTGCCGGAGGACTTCTGCCCGTTCGGGTATGTGGTTGTCCAAGTGGCGACGGACTACACGGCCGGCTCGACCTACATCTTCGGGTCGAGCAACGTCACGGCGACTGGCGCGCAAAACTCGGCGGCCACGGCACACAAGAATACCTTTGTGTCGGTGATGGTTATGCCTGATCGCCCTCAGACCTCTTAGCCCAATAGCAACCCAACCAGGCCCACCCTCTTAGCCCAATAGCAACCCAACCAGGCCCACCTAAGACGCGGGCCTTTTCATTTCAAGACAACCATAGGAGCAATTGATATGCCAAGATTGAACCCCGCAGAAGTCGCAGCGGCGCTACCGGCGCCGTCCCGCACCGCAAAGCAGCTTGCGAATGATGCACGCATGAAAGCAAATCCCATCGGGAAGCGCACAAAGAAAAAGACATCGGCGCCGGCAAAGCCTGCCACGCCAGAATTCTACGTCCACAAGAATCTGCTCGGCCCGGATGATGTTGATCCGGCAGAGATGCGCATCGACATATCCACATCAGGGGAAGCGATGGCGACCATTGCCGACATCGAGATCGTCTCCCCGGAGAAGATGCAGAAAAAGGCTGAGAACGAAGCCTACATGAACGAGATGGTGGAGATCGAGATCGAGGGATCAGAAGACCCCAATGCCCCGCTGTTCGTCGGCCCCTTCGGCCACAACGGAACCAACCAGTATATCAGGCGTGGCGTGCCGCGACTCGTAAAGCGCAAGTTCCTGTACGCGGCGATCGCTGCGAAGGTGGCCAGGCTGGTCAGTGCGTTCGGCAAAGACGCGAACGGTTTGGAATACAACCGGCTGGAAGGCCCGAAGCTGGGGACTCATCGAGTCGTCATCATCAACGATACGCCGCGCGGTCGTGAGGACTATCGGCGCTGGCTACAGGAAGCCTAACATGGCGACATACCTTGCCCTCTGCCAGAAGTTGAGGCAAAACTGTAGTGATTCTGGCACGGGGCCATCGGCTGTCGCAGGGCAGTCGGGAGAATTGAAGCGTTACGTCGACTGGGTGGCCGACGCCTGGACGGCGATCCAGAATGACAATGAATTCTGGAAGTGGATGCGAAAATCCTGCTACTGCGACACAGTCGCCGCCGACGGTGCCTATGCTTATACCGATTTCACGGACACAGTGTCATTGGCGGCCATCGCCAGGTTCTCCCGCTGGTACACAGGCAGGAACCAATTCAAATGCTACCTTTCATCCGGCGGAGTTGCTGGCGAGTATTTCTTGCAGTGGATGGAATGGGAAGACTTTAAGTTCATTTACCGCAAAGGAACTCAGACGGACGGTCAGCCGGTGCATTACTCGGTTGATCCGACGCAAGCAATCGTTCTCGGCCCGATCCCAAGCGCCGTATATCGTGTAAGTGGGGATTATCAAATCGGCCCGCAGACGCTTTCCGCCGATGGTGATATTCCTGAAATGCCGACTCGCTTTCATGACTTGATCGTGTATGAGGCAATGGCGAAGTACGGCGGCAACCGTGTCGCAGTCGAGGCCATGGTGAGGGCAAACGCAGAAGGTACGCCATTGCGCGCCGCACTTGAACTTGACCAACTCCCACGCATGAGACTTGGCCGCGCATTAGTTTAACAGTCCCCGCTTCGGCGGGGTTTTTGTAGCAGTACCGGCTCGTGAATGTTTCTCTGGCCGAATGTATTAAAGGAGAACGAAATGTCTGAAGCAATCCGACAGTTTATCAACAGCATTCCCAGCAACAAAACAGCCTTTGCCCTGCGCAAAGTCTACGACTTGGCCTTCCCAAACAACCTGGATACCGCACTGACGGCGAGTGTGACTCAAACGCAGGCTGGCGCCCTGGTACTCAGGGGTGATTGTGTGTTCCATGAGATCACGACAAGCGCCACAGCGGGCAATGCGGTTTCCCTACCATACCCGAAGCAAGGCATGTTCCACTTCGTCAAGAATTCCGCAGCAGCCAACGCCATTCAGGTCTATGCGGCAACGCCAGGCACGATTGAGTCTGTCGCGACGGCGACGGGTGTAGCGCAAGAGCATGGCGATGGGGTGCTGTACTTCTGCTTGATCGATGGAAACTACATCCGACTTGGCGGCATGCAGGCGACGGAAGCCTTCACCACGCTTTCGGCAACGACCATCAGCATGAACGACGGCGGCTATGTTGATTTCTCCAATGCCGCTGTAGCTGCTGCCGGCAACGGACAGTCGACATATACCGTTATTGCCGACCAGATCAACGCAGTAACCGGTGCCGACGGCACCAAAGGCGTTGCGTTGCCGGCCGCTTCCGCTGGACGGGCGGTTTTTGTTGTCAATACAGACCAGACGAATACGCTCAAGGTGGCCCCGATCAACGCAGGGAATGACACGATCAACTCCCTGACCGCCGGCACTGGTGTATTCACGATGGGGCCGGCGCGGGCAGCTTGGTTCATTCCGACTTCCGCTACTCAATGGTACGTGACCGGGGATGCGGCCATTGTTGGAACGCCTACCGAGCAGGACTTGGATGGTTTGACAGCGAGTGCTACGGAACTGAACTACAACGACATCACCACGCTGGGCACTCTAGCGGCCAGTAAGGCATGGACTTCCGACGCGAACCTGGATACCGTCATGCCTACCGGCGGGCTGCTGACGGTTCAATCCGGTGGTGCCGTGACGATGAGTTCTGGAAGCACGACAACCCTTAGTGGTGCTGTCGTACAGGCCCCCGTCTTTGTCGCTGATGCCACTCCCTACGCTGTCCTGGCGGCTGATAGCGGTAAGCTCCACATCATCCTCGAACAGGCGAACACCATCACACTCAACCTCCCGGCTATCGCCGCAGGCTTGAGCTACAAGTTCGTCATGGGCGGGGTCGCCACAGAAGCTCAAAACTGGGTTATCGTCGCAACGACACCATCGTACTACAACGGCGGTGTGTCATGGGATGACTCGAACGCCGTCGCCTCTCCAGTCCCTGTTTATGCTAACGGCACGTCACATCTGACGCTGACAGCCACCACGCCTGAAGCTGGCACTGAGATTAACATCTTCAGTAACGGAACAGAATGGTTCGTCCATGGCGCGGTCTTCTCCACAGCCACGCCCGCCTTCACGTAATCACCAACCTGCGGCATAACCGAACTCTTCGCCGCCTAAGCGCGTCTTTCGCTTGGGAGGCGAAGATGCCAGAGGGGAAAATCATGGACGCCATACGTAAATCCACCGGAGATCAAAATGATTGACCAAGCCGCCACAGGCGCCAGCGTCAGCATGACGCCACAAGAGGTATTGAAGCTGACGGGGATGGGGTCGGTTCGCCTTGTGACGTGTCCTGACGGTCGGGTAATCGGCGGCATGGGATGTGTCGGCCTGGTCGAGCATGTGGGCGATACCGATCTTCAAGCGTTTATCGATGAAGTCAAAGCCAAGCATGCCGCATTGGTGGTTTTGGCGGACGCGCCGCCACCGGATAACCCGAGAGCCAATCTCTACACCTTCACCAAGATTTGATCCCATGATCAGCAAGCGCGACATAGCGAGGATGGGGCAGGCACAGAAGCCCATTCCCGCTATGATTGCCTGTGCCGGAGGCTGGGATGCGCTGACCCCGCCGCTTTTCATGAAGTCCGGTTTTGTGCGCGAGGTCCAGAACTGGGAATGCGACGTCAACCTGGGGTATTCCACAGTCACGGGATATGAGTGTTACGACGGCCGCCCCAGTCCATCGGCCGCCAGTTATTCAATCATCACCATCACGCTGACCGGAACAATCTCGGTCGGCGATACGGTAACAGGGGTTACATCTGCTGCAACCGGTGTTGTTATTGCGGCTGTCAGCGGGTCGATTGCGATAACCAAAGTCACCGGAACATTCGCATCCGGCGAAACGCTGAATGTCGCGGCAGCACCCCAGGCAACCACGACCTCGGCAGCGATTCTTGAAAGCGCATCGACGACACTGCTTCATGCGCAGTACATGAATCTTGCGGCCGATGAGTATCGGGCGGACATCGCGGTGCCTACCGGATCGGGAAGCAGTTTAGGCGGCGTGCGGTTCGGTGACGTGACCTACACGTTCAGGAACAATGCCGGCAACACCGCGACGGATATTTGGAAATCCACGGCATCGGGCTGGTCACAGGTGACGCTTTTCAATGAGGTCAGTTTCACGCTTGGGGGAGCCACTGCTCCGGCCGAAGGTTCGACTCTGACCCAAGGCGCCAACACCGCACTGATCAAGAGAGTCGTGCTGACATCTGGAACATGGGCCGGCAACAATGCGGCCGGCCGTCTGATCGTAACCACTCCCGCGCCCGGAGCTTTCGCCGCCGGTGCGGCAACAGTCGGGGCGATCAATCTCACACTATCAGGCGCACAAACCGCGATTACCCTGGCGAAAGACGGTCGTTACCAGTTCATCGTTGCCAACTTCGGCGGAAGCGTCAATACCAAGCGTATCTATGGGTGCGATGGAGTGAATCGAGGATTTGAGTTCGACGGAACGGTGCTTGTTCCGATCACCACGGGGATGACGACGGATGCGCCAAATCACGTCTATGCACACAAGAATCACTTGTTCTTTTCCTTCCTTGGATCGGTGCAACATTCTGGGCCTGGAACGCCTTATGTGTGGTCTGTGATTCTCGGGGCAACGGAAATTGCCATGGGCGATACCGTTAACGGGTTTCAAACACAGCCGGGTAGCGAATCGGTCGGAGCCTTGGCGATCTTCACCAGAAACCAGACCAGCATCTTGTACGGGACTGGCGTTTCAAATTGGCAATTGATCTCCTACCGGGCTGAACTGGGTGCCTATGCTTACACGGTGCAGGATGTGGGTTACACCATGTTCCTGGACGACCAGGGCGTGACCACGCTGCAAACTGCGCAAGCCTTCGGTAACTTTGCTCACAAGGCCGTCACAGAGAAAATCAAGACATGGCTCAATACCAAGCGGACACTCTCCGTTGATTCATGTGTTGTGCGGGACAAGAGCCAGTATCGCCTGTTTTTCTCGGATGGCTATGCCCTGTATGTCACATTCGACGGAACCAAGATCGTTGGGTGTATGCCAATCGTTTTCCCCAATGCTGTGACCTGGGTCTATTCATCTGAAGACTCGGACGGAACCGAGACAATTTTCTTCGGCTCGACCAACGGCATGGTTTATCAGATGGACAAGGGCACGTCTTTCGACGGGGCCGCAATTGAACACTACCTGACGCTGGCGTGGGACTTCTTGAAGACGCCAAGGCTCATCAAGAGATTCTTTGACTGCATGTTTGAAATCTCCGGGTCTGGATATGCCTCGTTCGTCTTTTCATACCTTCTGGGGTATGGGAGTACGGACATCGACCAACCGGCTGGGCAAACGGGAATCACAAGTTTTGCTTCTGGGAATTGGGACTCAGGCAACTGGGATACCGGGGTGTGGGATGGTCAAACGCTTCTGCCGTCCGTATTCGATATGCCAGGGGAAGGCGAGAATGTCTCGATCTCTCTCAGCGGAAACAGTGACTATTTCAAGAGTATTAAGCTTTCTGGGGCGGTAATTCACTACGCGCCGTGCAGAGAAAAACGAGGATAAGCATCATGGCTGACTACTTTACCGACACAAGCGTTCCAACCACAAGTTCCAGCCTATCGTCTTCTGTGATCAGATCCGTAATTGCAGCGATTGCCGCTGGATTGGCAAAGATCGCCGGCTACACCGGTAACGGCGGGAAGGTGGTCGTCATCAATGCGGGAGGGACGGCACAAGAGGCTGTATCGAGTCTGACCGTTGCCCAAGGTGGATCAGGTCGGGCGACAGGAACAACAGCCTATGCTCTGGTGGCAACAGGAACGACGGCCACGGGAGCACAGCAAACCCTGGCGGCCGGCGCGACTACCGAGATTCTGGTGGGCGGCGGGGCATCTGCATTACCAGTATGGACTGCTGCGACAGGTTCGGGTGCTCCGGTGCGGGCAACATCGCCGGCACTGACGACGCCTAATGTCGGTACGCCGTCAGCCGGAACGCTGACGAATTGCACCGGCCTGCCTGCTGCTGGGGTTGTAGGCACGGCGCTTGTTTCAGCAGCCATCGGAACCACAGTACAGGCTTATGACGCTGACCTAACGACGTGGGCTGGTATTACACCTGGAACCGGAGTAGCCACTGCCCTAGCGGTCAATGTCGGAAGTGCGGGTGCCCCAGTATTATTCGACGGAGCAGGTGGAACGCCCACATCCATCACCCTGACCAATGCAGGTGGAACTGCGGCGAGTTTGACTGCGGGAACCGCTTCGGCGGTAGCCGTAGGCGGAATTACAGGACTTGGCGCGAACGTCGGCACCTTCCTCGCCACGCCGACAATTGCGAATCTCAACACTGCGGTATCCGATGCAGACTTGGCGCCTATTGCCGTGCCATCTTTTACTACAACAATTGGTGTAGGCGCTGCGACAGCTGCGAACTCCGGCGCAGGCATCACCTTCCCTGCCACCCAATCCGCAAGCACAGACGCGAACACACTGGACGATTATGAGGAAGGAACTTGGACGGGCTCGCCGGTAAATCTCACAGTCGTTGGTACTCCGACGTACTCCGGTACCTATACAAAAATCGGCAGAGCGGTCCATATTAATTTGCGCGTCACATCTGATACCTCAACTGCCAGTACCGTTGACTCGACATACTTCGACGGATTGCCATTTACGGCAAGCGTCGACTCAACGATCACCGCTATGAATGTCCCGAACTCGGCGTCATTGGGGGTGTGTAGGATAAACAGCGCTAACAATAGAATGTACACCCCGACGTGGGGAGCAAGCGCCGCCGTAGTTATTTCAGCAACGTATTTTGTTTAAGGGGTCATCATGCCAAAACAACTTGTAGTAGAGCAAATCGAAGTCACCCAAAACGGGACGATTCAAATACGGATGCACAAACTCTCCGGTGAAGGCGACTTAATCGGAAATCATCGAACGGCAGTGCCTCCTGGTGGTGATGTTGCTGCTCAGTTTTACGCTGTCAATACTCACATGGCTACGGAAGGCTATCAAGCCGTATCCTCAGCCGATGTAGCGCGGGTGCAAAGCGTAGCCGATGCGGTATGTACCACCGAAGTGATCGCGGCCTATCAGGCATCAGCATGACACTCCCCATCTCAGTCGACCTCCGCCCGCAAGTTGATTTCGTTGAGGATCAGGGCTCGCTTGGCATATGCAACCCGTTTGCCAAACTCAAGGCCCTGCAAATCCTGTATGAACGGGATGGGGTTACGCTGAACCTCTCGGAGTTTTACCTGTACTACTACGCAAGACTGGCAGCTAACGCTCTCGGGAAAGAAGGGTCATCGCCAGAGCTGGCGAATGCAGTTCTAAAAACCAAGGGATGCTGTCTCGATGTCTCTTGGCCCTATGACGTTTCGAAAGTTGAAGTTCAACCGCCGTTAGAGCTGGACGCCGAGGCAGAGCGTTATCGCATCACCTCATCCGCAACGATGAACTGGGCTTACGGCGACCCGCTGGAGTGGGTCAAGAAACACTTGGCTGGTGGAAAGCCTGTCACGTTGATGATGCACATCAATGGCGACTTCAAGACGGCGGCGGGGGATTGCAAGGACTGGAGAAAAACCACATGGACAATCGGGCAGACCGATGAAGCTGCTCACGAGGTCGTAGGAATCGGCTATGACGACAGGGTACAGATGCTCCTGTTTCAGAATTCCTGGGGGCCAGGCTGGGGGGATGGCGGATTCTTCGGGATGTCCTACGCCTATTTCATGAATAGCCGCGTGGCGAGTCTGACAGATTGCATCACGGGGTTCGGCGGGGCTTTACACCCGGCTCCATTCACTCCGCCTGAGGAAGTGCTCGAGTGGTACTGGGAAGTCTATCGCCGCGACGTGACCGACCCGAATGATGAGGGCGTTCAATACTGGTCGAAAAATCCCGAGGGCAAGCGTAAGTTCTTGCAAATTTACCTTGAGAATGTCACGCAAACGATCAACGATTTATTGCAGCAAACATCGCCGCCATAGACGCGGGGGAGGGAATGTCACCATGAATGAAACACAACTGCTGTTCATCGCAGCATCACTCGTGTCAGTTATGTTTGGATTACTTTGTACCATTCTCGGATGGACAGGATCTAGAATGAGCACAAAGATCGACGCACTTTCGGAGCGGATAAGTAGCATGGCCGCTGAACTTCACGAGAAAGTCAACGGAATCGACAGGCGAGTAACCAGAATTGAAACCCGTTGCGACGTGACGCATAACGGACATATGGAAAGCCGTGGTTAGGTGATGAGAACCGCCGATGCCGTCCTGCTGCTGCTGGGCCTGGTGCTGGCCTGGTCGTTTTACCGGGCGCACCTTGATAAGACCAGCGTGATAAACCTTTTCGATTTGGTCATGGACGGTGGCAGGCTGTCGAAAATGTCGTGTGTGTTTATGGGGGCGTTTGCAGCCCTGACTTGGATAATGATTCGTCTCACGCTGGACGGCAAAATGACCGAAGGATTCTTCACGGCTTATGGCGCAATTTGGGTCGCGCCTTTGGTTGCAAAACTATTCAGCCCTGCGCCGACGCCCGGGACAACGACGATCACGGATACCAGCAAGACCACGACCAAGACGATTGAGGACGCGAAATGATAACCCTTGATGACCTGCATGTTATTTGCCCTTCGGTGAACCAAGCTCGAATTGAACCGTTCGTTGACCCACTCAATGACGCGATGCACGAGTTCGATATAGACGCGAACACTGAGCGGGAAACGGCTTTCCTTGCTCAGATTTGCCACGAATCAGGGGGGTTCTATTATGTCAGAGAACTTGCATCAGGCGACGCCTATGAAGGCAGATCAGACCTCGGCAATACTGAACCAGGCGACGGGCGAAAGTTCAAAGGGCGTGGGCTTATCCAGATCACAGGTAGATCAAACTACGCGGCTTGCGGAGATGCGCTCGGCTTGGATTTGTGCGACAAACCTGAGTTACTTGAACAACCTATTGCCGCTTGCCGCAGTGCAGGGTGGTTCTGGCATAAGCGGGGACTAAATGAGTTGGCCGACGCCGGGGACTTCCTCCACATCACCAAGCGAATCAATGGCGGGACGAACGGATGGGAAGATCGGCTTGCTTACCTGAAACGAGCGCAGAAGGCTCTGGCATGAATCACGGGCGCTGCCTGTCATGGCAACGGGAAACCGGGCGCCCGACCTTTTGAGGAGTAGGGAGTGAAACAACTATCATTGCGCCCTTACAACGGAAAATTGTTCATAGCCAAATCAAGGCGTGAATATGAAAAGGCGCACGAGAAGCTTTTCAATAAGCCCGACATATTGCAGTGTAACCAAGCAGGTCGATTTAACGGGGGCGAAGGAAAAGACGGACGCTGGACTTATTTGATCTGGGCAAAGGAAACACCGCAACTAGTGCATGAGTTGGCGCACGTTGTGTTCCACACATTCGAGCGATGTGGAATTGACCCTAAGAATGACTTAGGTGAAGCCTTCTGCTATATGCTGTCGCAGTTACTAATTGACGCGCAAAGGAGTAGATGATGGGCCGTACATTATGGTTAGGAAAGCTCGCAGTAAGCGCCGGAATAACTGAGCGCGGAGATAACGGAAGCAATCCGCCATGGATGGGTTTTTGCTATGGTTCATGGTTTCCCCGCATGTGGTGGAACGGCGGCAGGTTCATGCGGCGCGAGGTTGTTGATGTTGGCTGGAGTTGGCTCTGTTTCCACGGGAGTTGGACATGGTGGTCTGGTGGTGAAAATTGGTTTTGGAAATTGCCTTTGCCGAAAGGGAGTAGATGATGGGATGGCTTACTAAGCTGGCCGGCGGCATCACCGGCAACCCGATGCTGTTAGTATGGCTTACGGCTGGCGCATTGGCCCTTGGCACGGTGAGCGGGGGCGGGGTGGCATGGAAGGTACAGGGTTGGAGATTGGACGCTGTACAGGCCGAATTTGATCATTTTCGTGACGTTACGAAATTGATCGGTGAACAGGCCCAGAAGGAAGCGAAGGATACAAACGATCTACATCAGAAAACTTTGGAGGATGTCAGTCATGCGTGGGAAAAAGAACTACCGATTGCTCGGAATAATGCCGTTGCTGCTTACCTTGCCCGTCATCCTGTGCGGGTGCTCGTCAAACCCAGTGCCAGTTGCGGTGATTTGCCCGGAACCAGTGTTGATCCCAAAGGCTCTGATGGAACCCGCCAGGAACAAATGGCTACTCAACAAGCCTGCGAACTCGACACCAAATTTGTGAGCGACTGCGCCGAAGACGCATTGAAGGTTGGGGCGTTTCAGGACATTGTGATCCTGAATAAACTGACGGTAAAGTAACTGGAGAAACATCATGGCTACAGCAGCGGAAATTACAGGCATCTACACGAAAAACGGTCGAACGAATGTCGATCCCGAAGGTATGGCCTACTGGCAGACACGTCCATTATCCGAGTTGGAGAATGCTTTCGCCACAGCTACGCCCCAGACGATGGCAAACGCCGCGAAGATGGACCCAGGCTACATTTCCCCCGAAGTCAAATCAAACTACGGCACTTTGTTCAATCGCACCGGTGATCAGATCGATACGACTGGAGGGAACTACTGGACTCAACAAGGGTTGATCGGTGCGAACCTGACCGATGCCATGAAAGCGTCAGCCGATCAGATCGCTAGTGAAAATCCCCCGGTCCCTGGGCAAGCCACATCGAACTACTTTTCAGACGGTGTAGGCTTCGATTCACAAGGCCGGCCAGTATCCAATACCGTCAAAACACCACCGGTCACGCCGTTAGGCGGATCCGTCCAAGACAACGTGCCGGCGACCTACGGATACACGGCGGCACAAGCTACGCCCGCAGCGGCGACATCCACGGGCTACAAATATGGTACAGCGGAGAGCACTCCAATCACCGGAGTTGGTGGATATGATCCAAGCAAGGCGACAGCCTCAACCCCGGATGCCGTCGGTTACAAATCGGTTGGAACCCAATCGCAAGGCTACACGGCGACCCAGCAAGCCCCAGTCGTCAATGCCGACCTGGCCACAACGACACTAAATCCTGAAACCGATACGGTTGAGGGAAGAATTCGCGGCCTGATCGCATCAAACAATCCGCTGGTGATTCAGGGCAACGCCGCGGCGGCCGAAGAGATGAACGCCAGAGGATTGAGTAATACCACCATGGCGCTTGAAGCTGGGCAGAAGGCGCGAATCGCATCAGCGCTTCAAATAGCCAGTCCTGACGCGGCCGCTTACCAAGCAGCAAGAGCGCAGAATACGGCCGAAGGAAACACGACGAACCGATTCAATGCCGGGAACGCCAACACGGTCAATGCGACCAATGCCGGACTGATCAACCAAGCAAGCCAATTCACGGCAGGGGCGGCGAATACCGCTTCACTGGCCAGCGCGCAGGCAGAAAACCGGGCGCTTGAGCTGACCAGCACGGCTATCAATAGCATGAGGGATTCAAACGCGCTGCGCTCAACCAACATTTCACAAGTCAATGCCGCTGCCGAAAACGCCGCAAAGGCATTGAAGGCATCCGCAGAAAACGAGGCGATATTCCGAAACGCAGCCAACAAGATCAGCGTATCCCTTGCCAATGCCGGGTATGAAAACGCTGCTGCCGCTTTCGGTGCGGCGGCGAACAACGCAGTCAGCGAGAATAATGCGGCCAGGGCACAGCAGACCTCGGTGGTCAATGCCAATGCAAGTAACGCAGCAGCAGCGGCCAATGCAGACGCGCAGAACAAAGCCGGAATTGTCGCGGCCAGTCTGCTGAGTTCCGAAACGATAGCCAAACTCGACTCAGATACCAAGGTAAAACTAGCCGACATTCAAGCCGGTTATCAAACATTGATTCAGGCCAGTGGTGCTGCCTCAAGCATGTCAAACACCACCATGAATGAACTGAACAAGATTACCGGTGATCCAACACTTTCGCCCGCGATGCAGACGGCCAAGTACAACGCCACGATTGACAACTATAACTCGATGATGAATCTGATAGGAAGCATCAACGGTGTAGATTTAACGGGCTTGCTGACCGTTCCGAAGATCGCATAGGGTAAAAGATCATGACTCCGCAGGAATATCTTGATGCCGTCAATCAGAAGATCAACACGGCCCCCGCAGATGCAGGCACGTATCGGGACGAAATGGGGAACGAATTCTCTTTATGGAATGGGCCAGAGACGAACCCGAACGCAACGCTTGAATCTGAATTGGCGAAGTGGAGAAATCTCGATACCTCGATTGATCCGAATTACTTCGGAGTGTTCTCTGCTCCACAGAAGTATTTTAAGCAAGGACAGTTTGATCCTGGATCGTCCACTGCTACCCCAGAGGTTTATGCGCAGTACCAGAACAGAATCGCGGCAGATCAAGCCCCAAGCGGATTCGACAAGATTTTTGATGTGGCTCTGCCCATGGCTATTGCAGCTTTTGCGACGGCTGGAGTGGGAGGATTAATAGGGGCGCCAGCGGCAACGGGAACCGCAGCAGCGACCGGGACGACGTTTGAAACCGCATTGACCAACGCGGGAATCGCCGCAGGAAAGAATGCCGCGATACAGTTTGCGATTACCGGAAAGGTCGACCCAAAAGGATTGATCGGCGCAGGACTAGGGGCTGGGGTTGCCAGTTACCTTCCCACAGTGGACGGTATCGGCGCTGCCGGAAATGCTGCGCTGAAAGGCGCAACATCAGGCGGAATCAAAGCCGCCGTGACTGGCGGTGACGTTCTGAAAGGCGCTGCATCCGGGGCGGTATCAAGCGCAGTCGGGCCGCTTGCGAAGGATTTTGCCAAGACGACATTTGACACGAACAGCAATGCAATATCCGGTGGATTTGCCGGAGCAATTACCGGGTCTATTCAAGCCGCCATCTATGGTCAGGACATTGGCAAGGGTGCGTTAGGTGGTGCGATTGCCGGTGGTGTGGCAGGCATTGCCACCGACAAGTTCGGTGCGACCGGCACGACGGCTGGACTTATCGGCACGGTAGCGGGATCTGCGGCAACCAAGACGGATCAAGCAGATTCAGTAGTGCCGACAAAACCAGTCACGGTTACACCAACAGCGCCGAGCGCATTTGTCCCAAGTTTCGCGGCCGTTCTACCGCTCGAATACCAATCGCTTTCAAGAGACACAATCGATTACGCTGCCCGCGGGCAGAATCTAAGGGGTGCATAAAATGGACGACAATACCGAAGGTCTAAGTCAGGATCAACTAGACTGGTTCAACTCCGACAAGGGGCAGGAATATCTGACTTCCGCAGGAATTGACACGTCCGACCCCGCAATTCAGGAAATCATGTACGGTGCCGGCCAAGCGAGTGGTTTCTTTGC
The DNA here is from genome assembly GCA_041674385.1 of Sterolibacterium sp. Lineage (GTDB taxonomy): Bacteria > Pseudomonadota > Gammaproteobacteria > Burkholderiales > Rhodocyclaceae > JACRAR01. Next base: position 25,936 of record JBAYVU010000031.1, read on the forward strand.
CGAGGGGTCACTGAAATTGAGCGATGAGTTATCGGCGCCAAGTGACGCGACACCGGCAGAAGGGGCGCAAAGTTTTGCCCCCCTGGGCGGAATCAAAACGACCCCGGAACAGTTGAATAGTGGAAGCAAAGGCCCGCTAGATTCTCTGATGGGATGGTTCGACAAAGCCAAGCCCGACACGAAAGTATCCATCATCACCGGCCTGCTTTCGGGAATGTTCAACTACGGTCAGAAGCAGCAGGTAGCAGATGCCGCTACGAAGAACGCCGATACGTCCGCATCCAAGGTAGCATCTGACAACGCGTTCCGAAACCAACAACTGGCGAATGCGTCAGGGCTGATCGGCAGCAATCTCGGGAAGTCAGGCTACAAACCTCAATACCAAGACCTTCTTGCAACACGTCGCACTCGCGGAGTATAACCATGGACATGCCCATCCAAGACTCAACAGTCAACCAAGACCAGGCAGAAGCCGAGAAGATTGTCCTTGCCGGCATGAAGATCATGTACGACAAGAACGTCTTTCCAAAATTCATTGCCGGCTTTAAGCAGGGAGATATTTCTTTGTCCGACATGCTCGCCTCTCAAGCCGCCGGGCTCATCAAGATCATCGATGACCAAAGCAAGGGGTCAATACCGAAAAAGATCATTGTTCCAGCGGCAACGATGCTGATGATCGAGATGGTGGATTTTTTGACCAAGGCGAAGATGGCGAAGCCGACCAAGCAAGACATTTCCGATGCGCTAAAGAAACTGACCATGATCATCCTGAAGGTGTATTCAGATCAGGCCAAACAAGGGGCACAGACAGGACAGACGCCGCCACCTGGGGGCAATCCTGATGCGCTTAGTGAAGGCGCAATGCGAGCCGCACAGGCGCAGCCAAGAGGGTTGATTGGCGCTAACATGGGGAGAATGTGACGTGGGCCTACTCGGTGCAATTGGAGCTGGAATAGCGGGCGCTGCGGATAATGTTGGCGCGATTTCAATGATGCAGATCAAGGCGGATATTGAGGAAGAGAAACAGCAACGGCTGGCGGAATCGGCGAATTTGCGTGCCCGTGGGAATCTCGACTACGCGGCTAACTTGGATCTTGAGACAGATCAGAAGAAATTCAAACAAGGATTGTTGAACGCGCCAGAAGTCCGTGCCGTGAAGGTGGCCGATGAAACCGCTGTCGGTGATGCCCGCGCTGGTGTTGAAGAAGGCTCTAAAGAAAGAATCGCAAAGAGCGCCCTGGACTTTCAGACCAAGAATATCGGACTCATTGCATCAAATACGAAGGCGATTGCAAGGGCAGGTCATATATCTTCCCCGGCAGATGCTCTCGCCACTTACCAACTGGACAGGGCGAAATTGGTCGGAAACGCACAAGACGCTCTTGCCGCAGCGACAAAAGCTGGCGATGAGGTTTCCATTGGCGCATCAAGGAAGGCGCTTGCCGCACTCACATCAAAGGGAGAAGACCCCAAAGACGCCGCTACGCTAATGTCTGCAAGCCAGGCTTACGCAAGGGCATCAAGTGCGGAAATGGACGAGACAGAGAAAAAGCGCCTGATGGATCAGTCCATACGTTTCGGTGATTTAGCCTTGGAAAAGATGAATGTCGAATCTGGCGGTAAGCAATCTACGCAGCCAACACAAGCAGAAATAGATGGACTTAAGGCGCGCGCTAAGAATCCCGCTGCTGTAGCCGCATTTAATCAGAGATTCGGCGCAGGTACAGCGGATAAGATACTGACGCCAAAATCTGAAGCAAAGCTACCAACCGAAAATGAAACACGCCGCGCTGCCGAAGAGGTAACGCAAAAAGAGCGACTTGCCAGGATAGCCGAAGAACAGCGTGCGCGTGACGCTAGATATGAGGCAAAGCTGAAATCGGAAAGGGATGTGGAAAAGGCTAAAGACGACGCAAGAAAGGCTGAAGTTGCCGCCTTCCAAAAACGAGGCGGCGTAAATCCAACATCACGGTGGTATCCGGGTAAATAAAATATCATGGCTGAATCATTGTTTTGGGATGCTTTCGACAAGGAGCAATCGTCTCCCGCTACTGCGGATATGTGGGCCGAGTTTGATAAATCACAACCAGGCGACATGTCGAGCGGCTTCAAACGCTCATTCGCCCAAGTCCCGGAACTCGCCTATGGCACGGCTGCGCTTGCGGCGATGTCTGCCGAAAAGATATTCGGCGAAGGCGGACTATCGACCACGGCCAAGGATTACTTTGCCAGCAAGTATGCGGAAAAGCAGCAAGCCAACCAGCAATACGCGCCTACTGTCGAATTCACGGATGCTTGGGACAATCTTGGTGCCGACCCGGGCAAGATGGTCGACTGGATTCAGGACTCTGCGGGCTATGTCGTCGGACAGGGATTGCAGACCGTTCTGACTGGTGGAATAGGGGCGCTGGCCGGCAAGATGACTTTGGGAACGGTGGTAGCCGGATCGGCGGCAAAAGCTGCCGACAAGATGGTTGCCGAAGAAATCGCAAAACGCGGATTGCAGGGTCTAGCTGCAAAGCAATTTGCCGAAGCTGCTCTACCGACTGCTGTAGCTGAAGCATCCAAGAGACTCACGACCGCCCTGGGCGCTGGCGTCGTGCTGACCGGTCAGAATCTCGGCATGGAAGCAGGTGACATCTACGGCGGACTGACCGAAGAGGCCAAGAGGACCGGAAAGGAAATCACTGGGGCTGATCTGGCTCGAGCATGGGGATCGGCGGGCGCTGCCGCAGCGACTGAAACGCTGACCGACATGCTTGGACTTGGCGCTTTGACTGGACGCATCAAGATCGGCGGCAAGGCCATGCAGGAAATGACTGGCATTGGCGGAAGGGCTGCGCGAGGCGCAACTGCCGCTGCTGTCGGTATGCCCCTGGAAGGCGGGCAGGAATACATTCAGACCGGACTCGAGCAATTCGGCGCCGGCCGGCCTATGGATACCCCGGAAGCAGCCAAAGAACGGATCAATGCCGCCGCCGTGGGAACACTTGGCGGCGCCATCATGGGCGGCGGTATTGGTGCCGTGCAGGGCGCGCAACCCGCCGAAGTTCGCCCGATACCACAATCTTCGCCACCACAGACCCTCGACCAAACAATCCAAACCGTCACGTCACAGCCTACCGTAGTCGCCGCAACCGAAGAAATGGATCGGCAACTAGAGCGGCAATTCGGCACCTTATCACAGGGGAAGACAGGCTTCGGGCAATTAGATGAATTCTCTACCTTACTGGATCAAGAGCGCGAGAACAAAGAACAACGCATGGGATTGATACAGGGAGCGCAGGAACGAACTCGGCAATTGCAGTTCGATTCAGGTATTGAGTCGGCAGACGCAAGGGTAACGGGGGCGAGAGAAGCGGAAACCAGGACTGCACGCCTGAGCTTGCTGGATACCGTCTACGCAAACCCGAAAGAAAAAACTCCGGCAAAGACATTTTTGGCACGCTTGGAATCTGAATTCCCAAATAACCCGTCGCCAACACCTGAAGAAAAGTGGCTGATCGCCAATCGGGAGCATGCCTACCAAGCCTTCCACGGTACGCAAGATACCGTGCCATCTTTACCGAACGAGATGGATCCGAACCTTGTCCCGGAACGCAAAACAAAAGGTGTGAATCGCCCACTCGCCCCGTGGCAGGAAAAGTTACGCGCGGCCATGGAGCAACGTAGATCAGCTATCCCTGCCCAAGATGCCATCGACGCAGAGATCGCCTCGCCTGCGCCCGGAATTCAAGCCGTAGCCCCTGAAACGCCTATTGTTCAATCACAGGAGAACGCCCTTGTTACGCCCGCCGAAGCCGTCCAAAATCAAGTGCCCGAAGTGCAACAAGCGCCACAGCCCGCAAAGGCCGTGCCAGGGGTAGCGGTAGAACCATGGAAGCTAACTCGTGATGAATTTATTGCGCAGGGGAAGCGAGATAGCATTTATGCCTCAGGTCTTGACAAAATTGGCCTGGGCATAATCGGCGTACCTGAAGAACAGCAGAGACCGGACTATCTAAATTCAGCAACACTCGTGTCGCCGCGCAGTGACTCTCCGTGGATTGCAGCGGTGCAGAGATATAAGGCATTAGGCGGCGGAACGTATTCTGATTGGGCGAGAATGGCGATCATTGAGAAAGCCATTGCAGATGGAAAGCGGGTTCCCGATTCGGTACTTTCAGATTACCCAAAATTGAAAGAAGAGGTAGCCAATGTACCGCCGCAAGAGATACCGAACGCGGGGATAAGCGCGGAAAGCCCGGCGGCCCAACGCGCCCCCATTACGAATCCAACTGTCAAGGATTCCTTAACAGTTGCCGCGCCTGTTTCCGGTGATGCCGTTGCGGGGAAGGTCAATATCAAATCCGCCAAGACCGGACAACCATTCCAAGCCAGGTTGATGCGCGGCCAAGGGCGCGAAGATTCTCCTTATAATCCGCTGGTGCCGCAAGAGGGCATATTAGGCAGTGGTCGTTACACCACCGGCGATATGGAGTTTGCCAAATACTTCGGCGCCAACATCACTGAGCATGACGTTAATTTAAGCAACCCATTGGTTATTGATAACGATGTCCAATGGCGAGCACTGACAAAGCGCGCCGGATGGGAATTCCCGAATCCGATCAGCATTACCGGCGATACAACAAAGGCCAGCGTCGACATCGCTAGACTGAGGAAAATCATTGTTGGTGATGGGCATGACGGCGTGATCGTCAAGGTTCCTGAACGCGAATCGGAAGGCAAGACAATGCAAAATGTCTTCGGTGCCGATCAGGTAATCGAGTTCAACCCATCCACGCCCCAACCGAACCCTGAGCAAAGCAGCAACCAGCCTGTAGCCGAAATAAACCTGGGCGAAAACATTCCGCCCAATGAAGTTGGCACGCAAGTTGCCCAAGTAGGGACGTTCACCAAGAGAGAAAAAGGCGGCTACAACGTCACAGGCTACTCTGAGGAAGTCATGCGCGCCGCCGTCGACAAGGTCGGCATCAAGGGTGCCTACATTGGAAAGAACGGCAGTACCGTACTCCCAAAGAGCGCCAATATCGACGCCCTAAAGGATGCCCTTGGCGTGCCGTTACCGCCGGCTCGTGAGGTAACGTCACGAGGCCCGGTTAAGCACGACCCGACAGAACTATTCGGTGCCATCAGAAAGATGGGGGGGATTAGTTCAGAGTACGCGCTGTCGATGACAGGCGAGTCTGATCCGGCAAAGATGAAAGGTATCCCTCGTGGGGTATTTCAAGACGGTGGGCAATCCCCTGACGAGGTTACAAGAGCGTTAAGCGAAGACTACCATTTTGAAATTAAGCCTGACGACATAAACAGACTGACCGAACTGATACGACAAGCATCGGCAGACAAAAAGTCCCCTGTTGTTTCCATGCCAAGAATGGAACGTGAAGCTGCCGAAAACGAAGAAAAGGCGTACCGCCAGCAAATATACGAAGCCGCCGCCGCGTTTGAGGTTAAAACAGTTGGCGTAAAGTTTACCAAGATCGAGGAAGAGGTTCGCAAACTGCAAGCAAACAAGATTCAGGCAGACGAAGATCGCCTTGCCGCCGAAGAAGAAGCGGTCTATGATAAAGTATTGGCAGTGGCGTATCAGGAATTGGGTGATGATGCCGTTCAGAATGAATTGGAAGCACTCGCTACCCAATACTCCGATGCCAGCGCCAGGGTGTATCAAGCCGCTGCCGTAACCCATTTTGAGGGACTGATCAATGCCGCACAACTTGCACAAAGCACTCCAAAGTCTGCCGAAGGAAAGGCAGGAATACCTGCTGAACCTGGCGGCAAGACGCCTGGCGATGGAGGAAACATCGAGACGCCGGGGTTCGCCCTCTCCGCTGAAACCCCGCAAGACGTTCGCGCTCGAGAAGAAAAGCTAAAAGCCGCTCATGCGCTGGAAGTGGCGCAAGCCGCCGCTGCTCGACGCGAAGATAGATCCAAGCAAAACAAGGCCGACAAGGAACGCCGCGCCGCTGAAGTCCTGAAGGAACGCGAAGCAGCCAAGAAGAAGGAAGTCGACGCAGCCGCGCAAAACTTCGCACTTGGACAGGAAGCACCCGCCCCGGTAGTCAAGAAAGTCACGACTGAAGAAGGTATCGGCCAGGGCGATCTGTTGGCTGCGAAACCTGATCCAGTAATCGAGGCCAAAAAAACCCTTGACGCCGCTGGCATAACCGGCACCGACCGCACCACCACGATAGCCGCAGTACGCCGTGGCGATCTGACGGCAGAGGATGTTGCCGAGGCGCATCCGGTAGCGCAAACACCACGCCAGATATACGACGCGGCTCTTGAGACGTTCAGGTTGGCATCGCAGAAGTTTACAGCTTTCCGCGATGATTACAGGGCACAGCGGACCGATGAACCCATGCGAATTACCGATGCTGAGTTCCTTGCGGCCAAGGCTGAATTTGATAAGGCCGGAGAAATCGCTGACGCTGCTGAAGTTAAATTCATTGAGACGAAAAATACCAAGCCAGTAGCAGAACAGCCAGCGCAAGGACGGTATGCAGTCAAGCCTCCATCGAAACTATATCGAGGGATCGCTACTGGATTACAGGAAGACGGTAGAGACGGGGTTGGTACTTTTATGCTGGGCAGGGGACTTTATTCCTCGCCAGACAAAACATTTGCAAAAAAATACGGCGATGTCGTCGATGTACCTATTGCCACCGCATGGCCGAATAATCCTTTAGTTCTTCGCAATGTCGCAGGTGGAGCACCATCTGCATTTATGGACTGGGCACTGAATGAATCAGGGTTAAGAACTGCGAGAGAGTTCAATAAAGCCTACCCAGACCCGGGTGAATTTGTGAGGAGCAGGGGATATGACGGGGTTATTGCTGGCGACGAAATTGTAAAATATCCACAGCCAGCGCAAGAAGGTCTAATCAATACCGCAATTCCAGACCAGATAGGCGAAAAACTCGGAGGCTCCAGAAAAGACAAAGGTATTGCCCTTGAATCACGTTCAGACGACCAGAACATCGAACCTCAAGGCACCGAAACCCCATCATCCATCCGCAATCGACTCTATCAGCAACTCGGGAAATCCGTAATCCAAAGGCTTGAGAAAAACGGCCTGATCAAGATACTCCGTGATGTCTATGAGCTTCCGCGCGGTTTAACTATTTCCAATGGTGCTAGTGCTGTATATTTCAAAGGGGTAGCTTACCTGATTTCCAACCGGATCAGCGAGAACCCGATTACCGGGAAATTGGACATAGCCAGGTTGATCCTCCACGAGATAGGAGAACACCATGGCCTAGAGGGAATGCTGGGGCCAGAAGGATATTCCGCCTTGGTGAAGCGAGTCCAGTTGATGCGGAAGCTTGGAAATAAGCGAGTCATTGAGGCATACGATACCGTCCGGGCACTTTACACAAAACGCGATCCAGATACCGGGAACATTATCCGCGACAAGAGCGGGAAGCCGATTCAGGAATACGCCGAAGACTCTCCGGAATTCATGCACGAAATCCTTGCCGACATCGGACAAGATGCAGACATCCAAAGTAAAGCCTGGTGGAAAGAGGTCATAGCAGCCGTCAAGCGCTTCCTGGTGCGGCTTGGCTATACCGGATTGATCAAGGACGGCGATATACAAGACATGGTGCTGCACAGTCTTAAAACTGCCGCAAGAGAGGATAGGATTGCCGCCGGGAAACCTGTCGGGTCGATGATGCCTGATGGGTATGCGCTGGAAAGCCGCATCGGCGACAAGATCGCAAGCGCCATTCCACAGCCAGTCAAAGACAAATCAAGCGCATTAATCGACAGTCTTGTGTACAACTACGTGGATAGATTCACTGATCTGCGTAAAGTACAGAAAATGGCCGGCCCGGTTCCTGAAAGCCAGGACGCATCGCTTGCGGAAGAAGGTTACACCGGGAAGGTGCGGGCCAGAACAGACGATTTCCACGACGACATGCTCAAGCCCTTGGTGAAGGCCATCCATGACGAAAAATTGAAATACGAAGAGGTCGAGGAATATCTACACGCCAGGCATGCGCCGTCACGGAATGCGGCAATGAAGGAAATCAACCCGACCGCCAAGGAACTGGATGCGAAACGAGTGGATATGACCAAAACAAGGGATTCGCTTGCGGATTCTGAGGCGGTTCAAGAGTACATCTCGAAGCGCCGGGAACTGAGGCAAGCCGAATCCGACATCGAAGACGGGATTGCCGACGAATCGCTGGCCGAAGTCTTGAAGGCCGATATTACCAAACTTCAAAGGGACAAGGACGTTCGAGACTATTCCAATGCCGTCGATCAACTGAAAGCCCTGAAAAACGCCAAGCCCTACGAAGGGGATAATACCGCCCTGTCTGGAATGAGCAACGCGAAGGCGACAGAGATCATTGCCAAAGCCAAGCAGGATGGCAAGGGCGAAGCCCTGGAGAAGATTTCCATGCAGGTCGATGCCATCACGGCATCCACCCGTCAGATCATCGTTGAGAGCGGCCTGGAGACTCCCGGGATGATCAAGGCGTGGGAGGACAAGTACGAGCATTACGTTCCCCTGCATGTCGATGAGGTTCAGACCGGCATGCCCGTCGTGGGACAGGGTTTCAACATCCGGGGCAAGGAAAGCAAACGCGCTACCGGGTCGGAGACGGAAAGAACCAATATCCTGGCGCACGTCATGGCCCAGCACGAGGCCGCAATCGTCAGATCGGAAAAGGTGCATGTTGATCGCACTCTGTTTGAATTCGCCAAAGAACATCCTGACTCAAATCTGTGGGAACTCGATCAGGCCGATATGGTATCTGATGTCGATAAGGTGACAGGCTTGGCGGTGCGTAGAGTCAGCCCAATGTACAAGCAGAAACCCAACGTCCTGACGTTCAAGATCAACGGCGAGGAGCATACGATCACTTTCAACGAAAAAAACCCGGAAGCCATGAGGATGGCCGCGGCGTTCAAGAATCTATCTTCTACTGATCTGGGCGAGGTGACGCTTATGGTCGGCAAATTTACCCGGCTGCTGGCCACCATGAACACATCAGCAAACCCGGTATTCGTGGCCAGGAACTTCATGCGCGACTTGCAGACCGCTTTTGTGAATCTCTCCGATACCGAACTGGCGGGAGTGAAGAAGCAGGTATTCAAGGACGTTCCCAACGCAATCCGTGGATTCTGGAATATGGCGCGCGGAGAAGCAACGAGCGAATGGGGGAAATACGCCAGAGAGTTCCGAGACGCCGGCGGTCAAGTAGGATGGCTGGACCACTACAAGGATATCGGTGCCCGGGCCACAAATCTCAAGGATATGCTTTCCGCCATGGAACCAGGAAAGTGGAACCTGACCAAACGCGAAGCAACGGCCTGGTGGCATTTGATCGAAGATGCCAACATGGCGGTGGAAAACGGTGTACGCTTGGCCGCTTACGTGAATGCCAGAAAGCAGGGTATGTCAGAAGCCAAGGCCGCTGCCCTTGCTAAGAACCTGACGGTCAACTTCAATCGCCATGGAGCAAAAGGCGTTGAGTTGAACATGTGGTACATGTTTGTGAACGCGAGCATCCAGGGGTCAGCCAGGATCATCAAGGCCGCAGGAAACAAGAACGTTCAGAAGATCCTCGGTTATGTCGTCGCGTCAGGGTTCTTGATGAGCCTGCTCGCCAGGTCTCTAGCTGGTGACGATGACGACGACGGAGAAAATGACTACGACCAATTGCCGGAATACGTGAAAGATAGAAACTTCGTGTTTTGGGTTGGTGGTCGGCCGGTCACGATCCCGATGCCTTACGGGTACAACTTCTTTGCGACGTTCGGACGAAAGATCGAAGAGACTATGTTCCGCAAGAACTATAGTCCGGCGCGGGGTGCAGTTGATCTGGCTAGCTCATTTGTAAATGCCTTCAGCCCGATGTCGCAAGGCGCATCATTGTTGCAGTTTGCGGCGCCAACAATAGCCGATCCATTCATCCAGTGGTCGGAAAACAAGAACTTTGCCGGTACGCCATTGCGTAAAGAACAGATGCCGTTCGGGCCGGCCAAGCCGGAATACCAGATGGCCTTCAAATCTACCAGTGCGCCGGCAAAATGGCTTGCCGAACTGATGAACGATTGGAGCGGTGGAAACGAGGTACGCCCGGGTGCCGTCAATGTGAATCCCGCTGCATTCGATTTCGCCGTATCCTCTATTCTTGGCGGTGGCGGTCGAACCTACCTTCAAATGGTCAACATTCCTATCAAGGCCGCTAAAGGGGATGAATTACAGGCGCGCGAGATACCGTTCGCAAATATCTTCCTGTCGGCAAAACCAGAGAATCAGGTAGAACGGAAATTCTTCGAGAACCTGCGGGAAGTCCAGACGGCCGCCGACGAATTCAAAACCTACCACAACGATCCTGAAATGCTTCAGAAACTCAACAAGGATCGTGGCGCCGAGCGCAGACTGATCGGACAGGCAAAATTTACTGCGGCCATGCTTGAGAACATCCGCAAACGAGAGCGCGCACTGGAAAAGACAAAGCCCGAAGGATGGCGCGAAACCACGAAAAAACTTGATGAGCGCAAACGCGACCTTGAGGCCAGATTCAACAAGCGATACATTGAGGCAACGCAGTGATGGACATTATTCTTGCCATTATTAGCCTGCCGTTGATTGCCGTCTTTACTCTGATCTTGCTCGGGGTATTCCTTGAGCATGCGAAGGCGCTACTGATCTCTATCCCAGTTATGGTCGGGATAGTGGCGTTTGCCGCGCTGATGTCCTAGCCGTTTGTGGATTGATCGCTGGCGGCGGTCTTAGGTTCTGAATAATGCCAGAATCAACATCATCAAGAAACCAACGGCCATAGCTCCAAAAATCCACCGCATCTTATTACGGTTAAGCAAGCGCTTAAGAATCGCCACCTCTTGGCCGATTTTTTTAGATCGCAAATGTAATGCCGATGCGACCACGAGCATGGCAGCAATCGTTGGGTCTGGCGGCCCTGGCGGTGGATTCACGAACTCACCAGTTTTCCATGCTTCCTGAATGGCAGGGCCGGGATCGGTGTCCTCGTCAAAACAACGAATGAGATTTTTACCGAGGTACATCCCGCCGCCGCAGTGAGGGCACTTTGGAATACAGGAAGCGTATGCTGGCCTTGTGCCGTCAAGATACACTATCATTTTACTGTCACTGTCGCAAATGTTGTCGCCTTTTTCACCCATGTACCACATGACTATTTCACCGCAGTCTTTGTGCCTAATTGGTGTGGCCATGCCTTATCTCCTTAGAAACCTCCTCGAACAATATCATTTCCCTCACCAGAGCGATTCTCTCGCCAACCGCTGTTGCCAGTTTGACGAAAAGAATATCGTCGGCAGCGATCTCTTCATCGGTTCGATTATCGATTGGTGCAGGATAGTCGTCTTAAAGTGAAAATATTCCCATAGTTAACGTCCCTCGGTCGAGGTCAATCTAGTCAAAGGAACTCCAGCGGCGGTCGTCGATTTGAAATGTTCTGACGTAGTTCGGCTCGATTATTGTCTCGTGTGCGTCTGCAAAAACAGTTAGCGGATAATCTGACGCATTGTTGATTGTAATGATTTGCCCAGCAAGCGCGGTTGGTAACGTCACTCCACTAGTCAAGCCGGTAATGGTGTGTCTCATGTTAGCCGGCGGCAAATTCTGGATTTGGTAAGTAATGATCCCCGACTTTGGGACACGCACCGCCATCAGAGACTCAGCGCGAACGATGAACGGCGCAACGCCTGCCGCCAGGATTCCCGCAAGGAAACACCGTCTAGTGGTCATCTCGGCCAGTCCTCATCATAAAATTTTTCATACTCAAGAAAATTTTGCATAGGGTTAGCTTTCCGCTTCTGAGCAGCTTCGGCGCGAAGCGTCTGTATGCGTTTATTAAGGATTATCTCCCGTTCTGTCGCGGGTGTTTCTTTCTTCCCAAACACCCTGTCCCACCCGTCCCGGTATTTGTCTGTTGCTGGCTTGGTTTTGATGGTCATTTTTCAATCCTCTTTCCGCACTTATCTTCCCCGGGCTTTCGGTGAATCGACTTGACCTTAACATCTTCAATGTCATGAGCCTTGCTCAGATCAACGAACCGGGCACATTCGTTTCGCTCTGGGCAGAGTTCACCTGAGGCAAAGTCCTGGCCGAAACAGCGGATAGATTTCGGTAGCCTCTTCATTTGGTGTTGGGCACCTCATGTTGCGCTCGGTATGCGGTAATCAGCGGGTAAAGCACTTCAGCAACCGGAGCGCCCATTGCTTCCAGGCCACTCAGGAAGGCCGTCGCCTGCATCAGTTCCAGGGCGTCATCTTGATCAAGCCCTCGTTGGTGGCCACCTCCAAATGAGGTGATGCCCCACTGGCGCACATTTGGTCCGCCGTTCGCTTCGAGCAGAAAACAAATCCTTTCGTGCCTTGGAAGCCCTTCGTGTGTAGGTTCGTTCAGCCACTCTTGTAAATTGAACATCGTCATTCCTTTCCGTGTGGTGCGCCACACACTTGGCACCTGATAATCACGTTATCGACACCCTGTAAATATTTTATCGCTTCCACGGTGCCGCAATGACTACGGGCTAGCTTGTTGTTCAATGTGGATTGCACCCAGAAGTGAGCCATCCCTCTTTTGTTATTATCGCTTACATCCCATCGTGGCGTCATGTTTTCTGGCCCGTCATTGCTGCTCATCTGTTAGTCTCCCAGCAATGCCCGAAGTTCGGCATCGGCAGTAATGAGTGCTAATTCATCACGCCTAAGCCAAGCCACAGAAAGTGCCTTAGCCTTCTCCCGAAGCGTGGAGAGTTCGGCTTGGAGTTCTTCTACTTGCTTGTGCAAGTGCGCTCTCGCTTCTGCACAGTCAAAGCTGAAACGGATGTGCCTATCCTGAAGTGTTGCCAAGCTGGCCTCAAGTTCTGCAATATATTTCAGCGTGGCATCATCGGCGAAATGAGTCTTGCCGGAATTAGCATCTGTAATCTTCGCAGACAGGTCAATTTCCATAGCCGTGGCACATCGAGGGCATTGATATACTGCCTGCTGGGCTGGTGTGGCGGGGCGGAGGTACCCAAGACGTTTGATTTCCAATATCTCACGCTTATCCGTGGGATTCCTTGGCACTTCCGTTTTCCATATTTCTTTTACTATCTTCCCCCATACTCCACCAACGAGTGTGACTTCATATGCAACAGGCTCCTCCTTCCCAAGTTCTTCCAGCACAAGGGCACGGATCGTCTTGGCAAGCTGCACATTCAGCTTATCTAACCAAGCTGTAGTTTCCTCTTCAGTCCGGCGCCTTAAAGACGGATCACTTCTGAGGAGTCTGCTAATCTCCAGCGCCTTCTCTTCAAAGAGTTTCATTCCAGTTTCCCCTTTGCGTTTAGGGCGGCAAGGGCTTCTGCAATCCATACATCAACCGGGTATCTACAATTCACATTCAACTTCTTTAGTAGCGTAAGAGCCGTCACCGCAATTGCCAGCTTTTTTTCAAGCTCGATTACCTTTTCTTCCGCAGCTTCAAGCGCGGAGCAGAGAGTGCCATTTGTCTCTATAAGTTCAGCAATCTCCTTATCACGTTCGTTCCATGCGGCTTCAGCGTACTCCTCAACCGTTTTATACTGATCTGGACGATGGTATTCCTGCCAGTATTGAAACTTACTTTGTTGTACCGCCAACCTCTTAAGCTCTGATTTGCTCATTTCATCCCCCCTGAACTACACGTCAGAACGCGACATGATGGCCGACGCGCACCATTCAGCCGACGCCCGGCCTTTTCCGAACGAACTGTTTGCCCGGTTATCGCACAGCGTGGCGCACGCATTTCTCTCACCCTCTATACCCATAGCGATAATGGCACGGGCTAAGTTCATAAATCGCCGTTTCCCAAGCTCAGACTGAATATTAGGCATTGCATATTCGTCCGCCACTTCCAAAATCCTCTTGTTGGCAATCATTTCGCCTGCCCTTTCATTAATCGAATCTCGGCTGCGAATTGCTCGCTATTAGCAGCCCAGCGATTGGCTAAACACTTACCCGCAGCATCCTCAAGCGCCAAGTCGTAGACGGCGTGGGCGAGGGCACACATACGATCTTGTTCTTTTCCAAACAGTAGTTGGAAGCCGTGTTCTTTTGCCACTTCCAAAACCCTCTTATCGGTAATCATTTCATCTTCTCCCCAATTCCAGCAGCAGCACGGACAATAGCGCGGCGCGTGGCGGCGTAGGGGTCGGTGTTGTGACCCTCAGAATACCACCCATACGTTCCGCCTTGCCAAGCATTTGCTACGTTACTTTCAAGCCCAAGATGTAAATTCAGCTTCACCGCCAGCCTCAGTGCATCACCGCCGTCGGTGAGAGGGTTCCAGTAGAGGCATGGCCCAATATACGCACAAAAAGGTTCATCACGCCAGCTTCTAATCTCAATCCCCGCAGCCTTCGCTGCCAGTTCAAGTAGTTCTCTGTCTGTGCTCATCTCGACCACTCCCAAAGATCCCACATAATCTGCCCGATTGCCGTGCCAGCCACGATAGCAAGCGCAATAACGGCGATGTAGGCACCCAGCCATTCGATGGCGGAATGGACATCCCATACTTTCAGGCCATAGCGGAACTTGCGCCACCAGATGGAGATCATTTCGGCTCCTTTAATTCACCGTCAATAGTTGCGGAAAAGAATATGCACAACAGGCCAATCCAGGGATGATCGAAAATAGCCAGAACCACAAACCCAGTGCAAGCTACTATTTTGCACAGAAGGCAGTACCAATATGCTGTCATGTCCGCACCTCAGCCAACATGAGTTCGCGCCGGTATGCTTCAAGTTGTTCCTCGTCGCTGGCAATGCACGCCCTAATGTGCTCCAACCGACTGCGCTCACGGCACAGATTGTTTTCCATAAATCGGATAATCATACGTAGAAATAACGT
>JBAYVU010000032.1:0-40477 GCA_041674385.1 Sterolibacterium sp.
CCGCCGGATGGACAAGTTCCTCGGCCGCAGCGATCAGATGGTCAAGATTCGCGGCGTAAATATTTACCCGATGGCGTGTCTGAGCGCCATCCGCAGCGACGCGCGCACGACCGGGGAGTGGATATGCATTCCGCAGCGGATTGAGCAAAACGGGGTGTTGCGCGAAGAAATGATCGTGAGAGTCGAGGTGCGGGCTAACGCTGGCACCTGGGACGGACTGCAGGAACATCTCGAGCGCCGCTTGAAGGAAGACCTTACCCTCAAGGTGCCGGTCGAACTCGTCCCGGAAGGGCAACTCCCCGAAACCAATGTCGGCAAGGAAGGCAAGCCGCGGCGGCTGCTCGACCAGCGCCAGACCATCATTCGGCGTTAACCGTCTCCTCTACTGCATGCGTCGACGGCGGGAGTCTTGATCAACTCTGTCGCACCATTGGTGCGACAGAGTCTCCCTTTGTCCGCGTTGCTGCTAAATGGCGAAAGCGCCACCGTCTACCGATATCTCGGCACCCGTGACGAACTGGGCTTCGTCGGAACACAGATATAGGGAGGCATAGGCAATATCCTCAGGAACCCCCGTCTTTCCCATGGGGATCGCTTCCTCCAAAGTTTTCATCATGTAGTCTGGGACTTCGCCCAACATCGGCGTATTGATTACGCCGGGGAACACCGTATTCACCCGCAAGCCGCGGCGGCCATATTCCACGGCGGCCGTTTTGCTCATGACCCGTACCGCTCCCTTGGCCGCATGATAGGCAATTCCTTCTGGGCTTCCGACGAGACCATAAAGGGATGAGATATTGACGATTGCCGCATTGCCGGTTTTTAGCAGTTCCGGCATCGCGGTCTTCATGCCCAGCCAGACGCCGGTCTGGTTGATGGCAATCACCCGGTTCCAGCCTTCGTTCGTTTCCGACTCCACCCCGCCGGGAATGAAAATTCCCGCGTTATTGACCAATGTCGTCAGGGGGCCGAAGCGACCGACTGCCTCGGCTACCGCCTTCTTCCAGTTGTTTTCGTCGGCCACATCCAGACGATAGAACACAGCTTCACCGCCCTTGCGCTTGACGTCGTCCGCGACGCTACGCCCCAGTTCCTCCTGCACGTCGCATATCAAAACCTTGGCCCCGGCCTCAGCGAAGAGCCGCACATGGGCAGCCCCGATGCCGCTTGCTCCGCCCGTGATCAGCGCCACCTTGTTTAGCAACCTCTTGCTCATTTTGTTTCCTCCTCCTTGTTGATAGATGTATTGCGGACCTGGATAAACGATTGCAGACACTCACTACCGATGGCGAAGGTCAAGGGTGACAGACTCTTCTTATCGATTGGAGAAATGTTCCGGTATTCGATACAGCGGGAAGCCATCATAGGGACGAGAACGACTGTGTCCCACAAGTTTCCATGTGTGGCGGGAGTTGGGCACTCCGCCGTCGACGCGCAGACAGGTACCGGTAATATAGGAAGCCGCTTCGGACAGCAGGAAAATTATCGCGGCTGACACCTCGGCTTCAACGCCAAAGCGTTGAAGCGGGACTTTTTCCGAAAGTTGTTCGTGCTCTTTTTTGCGGTCATCGTCGTAAGTCTCCAGGCCGCTTGACGCAATAAAACCTGGCGCGACCGCATTGAGTCGTACGCCGGCCCATCCCCATTCGCAGGCCGCCGTTTCGGTAAAGTTCAACATCCCCGCCCGGGCAGCTCCGGAATGAGCCATGCCGGGCATGCCGAAGAACATGTCGGCGATAATGTTGACGATGGCTCCACCGTTGTCCTTCATCCACTGGTTGTAGCATTCTCGGGACATCAAAAAGCCGCCGGTCAGATTGTTTTTTACAACGGCTTCCCAACCTCTCAGCGAAATTGTTTCCACCGGTGCGCGAAACTGTCCCCCGGCATTGTTTACCAACCCGTCGATACGGCCGTGGGCGGCCAGGATTTCGGCGACGGTGGCTTTGACGCGCTCCTCGTCGCGAATATCGCAGGGATGGTAGGTGATCCGCGCAGCCGGATAGGTCTCGCCAATCTCGGCGCAAACTTTTTCCAGTTTCTCAGGCTTGCGCCCAATAAGCGCCAAGCTCGCACCCAGGCTCGCCAGTTCATGGACGGTACAGCGGCCGATGCCGGAACCGCTTCCGGTGACGATGATGACTTGACCCGAAAACAAGTCGGGACGAAAAATGGAACGATAGCGCATGACAGCGGACTCCATCTACGAACTTATATTGCCGCGTCGATTTGACGGTCGACCGACGGGCAAGTGGATTGCTACTAAGTTAAACACACCCTTGTTGAGATGGCTATAAACCCATTTGCTTGGCGATCACTGTACGCTGGATTTCGTTGGTACCCGCGCCGATTGGTCCCATCCGGCAATCGCGGTAATGCATTTGCATCTCGTACTCCATCATGTAGCCGGAGGCGCCCATTACCTGCATACCCATATCAACCACGCGCACGTTGTTTTCGGTTGCAATCACTTTTGCCATTGCCGTCTCGATCACCGGCGCCAGACCCTGGTCCATCATGTCGGCAACCTTGTAAGTGCTCAAGCGTGCGCTTTCAGTCAGCATCTGCATGTCGGCGAACTTGTGCGCAACAGCCTGAAATTTGGTAATGGGCTGACCGAATTGCTTTCGATCCAAGGCGTATCTTTTAGCATAGTCGATCGCACACTGGGAATTGCCGACACTGCATGCCGCAACCGCGGCTCGTTCGAGGTTCAGGCCGCTCATCAGGTTTTTCCAGCCCTGGTTGATCCCTCCCAGCAGGTTCATTCCCGGTACCCGCACGTCATCGAAGAAAACTTGGTTGGTATGCAGTGCCCGACGTCCCAGGCCCTTGAGCGGTTTAATAGTGACTCCCGGCAGCTTGGTGTCGACGATAAACATCGTGATGCCACGATGGCCAGCGTGGGGGTCGGTCTTCGTGGCCACGATAAGATAATCTGCGACGTGAGCGCCGGTTGTGTAGATTTTCGCACCGTTGATTATCCAGTGATCTCCATCCGGTTCTGCGCGGGTCAGGATCGCTGCCGCATCGGACCCGGCCTGAGGCTCCGTCAACGAGAACGCAAATTTTTTTTCGCCTTTGATGATGCCCGGAATGAAACGCGCCTTTTGCTCGTCGTTGCCGTAGATATTGATATGCTCTCCACCAAGAATGACTGAGGCCAAATAACACGCGGCGATACCATTCCAGTAATAGGCCAGTGTCTCGATCAAGATCACGAGGTCTTTGTGGCCCAGGCCCATTCCACCATATTCCTCCGGAAAGGGCAGTCCCATCCAACCCGCATCGGCGAGAGCCTGATATGCTTCGGCGGGAAACTGTTCAGCTTCGTCAAGCTCCATGATGCGCTGACGCGGCAGGACTTTTTCCAACAGGGCCAATACATTCTTGCGGATGAGGCGCTGATCCTCCGTCAGGCCCCACTCGGGCATCCCGTGTTCCATGGTTCTTTTCCTCCTGATAACTCTTGTTAGGGTACGGGTCGTTACGCCGACTGGCGTCGAACCATCATGGCGAAGCTTCTTCTTGCACCAGCGTACCTCTTTGATGGATTGGCGATATTGCGCACAATAATGCTCCGGTCCGGCTTCGAGGCTTCGTGTATGGTGGCACGCACACGCGATGTTGACGGTCTGGGGCGGATTCAATAGTCTTTATGTCTAATCTGACACTATTTGAACAGTGTTCAATTATACGGATTTTGCAATATAAAGTAGATGGTTCACTATGTCAACTTGCGCTTATGTAAGGGGTGCGATTAAAAGCAAACTTTCGATCGGCGCGTGAAAGACGGAATATCTCGGGGGAACTCCTCCCTTGATAAGCCGTAAAATCTGTCTTAAGAAACCAGGCCTCTTCACTGCAACATGGCGTGCTAAAATATGACATTGTCGCCGAAGGCTGGGCAACAACGTCTATCCGGTCTATCCGCTATGCCGGCACTTGCGAAGTACTTGCCGAAAGTTGACCTGGTGTGATCTTACTGATGTCTCCGCTTATTGTTGGCGAAGGCGGAACAAACAGTTGTTTCCGAATACGATATGATGAAGAAGCAGAGTAAAGCAAACAATCCGGTCGAACAGGAAGTCACAGGCCCACGTTCCTTAACCAGATTGCTCAGACTGTTTGATATCCTGTCGCAGAAAACGGGCGGTATGTCTCTGGCTGAACTCAACATCAAGTTGAGCACACCCAAAAGCAGTCTGTTGAACCTGCTCAAACCGCTGGTCGCCGAGGGTTTCCTGCGCCATATTGAGGGTAGCTACCTACTGGGCCCATCAATTTACCGCTTGTCTGCCAGAGTACTGTCGGCCTGGAGTTTCTCGAAGCTAATCCGTCCCTTCATGTTGGAACTGTCGCACCGCACCGAGGAGACGGTGATGCTGGGCGTGCTCGATCCGGAAACGGAATATATTACTTACGTCGAGATAATCAACAGTCCCCACCCAGTGCGTTATCAGATACCCGTGGGAACCACTCGGCCACTGTACATTACTACTGGCGGCCGACTACTGCTCGCTTATGCAGACAAGAAGTGGCAGGATAAATATATTGCCTCGCTCACCTTCAAGTTTAGGACCATCAAGCGAATCACGGGTCAATTTCTCAAACGGGAACTTATCCAGATCCGTGCCGAAGGGGTTTCCTGCTCCATGGACATGGTTCTGGGGGGATTGTCGGGAGTGTCCGCGCCGGTATTTGATCCTAATGGACACTGCGTCGCTACGCTCACCATTGCGGGTCCCACCGAACGTTTTCAACGCGATCTCGAGTCCCTCAAGGCGGTTGTCAAAGAGGTCGCCGAGAAGGCCTCGGGAATCACGGCCGAAACCGCTGCCAAATAGCGGCTTCGATACCGGAAAGCCAGTACCGCCTGGGAGTCCCATTTAGCACCCGGCTGGTTTGAACATTGCCGATAAAAAGAGAGGCGCACTCGACGCCTCTCTTTTATCTTGAGGGATTATCGGTTGTTTCCTAAAGGGTGAGAACTTCGGACTTCCCATTCAGGAAGCGGTTCAATTCCTTAGGTTTGGCAGGAAAACACCCTTTCTTTTCATTTCTGTATTGTCCCTTGGGACCGTGGGGTGCTGGGAGACCATCTGTATCGATGTTGTGCCTTAATCGAAGCACATCAAAATGAAGGCTGATCGTCAGGCATGAGGGACAGCCAAACTGTTCCCAATAGCCTTTCTCGCTACCCACTTCAGGCAGACAATCCTCATAGATTTCCAAGACCTTGTGTTGGAGATCCAAGTGCCAGGCAGCTTCAGGAGATCTATGGCCTTCGAGCTCTGATGCAACCATGGGTACCCATGGTTGCATCAGCATGGGTACTCCCTTTTCGGCCATGATCTTGACCCCTTCCAGGATGCTCTTCTTATCTTCGAGACCCGCGACCATGCCCGACCACGAATAACCTCTACCCCAAAGCTCGGCGCCGCGTACCAACGCATCTATATAGTGCTGCTGTCCGTAGCGTTTGGTTTTCCCCGGGCACAAATAATTGTACAGGTCACGGTTCCAAACCTCGAGGTTAAGGAACAGGCTCTGTATCCCTGAGGCCCATAGCGGCTCGAGTTCATCCAGATTATCCGGCGGCGACAGATTTGCCGTTCCGGGAATTTTTTCCAGGCCAGTATATTTCTTAATGGCCTCCATCAACTCAATGTGCCCAGGAACTGTGGACTTGCCTGCCGGCGGCTGCCCTGCGCTGCAGACAAAATGAAAATCCACCCCCTCGGACAGCAATGCGGCAGCCACTTCTCCCACTTCATCTGCCTGTTTCTTGGTGACGGCCTTATTGTCATATTCATCCATGCCTGGATTCATATTGCAGTACTTGCACGGTCCAGAGTCACCTACCCAGTTGGCACAAAAAAGCGGAGTGCACACCATCAGGCCATGTTTGCCTCTAATGGTTCCGATCGTCTTCATGGGCTTCCCTGAGCTGGTGTTTTTGCTGTAATACGCAGGGCGCTCGACAAACTCTATAGGACAGATGAACTTGCCGTTTTTCTCAAGGTAAATAATTCCGTCGTTTTTCCTGATCCAGTATGACGATTGCGAATTCCATCTAAAGTCGGCGATAGTTCCCTTGGGAAACACGATATAGTCGGGAACGTTTTTCAACCCGCTCTGCTTCTGCACGTCATAAACAAATAGCCACCACACCTTTTCCATGTAGATATCGCCGACGCCTTCGCAGGCTGCCGGCTCAATGTTTGCTCCATCAACAGACAGTCCTGCCTTGTGATAGATTTCTTGTTCCAAAGTTAACCATGCCATTTTAATAATCTCCTCTCAAATGTTAGATCATTCCAATAATTGCTACGGTTATCATGACCTTTATGATATTTAATACACCGACTTTGGTCTGGCGAACTGCCGCACCTTAAGAAAAATGGGGTAGACGCATAGCTGAACACAGTTCAAGTTCATATACTACAACAACGTACAAATAAAGCAACTGCCCGCCTGGAAATCGGGTTTAAAGCTACCCTTATGTGTTACAGTAGTGCACCATACGGTATACATATAAATCACATATAAATCGGCTGTGGAAGGCATGGGGACAAGAATCGGAAAAGCATCGATGGATACCAAATCGGCCAATATAAATCAGGGATCTGCTTCGGCCAAAAGCACGAGAAACCCCAAATGGCTGCGGCCCGAAGAAATTACAGACGCGCATCGGCGAGACCTCAAACTCGGGTTTCTCCTTCACGATGTGTCGCGGATGCGGCGCAAAGCCTTCGACCAATTCATGAAGCCTTTGGGCATCACGCGCGCCCAGTGGTGGGTGATTGCCCATCTGACCAGGCAGGACGGCATGATGCAGACCCAGCTCGCGGACCTACTGGATGTCGGCAAAGCGAGCTTGGGCACACTGATCGACCGTTTGGAGTCCGCGGGGTGGATAGAGCGGGTAGCCGACCCGACGGATAAACGCGCAAAGCGCATTTACCTTGCGCGCAATTCCCAACAATTGCTGGAAAAAATGGGAGAGTACGAACGTGCGTTCAACGAGCAGGCATTTCGCGGCTTGACCGGCGATGACCGGGAAACTCTGGTCCAGCTTCTTTCCGTCATCAAGCAATCCCTGCCTGAAATGAACATGGGCGATACTTCAACGCACAAAGACTAGACGCAATCCCCGTTGCTTGCGGAAATAATTTCACCGATACGAATCGGTCGCCGAGTTCTGGAGGATGGAAGCCAGTGGAGCGAGGGTGGGAAAAAATAAAATTGGCGGGTATAAATGCCGAGTGGTATGGTAACATACTAATATGTATGTTATTATTGCGGGAGCTTACATGGTTCTGTTGCATCAATCATTCCAAGCGGAAAACATCTATGCTGCCAGTCGTTCAGGAAGAGGTGAGTGAAATATCTTTTGCCGATCAATTTTACGCGCTGGCAGGAGGAATCCATCCAGCTTGAGCGGGGGATCAAATACTCTCGCCTATATTTGCCAATACATAATTAATGTTAATGCGACAAAATCTCCTTAAGTCTGTTCCCGATAGTTCAGCTTCTAACGCATCACTCGGCGCTTTGCTCGCTGACAGTGTTCGACTACTGCGGTTGGATTTTGGGAAGCACGCCGTTGGTCTCAAGCTTACTCCAGCCTTGGCGCGCCTACTCTATTATGTGCACCGCGAGCCGGGCTGCCGGCAGGCAGATCTCGCAGTGTTTTTCGATATCAGTCCCGTCACTCTCGGCCGAATGATTCAACGGCTTGCTGCAAGCGGCTACGTTGAACGACATCCGGATCCAGAGGATCGACGTGCCGTGCGCGTCCGCGTGACACCGCGCGGTGTGCCGCTGGTTACCCGGACGATGGATATCGCCAAACTTTCGCATGATCGAGCGTTGCGTGGTTTCTCCGCAAGTGAGCAGCGAATGCTGTTCGCCCTGCTCGGCCGGCTTCGGGCCAATCTCGACGACAAGTAGACCGTTCGAAATGGTATGTCATTCGCATCATATGCTTATGTGATGCGTCCGTTGCCTCTCGACGCGAGGCGAAGCTGCCGTCTTTAATCCTGGGTTCCGTATCCGAATAGAGCGTTCCCGAAGAGGCCATTCACCCTGATTGAATTGACTACCCTTGGCGGCCTCCATATAATCCGCGCCCATGAATACGCGACAATCCATTCCTTCTGCTGCCTGCCTCGCCAAACGGCAGTGGCTGGAGATGTAATTTCATTGTCATAATTTGCTCCTGTTATCACTTTATATTTCTGTCTAACTGGGCGACTGCGGGTTTGACCGCGTTGCTTCATGTTTGCCTAAGACCTACACCAGCCACCTGCGCCAGCCAGCCTTCTGTGCCTTAGATAGTGACAAACAATTCGCGAAACGTCTTGATCAATCGGGACGCGCTTTTCGGAGTGGCGTTCGCGGTGCTCGCAGCGGTTGGCTATTCAGCCAAGGCTATCCTGGTCAAACTGGCCTATCTTGATGGCGTGGATGCAGTGACTTTGCTGGCGCTGCGGATGGCTTTCTCGATGCCGTTCTTTATTGGGATGGCATTTTGGGCCGAGCGCCAGTGCACCGAAGCGCTCGGTACGCATGACTGGATGCTCGTATTGGCGTTAGGTCTGTTCGGTTACTACCTTGCGAGTATCCTGGATTTTGTTGGACTGCAATACATCTCCGCTGGGTTAGAGCGTTTGATCCTTTATCTCTACCCCACGATGACGGTGATTATCTCGGCACTGCTATACAAGCGCGCCATCGGCAGAAAAGCCATTGCGGCATTGATATTGTCCTACGCAGGGATCGTGTTGGTTTTTCTGCACAACACGGAGATGAAGCAGGAGGGCCTCTTGCTAGGCGCATCGCTGGTGTTTGTCAGCGCATTGTGTCTCTCCATTTATTTTGTGGGCGCAGGACATGTCATAGCACGCATCGGGACAATACGCTTTACGGCTTATACGTTGATGGTGTCAAGCACGGGCAGTATGTTGCAGTTCGCCCTGACGCGTCCGATGAGCGCACTCGATGTGTCGCTGCACGTCTACCAACTCACGATTGCCATGGCGATCCTTTCCACAGTGTTGCCGGGGTTCATGCTCTCCTATGCTATCCGCCGCATCGGTTCGGGCAGTACGTCGCTGATCGGTTCGATCGGACCGATCAGTACGATTTACCTGGGATACGTGTTCCTGAACGAGGACATCTCGCTGTTGCAAATCGTTGGTTCATTACTGGTGCTAAGCGGCGTACTTATTATCAGTGTGGGTGAAAAGCCTTAAGCTGTAGAGGTTTTTCGTTCCACAAATTTGCCATGCTCCGGGCGGCATCTGGCCAAACATTTACGAGCTTATTCCGAGAACTCTCGCAGCGTTTTGGTGATATACCTTCTGCAGCACCGCAGGCTTGAAATTTTCACCCTCCCAGTCACGCAGCATCCGTTCGTAAGTAAAAAGTGGATAGTCGGTGCCGAACATGATTTTGTCTTGAATACGGGTGTTGATCTCGCGTTTGAACTCCGCCGGAAAATATTTGGGGGATGTGCCATGCACCTCATTGTAGACGTTCGGTTTGTTGATTAGTACCGACGTCATTTCATTGTGAAACGGCCATGGGCAATGAGCGCAAATGATCGTCAGATCGGGAAATTCGGCAGCCACGTCGTCGACGTGAGGTATGGGGTTCTCATAATACAGGTGCACTCCTCGCCCGCCCATTGCGAGATGTCCGACCCATAGCTTGACTGGAACTTTCAGTTCGCTACACAAATCATAGAATGGGTACCATAGCTTGTCGTTGACCGGCACGCCAGTCAACGCCCCACAGGCGGCAACGCCGAAGAGTTTCAGCTCTGTGATACACCGTTCCAGTTCCTTCAAGCCTTTGTATCCAGTGCCCGGATCCAGCGCAGGCCAGCCTCCGAGCACTACGTCGGGATACTTGGCTTTCAGTTCGCCTATGTAGTTATGCCACCCACGAATTTCCTCGAAATCATTCCAACCGAGGGACTTCCAGGTTCCGGAAAAAATGACGGCCCTCACACCGGAAGCCCTGAAATCACCAATAATCTCTTCTTCAGATCGATAAGGACTGTCCTTTGAGCCAAAATACTTTTGCAGATCAGCGACCAGTTTCGGATCGCGCACAAAGCCACCTTTATCCTTGCTCATAATGGTGGCCTGCATATCAATGACTTTCATTTTCTTCCCAATCATCAAAATATATTTTCATCAAGAATGCAGCATCACACTAGTGCCAAGCTGTCAGCCGCAATATCGTCACGCTGATCGCTGTTACGCGGTCTTCGTGGTTTTCTCCAGGAAGGCAGCGATAAGATCCTGTGTCTCCTTGTTGTCCAGCAGGGCGCCGCCGAAATCCTTCTCCATGCGGTACCCGTGGCTTCGGTCATCTGTCGCCGCGGCGATGCACTGCTTGGCGATATGCAACGCCGTGGCCGACTGTTTGGAGATGCGATCGGCCATTGTGCGCGATCTTTCCGCCAATTCGGAACGGGGTACGGACCATTGCACCATCCCGAGAGTTGCGGCAGTTCTGCCATCCACTGTCTCACAAGCGAGGATAATCCGGGAGGCCACGCTTCGTCCGCACAGCCGCGTCAATCGCTGCGTACCGCCCGCTCCGGGAACCAGGCCGATCCCTACCTCAGGCAAGCCGATCTTCGCCTCATCCGCTGCCATGCGCAGATCGCAAGCCAGCGCGAGTTCATAGCCACCGCCCATGGTTGCGCCGCCGATTTCGCAGAACGTAATCTGCGGCAATCGTTCGAGGCGTTGATAAAGTGCCTGCAGCCGGTCGATATAAGCGGAAAATGTCCGTCCCGGAAACGGAGAGTTCTTCCATGATCGAATGAGATCCAGGTCGGCGCCTGCCGAGAATATTTTCTGTGCGCTGCGAATGTGTAGAACTGACCAGTCGGCTTGTTTCTCGAGATCGTCGAGGATGCGCTGGAACGCAGAGATCATTCCCTCGTCGATCGCATTTACCGGAGGACGATTCAAGGTCACTACTGCGACACGGCCATGCCGCTCAAGTTCGATCATTTCCCCCACCGTTCACATGACATATTAATATTCGGTTTAAACCAAGAAGAAACTACAGGTCAATCGTTCCACTCAACGACATTGACTTGTTCTGCGAACAACATTCATAATTATACGTTATTTGTTTTTTAATTACTCCGGCGTATTGGTACGTAATTGGTACGTATATGGGTTATCGGATTGCCGGATATAGACAGGAGAAACTGATGGGCGATATGGTCAAGGACAAGGTAGTGGTGGTCACCGGCGCAGGGGCCGGTATTGGACGCGAGTTCGCGCTTGGATTTGCGAAGTACGGAGCAAAAGTCGTGGTGAACGACCTTGCTTGCGATAAGGAAACGGGCAAGTTTGCCGCGCAGCAGGTCGTTGACGAGATCGTGAAAGCCGGGGGCAAGGCAGTGGCCAATACCGACAGCGTTTCCGAATGGGAATCCGCAAACCGCATAGTGCAGAGCGCAGTCGACACTTTCGGCCGCATCGACTGCGTGGTCAATAATGCCGGCATTCTGCGGGACCGATTTTTCTTCAACATGAGTCCGGAGGAGTGGAAAGCCGTTATCGATGTGCATCTCAACGGTTCGTTTTACGTTTCGCGCGCTGCCGCTCCGCACTTCAAGAACCAGAATTCCGGCAGTTACATCCATATGACCTCGACTTCGGGGCTGATCGGTAATCTTGGACAGGCAAACTACTCATCGGCCAAGATGGGGATTCTTGGCCTATCGAAATCGATTGCACTAGACATGGCCAAGTTCAACGTGCGCTCGAACTGCATCGCTCCTTGGGCATGGACTGCGATGACGGCAAATATCCCCGCCAACTCGCCGGAGAATATCGCACGGATCGAAAAGTACAAGAAAATGGAAGCCGGCAAGATCGCGCCGTTGGCCATTTATCTCGCAAGCGACAGCGCCGCGAAAGTATCGGGACAGATTTTCGGCGTGCGCGCGAACGAGATCTACTTCTTCAACCAGATCCGTATTCTCCGATCCGTGCACCGCAATGAAGGGTGGACTCCGGAGACTGTCGCCGAACATGTCATTCCGGCTTTCGAGCCGAGTTTCTTCCAGAATGTTCCGTCGATAGCGATCACTCCGTGGGATCCTATCTGAGTTGAGGAGTACCCAGCCCGCGTCGTCCTGATTCGGGCTTCAGGTTGCGTCAAACGCCGCTGCTCTCCTTCGGAAGGAGGCAGCGGCATTTGACCCGGAGACCTATTTGACGTGCTTGCGAAAATCCGGCTTGCGTTTTTCACGGTACGCATTGCCGCCTTCCTCGGATTCCGGACTCTCGTAATATAGCTTGAGTGCATGCATCGCCAATCCGCCAATGCCGCGGATCATTTCCGTGTCCACATTGAAGGACTTTTTAGCCAGAGCGATTGCCGTCGGGCTCTTCTCCACAATCTCATCACACCACTTGCGCACTTCAGCATCGAGTTGGTCGTGCGGCACCACCGCATTGACGAGATTCATTTGCAGCGCCTCTTGCGCGGTGTAGCGGCGGCACAAGTACCATATCTCGCGCGCCCTCTTTTCGCCGACCACACGTGACAGCAGGGCGGTACCGAAGCCCGCGTCAACCGAGCCGACGCGCGGGCCGGCTTGTCCAAACTGGGCTTTGTCGGACGCGATGGCGAGGTCGCATATCGTCACAAGCACGTTGCCGCCGCCGATCGCGAAGCCATTGACGCGTGCGATCACCGGTTTCGCGATATCCCTGATTATGCTTTGCATCTCCTCGATCGGCAGGCCGATTGTGCCGCGGCCGCCGTAGCCTGCGTCTTGCGTGCCAAGGTCACCGCCAGTGCAGAAGGCCTTGTCGCCAGCGCCGGTAAGAACGACGACGCCAATGCTTTTGTCGTAATCGGCATCCTTGAAAGCATGAATCAGTTCTTCGCAGGTGTTGGCCGTAAAAGCGTTATAGGCTTTCGGCCGGTTGATGGTGATCGTCGCGATCCCGTCAGCCTTGGTGTAGAGGATGTCCTGGTAGTCCATAAGATTTTCCTTTATCGAATAAATCTGAATCGAAACGTGTTAAAACGCATATTCACATATTATACCGTTGTTCCGATAATTGGGTATCGACGGACTTTGCGGCTTGTATGGCCGAGTTTGGTTATTTGCGGAGCCAAAAAAACGACACGGACATACCGCTGGCGAATCTATTTGAAGTTCTGTAGAATGAACACCGTTCATTTTTGCTGTACTTGCCCTGGCAGATAGACCTGACGCGGGCGGCTCGGGTGCGGCGCAATTGGTGTGGAGGAACTACATGATGAGACGAGCGGCAATCGTATCTCCAGTGCGTACTGCGGTTGGCGGCTTTGGCGGCAGCTTGCGTCCCTTGTCAGCCGGAGACATGAGTTCGGCCCTAATCAAGGCTGTGCTGGAGCGTACCGGCCTGGACCCGGCGAGAGTGGAAGACGTGATATTCGCCCACTCCTACTCCAATGGCGAGATGCCCTGTGTGGGCCGTTTTGCGGCCTTGCAAGCGGGGCTCCCGATCGAAGTGCCGGGGATGCAGCTGGACCGCCGTTGCGCCGGCGGATTGCAGGCGGTGGTCAACGCCGCCATGATGGTACAGAGTGGCGCTGCGGACGTTGTGGTAGCCGGCGGCGTCGAGAGCATGAGCAACATCGAGTATTACACCACCGACATGCGCTGGGGCGCACGCTCCGGTTCAGTGAAGATGCATGATCGCCTTGAACGCGGACGCGAACGTTCGCAGCCCGTGGAACGTTTCGGACACATTTCAGGCATGATCGAAACTGCGGAGAACCTGGCTAAGGAATACAAAATCTCGCGCGAGGAGGCCGACGCGTATGCGGTGCGTAGCCAGCGTCGCGCTACCGACGCTTGGGCAGCGGGCCGTTTCAACGACGAAGTAGTGCCGATCAACGTACCGCAACGCAAGGGCGATCCCCTTGTCTTTGCCAAAGATGAAGGTATCAAGCCTGACACCAGTTTGGAGACCCTTGGCAAACTCAAGCCGTTGGTGAAGGACGGTACCGTGACTGCTGGCAATAGCAGCCAACAGAACGATGCAGCCGCGGTTTGCCTGGTCGTGGCCGAGGACAAGCTAAAGGAACTCAGGCTGGAACCCATGGGTTATCTGGTTGGATGGGCAGTGACTGGCTGCCACCCGGCTACCATGGGCATCGGTCCGGTACCGGCAGTACAGAAACTGTTCAGCAAAACCGGGCTTTCCTTTAATCAAATGGATTTGGTCGAGCTCAACGAAGCCTTCGCCTGTCAGGTGCTTGCGGTTCTCAAGGGATGGGGTTGGAACGATCCCGATCGGTTGAACGTAAATGGTTCGGGCATCTCTTTAGGGCACCCGATCGCCGCAACCGGCGCGCGCGTCCTAACCACCATGCTGCATGAACTCAACCGCAGAAAGGGTCGCTACGGCCTGGAAACCATGTGCGTCGGTGGTGGTCAAGGAATGGCTGCGATCTTCGAACGCGCATAGGGCAGCCGGCATATTGCATAACACCCTCCTGTTTGTATCATTTGTCATGGCCTGGCAGGTAAGACAAATGAATAAATAGGGGGGTCAATACCGGGTGAATCTGCCGCCCGAGGACGCCCCGTCCCCTGCTCCGGTTATCAGTTTTAAAGTCCGGCTGCAATTTCCACACCTTCTGATCGTTCTCGATTGAACGCTTGGCAAACCAGGGGCGACCATCTATGATGCCGCTGGTGACATCGAAACCGGCGTTTGCAGATCAAGTATGCGTCGGCAAATCCGTTCAGCATGATCGGGCAAAGGTTTTCGAAAACACTTGCCATATGCATAGTTAATGCGACAGAAACCAATAGTTGAGTCTCGACAAAAAGGAGTTGAAGTATGATTGATCGCAGTTACATCGGTCGCGAGCTGCCGCCGTTTACGGTAGACGTGGAAGCAGGGCGCCTGCGTTTTTTCGCTAAGGCCACCGACCAAACCGATCCGGTTTATCGCGATTTGGAAGCCGCCAAGCAGGCGGGATACCCGTCGATCCCGGTGCCGCCGACATTCCTGCACTGCCTGGACTTGGAAGCCCCCGTCTTGCTGCGGGACATGCTTGGCATCGATGTCGGGCGCGTGCTGCATGGCGAGCAGCAATTCGTTTACCATCGTATGGCATTTGCTGGCGACCGCCTGACTTTTGCGGCGCGCGTGGAGGATATCTACGACAAGAAGAATGGTGCGCTGGAATTTGTCGTCAAGGCAGTGCATGTTACCAACCAACGCGGGGAAGCCGTCGCCGAACTGCGCAATACCACGGTGGTGCGCAATGGCTGACAATCAAACACATCTAACAACTCTCGCCACCGTCCGCGTCGGCGACACCTTGCCGCAACTGGTGAGCGCCCCTATCTCGCGTACCATCCTGGCGCTGTATTGCGGCGCTTCCGGCGATCACAACCCGATCCATGTGGACATCGACTTCGCGCGCCGCTCCGGCATGGATGACGTGTTCGCACACGGCATGCTGCCGACCGCCTATGTAGGTCGGTTGCTGACCGACTGGGCGCCACAGCCTTGGCTGCGCTCATTGCAGGTGCGCTTCGTTGCCATTACGCATGTGGGCGACATCATTCATTGCAATGGACGGGTGGTGGCGGTTCAGGAAGGCGCGGATGGCAACGAAGTACGCGTGGAGATCAGCGCCGCCGACCAAACCGGGCAGGTCAAGATACAGGGCCAGGCGGTATTCGCGGTACCGCGGCAATAGCGCCAGACGGCTGCCGGCAAGGAGAAATAACCGGACTAGTGAAGTGCGTTCGAAGCGGGTGAAAGTCCGGGGACCGATGCGAGTGGCCGCCAAAGGTCCAACTGCCATTCGCAGGTGACCATGATTTCATCCAGCAACCGGATCAGGGCATGCAGGCTGTCGTCACCCAGCATCAGCAATTCGCCATTTCCCGCCGCATCGATCAGGCTCAGCGCATGCCCGCCATTTTCATGCGGCCCGTATTTCAGCGTCGAGGCCAGAATCGGCGGGGCATTCAATTCCAGTTGTGGCGACTGGGTGAAAGGATGTTTCTGGCTTGCCTCGTTCTGCTGCATCGCCAGCAGCATTTCCCGCGCGGCGGCACTGGCCTTCATATCGAGTGCCGCCCCCGCCCTCTGCCACAGCGCTTGCCAAAGCAGTTTGGTGAAACGCCGGGTGAGCCAAAACCCCATCGTCTGCTCTCCCACTTTCAGGGAGAGCAACAGCCGGTCTTCGACGGAATCGTAGGTCAGTTGTAATTGCATGATCTTCAATTGAAGAGGCTACCATAATTCGCGGGAGTTATAAGCATCCGATCCGATTTTTACTCTAAACAACCTTCAAAACACGGCGTTATTACTTGACCGTAATCACTTTTTCAAACAAACTTGCGTTTATGTCGAGTGATCTGACTGTGCTGGAGCAAAAAATTGAGCAGTTCCTTGCGTTCTGCCAGGACTTGCGCGCCGAAAACCAGGCGCTGCGCAGCCGCGTGACCGGACTCGAAGATGAGCGGCAACAACTCCTCAACAGGATAGACACCGCGCGCGGTCGGCTTGAAGCGCTGATGGATAGGCTACCGGAGGAATAAGCGGGAACGCGTATGAAAAAAACTCCCACGCTGGATATCCTGCTGCAGGGCCATGAATACCGGGTCGCCTGCGCACCGGAGGAACGCGAGGCGTTGATCGCGGCGGCGACCCACGTGGATGCCAAGATGGGCGAAATCGCTGCCCGGACCAAGAGCAGCGGTGAGCGTCTGGCGGTGATGACCGCCCTGAATTTGGCGCACGAACTGCTTGTCAAACCCGCTCCCGATGCGGCTGCGACGGAGGTTTCGGAGACTTCCTCGGCAAGCTTTGACAGCGCGGAATTTACGCGTAGAATCGATTCCATCGTAGCGCGGTTGGATGCGGCGATGGGGGTGCAGGAGAAGCTCTTTTAAGACCTTCGTGTTGCTCTGCCGCGCTCAGGAAATCCCCTGCGGTGATCGCCAAGGCCATACATTCCTAGAACCAATGATCTTGGCATTCGGTCAGCGACCAAAGCGCCGCCGTTGTGAGCGTTCCTCGCGAACGCACCTGAAGCGGCCGGAAGCTGACCACTCTGAACTCCGGTTCAGGATGCCGGTCTGGCGGCACAGTGGGGGACCCATTAATACCCGAAGTTATGGGATATTGGCTGAAAGCGCGGAGAATTTCCGCGCTTTCGCTTTTCTGCATATGACGAACGAAAACCACTCGTCGGAAAATCGATGAAGGGCGAGCAATGCGTTACTGGCTGATGAAATCCGAGCCTGCCGATTGCAGCATCGACGACGTGCTGTCCATGCCTGAGCAGACTGTCGCTTGGTATGGCGTGCGCAACTACCAGGCGCGCAACTTCATGCGCGACCAGATGCGGGTTGGCGACAAACTGTTCTTCTACCATTCGAACTGCGCCGAACCAGGCATCGTCGGGCTGGCCGAGGTGGTCAAGCTGGCCTACCCGGACCAGACCCAGTTCAATCCAAAAAGCAAATACTTCGACCCCAAGGCCACCCCTGAAAATCCTCGCTGGATGAACGTCGATGTGCGCGTGGCAAGCAAGACCCGCCTGCTAGGCTTGGCCGAATTGCGCGCGCAGCCAGAGCTGGCGCGGATGCGCATTCTGCAGCGCGGCAACCGCCTCTCGATCACGCCGCTCGACCCGCGCGAGTGGAATTTCATCTGCAAGGAACTGTTGGGCGCGAAACCGTGACGCTCTGGTGGCTGGCCTATCCCCTGCTCGGCGCCTTCGCCGGTTTCGTTGCCGGATTGTTCGGCGTGGGCGGCGGCTTGACGCTGGTGCCGCTGCTGTACATGCTGTTCGCGGCGCAGGACTTTCCGCCGCAACATGTCATGCATCTGGCATTGGGCACATCGATGGCGACCATCGTATTCACCTCGATTTCCAGCATGCGTGCGCATCACTCGCATGCTGCCGTCCGCTGGGATATCGTCAGGAGCATGGCGCCGGGGCTGATGCTCGGCACGCTGGCCGGATCCTTCATCGCCAGCAGCGTGCCGACGCGTCCCTTGGCGACGATATTCACCGCCGTCGTCTATTATGCTTCTCTGCAGATGATGCTGGATTTCAAGCCCAAGCCCTCGCGCAACCTGCCCGGCCGGGTGGGTTTGCTGCTGGCCGGCGCGTTTATCGGAGGCGTCTCCAGCCTGGTGTCGGCGGGTGGCGGGTTCATGTCGATCCCATTCATGGTGTGGAGCAACGTGGCGATTCATCAAGCGGTCGGCACTTCGTCGGCGCTCGGTTTTCCGATTGCCATCGCCGGGGTGGTGGGCTACCTCTTCAGCGGCTGGCACGCCGCTCATCTGCCGCCATATGCCGTCGGCTATATTTATCTGCCGGCCTTCGTCGGCGTCGTGCTGATGTCGTTCCTGCTGGCGCCGTTCGGCGCGAAAATGGCGCACAAGCTGCCGGTGAAGCAGCTGAAACGCGCCTTCGGCGGATTCCTCGCCCTGCTGGCCAGCAAGATGCTGTACGGTCTGCTGGCTTAGAAGTCGAAGTTACTTCAGCAAACGCCGGCGCGTCAGCACCAAGGCGATCCAGTAGGCGACCAGCCCTATCGCCAGCAACGCCGCGATATGCGTCAGGGCCTGGGCCGGCCACTCTCCCATCAACAGCGGCCGCACCAGGCGTACCGAATGCGCCAGCGGCAGCGCGGCGGCGAGGCCCTGAAACGCCGGCGGCAACTGTTCCAGCGGAAAGAAAACGCCGCTGAGCAGCGTCATCGGCGTCATCAGCAGCGTGAAGTAGTACATGAAAAAGTCATACGAGGGCGCCAACGCGGTCACGATCAGGCCCATCGCGGCAAAAGTCAGGCCGGTGAGAAAAATCACGGGTATGGCCCACAGTGCCAGCGGCGAGGCGACAAATCCGAGTGCGGTAATCACAATCAGAATGGCCAGGCCCGAGAGCGTCGATTTGGCCGCCGCCCACAGCCATTCGCCCGCCAGCACATCGTCGAGCGCCACCGGTGCATTGAGTATGGCTTCCCAGGTCTTCTGCACATGCATGCGCGAAAAAGCCGAATACAGCGCCTCGAACGAGGCGGCGTTCATGGTGCTGGCACAGACGGTGCCGCTGGCCAGAAAGACGATGTAGCTCACGCCGCCAACCTGCGGCAGCAAACTGCCGAGGCCATAGCCGAGACCGAACAGATAGATCATCGGATCGGCCAGGTTGCCGAGCACCGAGGGAATGGCCAACTTGCGCCACACCAGGAAGTTGCGCCGCCATACGGCGATGGCGCGTAACGAGAGACGGGGTGGCTCGAAGAGGGAATTAATCACGGAGTTCCCTGCCGGTCAGTTTGAGGAACACGTCTTCGAGATTCGCCGGCCGATGCAGCGTACGCAATTGCGGCAGGTCGGCGAGTTGGGCGAGCAGTGGAATCACTTGACCGTCGTCGACGTAGCAGAACGCCGTCTCCCCGCTGATCTCGACGCGTTGAGCATATGCTGGGGCCGCCGTCTGAGCCCAGCCCGGCGCGTCCTCGCCATACACTTCGATCACCTGCGGCTCGATGCGGTTGGCGATCAGCTCGCGTGGCGCACCCTGCGCGACGATGTGGCCTTCGTCGAGAATCGCCAGGCGATGGCAGAGGCGCTCGGCTTCGTCCATGAAGTGAGTGGTCAGCAGGATGGTCTTGCCCTGCTGCAGCAACTGTTTCAGGCGTTCCCAGATCAGGTGGCGGGCTTGCGGATCGAGGCCGGTGGTCGGCTCGTCGAGCAGCAGCAGATCCGGATCGTTGACCAGCGCTCGGGCCAACGTCAGGCGCCGCTTCATCCCGCCGGAGAGCGTTTGCAGGCGCGCCTCCTCCTTGCCCGCAAGGCCCGCGAAATCCAGCAGATGGGGTATGCGGCGGCGCGTCTCGGCATCGGCGAGACCGAAGTAACGGCCGAACACCCGCAGGTTCTCGGCCACCGTGAAATCCGGATCGAGGTTGTCGAATTGCGGCACTACCCCGACTTTCATGCGCGCTTCGCGGGCACGTTGAGGCACCGGCTCCCCCACCATGCGGATGTCTCCCGCATCGGGTGTGGTGAGGCCGAGGCAGCAGCGCAGGGCGGTGGTCTTGCCGGCGCCATTGGGGCCGAGCAGCCCATAGCACTCGCCGCGTGCCAGGCTGAAGCTGACGCCGGCGACGACTTCCCGACCGGCGTAGGATTTGCGCAGTCCTTCGACGGTCAGCACCCCAACCCCAACGGTGGGCACTGGCACCCCAACTTCAGCGGCGGATTCCCGTACCGGTGTACGAGGTTGGTTCTGGGGCATCACCGCTGCCATGCCGAATGGACGATGCTGCGGATCAGGTGCAGCTTGCGGTGGAAAAAGTGGTCGGCGCCGGGCACCAGGATCACCGGCAATTCGAGCGGCGTCGCCCAGGCGACGACATTGCCCAGCGGTATGGTTTCGTCCTGGGAGCCATGGATGACGACCGTGTCGGCAGGGACGGTTTCCGCAATATAGCTGCGTTTGCCCTCGACAAGACCCGTCGCCACGCCGACCAGCACCAGGCGTTCGGCCGGGTCGCCGTGCTCCGCCAAGGTTTTCGCCACCCGGGTAATCACATAGGCGCCGAAGGAAAAGCCGGCCAACGCCAGCGGCAACGGACTTGGTGAACTGCTGCCCCGAGGGGAGTCGAAGCGTTGGCGGGCATAGGCACACACCGCCAGCAAGTCGTACGTTTCCCCCTCGCCGTGGTCATGCTGGCCTTCGCTGCCGCCGACGCCGCGGAAGTTCGGCCGCAGAGTGGTGTAGCCCATTTCGCGGAGAGCCTTGGCCAGCGTGGTCACCACCTTGTTGTCGGCGCTGCCGCCATACAGTGGATGCGGATGGGCGATCAGGGCGATGCCTCGCGCAGCCTCGTGCGGTTCGATCAAGACTTCGAGGTTGCCGGCCGGTCCCGCGAGCAACACCCGCTCAAGTTTTCCCATACCTCAGATCTTCAGACGCTCGACAATCCTGCCGCCAACGAGATGTGCGTCAATGATTTCATCGATATCGTCCTTGTCGATATAGGTGTACCAGATGCCTTCCGGATAAACGACCAGTACCGGGCCCAAGTCGCAACGGTCGAAGCAGCCGGCCGAGTTGATGCGTATCTTGCCGGCGCCGGAAAGCCCGAGCGCCTTGATGCGGTCTTTGGCATAGTTGCGCATTTCCGCCGCGCCGCGCGCATTGCAGCAGGTCTCGCCCGGCCCGCGCTGGTTGGTGCAGAAAAATACGTGGTGCTTGTAATAGCTCATGCTTGAACTCTTCGATCTATCCGAAAACCGATTATAAGTCCTACTGGGGGCGTCTTACCGGTTCGCGTCATTGTTCCAGCGCTCCGGCATCGAGATGATGTAAGCTCTATCGAATTGCGTAGACGACTTTGACTCATGTCATTCCTGGCGTTTTTTCTCGACCTCGTTTTTGCGGCGGCCATCGTTTGTTGCTCTGCCGGTTTGACCGGCTGGTTGGTTCGTCACCCGCTCGTCCATGACGTTCCGAACGAGCGCTCGTCCCACCGCGTGCCTACACCGAGAGGCGGCGGGCTGGCCATCGTGGCCGGGTTTCTGCTTGGCATCTTGCTGATTCATCTGTGCGGCGATGTGGTTCCGATCCGGTCCCGGTATTTTTGGGGTTTCCTGGCCTCCTTGCTGCTTGTTGCCGCCGTCTCGCTTTATGACGACGTCAAGACGCGGAGCCCGCTCCTGAAGATCGGCACCCAATTGATCGCCATTGCCATGATGATGGGCACCGGCATTCTGATTGATACCTTGCATGTGCCCTGGCTAGGGCTGGTCGCTGCCCAGTGGTGGTTTTATCCGCTGACGCTGTTTTGGCTGCTTGGCCTGACGAACGCCTACAATTTCATGGATGGACTGGACGGCATGGCGGCCGGCACCGCGGTGATCGCGAGCCTGTTTTTCAGCGTGATCGCCTTCCAGCAGGGAAGCTTCTTCATCTACTTTGCCGCGCTTGCCTTGTGCGCAGCATCGCTGGGATTTCTGGTTTTCAATTGGCCTCCCGCGA
Source organism: Sterolibacterium sp. (assembly GCA_041674385.1). Classification (GTDB taxonomy): domain Bacteria; phylum Pseudomonadota; class Gammaproteobacteria; order Burkholderiales; family Rhodocyclaceae; genus JACRAR01. Next base: position 22,084 of record JBAYVU010000032.1, read on the forward strand.
GGATATTCATGGGCGATATCGGCAGCACCTTTCTCGGACTCGCCTTTGCATCGCTGGCTATCGTCGCCGCACGCGACGATCATGCCCATGTCTCCTTGTTCGTGGTGCCCTTGCTGTTGTTTCATTTCCTTTTCGATACCGTATTTACCTTCCTGCGGCGCCTGCTGCGCGGCGAAAATGTGTTTCAAGCGCACAGGACGCATCTGTATCAGTTGCTCAACCGCCTGGGCTATTCGCACGGGAAAGTGTCGTTGCTCTACGCCGCGATGGCATTTGCCCAAGGATTGGCGGCGCTATGGATGGTGAATCGCTTGGTCGCCAACCCTTTCCTGATGTATCTGCCATTCTTGTTTCTGCACGCGATGTATGCGGCATGCGTCATTAAAAGAGCCAAGCAGCGGGGGATTGCTTAGAGTTGTCTAAGCTTCGGAAGGTGCAGGGTACTTGACGGCATTCTTGGCGATCTTGGCGCGCGCCGCGGCGATCAGGTCGATGTTCAGCGTATCGGCTATCTCGATCAGGTAAATCAGCACATCCGCGACTTCGTCGCGTACCGCCGCGGCTTTTTCCGGCGACAGGGTGCAACTCTCCTCGGGTGTGGCCCACTGGAACTGCTCGACCAGCTCTGCGGCTTCGACGATCAATGCCATGGCGAGGTTCTTCGGCGTATGGTACTGGCGCCAGTCGCGCGCTGCGGTGAATTCGCGCAGGGTGTCGCGCAAGGCCAGCAGGTTGTCGTGCGTATCTGCGGTCATGCCGTCTCCAGGGTTTCCTGGCGCAGCAGCATCAGCCAGGGCAGGGCAAGAAAAGGCCAAAGCGACGAGGTGAGCCGCGTCAGGCCGTTGAAGTTGAGGAAGTGTCCCTGCTGCCAGACTTGCAGTATGGCGGTGAGATAGGGATTTTCCGGCGCGAGGTTCACCAACGCCGTCGCCAGCAACAGCGACAGAGCCGCCAAGGCCTGGCGCATTCGGCGCGGCAACGGCGTCGCCGCCAGCGAGAGCAGCAGGCCTGCCACCAGTCCGGCCAGACTGCCGGGCGTGGCCCAAGCCAAGCCGGCGGTGCTCTTCAGCAGCATCAGCGAACAGCTTTTTACCAGCAATGCCGCGACGATCAGCGCCAGCGGCAGCCGATATTTGTCCCGCCGCAGCAGACAGCCAAACAGCAGGCCGAGCGCCAGGGTATTGGTGGCGGTGACGCCGGCCTCCACCCACGGAAACTGTTCGGCAACATAGGGCAGCGGCGCCTGCAAGCCCAGTTCGTCCAAGAGACCGCGCAAGTCGCCGTTGCCGAACAGCAGAATCTCCGGATTGAGCTGGGTCAGCAACCATAGCGCCAGCAGGACCAATCCGGCGTCGGCCATGGCGCCTTTGCCGATCAGCCGCATGCGCAGCGCATGCAGGCGGCCGCCGTCCAGCAGCACCGCTCCCCAACGCGCTCCGGCCAGCGCGCCAAGCAGCGCGCCGATGCTGTTGCAGCCAAGATCGACGTTCGATGCCATACGGCTCGGCAGGAAATTCTGCACGGTTTCCAGCGACAGACTCAGGCAGGCGCCGAGCAAGCTCGCCAATGCCACCGAGCGCCACGTACCGTGCCGCGGCAGCAGGGTCGACACCCAGATGAAACCCAATGGCATATAGGCGATGACATTGGTCGCGAGATCGAACAGGGTCCAGTAGCGCGGCCAGGCAACGAACAGAAAGGCAGCCGGCGATGCCCCGGTATCGCGCCAGTCCGAGAAAGGATGCAGGCTGGCATAGATCACCAGCAGCGTGTAGGCCGCCGCCAGATAGAGCGGTAGCGGGGAAGCGGAAGGGATGCGCGCTTGCAAGCCGGAACGGCTGGGCTATGGCCGATCAGGCACCGGCGCCGGGCGCGCCGCCGAGCATCCGGCGCAATTGTTGCAGCGACTGCATCGGCGCCAGCGGATTCAATTCGATGTGCGGCAGTTCGATCGTATCGAGCGTGTTCTTCACCAGTAGCCCGAGCTCGGTCTCTCCCTGCATCTGCAGACGGCGGTTGAAGAACAACGTATCGGCATCTTCCTCGCGGGTCAGCAGGGCGAGATAATCGCGGGTGCGGGCGGTGATGGTCAGATCCGCTGCGGTGGCATCGAAGCTGGGGTGAAAGCCGCGCTCGTTATAGGCGAAGCGCAGCGTCAGTCCGGCGTCGGAGACGCGTATCGCCAACCGCTTGCCGAGCAACGGCGAGAGCGGTTCCCGCGGCAGCAGGCGCCCCAGCGCCAGGTTGAGCACAGTGATCAAGGCCAGGGTCGGCGGCAATTGCGGCAGACGTTGGCCGAAGCGGGTGAACAACGCAGGCAGCGTGAAATTGGGAATCTGCGCGGGCAATTTCATGGGCGGCTCCTTATGGATTCATGACTTGTTCCAGCCCCGGCCGGCCATGCCAGAACCCGTTGCACGGTTCGCCCGGCAGATGCCGGCGGGCCGCTTCCCAGGCGGCTTGCGGTGTCAGCAGGGTATCGCGGCAGCGCCGGAACAGATCGATGATCTCGGCGGTATGCTCGGCCTGCGGACTGATGCGTGCCACGGCGACATCGGCAGCCAGCAGGGCGGGCATTTCCAGCAGCAGGTTATAGACTTTCGCCGATTGCGTCTGGGTGCCATTCAAGGTCAGGAAAGCTTCACCGTCGCGCGTCGACAATGCCAGGCCGTCGGGAAAATCCAGGCAACGAAACTCGCAGGCATCCTTCTGCAGATTGAAGCGGCGCGCCGTGAAGCAGCGTGCCGAATAGGCCAGCGGTAGGCGGCCCAGGGCGAATACCTCGGTTTCCATTCCCGCCGGACGTCCCGCCTGCAAGGCCGTGAGCTGTGCCGCGCCCGCTTCGGGCGGCAGCACCCAGCGTGTGGCACCGAGCTCGCCGATGAAGCGCAGCGTTTCGGCATTGAAAATGTTCAGCGTCGGTCCGGCGATGAAGGCCAGTTTTCGTTCGGTCAGCAAGCGCACCGCGCCCATGTCGTTGGCTTCGACAGCGAATTGGCCGTTGTCGATGAGCCTTCTGAGGGTCTTGAGATCCGACTCGGATTCGATCAAGGTCTGGGTCGACAGCACGGCCTGCTTGCCGGCGGCGGCAAGCTGCGCGGCGATCTCCAGCCAGTCGTCGAGGCGCAACTCGTGACGGCGCGAGCAAACCGTTTCGCCGAGATAGACGATGTCGACAGGCTGCTGCGCCATCGCGGCATAGAAATCGAATACCCGCTGGCGCGGCCAGTAGGTGAGCAGCGGGCCTAATGACAACTTCATGGCCTCCCCTCCGGGGGACAAGGCGGGGCCGCCAATAATCTGCGAGCCGTAGGGGAGCCATAGTCACCCCCTTCCTCGGGAAAGGGGATGGGGGGTAGGTTCTTCATTTCCAGGGCCGGTAATAGGCGCCGAGCGTGTGCGACTGTCCCTCGGAAACCTTGTTGAGTTCGGCCATCCAGGTCGGCAGCGGCGTGAAATGTTCGGGATCGCGAGCGCAGGCGTCGATCGCCGCGCGCCACACCTTGGTGACCTGGGCGACATAGATGGGACTGCGCTGCCGTCCCTCGATCTTGAGGGCGCGCACTCCGATCTCCATGAGCTGCGGCAGGAGTTCCAGGGTATTCAGGCTGGTCGGTTCTTCGATGGCATAGTAGGTCGCGTCGTCCACGGCAAAGCGCCCTTTGCACAGGGTCGGGTAGCCCGCGCGCTCGTCGTCGGCATAGCGGTCGATGAGGATGCCATTGAGGCGCGTCTCCATTCCCGCCGCAGTTTGTTCCCAGCGCACGCTCTTGGCCGGCGAGCAGGCGCCGTTGCAGTTGGGCGAAGTGCCGGTGGTGAAAGCGGAAAGCGAGCAGCGTCCTTCGACCATGACGCACAGGCCGCCGAATCCGAACACCTCGATCTCCACCTCGGTGTTGGCGATCACTTCCGCCACTTGTGCCAGCGACAGCACGCGCGGCAGCACGGCGCGCTGGATGTTGAAATGTTCGCGATAGAAATTGATGGCTTCGTAGCTGGTCGCCGAGCCTTGCACCGACAGATGCAGCCGCAATTGCGGATGAGTGCGTCGGGCATACGCCATCAGTCCGGGATCGGCCAGGATGATGGCGTCGATGCCGGCCTTGGCGGCGCGATCGACCGCGCCGGTCCAGCGTTGCCAGTTGTCCGCTTGTGGGTAGGTGTTGAGCGCCAGCAGCACCTTGCGGTCGCGCGCATGGGCATAGCGCAGGCCTTCCGCCAAGGCCGCATCGTCGAAGTTCAGGCCGTCGAAGTTGCGCGCATTGGTGTCGTCGCGAAAGCCGAGATAGACCGTATCGGCGCCGTGATCGACGGCGGCCTTGAGTGCCGGCAAAGAGCCGGCGGGACAGACCAGTTCGATTGGTGCAACAGCGGACATGCCAGCTCCGTGAAAAAAGTTTGTTACTGTAAACGTCCGACGCTCAATAAGGATTGACTTGAGTCAAGTTTGCGCCGCAGTCTTGGTGCGGACGATCGGGGCGCCGCTGGCAATGTGGCGGGCATAAGCTCGATCCGCGCCCGTGATGTGCCGCAGCAGCCATTGGTGCACGAATTCAACCGTTTCCTTGGTGACATCGGTGGTCAGGGATTGCTGTTCGAGCTCCTTCAGCTTGGCAAAAAACCCTTGATGCAGGTTGATGTGTTCGGCGGCGCCCGGGTAAGCGAACATATGCATCAAGGCCTCTTCGACCGCGAAATGGATTCTGGCGAAGTCATGCAGCTGGATCAGGATGAAATGCACGTTCGACCAAGTACCTCCGCTGGCAACGGTATCTTCGATCAAGCGAAAGTAGTCGAGCAGTACCCGGTGCTGCTTGTCGATCTCCTCGATGCCGACCGAGTATTCATCTTTCCAGTGCATATTGGCTCCCTAATCGAATCAGTGCACATATTACCCTGCGGCCGCCTCGAATCCAATCGAAAACTGGCCGCTTCTCCAGCGGCAGCGGCAAGCCGAGACGCCCGGCTGGAAGGGGTTTTCAGTTAGAATGAGACCAGCCTCAACCGGCCTTCGCCAACCCACGCCAGACCCGCCATGCCCCAAGACCCTGCCGAGCTGTTGCCGCCGATCGTATTGAGTTTTGCCGCCTCGGATCCGACCGGCGGTGCCGGCATTCAGGCCGATATCATGACCCTGGCCAGCTTGGGCTGCCATCCGCTCACGGTGGTGACTGCGATCACCATACAGGACACGGCCGGCGTCGAGGACATCCTGCCGATCGATGCCGATTGGGTATCCGACCAGGCGCGCGCGCTGCTTGAGGACATGCCGGTGGCCGCTTTCAAGATGGGCCTGCTGGGCAGCGTCGAGAACATCGTGGCGATCGCCGAAATCATTGCCGATTACCCCGATATTCCGCTGATCCTCGATCCGGTGCTCGCCTCCGGACGCGGCGACCAGTTCGCCAATGAGGACATGATCGATGCCTTGATCGAACTGCTGCTGCCGCAAACCACCATCATCACCCCGAACAGCCTGGAAGCCCGCCGCCTGGCGCTCGACGAAGGCGGCGACGACAAGGATGAAGCCGCAGCGAGCCTCGCCGAATGCGCAAGGCGGCTGATCGTCGCCGGCAGCGAGTTCGTGCTGGTCACCGGCACGCACGAAAACACCGAGCACGTCATCAACACCCTGTACGGCAGCCACGGTGTGGTGCGCAGCGACAGATGGGATCGCCTGCCCGGCAGCTATCATGGTTCCGGGTGCACGCTGGCTTCGGCCATTGCCGCGAATCTGGCCAACGGCGCGGAGATTGCCGAAGCGGTCAAGGATGCCCAGGAATACACCTGGCAAGCGCTGGCCGCCGGCTTTCGTCCCGGCATGGGACAGCACCTCCCCGACCGTTTTTTCTGGGCGCGCGAAGAGAGCGACGACAGTGAGGCGTGAATGAGCGGACTCCGCAAGTTGCGCGGCCTGTATGCCGTCACCCCGGACGACGCATTGACGCCGCGCCTGTCGGCCCTGGTGGCCGAGGCGCTGGCCGGCGGCGTGCGTCTGGTGCAGTATCGCAACAAGGGCGCGCCGTCCGCGCTCAGACGCGCCCAGGCTGCGGATTTGTTGCGCCTGTGCCGCGCCAGCGACGCGCTGCTGATCGTCAACGACGACCTGGAATTGGCGGTGGAAATCAATGCGGACGGCGTGCACCTCGGCCGCGATGACGGCGACATCGACAGTGCGCGTGCCGCCCTGGGGCTGCAAAAAATTCTCGGCGTCTCGTGCTACGCCGATCTCGACCGCGCCGCTGCGGCAGCCCAGGCCGGCGCCGACTATCTGGCTTTCGGCAGCGTTTATGCTTCGGCCACCAAGCCCCACGCGCCGCCTGCTCCGCTGGCCTTGCTCGGCGAGGCGCGGCGGCGTTTCGGTCTGCCGATTGCGGCGATAGGCGGCATCGCTTTGGACAATGCCGCGCAGACCATCGCCGCGGGCGCCGATCTGCTGGCAGTCGTCAGCGACCTGTTCGATGCCGCCGACATTGCCGCCCGAGCCCGCGAATACACCAGACTTTTCACCTGAATCGAGGTTCCCATGACTAGCCGTAATCAAGAGCTGTTTATCCGCGCCCAACGCAGCATTCCCGGCGGCGTCAACTCGCCGGTGCGCGCTTTCCGCTCGGTGGGCGGCACCCCGCCTTTCTTCGCGCGCGGCGAGGGCGCCTACGTGTGGGATGCCGACGGCAAGCGCTACATCGATTACGTCGGCTCGTGGGGGCCGCTGATCCTCGGCCATGCCCATCCGGCTGTGGTCCGCGCGGTGCAGGAAGCGGCGGCCAAGGGGCTGTCCTTCGGCGCGCCGACCGAGGCGGAAGTGGAACTCGCCGAACTGCTGGTGGACATGGTGCCGAGCATGGAGATGGTGCGCCTGGTTTCCTCCGGCACCGAAGCCACCATGAGCGCCATCCGCCTAGCGCGCGGCTTCACCGGCCGCGACCTGCTGATCAAGTTCGAAGGCTGCTATCACGGCCATTCGGACAGCCTGCTGGTCAAGGCCGGCAGCGGCATGCTGACCTTCGGCAACCCCTCTTCCAGCGGTGTACCGGCCGACCTGGCGCAGCACACGCTGGTGCTCGACTACAACAACCCGCAGCAACTGCACGACGCCTTTGCCAAGCATGGTGACAAGATCGCCTGCGTCATCGTCGAAGCGGTCGCCGGCAACATGAACCTGATCGCGCCGAAGCCGGAATTCCTCAAGGCCATGCGGGAGGTGTGCACCAAGCACGGCGCGCTGCTGATCGTCGACGAGGTGATGACCGGCTTTCGTGTCGGCCTGAACAGCGCGCAGGGCCTGTATGGCATCACCCCGGATCTGTCCACCTTCGGCAAGGTCATCGGCGGCGGCATGCCGCTCGGGGCCTTCGGCGGGCGGCGCGACGTCATGGAAAAAATCGCCCCGCTTGGGCCGGTGTATCAGGCGGGTACGCTGTCCGGCAACCCGCTCTCGGTGGCGGCTGGCCTGGCGACGCTGGCGTTGATCCGCCAGCCGGGCTTCTACGCGGCGCTGGCCGCCAAGACACAGCGGCTGTGCGAGGGCTTGGGCCATGCCGCGCGCCAATGCGGCGTGGCTTTTTCGGCGCAATCGATCGGCGGCATGTTCGGCATTTATTTCCGCGCGAGCCCTCCCACCAGTTATGCCGAAGTCATGGAATGCGACAAGGACGCCTTCAACCGCTTCTTCCACGCCCTGCTGGAAAAGGGCGTGTACCTGGCGCCCTCGGCCTTCGAAGCCGGCTTCGTTTCGGCGGCGCACAGCGATGCCGATATCGACGCGACGCTGGCTGCGGCGGAAAGTTGTTTTGCGAAATAAGACAGAGAAGTGTCGCTGAATTTCCTGGCCGCCGGCCTGCGCAGACTGCTGTGGCCATGCCTGTTCCTTGGCGGGTGGATTGTGGCACCGACGGCACCGACGGCACTGGCGGCCGACCCGAACAAGGTCATTCACGCCGCCTTTGAAGCGCCCGACGACGGCTTCGACCCGGTTCGTACCACCAATCTCTACTCCGGCCTGGTCAATGAGTCGATCTACGAGACGCTGCTGACTTACGATTACCTGGCGCGCCCGGCCAAGCTGGTGCCGCTGACGGCGGAGGCCATGCCGGCCATGTCCGGCGACGGCAAGACCTTCACCTTCCGTATCAGAAAAGGGATCTATTTCACGCCCGACCCCGCCTTCAAGGGACGGCGCCGCGAGCTGACCGCGCAGGACTATGCCTATGCCATCAAGCGCATGCTCGACCCGGCCAACCGCTCGCCCGCCGCCAGCATGATCGAGGGCAAGATTCTCGGCCTCGATGCGCTCGCCGCCCAGAGCGGGAAAACCGGCAAATTCGACTACGACGCGCCGGTGGCCGGACTGGAGACGCCCGACCGCTACACCCTGCGCATTCGCCTCAACCGCCGCGACTACAACTTCCTGTTCGTGACGGCTTACCAGTCGCTGGCCGCCGTCGCCCGCGAAGTCGTCGAAGCCTATGGTCAGCAGAGCGGCGCCCATCCGGTCGGCACCGGCGCGTATATGCTAAAAGAATACGTGCCGCGCAGCAGGATCGTCCTCGAAGCCAACCCGGATTATCGCGGCTATGTCTGGCACTTCGCCGCCAGCGGCGATGCCTGGGACGAGCAGCTGGTGCGCGACATGCAAGGCAAGCAAATGCCGCAGGTGGGGCGTGTCGACATCCGCATCATCGAAGAGGAGCAATCGCGCTGGCTGGCATTCCAGGGCGGGCAGCTGGATGTCGACAAGCTGCCGCAGATCGCCGCACCGGCGGTCATGGACGGCGACAAGCTCAAGCCGGACTATGCCAAGCAGGGTCTCCTCGTCTATCCCCAGGTTCAGCCGGAAATCACCTACACGCTGTTCAACCTGCGCGACCCGGTGGTCGGCGGCTACACCCCGGAGAAGATCGCCCTGCGCCGTGCCATAGCGATGTCATACAACCTCAGGGAAGAGATCGCGCTGATCCGCAAGGGGCTGGCGACGAAGGCCGAAATGATCGTGCCGGTGGGCGTGGTCGGGCACGACCCGGATTACCGCAGCAGCATCCCCTACGACCCCGATCTCGCCAACCGTCTGCTCGACCGCTTCGGCTACCGGCGCGGCGCTGACGGCTACCGGAGTTTGCCGGATGGCAGGCCATTGACCGTGGAGATGCGCCGCGAGACCCAGTCGACCTCGATCCAGTTCGGCGAACTGTGGAAGCGCAGCCTCGACAAGATCGGCCTGCGCCTCAACCTCACGGTCAGCAATTTTGCCGACAACCTCAAGGCCGCCACCGAATGCCGGCTCGCCGTCTGGGGCTCGGCCTGGTATGCCGATTTCCCGGAAGGGGAAAACTTCCTGCAATTGCTGTACGGGCCGAATGCCGGACGCGGCAACCACGGCTGCTACCAGTCGGCGACCTTCGACGCGCTTTACCGGCAGTATGTGGCGACCCCGCCAGGCGCGCAACGCAACCGCCTGGCCGCCGAGCTGAATCGCCAGGAGGAGGCCGACACGCCCTGGGCGCTGCATAGCACGCGCCTGCGCTACTGGCTGGTGCGGCCGTGGGTGAAGGGCTTCAAGAAGCACCCGATCCTGCTGGCCGACTGGAAATACCTGGATGTGGAAAAACATTGATATGTCATCTCCGCAAAGCCTGCTGCGCTTGCTGTTGTGCTGGCTGCTGACCGCCTGCGCATGGCCTGCGCAGCCGGCCCTGGCCGCCGATCCCGGTGCCCCGAAGGAAATCCCCTTGGGGGGCAAGGTGCTGCGCACCGTCATCGGCGCCGCCGAGACCGGCTTCGATCCGGCGTTGACGCGCGACCTGAATTCGTCCCTGGTGCTGCAGTCGATCTTCGAAACCCTCTACACCTACGATTACCTGGCGCGGCCCGCCAAGATCGTGCCGCTCACGGCCACCGCCCTGCCCGAGATCGGCGACGGCGGGAAGACCTACACCATCCGCCTGAAGTCGGGCATCTATTTCTATCCCGACCCGGCATTCGGCGGCAAACGCCGCGAACTGACCATGGCCGATTACGTGTATTCGTTCCGGCGGCTGTTCGACCCGAGACTCGCCTCGCCGCACAGCTGGCTGTTCGAGGGCAAGATCGTCGGCCTCGACGAAGCCGCCGCCCAGGCCAAGAAGACCGGCCGTTTCGATTACGACGCGCCCATCGCCGGCCTCGAACTGCTCGACCGCTACACCCTGCGCATCCGCCTCACGCATCCCGATTTCAACTTGAGCATGATCCTGGCCCACGATCCGACCGGCGCGGTGGCGCGCGAGGTGGTGGAGAAATATCGCGATGGCATGGGCGCGGTGCAGGCCAACCCGGTCGGCACCGGCCCCTATCGGCTGGCCGAATGGGTGCGCGGCTCGCGCATCGTGCTCGACGCCAATCCCGATTACCGCGGCCTGGTCTGGAACTTCGCGGCCGGCAGCGACCCCGAGGACGGCGCCATCGTCGCCGCGATGAAAGGCAAGCGGCTGCCGCAGATCGGCCGCGTCGACATCCGCGTCATGATCGAAGACCAATCGCGCTGGCTGGCCTTCATCGGCAAGCAGATCGACCTCGTGGAACTGCAAGGCCCGCTGGCGCCCAAGGCGATCCTCAAGGGCCGGCTGAAGCCGGAGCTGGCGGCGCAGGGCATCCGCTTGTCGCGCAACATCGACCCCGAGATCAGCTACAACTACTGGAACATGCAGGATTCGACGATCGGCGGACTCGCCAAGGAAAAGATCGCGCTGCGCCGCGCCATCGCCATGGCATACAACGTCCAGGAAGAGATCGACATCGTCTGGAACGGCGAGGCGATTGCGCTGCAATACCCGATCCCGCCCGGCGTCAACGGCCACGACCCCGGTTACCGCAGCACGGTGCAGTACGATCCCCGGCTCGCCAATGCCCTGCTCGACAAGTTTGGCTACAGGAAAGGCGCCGACGGCTACCGCACATTGCCCGACGGCAAGCCGCTGACGATAAAATATTCCGCTCGCGCCGATTCGAACGGCAAGCAGCAGGCGGAGATATGGAAAAAGACTTTCGATTCCATCGGCATTCGCATGATCGACGACCTGATGCCCTTCACCGAACTGCTCAAGGCGGAGAAACAGTGCGAACTGATGTCGCGCAATTCGCCGTGGATCGCCGATTACCCCGACGGCGACAACTTCATGCAGCTGTTCTACGGCCCGAACACCCACCAGAACAACAACGGCTGCAGCAGCATCCCCGAATACGACAAGCGCTACGCGGCTTCGCAGAAGCTGCCGGACGGTGCGCAGCGCGACCGGCTCTACCATGAAATGGCGCGCATCCTGGAAGCGTATGCGCCGATGCGCCTCGGCTATGCGCGCTATCGCAACATGCTGGCGCAGCCGAACGTGATCGGCTACAAGAAGCATCCGATACTGCATGCCGAGTGGCTGTACATCGATATGGAGAAGGAGAAACCATGAATCGCCCAACCCGTTCGTGGCCGCGCCATGCGGCGCTGCTCTGCGCGGCCTTGAGCTGGAACTGCTGGCCGACGCAGGCCCAGGCCGCCGCCGATCTGCACGGCGCCCGGCCGTTGCTGCCGCTGCTGAGCGCCGAGCAGATCGGCAGCGGCTGCGTTGCCGCCATTGCCGGTTTGCGCGAGCGCGTTGCCGTCCTCGAGCGCTTGCCGGAAGCCAGTGCGCGCGACCCGAAAATATTGTTCGCCGAATGGAACGCGCTGCAGATCGCCCAGGAGAATTTCCAAGGGCCGGTGGAACTCCTCGGCGAAGTGTCGCCGGACAAGGCAGTGCGCGACGCTGCCGAGCCTTGCCTGGTCGAGTTCAGCAAATATTCGTCCGAGCTGTACCAGAACGAAAAGCTCTACGGCATGTTCAAGGCGGTCCAGGCCCGCGACGCCGTCGACAGCAAGCTCCGGCAAGATTTGCTATGGGCTTTCGAGGACACCGGGGTTTCGCTGCCGACCGGCAAGCGCGCCCGCATGAAAGCCATCCTGACGCGGCTGGAGGAACTGAGCCAGGAGTTTTCGCGCAACATCCGCGACAACAGCCAGCGCATGGTGTTCACCCCCGATGAAGTCGAGGGACTGCCCGTCGATTATCTGGCCAAGGCCAAGCGCGACGACCAGGGCAATTACCTGCTCGGCTTCGCCTATCCCGAATATGTCCCGTTCATGGAGAACGCCGACAGCAGCGCCGCGCGCCGCCGCTACCAGTTCGCCTTCAACAATCGCGGCACGCCGAGGAACCTCGATATCCTCAAGGAAGCCATCGCGCTGCGCAAGGAAATGGCCGACCTGTTCGGCTTGCCGAGCTTTGCCGACTATGCGATCCGCCGGCGCATGGCGCAAACGCCGGCGGCCGTAAATAAATTCCTGGGCGAGGTGCGCAGCGCGGTGACAGCCAGCGAGAAAGCCGAACTCCAGGAACTGCGCGCTTTCGCGGCCAGGACGCTGGGCCAGCCGCTCGACAGCACCGGGTTGCAACGCTGGGACGTGCAGTACTGGCAGCAGAAGCTCAAGCACGCACGTTTCGATCTCGACCCCAATCGACTGCGCCAGTACTTCCCGGCCGAAGCGGCGGTCGCCTGGATATTGCATGTATCCGGCGCGCAGTATGGCGTGGAATTCCAGCCGGTCGATGTCCCCGTGTGGGACGCCGAGGTGCGTTACTACGATGTCGTCGATGCCAGGTCCCGGCAGCGCATTGCCGGCATCTACCTGGACATTTTCCCGCGCGACGGCAAGTACAGCCATGCCGCCGCCTTTCCCGTGCGCGGCGCCAGCAGCGTCGTGGGCCGCACGCCGATTTCGGTGCTGGTGGCGAATTTCAACCGCTCCGGTTTCGACGGCGACGAAATGGAAACCCTTACCCACGAGTTCGGCCATGTCCTGCACGGCGTGCTCTCCGCCACGCGCTACGTGGCCCAGGCGGGAACCAGTGTGGAACGCGACTTCGTCGAGGCACCCTCGCAGATGTATGAAGAATGGGCGCGCAACAAGGAGACGCTGGGCTTGGTGGCGGACTTCTGCAAAACCGCTTGCCCAAGGGTGGATGCCGCACTGGCTTCCAAGCTGACCGCAGCCCACAACTTCGGCCGCGGCATCCGCTATGCGCGGCAACTGCTCTATGCGAGTTTCGACATGGCGATATACGACGCCAAGCCGGTCGATCCGATGGCCGTGTGGGGCGCCATGGAAGGGGCGACGCCGCTCGGCTACGTCGAGGGCACCCAGTTTCCGGGCACCTTCAACCACGTCATGGGCGGCTATGCGGCCGGCTACTATGGCTACATGTGGTCGGAAGTACTGGCGCTCGACATGCTAACGGCATTCCACGGCCGGTTGCTCAATCCCGCAGTCGGCGCGCGCTATCGCAACAAGATCCTGAGTCGCGGCGGGGAAGTGCGTGGCATGGACATGGTGCGCGCATTCCTGGGCCGCGAACCGAACAGCCAGGCCTTCTTCGCCGAGATCGCCGGCAAGCGCCTGCAATGACGACATGACCGCCTACCTCCTGCGCCGCCTCTGGCAGATGCTGCCCACCATGCTGGGGGTGGTGGTGCTGGTGTTCCTGCTGTTCAACTGGGTCGGCGGCGACCCGGCCTATATTCTGGCCGGCAAGATGTCCAACCCGGAACAGATCGCCAACATCCGCAAGCAGCTCGGCGTTGACGAACCCTACTATGTGCAGTTGTGGATTTTCATCCGGCAGATCGTCACGGCGGATTTCGGCGCCAGCTGGAGCACCGGCGAAACCGTCTCGAACGTCCTGCTCACGCGCATGGGGCCTTCGCTGACGGTGCTGGTCCCGCTGACCATCCTGGAAACGCTGATCTCCGTCGGCCTGGCGCTGGGCGTGGCCTACGTGCGCGGCTCGCTGACCGACCGCGCGGTCATGGTGGCCTGCACGGTGGGCATGTCGATCAGCATCCTCGTGTACATCATCGTGTTCCAGTATGTGCTGGCCTACCAGCTCGGCCTGTTTCCGGTGCAGGGCTGGGGCGACTCGTTTGCCGAGAACCTGTTGCGCTACTCGCTGTTGCCGATTCTCATCGCGCTGGCGGTCGGCATCGCCCCCAGCCTGCGCCTGTTCAGGACTTTCTTTCTCGACGAGATCAACCAGGACTACGTCCGCACCGCGCGCGCCAAGGGGCTCTCCGAAGCGCGCATCCTCTGGGTGCATGTGCTGCGCAATGCGGCGATTCCGATCGTCACCTACGTCATGTCGAACCTGCCGTCCCTGCTGATCGGCGCGTTCCTGATCGAGCGCTTCTTCTCGATTCCCGGCATCGGCCGCGAAGTGATCCTGGCGGTGGAACGCAGCGATTTCCCGGTGATCAAGGCGATCACGGTGTATGTCGCGGCGGCGACCATGCTTTTCAACCTGCTGACCGACCTGCTCTACAAGGCGATCGACCCGCGCGTGCAGCTCAAATGAAGAAGCCGATCGGCTGGAGCCGAGTCTTAACGGCAAGATGATATATGCGTAGCAGCCGGCGGCCCGCACCCTATTGCAGCCTTGGACTTGGATTTGGTGAAGGGCAAGTCTTCGGCCAAAGCTGACATAAGGGATTTAGGCGACGAAGTCCGCTAAACGTTTCTAACCGGACGATGGGCCAATGATTCTGGGATGTCAGCTTTTCTTCGCATCAGTGGCACGTTGAAGACATAATGGCAACGGCAACGTAATGGATAAAAGAATAATTCTGACTCAATTGCTTATTGGATGATTATTTTTATTGAGTATCTATGCCAAACGTTAACACCACTTGATCGTTTTTCCCTTTTCTTTCGGTGGTCATACAGCAATCCTACTTGGCTCGAATGTACACTGGCAAAAAGGGCTGCGGCAATGCCACAAGGTTTTGTTCCAATTGGTGCAATGAACATCTTATTTTCTGCACCCAAAGAGACCCTTGTCACCTCCAAAGCATCATATGCAGAACTAGGATCATTTGCAGAGCAATACTGGATATTGCATTTTTCAAGCCCTGCTAAATGGGGAACAATAGAATTTAACTCCCATCCTGGATGAAAAGCAGGTATGCCGAAAACAACCTTAATGTCCTTTGAGGAAATCATTTGGTATTCTTCAAATGCGCGCTCTAACCGTTCAGGCTCGTATCCTAGAAAAAAAACACCTGCTTCCACATCGTCACCCGACAAGTCGACCACAGATCGAGGTATGGGTTTGTAACCTGCATTGAGCTCGGAAATTGCAAATGAATCAGAACCGGGCTTGGAACGGCTGTATTTGTCGGGTTCAACATATAGGATCAAGAAGCTCATAACACCTAAATCGACCAAGCTTCTTATTACCAAGAAAAGTTCAGCGAAACCGAGTGTTGTTGATTCAAGCACAACATTCCTGCCTCTAACATAAGGCCCAATTAAATCGGCCGCCATGTCTGCGCTTACCTCATCCACACCAACTTTGACGGTCATCTGATCGTAGTCATACTCGACCAGCATCCGCAATGCAATGTCAGAACACTCAAAACTAGTAGCGGATACGCCTCGATCGTCAACTGCTCGTCCATGAAATAACACGCTATTTTTAAATATTAAAAGGTCCGAGGGGGACGAAAACGAGCTGGTGTAAATAATTACAGGCGAAGTCATTGCCAAAGTTCCGTCTGAACTTTTTGCCTATCCTGTTGCTTGAAAAGCTTTAGAGACAATTCTTTGTATTCGTCTTCAGTGCCTAATGCTAGGGTATGAAAATCTTCGACTGAAAGCGAGATTTTTCGTTTTCGTCTATAGCTAATCTGAAAGTAGGGGGAATATATTGGGTTCAGTTGGTAGTCAACGATGTCACTACCAACTTGCCCTTTTGTCTTGGTCTCTAGCTGCTCAGTTATGATTCCGTACTTTTTTGCTTCCGAGAGAAAATATATCTCATGCTCATTTAACACGCGGTTTCCAGAATTTATTGTGAATTGATTTTGCTCCGGCTCACTCATTGCAGGAGTCGATTGCAGCGTTCTGAATACGCTGCCCAATCTCAAAACAAACATCCTCAATCGCTCGCCATGGGTCCCAAATGTCTTAATCTCTCGAATCAACTGGTCAGCTGCTTCATATGATGCACGAGCTTGGGTTTCAACTGAAATTTCGCTAATGCTTTCGTCCGACAAATCAGCAATCTCAAGTGCTTTGTAACAAAGAATTAAGAAGTGACGAAGATTATTGTTGGACATCGTGAAGAAGGTGTCATAGCCACTATAAATAGGACATATGCGGCCATATGGTCTGTAGAGCTCTAACAACCCGCCAACCAAGTTGTTATGTATCCAGTCCTTACCGTCTACTATATTTTCGGAACTCTGAGCATAATTGTCTAAATAACCCAATATTTCTTCTGGATTGTGTCTTGGTCTATTTATTAACGCCGGCACAATCACTAATGCCTCAGTTGCTCGTCTAGGATCGAGAAAATCTTCAACAGTGAGTTTTGTTTTATGAAGCGCCAGAGCCTTTGCTATTCGTTCTTTCAGAATGTTGAGTATGCCTGGTTCACTAATTGCGTTCTTAGCAATATCTTTGTATGTCTTGCTCGGGAAGCGCAATTTAATCGCAGCACTAATTTTGTTCTTATGAGCTTCGGAAAATCGTTTTGCCACATTCTTCTGATCTCGTATGTCATTTAGAAGCTCGCTATTGTTATTATTATTTGCCAAATCAAGATTCGCTAGAAATACTTCAGCAAAGAAAGTTTTTCGCTGATTGTCGTCAGATAATTCATCTAAAACTAAAAGCCGAAAATCATGGGTGGCATTTATTGACTCTGTCCCTGTTGTTGCTGTTTCATCAGATAACTCCTTCGATGTGAAACTAACAATAAGTGGCCTCTGGCTATGCTTCAAAAAGGAGTTTAGGACTTTGCGCTGGTAAGACACCAGATTTTCAATCTCATCAACATACACAAAAAAAGCCGCATCCTTTATGCCATCTGTTTTTTGAATGTCGTGAATCAGGGATTCTAAAAAAATCTTTCCAGGAGGAAGTAGGGGCCTTTCGACACTAGTAACATTTGATATCCATGAGGCAAATGCCCGTCGCTTTGACTCCAAGAACGATTCAAGCTTTATGGGATCTTTTGGATAGTCCGGATGGAAATCGACAACCGACTCAAATTGAAGATTTTCAAGGTCTGTAGGTGTGAATTGCTGAAATGCGCTTTTCGCTATCTCCTTTAGTGATCTAATTATTTCAACTGCAATTGCCAGAGAAAAATATGACTCGAAAGTCGATATCCAATCGTGCTCGCTTATTCCTCGGTGGTTAAGTGAATTACAAAACTGAGTATCGACTCTCCAATAAATTCCAATGTGCCTAGTCTCTGTCTTGGGAATTTCTGAGCGCTTTTCTGAAAATGCGGTGTGGTAGTCGAGATATTTAAGGAGCATGGTCTTTCCGCATCCTCTCTTTCCCACGATATAGGTAGATTTAGTGGCAGTAGATAACGCCAAACGGTCAAAGTAAGGCGGCGTAAAAAATTCCCCCCAAACATCAGCCTCATGCTCTTCTGCTCTAGTTTTCGCTAGAATATTATTGTCTGTAGTTGTCATTTCCTATCTCGCAATCAGAGGGTTCCATTTCAAAGATCTATCCCAAAGCAATTGCAGGGAATTGTCAGGAATGCCATGCTCATATGCGACCATGCAGCCTAGATTCCCATATCCTAACGCCAAATTATCGTCAAACTTCACGCTCTTAACTATTTGGTTATATTGACTAAGTGGATCGATACTTGGGTACGGCCACATCCCATCCTCGATCCAATTTCGACACATCGTTTCGAAGCATTCTTGATGTGTAATCTTTTCGCCGTAAAACAAAGGGATAGTCGGGTAAGCAGTTGTGAGCGACTGTATCGCTTCAGTATGTGCCAGCCCGACTACAATTCCACTTTGATTGCTATCGACTAGATGTTTTCCGCTTGTCTTAAGAAATTCCGCCAATTGATCGCCAGTAAATGTTCCATCGTCTATTAGCAAATATCTTTCATTTTTTTTCAGGGATTGAAACTGGCCCGGGTAGGCCAACTTGAATTTACTTAATGGGTTACAGAATTTCAATTGTCTGGAAATAATCTCACCGCTTTTCCCCGGGCGTGAATGCCCATGTTTTGGCGGGCCATATGAAAAATCCAATCCAGCAACTTTCCCATTTAGAACATCTCGCCAGTCAATATCTTCTTTTGAGAAACCTGACGGAATGAAGTGTATGGCTGCCGCCTTGATTGCTTGTTTAAATGATGAATCAAGCTGGCCAGTTGTTCTGTATATTAAGTCAGTAGTGTCCGGTTAAACCGGGATTAATTTTGATAAAAGCCAATTGTGGTGTGGCCTAGAGGCCGAAATAATTTGGTGCCGATTTGAATCTGAATTCTTCATTCTTGTGTAATTTCCCGGA
>JBAYVU010000033.1:0-39101 GCA_041674385.1 Sterolibacterium sp.
CGCCCTCTCCGCCAGGCATCAAGCAAACACGGCATTTTCAGGCCGTTTTGTTCATCTACCCATGTTTTGCCCATCTTCTGGGTATTGCATGAAGGGGGCGTGATGGATCGCCGAACGGCAGATATTGCCGTTTCACAGGCCCAGCCAGAGAATTTTCTTCCGTCGTGCCGCGTTCATGGTGGGCTTCACGCGATCTGACAGGATATGGTGGCTGGCTAAGTTCTTGCTTTCCATCGGGTATGGAATCTTCCCCGTTACCTTCGCATTGTCTGGCAACAGCGAACTCGCCGCTCTCCGGACAGGCCGGGCAAGCCGCGTTCCAGCCGAGCGTCTCTTCCCTGCTCAGGCAAATGGAATCTCTGGCAAAGCGCTTCGATCAAGTCGCGGCGGCTTGGCGTTGCGTTCTTGAGGACGTGTTGTTCGTTCGAGATTTGGCGTCAAAGGTTGTGGAACTTGTCCGCTCCCATCCTGAAATCTGCCTGGGCATGGCGGGACGCCTGGATGTGCGTAGTCCGGCGATTGCCCATGATTTTCATGTGGCGGTGGTTGCCGCACTGGTTGCCCAGTCGATGGACTTGAGCCTCCAGCAACAATTGACGATTGTCAGGGCGGCGCTGATGATGAACCTTTCTTCTTTCGAGCTTCATGACACACTGGCCTATACAAACAAATCCCTGACTCTGGCGCAACGCATCAACATCGCCCGTCATCCGCTCCTTGCAGCCGAGTTGCTATCTCATTCACCGGGGGCCGACTTGCAGTGGATTGAAGCTGTCGAGCAGCACCACGAATCGATGGATGGAACGGGTTATCCGTTCGGCCTTGCGGGAAAAGACATCTGCATCGAGGCGCGGGTGGTCAAGGCGGCTGATCTCTGGTGCGCGTTGGTGAGTTCCCGTCCTACGCGCTTGGCCAAATTTCCCCACCATGCCATGCAGGAATTGCAGTTTCGCGAGCGCACGCGGCTGGATATGCAGGTACTGGCAACGATGCGCCGTCGTTTGGGAAATTATCCGCCCGGTACGCTGGTTCGTCTGGCGAGCCGAGAAACTGCCGTGGTAACAGGCTTCGCGCTCGGCAATGCGTCGCCACGCCATGTCGTTGCCGTCTTCGATGTCGCCGGAGAGTTGATCGCCTGGCCTAAATTGCGCGATACCGGCAAGACAGCCTTCGTTATCCGTGGCTATACCAATATGCCGCAATATCAGAAACAGACGCCGGACTGGGAAAAGGTTTGGGCGCTGGTACGTTCATCCCTGGTGTCTGTTCCGCTTGGCGCCAGGGTGGCATAAAGGGATTTTGCCGTAGCCAGCGTTAATCTTTGCCGTCCCGGTGGTGATCGATGCGCCGGTCTGCTTACCGATCCACGGCCTGCGCGAGGCATGAGTCCATGTCTCGCGCAACGGACTGCCGCCCGGGCTTATTTTTCGATATTCAGCACCAAGCGTGCTTTGCTCTCAGCCTCGGCTTTGTTGATGGCCGACATCTGACGGCCAAAAGCCTCGCGCGCTTCGCGGCCCTGCTTGGTGGCTTCGATGCTTTTTATGCAGCGCCAGCGCTTGCCGCCTTTGGTTTCGATCTGGCGCATCTCCTCTTTCGGATGATGCAGCCGGCAGTGGTAGCAGAAGAGGGTATCAGACATGGATTAGGAGTTTGGAACTGAAAACATTAAGCAATGCTATCACCAGCCGAAGCGTCAGTCGATAGCTGCCCACTCGATGGGGATTATACGCCCTTGCCGCGAAACTGGCGGGACTGAGATGTGCGGGTGCTTATTGTGCCTGCCGGCTGAAAAGCCGGGACCAGGTGTTTGGGGCCATTGCCGATCAGATCGGAGCGTCCCATTTGACGTAGCGCTTCGCGCAGCAGCGGCCAATTGCCGGGGTCGTGGTAACGTAGGAAAGCCTTGTGGATACGCCTTTGGCGGCCACTGCGGACGATAGTGACCGGTTCCGAATCGGCAGCGACCTTGTGCAGCGGGTTCTTTGCCGTGTGATACATGGCTGTGGCCAGCGCCAGCGGCGTCGGCAGGAAAGTCTGCACTTGGTCGAGGCGGAATTTGTTGCGTTTCAGCCATAGCGCCAGGTTCAGCATGTCTTCATCGGTGGTTCCCGGATGAGCTGCGATGAAATAGGGGATCAGGTATTGTTCCTTGCCGGCCTCTCTTGAAAACTTCTCGAACATCGCCTTGAACTTTTCATAGGAGGCGATGCCCGGTTTCATCATCTTGGAGAGCGGTCCTTCTTCGAGGTGTTCCGGCGCGATCTTGAGATAACCGCCGACATGATGGGTGACCAGTTCCTTGACATATTCCGGCGAGTGCACGGCAAGATCGTAGCGAACTCCCGAACCGATCAGTATTTTTTTGACGCCGGGCAGCGCGCGTGCCTTGCGGTAGAGTTGGATCAGCGATGCATGATCGGTGTTCATGTTTCCGCAGACGCCGGGAAAAACGCAGGAAAGGCGCCGGCAGGAGGATTCGATGGCTTTACTCTTGCAGGCCATGCGGTACATGTTGGCGGTGGGTCCGCCCAGATCGGAAATCACGCCGGTGAAGCCGGGCGTCTTGTCGCGGATTGCCTCGATCTCATGCAGTATGGATTCTTCCGAGCGGCTCTGGATGATGCGCCCTTCATGTTCCGTGATGGAGCAGAAGGTGCATCCGCCGAAGCAGCCGCGCATGATATTTACCGAATGGCGGATCATTTCCCAGGCCGGGATCCTGGCCGTTTCGTAGGACGGGTGGGGTGCGCGCGCGTAAGGCAGGCCGTACACGTAATCCATTTCCACGGTGGTCAACGGCAGCGGCGGCGGGTTGAGCCACAGATCGCGCCGACCGGTTCCTTCGCCATGAGCCTGTACCAGCGCACGGGCATTGCCCGGATTCGATTCGAGATGAAAAGTACGCGAGGCATGGGCGTAGAACACCGCATCGTCCCTGACCTGCTCATAGGAAGGAAGCCTAACCGCAGTGTGGGCGCGTTGCTCAAGCGGCTGGCCGGGGGCGTCCTGCGCCGCCGCGTCGAGTTCTTCCCAGCCTGGCGGACGCCAGCCGTGCGGCACCATGAAGGCCGTACCGCGCAAGTCGCGGATATCGGCGATGGGGACATTCTTCGCCAGGCGATGGGCGAGTTCCACCATTGCCCGTTCGGCATTGCCGAACAGCAGCAGGTCGGCTTTGGCGTCGGGCAGGATAGCCCGCCGCACTTTGTCCGACCAATAGTCGTAGTGAGCAATGCGGCGCAGGCTGGCTTCGATGCCGCCGATCACGATGGCGCTGTCGGGATAGGCCTCGCGGCAGCGCTGGGCATACACGATGACGCTGCGGTCGGGACGCTTGTCGGGTTCGGCGTTGGGCGTATAGGCGTCGTCGGAGCGTATCTTGCGGTCGGCGGTGTAGCGGTTGACCATCGAATCCATGTTGCCGGCGGTGATGCCGAAGAATAGGTTGGGTTTGCCGAGCCGCTTGAAGGCCGCTGCCGAGTGCCAGTCGGGCTGGCTGATGATGCCGACGCGAAAACCCTGTGCCTCCAGTAGGCGTCCCACCAGTGCCATGCCGAAACTGGGATGGTCGATGTATGCATCGCCGGTGACGAGGATGACGTCGCACGAGTCCCAGCCGAGTTGTTCCATCTCGGCCTTCGACATGGGCAGGAAGGCGGCGGTGCCGAAACGCTGCGCCCAGAACTTGCGGTAGCTGGTCAGGGGTTTCGGCGTTGGGCGGGGATTTTCCGAGGGTGTTGTAACAGCAGGCATCGACCCATTCTACCGGCTATCGCCTGGAACGGCTTTGCGACGTTTGGTCCGACTGTGCTGCGGGACATGACGGGCAAGAAAATCCATCTGGTCATGAAGTATGTTGCGGTTGCACAGGATCAGGTATTCGGCCTTGTTCGGTACGTAGGGGGCGTACAACAGCTGCATATCTGCCTGTTCCGGCGTGCGTCCGCTCTTGTGCTGGTTGCAGCTGCGGCAGGCGGTGACGACGTTCATCCAGATATCGCCGCCACCCTGGGATACGGGGACCACATGGTCTCGGGTCAGACGCATGGTGGAGAATTCGTCGCCGCAATAGGCGCAGATATGGCGGTCGCGATGGAACAATTCGCGATTGTCGAGCGGCGGCACCTGGAACAGGCTTTTCGAAGCGAGCGCCTTGCCCTTGATGGCGATGATGCTGTTGGTGGTGATCGACGATCTTTCGCCGGTGCAGCGATTCAATCCGCCGCGGAAAGTGAAGTTCGCCTCGCCAACCGCCCAAGCCACCAGGTTCTTGGCGTAATAGAAGCAGGCGTGCTGCCAGGTGACCCAGCGGTGCGGCACGCCATGCATATCGAGTGTCAGGATGAGCGGGGGAGCGGGCATATTGGCTTGCGCCTCAGAGGAATTATCCGCAAAATCGGTCAGTGTAAAATCGATAAATGAGCCATAAATCGGCAAAGACTAGCAGAGCAGGGTGAAATTTAAAAGCATCTCGACTATCGGCCTTGGGCGAGCATTGCTGATCTCGCTGGCGCTGCATGCGATATTGCTGTGGCAGACTCCGTCGGCAACCCTCAGTGGGATGCCGCAACCGCTGTCCTCAACCCAGGCAAATTTCCTGAGCGCTTCGTTACGCACAAACATTAGACAACAGATGCTCGCAACGAATTCCCTTTCAGCGCCGGCGCCGAAATCCAGCGTCGTTCCGCATCCGATCAAGTTGCCTCCCAAGCCGTTGCCAATGGGTTCGCCAAGCATTCCGCAAGTCCCCTTGACGGCTGCGTTTGCCAAGCCGGGGGAGGATGGCCTGGATGCCAACGGACTGCGCCAGTATCGAGTCAGCCTTGCGACTGCTGCACGCCGTTTCAAACTTTATCCGCCTCTCGCACTGGAGAATGGCTGGAGCGGCACCGCCGAGATTGTTGTCGCAAATGCTGCCAATGGGGTCCCGCAACCGGTGCAACTGCTGCGTTCGAGCGGTTACGCGCTGCTCGATGCGGCTGCCCTGGAGATGGTGGGCAACGCAGCGTTGCATGCCGCCGTACCAGCCAGCTTGCGTGGCCAGACCTTCAGCGTACTGCTGCCGGTGGTGTTCGATTTGAATGGCGAGCAATAAGCTTATTTTTGCGGGTCTGGCTGCAGCAATTCTGCGCCAGAGTTGATTACGGGGCGTAATTCGGCGGTGTGGAAACCAAAATGCCCGGCCTTGCGATCGGCGTAATAGTGACGCAAGGTCATGGCGATGGTGCGAAAAGCGATTTCGTCCCAGGGGATTTCGTGCTCGGCCAGCAGTGCGACTTCCAGCGTTTCGGCGCCCGGCGAGAAGTCCAGGTTGAGCAGGCGAGCGCGGTAGATGGCATGCACTTGGCATATGTGGGGCACGCTGATGAGGGTGTACATCGCGCCGAGTTCGATGTTTGCGCAGGCTTCTTCGAGCGTCTCGCGGGTGGCGGCCTCGGCCATGGTTTCATGATTTTCCATGAAGCCGGCAGGGAGGGTCCACATTCCCTGGCGCGGTTCAATGGCGCGACGACACAACAGCACCTTGTCTTCCCAAATCGGGAGGGTGCCGACTACCAGCTTGGGGTTCTGGTAATGAATGGTGCCGCAAGCGTCGCAGACCGCGCGTATCAATGTATCTCCGGGCGGTATACGCAGGGTGACCGGAGCACCGCAATGACTGCAAAAATTAATGACTGGATCCATGATGTGGTATGTATTCTAGTGCCCGCCGTCGAATTTGGGTGTTATTGGAGTAGCGGTTTGCCGATGGAAGGGAGGCCTGATCATGATTTATTGGCGGCCGTGCCAAATGGATCGTTGGCAGTGAGTTAAAATTCTTCCTGCTTTTGTTCAAGAGGCGCCCAGGCGCCTCCAAGCCATGACTTCGATTGGGCCGACGATTTTCGAGCAACTCAAGGCGGGTGGTGGTCTGCCCTCTCCCAAGGGTGCTGCACTATCCATCATCCGGCTGACGCAACAGGATGACGTCTCGTTGAATGAGTTGGCGCATGCCATCAAGACGGATCCGGTGTTTTCCGGTCGATTGATTAAGGCAGCCAACGGCGCAAACCGGATAGGGGGGCGGCCTGTCGTTTCGATTCTGGATGCGATCACGGTGCTTGGCGTTCCAGCCGTGCGATCCTTGGCATTGGGCTTTTCGTTGGTGTCTGCCTACCGCAAAGGCAAATGCAGCAATTTCGATTACCAGCGATTCTGGTCGCATTCTTTGGTCAGCGCCATCGCATTGCAGGCATTGACTGCGGCAACCCATGCCGCCCCGCCGGAAGATGCCTTCAGCGTTGGACTGCTTTTTCGTATTGGCGAACTGGCTTTGGCGACGCTGTTTCCGGACCAATACTCCGACCTGCTCCTGCGCTTGCGTCAGTACCCGGATCTTCGGCTGCGCGATCTTGAACAGGCGGAGTTCGTTATGACGCATAGCCAGCTTTCCGTATCCATGATGCTCGACTGGGGTCTGCCGAAATCCCATGTTGAACCCGTGAATTACTACGAAACTCTGGAAGATACCCCGTTCGAAGATGGGTCTCGCCAACTCATCTTGACCTACTTGTTGGCATTGGGCGACGGTTTTGCAGATGCTTGTCTTACCCCGCTTGAGCAACGGCGCGACCGATTGCCGCGTCTGTATCAATTGGGTTCGCTTTTGTCGCTGGATGCCGACACCCTGACTATCATCTTCGACAAGGTAGCGCGCGAGTGGCTGGAGTGGGGCGAGATGCTTAAAATCAAGACCACTCAGCTGCCCCCTTTCAAAGAACTCACCGACTCGCCGTCTGCTACGCCTCGGGAAAAGGATACCTCCGATGGGTCCGGGATTGAAAAGCGCATGCGCGTCCTGGTGGTCGATGATGAAACTACTATGCGCACCCTGTTGTGCGCTTTGCTCAAGAAAGATGGCCATGAAGTATTTGAGGCCGCCGACGGCCGGCAAGGTTTCGAAATGGCAATGGAACTACAGCCGCAAATCATGCTCGTCGATTGGCTGATGCCGAAAATGGACGGCATCGAACTGACCAAGTTG
Organism: Sterolibacterium sp.; assembly: GCA_041674385.1. Taxonomy (GTDB): domain Bacteria; phylum Pseudomonadota; class Gammaproteobacteria; order Burkholderiales; family Rhodocyclaceae; genus JACRAR01. Next base: position 7,028 of record JBAYVU010000033.1, read on the forward strand.
TTGCGAGAAACCAAGGTCGGTCGATCCATCTATATTCTGATTCTGACCAGCTTTGAAGATGACGCCAAGTTGATAGAGGCGTTCGATAGTGGCGCCGACGATTTCATGAGCAAGCCGTTGAAGCCGCGCGTGTTGGCCGCGCGCTTGCATGCCGGTCAAAGAATCGTCATGCTGCAACAAGAGATCGAGCGAGATCGGGAAGAAATCTGCCGCTTTGCCGCCGAACTGTCCGTGACCAATCGGCGTTTGCAGGAAATGGCGCTGACCGACTCCTTGACTGGATTTCCCAATCGACGCTATGCCATGGACCGCATGCAGCAGGAATGGGTGGCGGGAACGCGCAACAAGCGTCCCTTGGCAGTGATGGTGGTCGATGTGGACGAATTCAAGGTGATCAACGATACGTATGGCCACGATGTTGGTGACAAGGTATTGCAACAGGTGGCGTCCGCCCTGAAATGCGGCTTGCGCGGACAGGATGTGGTCTGTCGAATAGGTGGCGACGAGTTTCTGGTCATCAGTCCGGATACCTCGCTGGAAGCTGCCATGGCTTGCGCCGAACGTTTGCGACAGGCGGTTAAGGCCACGAATTTCATGGCGGGGAAACTGAAGTTGCAGGAGAGCATCAGTATCGGCATAGCGGTTCGCGAAGCCAACATGGCGGACTTCGATGCACTGATCAAACGCGCGGATCAGGGTGTGTATGTCTCCAAGCAGCGTGGTCGCAACCAAGTCACTGCGCTTCAAACAGTAAAGTCGTTTTAAATCAAATAAATGCGAAATGTTTGTAAGAAAAAACCTTACAAACCATGCGGAAGTCTTTCTTACCTCAAATACAGAGTTACCCCGCTAGTCTCGCTTGACATTTCTCTCCACAATGCAATTGTCTTCAAGTCTATCGATTTGAGGCAACCAAGGAGCGCATGATGAAAATGACTGACACCTACAATGATATAAAGGAAGTCAATCTTGCCTACCTGATGCTGGCGCAGAACATGGTTCGCGCCGACCGCGAGGCAGCGATATTTCGCCTCGGCATCAGCGATGAGATTGCCGATATCCTGGACCGACTCACCCCGGGGCAAGTGCTGAAAATGGCCAGCTCCGACATGCTGTTGTGCAGCTTCCGCTTCGACGACACGCTGTTGCTCAATCTGCTTGCCAATCACGAGCGTGATCGCAGTATCGGTCATGTTCATGCGGCGATCCTCGCCGCCGGCAAGTCGGTTGAAACCATGGCTTGAAACGTTGAACTCCCGGAGGATTCTATGCGCAACAAATCCGTTATCTCGGAGGCGAGAGATATTCGCCTGGCCGTCGAGTTGATCGAACTCGGCGCGCGTTTGCAACTGCTTGAGACTGAAACCAAGCTCAGCCGCGAGCGACTGCTCAAGTTGTACAAGGAAGTCCGTGGCGAATCGCCGCCGAAGGGCATGCTGCCATTTTCGACCGACTGGTTCATGACCTGGCAGCCGAATATCCATGCCTCGCTGTTCATGGCTTACCACCGCTTCCTGCGCGAACACACGCAACTGCGCGGTCTCGACCTGATCATCAAGTCCTTCCGCATGTATCTTGAACAGGTGCGACGCAACGATATGCAACCGGCGCTGTCGTTGACCCGCGCCTGGACCATGGTGCGCTTCTTTGACGCCAATATGTTGGCACTGGCGACTTGCAAGTGCTGCGGCGGTCAGTTCGTGGCGCATGCATATGACCCGACCAAAGCTTATGTTTGCGGGCTATGCAACGTGCCCGCCCGTGCCGGCAAGACGCGTCGCGCAGCCTCGGCCAAAGCGGAAGCCGCAGTCGTCGCGGCCTGAACCGCAGGGGCGGTTTCCCCTGCTTGGCGCAAGCCCGGCAGGGGTTGCGCGGTTTTTCCGCTATTCTCCCTTCGGAAATAGTGCCAAACCGGTGTTTTCGGCTATTATTGCAAGCACTCACTGAGTGGTAATGCGCTTGGCTGGAATAAAGACCCGAATATCGGAGGCTGTTGATGTTTTTGTTGATCGGATATGCAATCGTACTGGCTGCTTCCGTCGGTACCTATGCGGTGCACGGCAGTCTGCCCGCACTCTGGATGCCATTGGAATATGTCGCGATTCTTGGACTCCTGGCGGGCGGTTTTCTGGCGGGCAATGGCACCAAGGAGATAAAGGCTACATTGGCGGCAATTCCAACCGTGTTGAAGGGGTCGCGTTTCTCCAAGGCGCTCTACATAGACTTGTTGTCCATGCTCTTCGAAGTCCTTGCCAAGGTGCGCAAGGAAGGTCTGATGTCGATTGAAAACGATATCGAGCATCCTCATGACAGCGCTCTTTTTAATAAGTATCCGAACGTCACCGCCGATCATCACGTCATGGAATTCATCACGGATTACTTGCGCATGATGGTCGGTGGGAATCTGAATGCCTTCGAGATCGAGAACCTCATGGATATCGAAATCGAGACCCATCATCATGAGGCCCATGTCCCGGGGCACATCATGGCCAAGATGGCCGATGCGGCACCAGCCTTTGGTATCGTGGTGTGCGTGATGGGCGTGGTGAACGTGATGGGATCGGTCGGCGAGCCGCCTGCGATATTGGGCAAGTTGATCGGCGGCGCCTTGGTCGGTACGTTTGTCGGCATTCTGACTTCCTACGGCTTTGTGGCGCCGATTGCCACCAAGCTAGAGCAAAAAGCCGAAGAGAGCGGCAAGATCTTTCAGTGTGTCAAGATGGTGCTACTCGCCAGCATGAACGGTTACGCGCCGCAAGTAGCCATCGAGTTCGGCCGCAAAGTGCTTTATTCGACCGAACGACCCAGTTTCACGGAACTCGAAGAAGAAGTGAAGAACCGCAAGACCAAGAAATGACTATGTGGATTGCTTCGAGCCAGCGGCTATTTCGCGATAATCAAAGCATGGTGTCTGCATGAGCGACGACAGCCAGCAGCCGATTATCGTCAAGCGCATCAAGAAAGGCGGCGCTGCCGCCCACGGTGGCGCCTGGAAGATCGCTTATGCCGACTTTGTCACGGCGATGATGGCTTTCTTCATGTTGATGTGGTTGCTCGGTTCGACGAGTTCGGGAGATCTCAAGGGAATTGCCGACTTTTTCAATACGCCGCTCAAGGTGGCGCTCGAGGGTGGTTCCGGTAGCGGCGATACTTCCACCACGTTGCTGCAGGGTGGAGGGGAAGATTTGACGCGTTCCAACGGTCAGGTGAGGAAAGGCGAAGTGATGGCGAGCAGGGAAAGCGTCAAAATATCGCCGATGCAGAATGAGATCAACTTGGCCAAAGAGAAGCAGGAAGCTCAAAAACTCAACGAGCTCAAACAGCTGATTGAATCCAAGATCGACAATAATCCCAGTCTCAAGCAATTCAAGAATCAGCTGTTGCTCGACATTACCGCCGAGGGTTTGCGCATCCAGATCGTCGATGAGAAAAACCGGCCGATGTTTGATTCCGCCAGCGCCGATCTCAAGCCCTACACCCGCATAATTCTGCGCGAGATCGGTAATGCGCTGAATGGCGTGGTCAATCGCATTAGCCTTTCCGGCCATACCGACGCCACGCAGTTCGTCGGAGGCAGCCAGGGTATCGGCAACTGGGAACTTTCGGCGAGCCGTGCCAATTCCTCGCGGCGCGAGTTGATCGCCGGCGGCATGCAGGAGGATAAAGTCCTGCGCGTGGTCGGTCTGGCCTCTGCCGTGCCCTGGGACAAGCAGGATCCCTATAGCCCGATCAATCGGCGTATCAGCATCATCGTCATGAACAAGAAAACGGAAGATTCGATCTTGCGTGACGGCAAGGAAGCTGAAGGCGAGCCGGCACCTCAAGCGGTATCTCAGTCCCTCCCGCTGATGCCGCAGGCGAACAACCCGGCTGGAAATTAATCCGCTGGCGAATTTTTCGGCCGAGGATTGGTCGCCGCGCTACGGAGCATGGATATTCATTTATTCTATTGAAACCGCATCGGGTCATCATTAGACGATCTCTCTGCTAAAGGCTTATTTTGTGAATTTTTTGTTCGGCAAGGCTTCTTGGTTGGGAATGCTGTGGACTCTGCTGGCTGGCGGGGCTTTGTATCTATTTACGCCGCTTTCATCCGTCGGCATCAGTTATGTTGCTGCACTGGCGATCGTGGCGGCAGGCTGGGCTGTGATCGTCCGGATGTCTGGAGTCGTTCAGCGACAGGCAAGTTTGGCCGGGCGGCATGATCAGGAGCGGCTCCTGATGGCTGAATTTACTGAATTGCTCAACGAATGTGCGAAGCAATTCACCGCACAGTACGATGAAATACGTCTCGAGATCGGCAGAATGCAGAGCCTGCTTTCAGAGGCGATAACCAGCCTGACGGAGAGCTTCGAGGGCATGCACAGCCAGATCTTGGAACAGCGTCAGCTGTCATTGTCGGTGACCGCTGGAGACAGTGCCGGCAAGACTATGGATTTTGACGGGTTCATCAGCAATACTTCTTCCGTGATGGAGCGTGTGGTCGACAGTATCGTCGGCAACAGCAAGATGGGCATGGAGTTGGTTGAAGTGACCGATAATATTGCCCGTCGCACTCAGGAAGTGCTGGGGATACTCTCGGAGATTACCGCGATCGCCAAGCAAACCAATTTGCTTGCGTTGAATGCGGCAATCGAGGCGGCGCGTGCCGGTGAAGCCGGGCGTGGCTTTGCCGTGGTTGCCGACGAAGTACGCGATCTCTCTGCGCGTACCAGCAAGTTCAGCGATCAGATCAACACCGTGATGATGAGCATGCAAGGCTCGGTAAGCCACGCCGAAACGGCGATACAACGCATGGCCTCGCAGGACATGAGCTTTGCCCTCGATTCGAAGCAGCGTATCGAGACCATAGTCCAGGATATGGGCCAGCAGAACCAGGAGCGGGCAAAAGCCATCGACAATCTTGGCGCCATTGCTGCGGTGGTCGAAGGCCAGGTTGGCCGCGCGATTACGGCATTGCAGTTCCAGGACATGGTGTCGCAGCTGATTAACCATGTGCTGCGCCGGATCGAAGCTCTCGATCGGGTAGTGAGCCACTTTGGCGAATTGGCCCGGACGTTGAGCGCGGATGCTGAGGGGGACGATGCTGAGGCTGCAGTCGATGCGTTGCGCGACGAAACCCGGAAGCTCTCCGATAGCCTGGCGATGATGAACTTACAGACGACCCATAACCCCGTTGGTCAGCAGGCCATGACCCAGGGTGATGTTGAATTGTTTTAAAAGTTAGGCCGACAGTTTGTCGATTAGTTTAACCTGATATTCGGACGGGATAACAACCATGGCAAAAGTTATACTGGCAGTCGATGATTCGGCATCCATTCGACAGATGGTGACATTTACGTTGAAAAGCTCCGGCTATGAGGTGGTGGAGGCTGTGGATGGCGTGGACGGCCTGGAAAAGGCCAAATCCAAGATCGTCAACCTCGTGCTGACAGACCAGAACATGCCGCGCATGGATGGCCTCACGCTCATCAAAAGCTTGCGTGGCCTGCCTCAATACAAGACGGTGCCGATCCTGATGCTGACCACCGAATCATCCGATGCCATGAAGACCCAGGGCAAAGCCGCCGGTGCGACGGGCTGGTTGGTCAAGCCTTTCGATCCGCAGAAGCTCATTGAAGTCGTCAAGAAAGTTATCGGTTGATCAAGGCGCGCGATGCGTAAGGCAACGCTCGTCGTCCGCATCATCCAGATCTGTCCGGCGATGGAGGAATACCTCTCAAAGGGGTATTGAAAGGGATCATGAGCTTAGACATGAGTCAGTTTTATCAGGTCTTTTTCGATGAGACCGCAGAGCATTTGAGCAGCATGGAATCCATGCTGCTCGAACTGGACGTGCATCAACCGGACGCCGAGCAGCTGAATGCGATCTTCCGAGCGGCCCACTCGATCAAGGGTTCTGCCGGCACTTTCGGTTTCAACGATCTTGCCGAAGTCACCCACGTTCTGGAAAACCTTCTCGACCGAATCCGCAAAGGTGAGCTGACGTTGCGCGAGAATATGATCGATGCCTTTCTTGATGCTGGCGACATACTCAAGAGCATGCTCGCCGCGCATCGTGGCGAAGAAGCTGCCGATCCGAGCGCGGTTGCGGCGATTTGTGGCCGCTTGCGCGACCTGACCGCCAATGACTCGGCTTCCTCTTCCGCAGCGATGGCTGTGGCTGCCTTGCCGGATACGACGACGGATTCGTCGGGAACGGGTTTTGAGGTCGAATTCGTATTGGCAGACTCGGCGTCCCCCGGTGAGCAGGCGGTGGACAACCTGCTTGCCGAGCTCGGCTCGTTCGGTCATGCGGAAATCATGGCGCGGCCAGGCTCCGCCGAGCAGCACTGGCGCCTGAGGCTTGTCGCTGCGACGGACAGACCGGATCCTCCTGACGCCGATACTTTGCGTGAAATTATCGAGTTTATTGCGCGCAGCGACAGTATCCGGATCGCGCCGCTCGATGCGGCGAACGCCGTGGTGGATACGCCGGAGGAAGCCTACGGATTTTTTACCGATACGCCGCCTGTTCCTGCTGTTGTAGATGAGAGCTATGGTTTCTTCGAGCCTTTGCCCGAGACGGCGGATGCGGCCGCTGCCCCATCGCCGAAGACAAATTTAAACGATGGGGATGGCTATGGTTTTTTCACCGACCTGCCGCCACCGGCACCTGCATCTGAACCCGCCGCAGTTGCTGCCAGCCCGGTTGCGCTCAAGAGCGAACAGGAATCCGCCAAGGAAACCGGCGGCCCGGTGATCGTAGAAAGACGCGCGGCATCGAGAGCCGCTGGCGATACTTCGATTCGTGTCGGAGTGGAAAAGGTCGATCAGCTTATCAATCTGGTCGGTGAACTGGTCATTACCCAAGCCATGTTGACGCAATCAGCGCGCGACGTCGATCCGGTGACGTTCGAGCGTTTGCTGACCGGTCTTGGCCAGCTTGAGCGCAATACCCGCGATCTGCAGGAAACGGTGATGTCGATCCGCATGATGCCGATCTCCATGGTGTTCAGCCGTTTCCCGCGAGTGGTGCGCGATACTTCGCAGAAGCTCGGCAAGCAAGTCGAGTTGAAAACCATCGGAGAAAATACGGAACTCGACAAAGGGCTGATTGAACGCATCGCCGATCCGCTCACCCATCTGATTCGCAACAGTCTCGACCACGGTATCGAAATGCCGGGGCAGCGGGCTGCCGCAGGCAAGCAGCCGGTCGGCACGATTACCTTGAAGGCCTACCATCAAAGCGGCAACATCGTCATCGAAGTCGGCGACGATGGTGCCGGCCTGAACCGCGCCAAGATTCTGGCCAAGGCAAGGGAGCGCGGCTTGCCGGCCTCGGACAGCATGAGCGACCAGGAAGTCTGGGCGCTGATTTTCGAGGCCGGCTTCTCCACGGCCGATGTGATCACCGAAGTCTCCGGTCGCGGGGTCGGCATGGATGTGGTCAAGCGGAATATCACCACCATGGGCGGCCGGGTCGACATCGAGTCGATGCTGGGCGTAGGCACGCGCATGACGGTACGCCTGCCCCTGACGCTGGCGATCCTTGACGGCATGTCGGTGGGGGTTGGGAAGGAGACATACATCATCCCGATCGGCTATGTGATCGAGTCCCTGCAGGCCAGCAAGAACATGATCAAGAGCATATCCGGTGTCGAAAGGCTGATCCAGGTGCGCGGTGAATACCTGCCGGTGGTGGCGCTCCACGAAATATTCAATATCCCCCTGGCGATCCACGCGCTCGACCAGGGCATCATGGTGATCCTCGAATCCGATGGCATCAAGGTGGCGTTGTTTGTCGATGCGCTGATCGGCCAGCATCAGGTCGTCATCAAGAGTCTCGAAGCCAACTATCGCAAAGTACCTGGCGTATCCGGGGCCACCATTATGGGTGATGGCCGTGTGGCGATGATACTCGACGTCAGCGTATTGGCCGGTATGGCGAAATCCGCCCTGCCGGTGGCGGCATAATCACAGAGGGAGCAAACATGCTTCAGGAAAGCACCAGCAGACAAGCGGCCGCGGAAGACGGGAGCCGTGCCCAGGAATATCTGACCTTTACCCTGGGGCCGGAGGAGTATGCGATCGATATCCTCAAGGTGCAGGAAATCCGGGGCTACGATACGGTGACGACCATCGCCAACGCGCCGACCTTCATCAAGGGGGTGATCAACCTGCGTGGCACCATCGTCCCGATCGTCGATCTGCGCATCAAGTTTGGCATCGGCAACGTCCAGTACACGCCCTTTACGGTGGTCATCATCCTCAACATCGGCGGGCGCGTGGTCGGCATCGTAGTCGACAGCGTTTCCGACGTGACCATGCTGCGTCCGGAGCAGATCCGCCCGGCGCCTGAGTTCGCCGCTACGGTGGATACAAAATTCATTCTCGGCCTCGGCACGCTCGACGAGCGCATGCTGATTGTCGTCGATATCGAGAGACTGATGCTGTCGAGCGAGATGGCGTTGGTCGATGCTGCCAATCAAGGTTAATAGAGGAGTGCTCAAATGCGCATGAACATGCCGGTCACCAACGTCGAAGTACCGCTTCAACCTAGCACGCTGATTGTTTCCAAGACCGACCTGAAAGGACAGATCACCTATATCAACAGAGATTTTCTGGAGATATCCGGTTTCAGCGAGTCCGAACTGATCGGTCAGTCTCACAATATCGTGCGTCATCCCGACATGCCTCCGGAAGCCTTCGAGGATTTGTGGAAGACCCTCCAGGCTGGCCGACCCTGGATCGGCATGGTCAAGAATCGCTGCAAGAACGGCGACTACTACTGGGTCTATGCGCATGCCACGCCGCTGATCGAGAACGGCCAGACGGTCGGATATATGTCGGTGCGCAAGCAGCCGACGCGTGCGCAAGTGGATGAAGCCGAGCATGCCTATCGCCTGTTTCGGGAGAAACGTCAGGGCAACCTGAAGGTCGAATTTGGCAGCGCTGTCGCCGACACCCTGGCGAGGAAACTGAATATTTTCCGCACGATGAGCATCAAGGCGCGCTTGTTCTTCGTGATCGTTATGCTGGGCCTGCTGATGATGGTGATCGGCGGCATGGGTTTGTTCGGCATGAACAAGAGCAATGAAGGCTTGCAGTCTGTCTATGAGGATCGCACCGTGGCCTTGGGACAGGTGACCCGCATCAACCGCAATATTATTCGAAACCGCATGGCGATCGACGAGATGCTGCTCGATCCGACGCCCGAGCAGATCGCCAAGGGCGGCAAGGAAGTCGAAGAAAACATTGCCGAAATCACCAAGATTTGGGATGCCTTTGTTGCGACCAGTTTGTCCCCCGAAGAAAAAGCTTTGGCCGACAAGTTTGCCGCCGATCGCAAGCGATTCGTCGCCGAAGGGCTCAGGCCTTCCCTGGAGGCCATCCGCGCGGGCAAGTTCGACGAAGCCAGGGCCTTGGCAGTCAAGATGCGAGAATTCAATGCGCCGGTGCGTGAAGATGTCACCAAGCTGGTACAGATGGAACTCGACGGGGCGAAGAATGAGTATGAGAACGCCCAGGCACGCTTTGCCGATATCCGTAACATCGCTATCGGCCTGATCCTGGCGGGCATTGCACTGGCCTTGGTGCTGGGTATGGCACTGGTCAGAGCCATCGTGCAACCGTTGCAACAGGCGGCCGGCGTATTCGGCTTGATTGGCCAGGGCAATTATGGCAACCAGATCGATATCACCAGCAACAACGAGATCGGCAGGGTGCTGCAGGCGTTGGAAATGATGCAGACCAAACTCGGCTTCGAGGTTTCCGAAGCCAAGCGGATTGCCGACGAGAATCTGCGCATCCGGATCGCTCTGGACAACGTCAGCACCGGCGTGATGATCGCCAATCCTGAGCGGAGCATCATCTACGCCAACAGGTCGGTGCAGACGATACTCAAGGGTGCCGAGGCGGCGATCCGCCAGCAATTGCCGAATTTCAACGCTGAGCAGATGATCGGTGTCAACATCGACACCTTCCATAAAAACCCGGCCCATCAGGCCAATTTGCTGAAGACTTTCACCAGCACCCATGTTGCCAACCTGGAGATCGGCGGACGCTTTTTGCGAGTGACGGCCAGCCCGGTGCTCAACGAGCAGGGCGCGCGGCTCGGTGCAGTGGCCGAGTGGCTGGATCGCACCGGCGAGATAACCGTCGAGAAGGAAGTGGCCAACATCGTCGAAGGCGCAATGCGCGGCGACTTCGAGCAGCGCCTGACGCTGGAGGGCAAGGAGGGTTTCTTCAAGCAACTGTCCGAAGGACTCAATCGTTGGGCGGAAGTGACATCAACCGGTCTGCAGGATGTGGCCAAGGTATTGAAGACCGTGGCGCAGGGCGATCTCACGAAGAAAATCGAAGCCGATTACGAAGGCATCTTCGGGCAATTGAAGGACGACACCAATACCACCGTCGAGCGGCTTAAGGAAGTCATCGGCCGCATCAAGGAAGCCACCGAGGCGATCAACACGGCTTCGCAGGAAATCGCCGCGGGCAACGTCGACCTGTCGAGCCGCACCGAAGAGCAGGCATCGAGCCTGGAAGAAACCTCATCAAGCATGGAAGAGCTCAACGCGACGGTCAAGAACAACGCCGAGAATGCCCGGCAAGCCAATGTGCTGGCCAAGAGTTCAAACGAAGTCGCGACGCGCGGCGGCACCATGGTCAAGGGCGTGGTATCGACCATGAGCGAAATCCAGAGCAGCTCGAAGAAGATTGCCGACATCATCGGGGTGATCGACAGCATCGCTTTCCAGACCAACATCCTGGCCTTGAACGCCGCGGTGGAAGCGGCGCGAGCCGGAGAGCAGGGCAGGGGTTTTGCGGTGGTTGCAACGGAAGTACGCAGCCTGGCGCATCGCAGCGCCACGGCGGCGAAGGAGATCAAGGTACTGATTGCCGAATCGGTGGATAAAGTGGAAAGCGGTGCCAAGCTGGTCGAACAAGCGGGCAGCACTATGGATGAGGTGGTGAGCAGCTTCCAGGGCGTGGCCAACCTGGTGACGGAGATCTCCAACGCCAGCCGTGAACAGAGCAGCGGCATCGAGCAAGTGACGCAGGCGGTCAGTCAGATGGATGAGGTGACGCAGCAGAATGCGGCGCTGGTGGAACAGGCTGCCGCCGCTGCGGAGAGCCTGGAGGAGCAGGCGCGCGGGTTGATGCAAGCGGTGAGCATGTTCAAACTGGAGGAAGGTCAAGGCAGGCAGTTGGTTTCGACCGCAGTGGTGAAGACCCCGCGTTTGTCGGGACCGGCCAAGCAGGCTGTTCCTTCCTCTGCACAGACTAAGCCCAAGAAGATTCCACCGCCGCTGGCCTCAGATCCCGAGGATGAATGGGAAGAGTTCTGATGATCAAATGCCTGCTGGGTGGCTGATCGATGATTGACGTCCGTACGGGAAAGTCTGCTGCACTGCGCAGTCCCACCGATGCGAAGCCATCGCTGCTGCCTGCGCGCGAGTTCCAGTTTACCGCCGAGGATTTCGAGCGGGTGCGCAAGCTGATTTATCAGCATGCCGGTATCTCCCTTGCCCCAGTCAAGCAGGACATGGTCTACAGCCGTCTGGCTCGGCGGCTGCGGGCCAACAACTACACGACCTTTGCACAGTACTTGGCGCATTTGGAGCGCAACGACGAAGCCGAATGGGAAACTTTCATCAACTCGCTGACCACCAATCTCACTTCTTTTTTCCGTGAGGCCCATCATTTCGAGATACTGGCCAAACATCTGCAAAAAATAGGCGGTACGCATGGCAAGCCGCTACGCATCTGGTGTTCGGCCGCTTCGACCGGCGAGGAACCCTATACGCTGGCGATTACCGCTTGCGAGGCTTTCGATACCTACACGCCGCCGGTGAACATCATCGCCAGCGACATCGATACCAATGTGCTGGCTGTTGCGGGCAAGGGCGTGTATTCGACGGATCGAGTCGAGAAAATGGCGCCGGAGCGTCTGCATCGATTTTTTCTCAAGGGCACCGGCAGCCAAGCCGGTTTTGTCAGGGTCAGGCCGGAATTGCAAAAACTCATTACTTTCAACCGGGTCAACCTGCTCGACGCGCACTGGCCGAATGTACCGGGACCGATCGACGTGATGTTCTGCCGGAATGTCATGATCTATTTTGACAAACCCACCCAATACCAGATACTGAAGAAATTTGCCCGGTTGTTGCGTGAAGACGGCCTGCTGTTCGCCGGCCATTCCGAGAGCTTCATGCATGCCGCCGATTTGTTCCGCTCACTGGGACGTACCGTCTATGAACGCGCGGACCGAAAGCCCTGAGCTTAGTTTCACCGAGCATCTGGCCAGTAACCGATATTACGATCGCACATTCGAGGTCGAGGCGGTCAAGGTGCTTCCGGGCGAGTATTACGCCTCCACTTCCAACATGGTGCTGGTGACGGTGCTCGGTTCCTGCATTTCGGCCTGTATCCGGGATCGCGAGAAGAATATCGGCGGCATGAACCATTTCATGCTGGCCAATGGCGGCAATACCGATTCGCCGAACAGCGCTTCGGCCCACTATGGCGTGTATGCCATGGAAGTATTGATCAACCATCTGCTCAAGCTTGGCGCCCGCCGCGGCAACATGGTGGCTAAAGTATTTGGCGGCGGACGGGTCATGTCGTCCTTGTCCAGTTCCCAAGTCGGCGAACGTAATTCGGAATTTGTGCTCGATTTTTTAAACACCGAAGGCATCCCGGTATTGGCAAAAGATTTACTGGATGTCTATCCGCGCAAGGTTTATTTTTTTCCGAGCAGCGGCAGGGCGCTGGTGAAGAAATTGGTGCGTCTGCACAACGACACGCTGGTGCGCCGCGAGAAGGAATACCAAGCCCGCCTCGCCGAAGCGCCGATCGCCGGCGATGTCGAACTATTTTAGCAAGGATCAGAGTATGGCAATCAAGGTGCTCATTATCGACGACTCCGCGCTGATGCGCGCGCTACTGACGGAAATTATCAATGGAGCGCCTGATCTCGATGTGGTTGGTGCGGCTCCCGACCCGATCGTCGCACGCGAGATGATCAAGTCGCTGAGTCCCGATGTTTTGACGCTGGATGTCGAAATGCCGAGGATGGACGGACTGGACTTTCTCAGCCGCCTGATGAAGCTGCGCCCAATGCCGGTCATCATGATCTCATCGCTGACCGAGCGTGGCTCTGAAGTGACGTTGCAGGCATTGGAACTCGGCGCCGTCGATTTTCTTCCCAAGCCGCGCATGGAAAACATTTCCCTGCTGCAGGATTATTCCGAAGAAATCCGCGACAAGATCCGCGCTGCCTTTGGCGCTCGTCTCAAATCCGCGGCTGTTGGGCGATTGGCGGCTGCCCAGCCAATCCAGGGTGTGTCGTATCCACCATTGGGCACAAGAACTCTGAAAGAGAAGCTGATTGCCATAGGCGCATCGACCGGGGGCACGGAAGCCATCAAAGATGTATTGGCGTCGTTGCCTGCCGAGGTTCCCGGCATTGTCATCGTCCAGCATATGCCTGAGTCATTTACCGCGTCGTTTGCCAAGCGGCTCGACAGCCTCTCGAAAGTACGCGTCATCGAGGCGCAGGGCGGCGAACGGATCGAGCCTGGACATGCGTATCTGGCGCCGGGACATTCACATTTGCTGGTGAAGAAGAGCGGCGGCGGTTATGTGACTGAATTATCGAAGGACGAACCCGTCAACCGTCATCGACCAGCGGTGGATGTGCTGTTTCATTCGGTAGCCGGGCTGTTGCGCAACAGCGCCATTGGCGTGATTCTCACTGGCATGGGCAAGGACGGTGCCCGTGGTTTGTTGGAGATGCGCCAGGCGGGGGCCTGGACGATAGGGCAGAGCCAGGAGTCCTGTGTGGTCTATGGTATGCCGCGGGAGGCCGCACTGATCGGAGCGATCGACGAGGTGGTTGGCCTGGCCGATGTTTCCGAACATATCCTGGCGCGGTTGCGCGCCTAAGATCGTTAGGGGCTTAATGCTGGGCATCCAACTTCCGGCGAACCGTTATAATCCATTTGAATGCCAGTCATGCAGCACATAGGAGCCGTTCAATATGCAAGTTAATGTGATCAAATCCGACCAACATGTCACGATCCGGTTGCAGGGGCGCTTTGATTTCAATACCCATCGCGATTTTCGTGCTGCAGTCGATTCGGCCTTGCAGGAATCGTCCAATCAAATCCAGATGGATTTGGGCGGGGTCGATTACTTGGACAGTTCTGCCTTGGGGATGCTGCTGATGTTGCGTGACAAAGCCATCGCCGTCAACAAGACGGTGTCGCTCATGAATTGCCATGGCAGTGTTCGCCAGGTGCTGGATATTGCCAACTTCGGCAAGTTGTTCGCTATTAGCTGATAGGAAGGCCCCGGGATTGGACGCATTCTTAATGCCAATCCGTCTCCAGTCAGGGATGCGTTTTTGTTTGTGATCTGGCCGTAACGGCCGGAATTCAGACGCCGGGATGGCTGTGCGGGACGCTTCAAACGGCACAAAATGGCGTAATATTGCAAATATGCGGGATTGATGCGGCATTATCATGCCGCACCTCCTGATAGAAAGGCACAATAATGTCCGACTTGATGAAGAGCATTGACGAGAGAACCCGGCTGGCAGGCACGAACAAGCTGGAGATTCTGCTATTTACGCTGGGGCTCGATACCCGTACCGGTCGGCGCGAGACTTTCGGCATCAATGTTTTCAAGGTACGAGAAGTCATGCGTACACCGGAGATCACTTCGGCGCCCGATATGCCTTCGGCAGTCAAAGGCATGGTCAGTTTGCGCGGGGTGCTGGTGCCGGTGATCGATCTGGCCGAATACATAGGCGTCCAGCCGGAATCGCCGCGCGAGATCATGATCGTGACCGAATACAATCGCCATACGCAGGGTTTCCTGGTGGAGGGCGTGGATACCATCCTGCGCCTGGACTGGGCTCAGATGCGGGTGCCGCCGGATATGCTGATGTCCAATCTCGGCGGCCTGGTGACGGCCGTGACCGAGCTGCCCGACAGCCGCCTGGTGATGATGCTCGATGTCGAGCGGGTTCTTGCCGAGACGACCAAATACGATGACGGATTCATGTTCAAGGATATCCAGCCGGTCGATGACCAAGATCTTACGGTTTTTTTCGCGGATGACTCATCGGTAGCGCGAAGCCAGATTCAGCGTACCTTGGAAGCGCTTGGCATGAAGTTCATCTCGGCGGTGAATGGCCGCGCCGCCTGGGAGGAGCTACAGAAAATCGCCACCTATGCCGAGAGTAGCGGCCGACCTGTCAGCGACATGTTGCAACTGGTCCTGACCGACGTCGAAATGCCGGAAATGGATGGTTACATCCTGACCAAGAACATCAAGAGCGACTCGCGTTTTGCCGGTATTCCGGTGATCATGCATTCATCGTTGTCCGGTATGTCCAACCAGCAACTCGGCCAATCGGTCGGGGTAGATGAATACGTGCCCAAGTTCGAGCCGCAACGCTTGGCCGAGACGCTGACTCGCCTTACCAAGCGTCGGCACCATGAAGCTAGCGCCTGACGGAAAATCCAGCGAAAAAGAGACTTCCATGAGTCAAAATGACAAAAGCATACTCGAGTCCGTCGATGCCCGCACTCAGCTGGCGGGTTCCAACTGTATGGAGATCCTGCTGTTCTCGCTGGGCACGGGGGAAACCTTCGGCATCAATGTATTCAAGGTGCGCGAAGTCAGCAGGACACCGAAAATCACCAAGACACCCAACATGCCGGCCGGCGTCGAAGGACTCATCAGTCTGCGTGGCAACGTGATTCCGGTATTGTCGCTGGCGCGTTCGATGGATCTGGTCGATGCGCCCGTCGGCCTCGGTGGCTCAATGATGGTTACCGAATACAACAAACGCATCCTGGGTTTTCTGGTGCACGATGTCGACCGTATCATCCGCGTCGAATGGAGCAAGGTGCTTGCTCCCGAATCGGTTATTACTGGCGGGACGCACCGGTTTATCACAGCGATTACCGAATTGCCCAACGGCAAGATGGTTTCGATTCTCGACGTCGAGCAGATTCTTGCCAACACTTTTGGCGAGGCAACCGTCGGCGATCTGCAGCGTCTTGACGAGAACACGGATTACAACGTCTTTTTCGCCGACGACTCGGCTGTGGCGCGCAAGAAAATCGCCGAGGTGCTCGACAAAATGGGCGTCAAGCACAAGCATGCGCTGAATGGCCTGGAGGCTTGGACGCGCTTGTCCGGCATGGCCACGCATGCGCAACAGACCAGTAAGGATTTGCGTGACGAATTGCAACTGATCCTGGTCGATGCCGAGATGCCTGAAATGGATGGTTACGTGCTCACCAAGAATATCAAGAACGATAAGCGCTTCAATGGCATTCCGGTGGTGATGCATTCGTCCTTATCCTCCGAGGCCAATCGGGCCATGGGTTCGCGCGTCGGAGTCGACGCCTACGTGGCCAAGTTTGATGCGGACATGTTGGCGGACACCCTCCGTCCGCTGTTGATGAAATCACATAAAAACTGAGTCGGAGAGCTTTATGACAGATCCGAGCAAGATCAAGTTCCTCGTTGTTGACGATTTTTCGACGATGCGCCGCATCGTGCGCAACCTGCTCAAGGAGTTGGGCTATACCAACGCCGAAGAGGCCGAGGATGGTGCTGTTGCGCTGCAAAAGCTCAAGGCCGGATCGTACGACTTCGTTATTTCGGACTGGAACATGCCCAACATGGATGGTTTGCAGTTGCTGCAGGCGGTGCGCGCCGACCCGGCCTTAAAGCATCTGCCGGTATTGATGATTACTGCCGAAGCCAAGAAAGAGAACATTATCGCCGCCGCCCAATCCGGCGCGAGTGGCTATATTGTCAAGCCTTTTACCGCAGGTACGTTGAACGACAAGCTGGTCAAGATTTTCGAAAAACTCGCGCAGTCCCCGGCGTAAACCCGGCACATCGAGGTGCACTAGGACATCATGGCGAAACCAATCAAATTTGACGAATCCAGCGATAACGAGGATTTGCAGGCGCTTTTCGACAGCATCGCGGCCGGCAGCGAGGTGTCGATGCAAGCAACCAAAGAGACGGCGCCGGTGGTGGATACGTCGGGCGACTCGGATGACTTGCAGGCTTTGTTCGACAGCGTTTCATCTCAAGTTCAGGAATCGGCGACGCCTGACCCAGTTCAGTCGAAGGCGGGCGCGGCGGAAGCGCCCACGGTTTTTTCCAGCCTCGGCCAAATGACCCGCGAGCTTCACGATACGCTGCGCGAGCTCGGTCACGACAAAATCCTGGGTGAAGCTGCGCGAACCATTCCCGATGCACGTCAGCGCTTGTCCTACATTGTCCAAATGACCGAGCAGGCCGCTAGTCGCGCCCTCAATGCCATCGAGATTGCCAAGCCGCTCCAGGAGGATATGCAGACCCAATCGGAGGCATTGGGCAGCCGCTGGGGCAAGGTATTTGCCAATCAGTTGTCTGCTGAAGAATTCAAGCTGCTGGCAACCGACACCCACGCTTTTCTAAGCACGGTTCCCAAGCAGACGCGTGCCACCAACGAGCAGCTGACTGAAATCATGATGGCCCAGGATTTCCAGGATCTAACTGGCCAAGTTATCAAAAAAGTGGTTGAACTGGTGGAGAACCTGGAGACTCAACTGCTGCGCGTACTGCTGGAAGCGAAGCCACCTGAAATAAAAGTGGAGGCCCCGGCAGGCATGCTCAATGGCCCGGTCATCAATGCCGAAGGGCGGAGCGACGTGGTCACCTCCCAGTCACAGGTCGACGACCTGTTGGAGAGCCTGGGATTTTAGTTGCCAAGGACGTGTGGCATTAGGAGAGTGAGTGATGAGTGACTTTCAAGGGATGGAAGAACTGCTGCAGGACTTCCTGGTCGAGGCGACCGATCTTCTGTCCAGCGTGGATAACAAGCTGGTCGACCTGGAAAAGACACCCGATGACCATGGCTTGCTCAACGATATTTTCCGGGGCTTCCATACCATCAAGGGAGGCGCCGGTTTTCTCAATGCGACTGAACTGGTGACTCTCTGTCATCTGACGGAAAACCTTTTTGATCGCTTGCGCAACGGCGAACTTGTGGTTACCCGTAAGATCATGGATGTGATCATGGATGCGACAGCCGGTGTGCGCAACATGTTCGATGCGCTCAGCGGCGGCGTCCAGCCCGACCCCGCCCCGCCGGCATTGTTGGCCTCGCTCAAGCAGGCTATCGCGGGCGAAGCATCTGCTGAGCCAGCTGCCGAGCCTTCAGCCGGCGCGACGGCACAAACCCCGGCCGTGCCTGCGCAACCTGTTGCGGCTGGTCCGGATTGGGGCGGATTGTTGCAGGCTGTTACCGATGTTCCTGTTGCGGGGCAGGTTGTGGCCGAAGCCGCTCCGGCTGCCGTTGCACCGGTCGTGCCGGTTCACGGCGATGTCACCGGAAAGACACCAGAACAAATCATCAAGGAAGCCATCGGGCGTCGTCCCAGCGACAAGCCCGGCTATCAAGGGCCTCCCGTCAGTCGTCGCGAAGGCGAGAAGACGCGCGACAACACGATCCGTGTCGATACTTCGCGTCTTGACCAAGTACTGAATCTCTCCGGCGAAATCGGGTTGACCAAGAACCGGCTCAATGCGTTGCGGAATGACATCCTCAATGGCAACACGGAAATAGATACCATGGCAGCGCTTGACCAAGCGGTGAGTCAGCTTGACCTGCTGGTTTCCGATTTGCAAAGCGCGGTGATGAAGACACGGATGCAGCCGATTGGCCGCCTGTTCCAGAAATATCCGCGCATCGCCCGAGACCTTGCCCGTGGTTTGGGCAAGGACGTCGAATTGGTGCTGGTTGGCGAAGAGACCGAAATCGACAAGACCATGATCGAGGATCTCTCGGATCCTATCATCCACCTGATCCGCAACGCTGTCGATCACGGTGTCGAGATGCCTGCCGAACGCAGGGCCAATGGCAAGCCGGAGAAGTCCGAAGTACGCCTGGAGGCGCGTCAGGAAGGAGATCACATCGTGCTGCTGGTCTCCGACGATGGCCGTGGCATGAATCCTGAAAGATTGCGTGCCAAGGCGCTGCAGAAGGGGCTCATCACCGATGAGGAAGCCAATGCCATGGACGAACGGCAGAGCTTCAACCTGATTTTTCTGCCCGGCTTCTCGACCGTGGAAGTGGCCTCCGACGTATCCGGCCGAGGCGTCGGCATGGACGTGGTCAAGACCAACATCCATAAACTGAGCGGCTCGATAGATATCAAGTCGACGCTGGGGAAGGGCACCACCTTCATCATCTCCCTGCCGCTGACTCTTGCCATATTGCCCGTATTGCTGGTGGAACTGGGCGAACAGCCCTTCGCCGTGCCGCTTTCGATGGTGCGCGAGATTCTGCCGATCGACATCAACCTGGTGCAGGAGGTTGGCGGTAGCGCCATCATGGTTGTCCGCGGCGAGGTACTGCCCCTGCTGCCGCTGAGCCGTTTGCTCGGATGGACTCCCGAGCGGGTGCCGGAATATGGCGTGCTCATGCAGGCGACGGACAGCGCTTTCATTCTTGCCATCGACGGCTTCGCCGGTCGCGAGGATGCCGTGATCAAGTCGCTGGAAGGGTTCCGGCCGAAAGGGGTGGCCGGAGTCACCACGCTGTCGAACGGACAGATTGTCCTCATTCTCGACATGAAGGAACTCCTCTCCGGGCTTGGCGAAAACCGCGGGGTACCGCGTTCGGCTTTCGTTCTCGAAGAACCCGCTGCCGCCTGAGCGCAGGCCATTCGCTGCCGCGGACAAACTTCGCCCGGATGTTTCGGCCGATGCGTATCGTCGGCCCGCGCCGGCGCATCTTCGGGCACTTGCGACAAGGGCATCCTGACCGCCCTCCCATAGTAGCGAATTGATGCATTAATCCTGCTCTATTCCCCCGCTGACCGCAGCTCACTGACGGCAATAATTGCCGGCATGCGAGGAACCGTCAGTGGCTGAAGAAAGCGATCTCGAACGTACCGAACCAGCATCGAGCCGGCGGCTGGAAAAGGCTCGTGAGGAAGGCCGCGTCCCGCAGTCACGCGAACTGTCGGCATTCCTGGTATTGCTGGCGAGTGCGGCGGGTTTCTGGACCACTGGCAACTGGCTTACCCAGCACGCATCCGGGATCGTCCGGGAAGGACTCAGCTTCGGTCGCGCCGCAGCTTTCGATGCCCACGCAATGAGCAACTCGTTTATGAGCCTGTCGTGGCAGGCATTGCTGCTTGCGGCGCCGATGTTTCTGTTGGCAATTGCCGGGGCGATTGCAGCGCCGATCATGCTCGGTGGCTTGGTGTTTTCGCCGCAGGCGATGAGCCTGGATTTCACCCGCATCGATCCCCTGAAAGGTTTGGCGCGCATCTTTTCCATGCAGGGGGTGGCCGAGCTGGTCAAGGCGCTGCTCAAAGCGGCGCTGGTCGGCGGCATCGTCTATTGGGTGGTCATGCATCAGCAAGGTGCGTTGTTTGCGCTGCTGGCTCAGCCACTCGAAAGCGGGCTGGTTTCCTTCGCCAGACTGCTTCTGTTTTCATTCATGGCGCTGGTGGGCGGCGTGGCATTGATCGCTGCCATCGATGTGCCGTTTCAGCTCTGGCAGTACTATAAGAATCTGCGCATGACGCGTGAGGAATTGCGCCAGGAAGGCAAGGAACAGGAAGGCGATCCGCAGATGAAGCAACGCATCCGCAGCCAGCAGCGCGAATTGGCGCGCAAGCGGATGATGTCCGAAGTGCCCAAGGCGGATGTGGTGGTGACCAACCCGACGCATTATGCCGTTGCGCTTAAATACGACAGCGGCAACATGGGCGCGCCGCAGGTCATCGCCAAAGGCATGAATTTGATTGCCCAGAGAATCCGGGAACTGGCGGTCGAAAACGATGTGCCTCTGCTCGAAGCGCCACCGCTGGCGCGTGCGCTATATCGGCATACCGACATCGGCGACCAGATTCCAGCAGAGCTATACACCGCAGTGGCCGAGGTGATGGCATACGTGTATCAGCTCAAGCAGTTTCTTGCCAGCGACGGCAAGAGCGTGCTGCCCCCAACGCTTCCGACCAGTCTGCCGGTACCGATTGAATTGGATCCAGGCGTGGAAACTGAAGAAAGGGCTGCGACATGAGCAATGCGCTAGCCATGCAGTCCCTGTTCTCCCGCGGCAACCTGCGCCAGCTTGCGGCGCCGATGCTGATCGTGATGATCCTGTCGATGATGGTGCTGCCGCTGCCGCCATTCCTGCTCGATGTGTTTTTCACTTTCAACATCGCCATCTCGATCATGGTGATGCTGGTGGCAATGTATACCTTGAAGCCACTGGATTTCTCCGTATTCCCGACAGTGCTGCTGGTCACGACGCTGCTGCGGTTATCGCTGAATGTGGCTTCGACCCGGGTGGTGTTGCTGGAAGGCCATACGGGTACGGATGCGGCCGGAAAAGTCATCGAGGCTTTCGGCCATTTCCTGGTCGGCGGCAATTACGCCGTCGGTCTGGTGGTCTTCATCATCCTGGTGGTGATCAACTTTGTCGTCATCACCAAGGGTGCCGGACGCATCGCCGAAGTGTCGGCGCGTTTCACTCTCGATGCCATGCCCGGCAAGCAAATGGCCATCGACGCCGATCTTAATGCCGGTTTGATCGGTGAGGACGAAGCGAGAAAACGCCGCGCCGAAATTGCCCAGGAAGCCGATTTTTTCGGGTCGATGGATGGCGCCAGCAAGTTCGTGCGCGGCGATGCCGTGGCCGGCATCCTGATTCTGTTTATCAACATAATCGGCGGGCTGATCGTCGGCGTCCTCCAGCACGACATGGAAATCGCCATGGCCGGCAAGAATTACACCTTGCTCACCATTGGCGACGGACTGGTGGCGCAAATCCCGGCCCTGATCATTTCCACCGCCGCCGGTCTGGTGGTGAGCCGCGTCACTACCAACGAGGATGTCGGTCAGCAGGTTGCCGGCCAGATGTTCGGCAATCCGACGGTGCTGTTGCTGACTGCCGTCATTCTTGGCGTGCTGGGTCTGATTCCCGGCATGCCGAATCTGGTATTCCTGCTGCTGGCATCCATCATCGGCGGGCTCGGCTGGTGGATTGTCCAGCGCCAGTTGCGACCGGCCGCCGCAGAAGTAGCGCCGGTGGCAGAGGCAACGCAACAAGAGTCGCTCGACGCCAGTTGGGCCGATGTGGCTCCGGTCGATGTGCTTGGTCTGGAAGTTGGCTATCGTTTGATTCCCTTGGTGGACAAAGGGCAGGATGGCGACCTGCTGAAGCGCATTCGCGGCTTGCGCAAGAAATTCGCGCAGGAAATCGGTTTCCTGACTGCGCCGGTGCACATCCGCGACAACTTGGAGCTCAAGCCGAATGGTTACCGCATTACCCTCAAGGGCGTCGAGATCGGTGCCGGCGAGTCTTATCCCGGCATGCTGCTGGCCATCAACCCAGGCCGTGTTGCCGGACCTTTGGCCGGCAACACCACCAAGGATCCGGCTTTCGGCCTGCCGGCAGTATGGATCGAATCAGCCATGCGCGAACAAGCCCATATTCTGGGCTACACCGTGGTCGATGCCGGTACGGTGGTGGCCACCCACCTGAATCACGTTATCCTCTCCCATGCCGCGGAACTGCTCGGTCGCCAGGAAACGCAAGCCTTGCTTGATCATATTGCCAAGGATGCACCCAAGCTGGTTGAGGATTTGGTGCCGAAGCAGATATCTCTTTCGGTAGTTCAGCGCGTCCTGCAAAACCTGCTCGAAGAGGGCGTGAATATCCGCGACATGCGCAGTATCATCGAGACACTGGCCGAGCATGCTACTCGCATTCAGGATCCGATCGAGCTTACCACTCAAGTTCGTGGCGCACTAGGCCGTGCCATTGTCCAACAATTATTCCCCGGCAGCGCCACCCTTTCCGTCATCGCCCTTGATGCCGGCTTGGAGCGGGCACTCGGCCAGACGGTGCAGGGTGCTGGCAATGCCACTGGCATTGAACCGGGACTGGCCGATACGCTTTTGCGCGATACCGCTGCCGCGGTGCAGCGTCAGGAAGAAACAGGTTTGCCGGCAGTGCTGCTGGTCCCGGTCCATTTGCGTTGGCTGTTGTCGCGTTTTCTGCGGCGTGCCGTACCCCAACTGAGCGTCATATCGAATGCGGAAGTGCCGGATTCGCGCACGATTAAAGTCACCGCCATCATCGGAGCGAAGTCATGAATGTAAATCGCTATATTGCCCCAACCGCACGTGAATGCTTGCGCAAGGTGAAAGACGAGCTGGGTCCCGATGCGATCGTCGTCTCAAACAAACCAGTACCCGGCGGGGTGGAAATCATGGCGATGACGGCAGATGGCTTTGAAGCCCTGTCCCGCCAGGCGACCCCGCAGGGAGTTGCCAGCAGCCCGGTCCAGCGTACGGCCGCGAAAAAATCGGAAACGCGCCCCGCTCCCGCAGCTGCAGTCACGGTGCCAGCAGCAGCCAATGCACGTGCTGTGGCCGCGCCTGCGGGAACGGAAGATGACTATACCGTCAGTTTGTCGAGCCACGCGCGCAAACCTCCCACATTCCACCCCTCCTGGCAGGTTTCCGCCGCCACTCAGCCTTCCGCCGTCAAGCCTTCGGCCGACTTGTCCAGACAACGTCCGCGGCCGTTGCCGACCAAGCTTGAAGAGACCGCTGGCGTATTGTCCGAGGCACAAGTGCGGGCTTCGCTGAAAAGCATTTTGCAGGACGAGGACGCAGCCCCAATCAAGATCGAAAACAATTCCTCCGCCGATACGCAGAGCGGGATGAATCCACAGTCTCAAACGCAAGTCTCGCAGATGGTAGGTGAAATGCAGACGATCAAAGCGCTGCTGGAGCGCCAACTGGCGGGCTTTGCTTGGGGGGAGATGTCGCGGGCAGCACCGACGCGGGCGCTGGCTCTGGCAGAAATGCTCGATGCCGGCTTCTCCGGTTTGCTGGCACGCAAACTCTGTCAAGAAATGCCGACCGCCCTGAGTATTGAGGAGGCCCGCAAATGGCTGAAGAGTGCTTTCAATCGCCGCTTGCGAACGCTCGGCAATGACAGCGATATTATCGAGCGTGGCGGCGTGTATGCGTTGGTGGGCCCCACCGGCGTGGGCAAAACCACTACCACGGCGAAGCTTGCGGCACGTTGCGTGGTGCGCTACGGGGCTGACAAGATCGCCTTGTTGACCACCGACGGGTATCGTATCGGCGCCCACGAGCAGCTGCGCATCTACGGCCGCATTCTGGGCGTGCCGGTACATGTGGTGCGTGACGGCGATGACCTGCGCCACACTTTGACCGACTTGCGCGACAAGCACATGATCCTGATCGATACGGTCGGCATGAGCCAGCGCGACCGCATGGTGGCCGAGCAGGCGGCAATGCTGATGCGCGCCGGCGAAGTCAATCGCCTGCTGCTGCTGAATGCCACCAGTCGCGGCGACACACTGGATGATGTGGTGCGCGCTTATGCCGGAGAGGATTTGGCTGGTGTGATCTTGAGCAAGGTGGATGAAAGTGCATCGATTGCCCCGGCGCTCGATGCCGTGGTGCGTCACGGTTTATTGTTGTGTTATGTCGCCAATGGTCAGCGGGTTCCGGAAGATCTGCATTTGGCCAATCGGAATTACTTGCTGCATCGTGCCTTCAAGCTGGCCAGCGAAGACTCGCCGCATCGCCTGCTGGGCGAGGAGGCCGGGATGGTTTTGGCGCCACCGGGCATGGCGGCACCGGAAATGATCTCGCGTGCCGAAGGGGCTGCGCTTGTCTGACGGGTTTGTCGGCGAACTGGGCAGTGGCCTGCCTTGGCCGGGCGATCAGGCGGCAGGCTTGCGCCGCCTGTTTGGCGGACGATCGCCCCAGGTGGTGGCCTTCGCTTCCGGGAGAGAGGCATGCGGACGCACGACACTGTTGGTGCAGACTGCGGCAGCGCTGGCAGCGGCTGGCCAGGGGGTACTCATCATCGATGAGAACCCCGCCCCCAACAACGCCGTATCAGCCTTTGGCCTGACGGCCCGGCATGACTTGTTCCAGGTGCTGCAAGGTGAGCGCAGTTTGTATCAATCGATGTTACAAGCGGCACCCATGGTACGGGTGTTGCCCGCAGCTCGCGCTGCGCGCGAACTCGAGCATGCCAACCGGGTTGCCGCAGCGGCACGCCAGAACTTGGCTGGCTGCTTGATGGAAATGCAGCAAGATGTCGAATTCATCCTGGTGGATACCGCCATCCGGCGGGGCGGGCATCTGTCGCCGCTAGCGCTGGCTGCGCGCCATATGGCCATCGTGGTGGCTGCCCAAGGTGCTGCGATTACCCATGCCTACGCGCTGATCAAACGCATTGCCCAAGAGCGAGGCCGCGACGGTTTCCAGATCGTCATCACGCGCGCGCGGAGCCGAGAGGAGGCGCAAGCCATATTCGACAACATGCGACGAGCTGCGCGCGAGCATCTTGAGGTGCGTCTCGAATACCTTGGCTGTTCACTTGTGCCGGTGACCGAAAATCTTGCCGAAGCGCTGCTGCAACGCTTACCGCCAACGCTTCCGGTGGGCAGCGTCGCCACCAACGGTTTTACGTTGCCGACAGCCGGGTTTGCCAAGGGAGGCAGAATGCACCACAGGCAACCCATTCGGGTGGCTTAACCGATGCGTTGGAGCTCGGTTCAGTGGTATAGTTTAACGGTCTACGGCCTTTCCAATTCTAACGATGTACAACGCCCAGGGCGCTCCAGACAAGGATCAGCTCGTTATCCAGTATGCCCCTCTGGTCAAGATGATTGCCTATCACCTGATGGCGAAGCTGCCGCCGAGCGTGCAAGTGGACGACCTGATCCAGAATGGCATGCTGGGCCTGCTCGATGCCATCGGGCGCTATGAGGAAGGCCTCGGTGCGCAATTCGAGACCTACGCCGTACAACGGGTGCGCGGGGCAATGCTGGACGGCCTGCGCGAGAACGACTGGTTGCCTCGCGGTTTGCGACGTGACATGCGTCGTGTCGAAGCGGCTATAAATGCGCTGGAGCAGAAACATGGCCGCGCTCCGAGCGAAAGCGAGCTTGCCGAAGCGCTGGGAATGGCTCTGGCCGATTACCAAAAAATGTTGCAGGAAGCGCGCGGCTACCAACTGGTTTATCTCGAAGATCTCAGCGACAATGGAGATGATACCTTCCTGGAACGCCACTTTGTCTCAGCCCAGCCTGATCCGCTTGCCACCTTGCTGGATCATGACATGCGGGAGACCTTGATGCGCGCCATAGAGGATCTGCCGGAGCGGGAGAAACTGATGATGGCCCTGTATTATGACGAAGAACTCAACCTGCGCGAGATCGGCGAAGTGCTCGGCGTGACCGAATCACGGGTTTGCCAACTGCATAGCCAGGCGATAGCACGGCTGAGGAGCAGGATTCTTGGGTCGAATGCCGTGCCTGCTGGCGCCAAGCGCGCTCGCGGCCGCAAAGCGCGGATAAAAGGGTAGACGCATTCATGGACAAGCTCAGTTTCTTCGGAATTCTGCTCGGGATCGGCGCTATTGTCGGTGGACAGATAGTTGAAGGCGGCCATATCTCATCGCTGATGCAGCCAGCCGCTTTCGTCATTGTCGTCGGTGGCACCTTTGGCGCTGTCTTGCTGCAAAGCTCCATGGCGACTTTCGTCGACGGGATGAAAATGAGCAAATGGGTTTTCTCTCCGCCGGAAGTTACCCATAAGCTGTTGATTAGTCGGGTGGTCAAATGGAGCAATATTGCCCGCAAGGAGGGGCTGCTGTCCTTGGAGGGGCAGGTCAATACCTTGGCCGATCCATTCGAACGCAGAGGGTTGCAGATGCTGGTTGACGGCATCGAACCTGATCGCTTGCGCGATCTGCTCGAAATCGAGAGCGATGCCTACGAAGCTCAGTTGAAACTTTCTGCCAAGGTATGGGAGTCGGCTGGCGGTTACTCGCCGACGATAGGCATCCTTGGCGCGGTGATGGGACTGATCCAGGTCATGGAGAATCTTTCCGATCCGACCAAACTGGGTAGCGGTATCGCGGTCGCTTTCGTCGCGACCATCTACGGCGTCGGCTTGGCCAATCTGGTTTTTCTGCCCATCGCCAAGAAACTTCTGGCCAATATCAATCACCTGATTGTGTTGCGGGCGATGTTTATCGACGGCATTATCGGCATCGCCAATGGAGACAATCCGCGCGTCATAGAGAGCCGGATGGAGGGCTATATTGCATGATTAGACATGGCGGCAGTGCAACTTACCAATTCGGTTCAACCTTGGATTGCTGAGCTTCGATGTCGCGTCGTCGCTTGCGCAAGGAGGATGAGCACGAGAACCTGGAGCGTTGGCTCGTCTCCTATGCTGATTTCATCACGCTGCTGTTCGCCTTCTTCGTCGTGATGTATTCCCTCTCGGTAATCAACGAGGGCAAGTATCGCCTGCTTTCGAATTCGATCGTCGCCGCTTTTAACAAGAACGTCGTCCAGGTCGATGTCACACCGGTCGCATCGGTAGGCGTGCCGCAGATCATGCTCAACAAGCCATCGATTGCCATCAATCCCAAGTACGAAGAAGAGAAACGCCAGGCCAAGAGCAAGATGCGCAATATTGCGCGCGAGGTCATGGATGCGCTTGGGCCGCTGGCCAGGGAAGGGCAGGTGAGGGTGACCGAAGGACTACTGGGGGTCACCATCGAGATCAACGCCAGCCTGCTGTTTTCTCCGGGAGAGGCGAAGCTTGCCCCCTCGGCGGCGGCGGCACTGAGTTCCGTGGCGCAAGTATTGTCGCCGACCGATTTTCCTATCCTGGTCGAAGGTCACTCGGATAACCTGCCGATCAGTACCCCTATGTTTCCTTCCAACTGGGAGTTATCCGGTGCCCGCGCCTCAAGCGTAGTGCGTCTGTTCATTGACAGTGGCGTGGCTGCCAAACGGCTTACCGCCACCGGCTATGCCGATCAGCGCCCGGTTGAGGACAATGCCACGCCCGAGGGTCGAGGCCGTAATCGGCGAGTCGCCATCACCATTGAGTCGAGGACGCCCGATACGCTGTCTGATGTGCCGGTGTTGCCGGCGCAATAGGCAGGTTCTAAGAAAGGGAGCTGGGCCGGAGGCGACAAAATACGCCCGCCAGGCCGCCATTGCCACGCCGCATAGGTGTTGTCACCCACTGACGATCTGACGAACAAGCTGCTAAGACAGCTCAGCTCGAAGGCTTGCGAGCCTGAACATTCAGGCTGATGCGCTGGCCGGCATAGCTCATTTCGCTGGTGTCGCGGAAGTGACCGAAGCCATCGACACGTTGCGTATCGACGAAACCGGCGTTGACCAGGAAGTCGCGCAGGAAATCCTCGGTCAAGCCGGTCTGGTGATAATCGTAGGCATCGAGGTGGCCGCCGAAGATCATGCGCATCACCATAAAGCGTTCGATTATTGTCAGCTGCTTGTTCAGGATCAGCCTGGCCAGCACTTCCAGGTCGGGAACGCTGATCTGAATCGCACCGCCCGGCTTAAGTACGCGCAGCCATTCCGACAGCGTGCGGTGCAGTTCGTCGCGGTAGTCGAGGTGCTCGACCACGTGAGAGGCGTAGATCACATCGAAACTGTTGTCGGCAAAACGCGACAGGTTGTTGGCATTGCCCAGGTGGTCCACATCCGGGCCGGGCAGCGCATTGAGAATCTCCCAGCCTTCGCTGTGCACCTTGCCGCCGATATGCAGTCGCCGCACGGCGGTGCTTGAAGCGGTTGCGGGAAGGGGCTGAACCGCGGGTGGAGATATGGTGGGAGTCGTAGGGGCTGGGCTTGAGTAGAGGCGGACGAGTGTGTCTTCGAGGGTGCGGCAGAACCGGTCGGTATCGAATAACGCGTGGGTGTGCCTGTTGGCAGCCAGTTTGGCCTTGATTTCAGCCAACCAAGCTGGATTGAGCGCCAGGCTTAGGGCCAATGACTCGTAATCGGCCAAGGATTTTGCGATCAGCTCTGGCAAGCCAATGGCGTGAAGGAGGCTGCCCGCGACACGAGACGGAAAGGCATTTCCCATGTAGGTCACTACTGGCAAACCGGCCATCAAGGCATCAGCTGCTGTGGTGTGGGCGTTGTAGGGGTGAGTGTCGAGAAACAGGTCGGCCTGCCGGTAACGCGCCAGGTGATCTTCAACGAGAGGGACGCGGCTGGCGAAAACCAGCCGGGATGGATCGATCCCGCGGGCCTTAGCTTCTTTGCGCAGGTTATGCTGGGAGAGCTCGCTGCGCGCCATAAGCCACAGGACACTTCCTGGCACTCGACTAAGCAGATGCATCCAGACATCGAATAGCGGCGGGGAAATCTTATAGTCGTGGCTGAATGAGCAGAAGACTATCCCTGTTTCCGGCAAGCCGCATTCGCTGCGTGTCGGCGTCCGAGCGGAAATTTTCACGCTCCCGTCGGTCGGCAAATACGCGTCTGGCAAATAGACTACTTTCTCGCTATAGAACTGCTGGTGTTGTTCTGGAATTACATGCCGGTCAGCCAGAATGTAATCGTAATAATTCGATCCCATGCTTCCAGGATATCCCAGATAGTTGATCTGAATCGGCGCCGGCCGGTAGGCAAAGATATCGGTGCGCGTGTCCGACGTATAACCGCCCAGATCCACCGCAATGTCAATTTCCAGATCGCGCATCAATTGGGCAATCTGCGTGGTTCCCATGTCGCGAACATCAATGAATCTGTCAAACGCTTTGAGCATGCGCGCGCGCAGTCGGCTTTGATCGTCAATGCCAAGCGAGATGGCGATGGTCTCAAATCGCGATTTATCGTGGCGCTCGAAGACGCCCGCGATCAGGTGGCCGACCGGATGCTCACGCAGGTCTGGTGAAACGTATGCCAAGCGAATCTTGTCATGGCGGTAGCGTTCACCTCGCCATAACGAAATGGATCTGGGCGGGCAAAAATGCCGGGCAAACGTCTGGGCTGCCTGAAGATGATCGCTTGCCAAATCGGATATGGCCATGAAAGCCAACGATTTGCATGCCCGTCGACCGGCGCGAACGCCTTCAATAATCCGGTGGGAGATGTTCTCGAAATCGGTCCAGTCGCAGATATGCAGCCGCTCGTAAGCCAGCAGACCCAAACCATAGTCATACTCCGGATTTGTTTTCAACAGGCTTTCAAACATCGCAATAGCTTGCTCGCTTTGTTTGAATTCAGTCAGAAGGATGGCGCAGTTAGCCAGCCCGGCAGCATGATTTGGGTCGATGGTGATGATTCGATTGAATCTTTCCAGAGCCTCACGATGACGTAACATCTCCCTGAGCAGAACACCGCTATTTAGCAATACATCCAGGGCATTGGGATTGATCTCCAGTGCTGCATCATAACTTTTCAGCGCCTCTTCCTTTCGTCCCGCGGCCTGCATTGCGGCGCCATGCACGAATCTCATCGGAGCGAAATGCGGGGCGACCTCGATGCCGTGTTGGCTTAGCCGGAGGGCCTCGGTATGGTCTCCGCGATTTAATGAAATGACACTGAGCGAGTAGAGCGCGGCTGCGTTGTTGGGATCGAGGGCCAGGCTTTGCAACAGCATTTGTTCCGCTTCCTCAAACTGCCGGTTGATTTCCAGCAGGCGCGCTAAATTGTTCAATGCTTGCAGGTGTAGTGCCCGCTCGTCTGCCAAGATGGCACGGTCGAGTTTCAGCACTTCACGCCATTGGGCCAGGGCTTCGTCCTTGCGCCCCAGCGTTTCGAGCAAAGTACCCAGGTTGAGGTGGGCCGGGATGAAATCCGCCTTGAGCCGAAGCGACTGGCGATAGGCTTCTTCAGCACCAGCCGTGTTCTTGGCTTCGGCCAGCGTGACACCAAGATTGAAACTTATTGCATAGGCCAGCGGTGAGCGGGTATTCCGCAGCCATGCACGGTAGAGTGCTATGGCCTGTTCCGGCTGCTGTGCTGTCTTTAATCTCTCGACCTCATTCAGCAGCTCCATCGCCTCCAGGTCGCTCTGCTCGGCCAGCGTCATCGGCAAGAGGGACGCCGCGCCATTTCCACCCGCAGCAATGGGTTCATTCAAAGGCAAACTCCACGTGCACCTTGACGCCAACGAGCAATTCGACGCCATCGTGCCGGAGTACCTGATAGTCAGCATCGTCCACCTGCGTTACGCCTGCATTGCTCCACAAGGCAGCGGGCTCCAGTAGCCGGACAGTGTTGTTGGCATCACCCGTGATTCGCATCCTGATGTTGCCTGAGTCTGCTTTGTCCCCGAAGCTCCAAATGGAGTTGATATCCAGAACGAGTAGATCGCCGCCATCGTCGTTTCCAGAGAGGTCGATTTTTCCCAGAGTGTGCGGTGTTACCAATGATGTATCGAGCGCCGATAAGTCGATGACGCGATTATCGATGTTGTTGCTTGTGGCAAGCCAGACATCGGCCAGTAAATGTGATTTGCCGTCGCGAGTGGTATAGCTGGATAGCATGCCGAGCAGATTGCCGTTGTCTTTCAGTGTAACCCTGGCTGCATTCAGATCGATCCGAACGATTTCCATATCTGCGAGAGTATGCAGCTCGTTCGCCTGGCTCTTGCCATCCATGCTCTGATCGGCCCAGACTTTCAACTCCTTGAATTGCCGATCCGCCGCATCAATCACTCCGTCGTGGTTCGAATCCAGATCACGCAAGGCAGCAAAGCCGTCGATGGCGCGCTCACCAGTACGCAAGCGACTGCCGCTGCCAAAAAGTTCGCTGCCATCGTTGATTTCGCCGTCATGGTTGCGGTCAATTGCGAGGAATCCATTCCCGCTTGAAAGCCAGCCGGTGGCGATTTTGTCTCCAGTCGCATTCAGATCGAAGCGAATTCCGGCGGCAAGATGCTGTGTCTGCACGCCGTGATCGGTCAGATCGAGCACCAGTGGCGTGCTGAATTTCAAGGCATTCAGTTGGAGCGTCGATAGAGCCGCAATTTGCGTCGTAGTCATGCTGAGTTGATGGGCCCAAGTGAGCGCAGCGAGTTGTGTCGTGCCGAGCGAAGCGATATCGGTATCGAGGGCCACGACCTGGGCAGTGGTGAGGGCGGCGATCGCCGAAGTCGATAGCGCGGCGACCTGGGAAGTGGTGAGAGCGGCGATATCGGCCGTCTCCATGGC
>JBAYVU010000034.1:0-37736 GCA_041674385.1 Sterolibacterium sp.
AGCCGCAGTGAATGGTCGATCCCTTCACAAGGTGAGCGACAAAGCGAGCGCCGCATTGGGCCACAACCCGCAGGGCAGAGACAAATTGGGCGCGCTGCGGTGTTGCGGCTCCTCGCGAGGCATTCAGCATCGCTTCGTCGCCGCGCCTAGCATCGCATCCCAATTTGTCTCTGCGCATACCGCTCTTCCTACTGAAATAGGCTCTAAATCTCGATCATGGGCAAGGCTCGGCCAGCAGGCGCTTGCTGCCATCCCGGTTGAGCGCGACATAGGTCAACTGCGCTTCGGTCACCTTGACCACGAATGGATTGGTGGGTCTGCGTTCGGCATAGACCTGGACATCGACCGTGATGGAGGTCTTGCCGACTTTAACCACCTCGGCGTAATAGCTCACCACGTCGCCGACTGAAATCGGCTGCTTGAACAGGAAGGAGTTGACCGCCACTGTGGCAACGCGTCCGCGAGCCAGCCGCCTCGCGAGTATGCCGCCGGCGAGGTCGACCTGGGCCATCACCCAGCCGCCGAAAATATCACCTTCGCCATTCAGGTCCGAAGGCATCGGCAGCACCCGCAGCACGACTTCCTTGTTGGGCAAACAGACCACTTCGTTACTCATATTTTGTGCTCCAATATGGTTGAATCCAGTAGCGGATTCAGGGAGAAACCTCAACCCGGTTGCGCCCGCTTCGCTTGGCGTGGTAGAGCGCGCCATCGGCGCGTATCAGCACTTCATCGGCACTGGTATCCGCGGCAGTCAGGTCGGAAATGCCGATGCTCACCGTCACCGTGATTTCAACGCCATTCAGCAACAATGGCGTACTGGCGATTTTCTTGCGCAGCCGCTCGGCGAATATCTGCGCCGCAGACTGGTCGGCGCCGGCCAGGATAATCGCGAACTCCTCGCCACCGACGCGGCCGCCGGTATCGATCTTGCGCAGCTCTTCGCGCATCAGCGCGGAAAAATGCACCAGCACGGCATCGCCGGTCAAGTGTCCGAATTCGTCATTCACCCGCTTGAACAAATCCAGGTCCAGCATCAGCACGGCGGTGTGAAGAGTGTCGAGCCGCTGCACGCGGGCCAGTTCTTCTTCCAGACGGGCCATGAAATGGCGGCGATTGGATAAGCCGGTGAGGGTATCGGTAATCGCCAGCTCGCGCAATTCGGCTTCCAGGTGCTTGCGATCGGTGATGTCGCGGTTGCTGACGCGCCGGCCATGGAATTCGCCATCCGCTCCGCGCACGGCTTTGCAGACATGGGCAATCCAGCGGATTTCCCCGTCGCGACGCAGGATGCGAAAATCCAGTTCGGCGGATTCCAAACTGTTCCCCTGTTGCATATGGGCCGCCATCAGCGGGTAGTCTTCGGGGTGAACGATGCGTTCGAGCAAGTCGGGGTCGGCCACATACTCGCTGCGGGAATAGCCCGTGATGCGTTCGCAGGAAGCGCTCATGTAAAGAACTTGATGCTGCGGGCCGATCCAGTATTCCCAATCGTAAGTGTAATCGGCCACGGTCCGCAACAGCGATTCGCTCTGGATCAGCCGCTGTTCCAGCTTGGCCCGGCTGATCGCATAGCGAATCGCACGCGTCAGGCTGTCGGTATCGAAGCGGCCCTTGACCAGATAATCCTGGGCGCCGGTCTCCAGCGTCTGCAGCGCAAAATCGGCATCGTCGTGGCCGGTCAGCACGATCAGCGGGAGTGTGCTATTGAGGTTTTTGAGTTGCTGCACCGTGTGCAGTCCGCTCGAATCGGGCAGGGACAAATCCACCAGCAATACGTCCGGCAGGCTCTCGTGGAGTTGCTGTTTGGCCTGGCCCAGGCTGGTCACCCAGTTGACCTCGTAATGCATGTCGCGCGCCACGCGCAACGACTGTTTCAGCAGACGCGCGTCTCCCGGTTCATCTTCAATCAACAATATCCGGCAGGGTGCGGCATCGAGCATGGTGGATCAATCCTTCTTGGGCAGGCGGGTCAGGACGAACCAGTAACTGCCAAGTTGACGCACGGCATCGATGAATTGTTCCATGTCCACCGGCTTGGTGATGTAGCCGGCCGCACCCAGATGATAGGAAGCCACCACATCGCGCGCGACGTCGGAAGTGGTCAGCACCACCACCGGAATGGCTTTCAGCGCCGCGTCGGCCTTGACCACGGCAAGGAACTCGCGGCCGTTCATGCGCGGCATGTTGAGATCCAGCAGGATCATGTCCGGCTGCGGCGCGCTACGGTAGGACTCGCCCTGATGACGCAGGAAAGCCAGCGCCTCGACACCGTCGACCACATGGTGCAAATTGCAATGGACCCGGCTTTCATTGAGCGCCGAGCGCACCAAATGGGCATCGGCCGGTTCGTCTTCGACCAGCAGGATGTCGAATGGGGCTGTGTTTTCATTAATCATTTGATTTCTCCATCAGGCAGCTCAAACACCACCATGGCGCCGCCCTGCGGCAGGGTCTCAATCCAGATTCTACCTTGCCGGCTCTCGATGATGCGGCGCGCGATGGACAGGCCGATGCCGGTGCCGGCGCCGGGACTGGATTGGACGCCGGCGGCGCTGAGCCGTTCGAAGATGCCGAATACCCGTTCAAGATATTCATTGGGTATTCCCGGGCCGTTGTCGCCGACATGGTAGCGGCTCATGGCGCCATCGCGCTCGCCGTGGATGCGGATCTGTGGCTTGACTTCCGGGTCGGCCGGCCGGCCATGGCGCAAGGCATTCTCCAGCAAGATCGCGAACAAATCCGTCAGACGCGGCCGGTCCAGGTTGGCAGGAGGCAGCGGCTGGATATCGAGCTTGACGCCAAGTTCGGCGATTTGCGGGGCCAAGCGACGTTCCACGGCCTGCAAGGCGGCATTGGCATCTTGCATGCTCACCTCGCCGCGCGGCTCGCCCGCCGCCAGGTAAAGCTGGATGTCGCGCACCATGCCGCGCAGTCGGCCGGCATCCTGTTCCAGCGTCTCGAGGGAAATTCGCGCTTCCTCGTCTTCGC
Organism: Sterolibacterium sp.; assembly: GCA_041674385.1. Classification (GTDB taxonomy): domain Bacteria; phylum Pseudomonadota; class Gammaproteobacteria; order Burkholderiales; family Rhodocyclaceae; genus JACRAR01. The sequence continues at coordinate 2,992 of JBAYVU010000034.1, forward strand.
TCAGTAGGGGCAACCCAGCCAAGCGGACACGCAAGAACTGGGCGTAACTGGTCAGGCGGCGAGCCGGTTCCATCAGGTGATGGGCAGAAACCTCGGTAAAACGCGTCAGGTCGGCGTTGGCGCGCAGCAGTGCTTCCGTCTTGGACTGCAACGCTTGTTCCAAACGCTGGCGTTCCACGACCAAGCTGTTGAAGTTCTCCACCATCTGGCCGATCTCGTCGTCGTGGCGCACCGGCAGGACGGTTAATGTCTTCTCGTCCTGGGTCATCAAGCGCATCGCCGCCGATGCTTCCGCCAACGGGGCCAACTGCCGCACCAGTATGTAGCGCAGCACCATCACCAGGGCCAACGATATGCCCAGGGTCGCAAAATAGATTTGCCACCTGAGTTTGTCGAGCGGTGCGAAGGCCTCCTCGGTGGCGATGGCGGCAATAATTATCCAGCCCGTGGTCCTGAGCTTGTGGCTCACGCTCAGGGTCTCGACACCTTGCGAGTTGACGCCGACTGCCACGGTTTCGAAACCCGTGGCGATACGTTTGTCGAGTATCGGATTCACGCCGGGGGCCGGCAGCGGCGTCAGGATGCGGGTTTTGTCGGTGGCGGAGACAAACAGGCGGTCTTTGGGCGAAATCACCAGGAAGAGTCCGGTCTTACCTATCCTGCTCTGCTCGAGTTGCCCGAACAATTCCGGGCCCGAGAGCATCATGGCGCCGAGCAGCACGCCCGCCGTGGCGCCGGAAGCATCGCGCAAGGGAAAGGCGATCGCCGAAATCGCCTGTTTCCAGAAGCGCCCTTTGAGCGGCTTGCCGATGAACATGTCGTCGCTTTCCATGACGGCTCGGAAATAGTCGCGGTCGGCAACCGAACCGCCGAGCCGCCCCTCGACCCGGGGATGTTCGGCGATGTTGATGCCCTGGCGATTGGCAACGAAGATGCCGATCGGAAAGAGCTGGCGGGAAACGTTGCGCTGCGCAAGCAGGCGGTTCAGCCTGGGCGGATCGGCCAGTATCTCCGGGGTGATCGATGCCGCAATCTCCCGCAAGGCGTCGATACGCAACTGAATCTTGTTGTCGATGTCGCTCCCGACATAATCGACGGTTGCCGACATATGACTCGCCACCATTTGCTCCAGGTCGGCGCGCAACACCGCGGTGACACGCACGGCGAGCGCCCAGATGGCGGCAAAAACGAGCAGGGATGCCCAAAGCAGGATGCGGGTCTTGAGGCTTAGGGTGCGAAACTTGGGCATGGCGTTCAGGCAGCAAGCGGCAGCTTGTTATCGCCGATCATTGGGTTTCTCCATCGGGCAGTTCAAACACCACCATGGCGCCGCCCTGCGGCAGGTTTTCGATCCAGATTCTGCCATGCCGGCTTTCGATGATGCGACGCGCGATGGATAAGCCGATGCCGGTGCCGGCATCGCTGTCGGCATTGCCGGCGCCGAGCCGTTCAAAAATCCCGAATACCCGTTCCAGATATTGATTTGGTATCCCCGGGCCGTTGTCGCTGACAGAATAGCGGCTGACGGCATGATCGCGTTCGCCGCGAATGCGGATGCATGGCGTCGCCTGCGGGTCCGCCGGCCGGCCATGGCGCAGGGCGTTCTCCACCAGCACCGCGAACAGGTCTGTCAGGCGCTGCCTGTCCAGATTGGCGGGGGGCAGCGGCTGGACGTCAAGCTTGGCTCCGCGGGTGGCGATCAGCTGCGACAAACGTTGCTCCACGGCCATCAGCGCCACATTGGCGTCTTCCATGCACACCTCGCCGCGTGGTTCGCCTGCCGCCAGGTAAAGCTGGATGTCGCGCACCAGGGCACGCAAGTGGCCGGCGTCGTGTTCCAGCGTGTCGAGGGAATTTTGCACTTCCCCGTCTTCGTCAGACAGCGCCTGCCCCAACAGACTTGCGCGCAGGCGCTGCGCGTAACTGGTCAGGCGGCGGGTCGGCTCCATCAGATGATGGGCGGAAACTTCGGCGAAACGCGTGAGGTCGGCATTGGCGCGGGAAATCGCCAGGTTCTTGCGATGCAATTCTGCTTCGGCCCGGTATTGTTCGAGGAGACGAGCGCGAACCTGGAAAAACAATAGCGTCAGCGTCGCCCCCCCCAGCAGCCAAATCGCCCCCAGCGGCAAGAGATTCTCGCGGACTCTGGCGGAAGCATCGTCCAGGTAGTCCTTCATCGGCACGATGACGCCCACCCCGCCACGCACATCGCCGACTTTGTGGCCCTGGAATCCATGACATTTCAGGCAGCCCTGCTCGACTTTCAGTATGCCCATCAGGCGCAACACTGGCCGGCCGTCGAGCTCGGTGAACTCGGAAACCTCCTGGACGCCCTGTTCGAACCGATGCAGCGCAGCGGTCTCCCAAGCGTCGGAGGCATTGTTCGGGTTGATCAGCTTGAGGCTGGTGAGCTTTCCCTGGACACCGAACTGGGCGGCATATTCCCCCATCGCCTGGCGCATGATGTAGGCCGGATTCATCAGCGTCAGCTTCCTGCCGGATGGCGTCGCGATGTCGCGTTCGGGCAAATGAGCCAAACCCGGATTGGGCGGCGTGCGCTCGTCGATCGGCACATAGACGCCGCCATGGCGCGTGGCCCAGCGGCGAAAAGCCAAATCCTTGTTGAAATGGATGCGAGCCTCCTTTTTCGCCATTTCTTCGGCGTGTTCATGGGCGATGCGCCAATCCCAGACCAGAACGCCGCCGATAATGGCCGTCCAGACGAGCATCGCGGCAATGCTGGCGCCATACAATAGCCGATGGTGCTTCATCGCCCTGGCTCCTCGTCGTTGCCCTTGTTGAGCGGCATCTCGAAGACAAACACGCTGCCATGCCCTTCGCCTTCCGATTCCGCCCAGATGCTTCCGCCGTGGTGCTCGACGATGCGGCGGCACAAGGCCAGCCCCATGCCGGTGCCGACGTATCGTTCTTGCGATTGCAGCCGGCTGAAGAACTGGAACAGCCGGCCGATCTGGCGCGGGTCGATGCCGATGCCATGGTCGCGCACACTGACGCGCCAGCGCTGCTCGCCTCCCCGGACGACCACGGCGGAATCCACCTCGATGCGCGGCGGCTGATCGACCGCATGATAATGGACCGCGTTGCCGACCAGGTTCTGGAACAAGCGCGTCAGTTCATCGCGATTGGCGCGGATGTGCGGCCAGCTGCCGCCGACGGCAATGCCGGCCTGGGCTTCATCGATGGCTGGCGCAAGGAAATCCAGCGCCTCGTCGAGCGTATCCCGGCTGTCGATCCAGCCATACCCATCGGTTTTGCGGCCGACACGCGAGTATTCGAGCAGGGAAACGATCATCGCATCCATGCGCCTGGCCCCGTCCAGCGCAAAGACGAGATTTTCGCGGTCGTCCTCGTCCAGCCGATCCCTCAAGCCTTTTTCCAGCAATTGCAGGTGACCGGTCACCATGCGCAAGGGCTGGCGCATGTCATGCGAGACGCTGTAGGCGAATTGATCCAGGTCGGCGTTGGAGCGCAACAGGGCTTGCGTCTTTGCCCGCAGCGCTTCCTCGACCTGCTTGCGATCGGTGATGTCGCGCGCACTGGCGTAGGTAAACCCCTCATCGGGATTCACGTTGGCACACCACAACAACCAGCGGATCGATCCGTCCTTGCAGACATAACGATTTTCGAAGTCGAGCGAAAAACCGCGCTGCAATTGCCTCGCCATTTCGTCCAGGGTCGACTGCCGGTCATCGGGATGGACGAAATCGATGAAGGGCCTCGCCAGGATCTCCGCCTCGGAATAGCCGAGCATTTCCATGAAAGCCGGATTGACCTTCTTGAAGGCGCCATTGGGATCGGCGATGCCCATCAGGTCGGGAGAGGCATTAAAGAACTTGAAATACTGCTCGCGCTCGATCTCAGCCAGCTTACGCTCGGTCACATCGGTGAAGATCACCACCATCTTGTCGCTGGGCAGCTTGTAAACATAGCCCTCGCACCAAAAAGCCAGACGCTCGTCCTGATAATATAACTGTGGCACCGCTTCCGGGACGCCGCTCTCCCAGACCCGATGCAATATCTCTGAAAGTTTCGATTGGCGGATGGCGGGAAATAATTCCAGCATGCTCTTGCCGATCAAATCCTCGCGGTTCATCCCGGTGATCCGTTCTCCCGCACGGTTCATGGAAGTGAAAGAACTTTCCAGCCCATCCGCGGATAGCCGGCAGATGGTCACCCCGCTGTTCATGTTTTCGAACAGCGCAGTCATTTCCAGATTTTTTTCCTGCAACAGGTCGTTGGCCAACGCCAACTCCCGGGTTCTTTCCTGAACCTGTCGTTCCAGTTCGTCGTGCGATCGTTGCAAGGCCTCAAACTGAGTGCGAATGGTTCTGGACATCTGGTTCAAGGCGTCCGAGAGATCGCCAATTTCATCCCGGCGGGCAACCAGCACCTCGCTGTCGAAATTTCCTGCGGAGATTCTTCGCGCCTGCTGCGAAAGCGCAATCACCGGCTGCGAGACCAGCCGGGCCATCAAGTAGTTGACGAGGAAGGCGATGACGACGAAGGTCAGCGCAAAATTCAGTACCACCTCGCCGATCGCCAAATTGACCTTGTCATTCACCGCTTCGGTGCGGAAACCGAGGCGAATTGCGCCGACATGCGCCTTCCCCGCATCGAATACCGGTATCGTCACATCGTAATACTCATGGCCGTCAAAGCGACGATACAGCTGGGTGAGCGGCTCAATAGTGGCAGCGCTACGCTGCATCGCCGGATCGGCGAAGACTTTGCCGACCAGATCCGGATTGCTGTGGAAGAGCACCTTGCCGGAAAGGTCCGCGACGCCGGCATAGCTGATGTAGGCATTGTTCTCGACCATTTGCCTGAGCTTCTTGTCCATGCCGGACAGGCTTTCCAGAGGAAGACCGAGATTGAGCATCTCGCTCAACACGCTGTTGAGGCTCTGTCCCAAGCCGTGGCTGCCGGTGATCAGGGCTTCGGTGTAATTCTTCCTGAAATTGAGCACATTGACGACCGAGCTGATCAGCAGAGATACCAGCAGGACGCCGATGGTCAGCAGGATGATCTTTTTATTCAGCTTCATATCGAGGACGCAGTTTGTATCATTGCGAGGAGCCTTTGATGATGTTCTCGCCGGACATCTGCAGGATTTCGACCGGAACGCTGATGCCGTATTGCCGGGCCTTCGGCAGATCGACCGCAAAACCATATTCCTTCGGCCACTCGGGAGGAATGTCGGCAATCCTCTTGCCCTGGAACAGATCTCTGATCATCCGGGCTGCCTGCCTGCCGATGCGCTGGTGGGATGGATAGACCACTGCCGTCGCGCCCCATTGCCCCATGACATCGTCCTTGACCAGCCCGATCAGCGGCTTGCTGGCGGTTTTGTACACCAACTCGGAAAATTGCCTGCGCGTGCCCATCTGATCGACAGGCTTGATGAAGGCATCGACGTAGGCATCGAGTGCCCTGACATGCCGGGCCGCCGTCTCGGCCATCAGCCGGTCGCCATGCTCGCCAGTCACCAGCGGCACCGACCTGAAGATGACCTTGATGTCCTTGAATTCCGGGTCGGTATCAAGCAGCTGCTGCACCCATTTGTTGTAGCTGCGCGATTGCGGCATATCGGCATAGATCAGGCCGAAGACCCTGGCCTTCGGCAGAAGTTGCCTGATGAACCGGAAACGGGCCTTGATCGGCACCGGATAGCAGACCCCGGTGAAATTCGCGACCGGCGGGCCGACGAAATCCTTGATCACCCCGATGCCGACCGGATCGGTCGGCGAAGCGAATACCACAGCTTGCCGCCTGTTGCCGTACAGCACATGCTTGGCGGAAATGGTGGCGGCGGTGCCGCCGACGAAGATCACATCGTAACGACGCCGGCCCAGCTCCTGCTTCAGGATGTCCTCGCCGGCGGCGACATCGTTCCCCGTGACTTGCAACGTGGTCTGAAGATTCCTGCCTTCCACGTAGCCGTCGTTTTCCAGGCTCTTGATCAGCGCCTCCCTCACCTCATCGTAAGGATTGCCGAACTGGGAATCGAGAATCAGCAGATGGCGGACTTGATCTTCGGCAGCCTGCGTCGCCGAGCTGGCCGTGGTCAGCCCTGCCATCAGCAGGAGGAAGGCGGCACAAATACGGCACCCGATCCGGCATCTGTTCATGATTTGGGCAACCGTGTCAGCGCAAACCAGTAACGGCAAAGCTGGTGGATGTCGTCGAAGAATTGCCGCATGTCGGCCGGCTTGGTGATGTAGCCGGCCGCTCCGAGCTGGTAGGCCGCCGCCACGTCGCGCTCCACCGACGAAGTAGTCAGCACCACCACCGGGATCGCGGCGAACTGCTCATCGGCCTTGACGGCGGCGAGGAATTCACGGCCGTTCATACGCGGCATGTTGAGGTCCAGCAGTATCAGGTCGGGGTGCGGCGCGCTCGGCCGAGCATCACCTTGGCCGTGCAGATAAGCCAGCGCCTCGATGCCATCGGCGGCATGGTGCAAACGGCAATCGAGACTTCCTTCCTTGAGTGCCAGTTTCACCAGATGAGCGTCTGCCGGTTCATCTTCCACCAGCAGGATATCGAACGGCTTGTCCAGGGTTTTCCCCGCCGCTGCCGGCATCATGGTCTGGCTCCGGTAAATTCGCCGACTTCAGGCACTTGCAGCGGGATTTCGAAGATGAAGGTGCTGCCTTGCCCTTCCCCGTCCGACTCCACCCAGATGCATCCCGCATGGTGTTCGACAATCCGCCGGCACAGCGCCAAGCCCATCCCCGTCCCTTCATAACGCGCGCGCGACTGCAAACGACTGAAAAACTGGAACAGCCGCCCGATCTGCTGCGGATCGATGCCAATGCCATGGTCGCGCACGCTGACCCGCCAGCGCTGTTCGCCGGCATCCCCCGTCACCCCGGAGACCACTTCGATCCGCGGCGGCTGCTCCGCTTCGCGATATTTCAACGCATTCCCGATCAGGTTCTGGAACAGCCGGCTCAGTTCGTCACGGCTCGCAAAAACTTTCGGCCACTCGCCGCTAACCGTTACGACGGCGTGCGCCTCTTCGCAGGCCGGCCCCAGAAAACCCAGCGCTTCGTCGAGCGGCGCGCGGCTTTCCAGCCACTGCTTGGCCCCGGTCTTGCGGCCGACGCGCGAATAATCCAGCAGCGACACGATCATCGCATCCATGCGTTTCGCGCTCTCCAGCGCGTACGCCAGGTTCTCGCGGTTGTCCGCGTCGAGGCTGTCTTTGATCCCCTTTTCCAGCAGCTGCAAGTGCCCCATCACACTGCGCAGCGGAGAGCGCATGTCGTGCGAAACGCTGTAGGCGAACTGCTCCAGATCCAGATTCGAGCGCTGCAAGGCGTCGCTCTTCTCTCTGAGCACGGCTTCGGCTTGCTTGCGCTCGGTGATGTCATGGGCGATGCCGAGAATGCCGATAAGCTGGGCGTCAATCAGCAAGGGAAGCTTGGTGGTCTCCATCAAGGCGCGGTGGCCATCGCCGGCGAAGCTCAGCCATTCTTCGTTGACCTGCGGCCCGCCTGCGGCGACCGCCGCCCGGTCCTTGGCCCGGAAAAACGCAGCCTGATCGGCGGAAACGAAATCCTCGTCGCGCTTGCCGACGATCTGTTCCATGCTCGCGCCGTATAAGCGTTCGAAAGTTGTATTGCAGGCCAAATAGACGCCCTGGGGATCTTTCAGCCAGATCGGATCGGGAATAGCCTGAATCAGGCTGCGAAAACGCGCTTCGCTCTCCTGCAGCCGTTGTGTCTGTTGCCGCACCAGCCGCCGCTCGACCACCAGCCGCCGGTTGCCGACCAGCAGACGGAAAGCCAGCAGCAGGATCAAGCCGACGCTGAAGACGGAGGCCAGGATCAACCAGCGGTAGCGCTCCCAAACGTCATAAGCGGTAAAGCTCGGCGCAGCGTCGAAAGGAGGCAAGCGCAGTTCACGCAACAGGTCTTCGACCGGCTTGTAGTCGGCTGGGATGGTGAAACCGCGGATATCCATGGCGTGTACCGCAGCCGGGTCGTTATCCGGCAGCAGGAACAGCGCGGCAGTCACCTGGCGCGCCAGCCTGGAGTCGATATGCGGCAGCGCGGTGAAAGGCCATTCGGGATAAAGCCGCGTGGACAACAGTTGCGGAAAGCTCGGCAGGTCTTGCTGGTTCAGCACCTTCAAGCGTTTCAGTTCGAGCCGGCCCTCGTGCGCCATGCCCTCAAGTACGCCGCTACGCACGAAACCGATCTCCGCCCGCCCCGCCAGCACCGCCTCGACCACATTGTCGTGGGGCATGCCGGTAATCAGGAGTTGACGGTCATGCAAGCGGACACCGATTCGTGCCAGTTCGAAGGCTTGCATCTGGTAACCGCCAAAGGATTCATGGCTAGCCGTGGCCACGGTCTTGCCCTGAATATCACCCAAGCTGTTGATATCCGTCCGACCGACTTGGCTGAAAATCACGCCGCCGAAGGCGGAAAGCGGCTGGTTGCCCGCATCGACGATCAGCGTGGCGAGCGGCGCGGACAAACCGCTGCGCGCCCCGATCAGGACATAGTGTCCGGGGTTGGTCAGCACAAAGTCCACTTGCCGACTGGCGACGGCGGCTTCCAGTTCGGGATAAGTGTAAGCTTCGACGATGAAATCGCGCTCTGCGATGGCTCGCTTCAAGGCCCGGGCCAACGGTTGCCATTGCGCTTGGGTCTGCGGCTTGGGACGGAAGGCGAGGACGCCGATACGCACCGGCTCGACGTGATGTGACAGACCGTCGGCATGGGACAAGGAAATCGTCGGCGCCGCCAGGCAGATAGCCGCAAGCGCACATAGCCAGAGGGAGGTTGATCTCATGGCAGATCCTGGTGCGGCAGAAAATCGGCGTTAAGCAGATTTGCCAGCGTGTCGTTGCGCGGCAACAGACCCTCCTTGAGCATCAGGGCAGAGAGAGTGCGGGCGCCGGCAAGCAGCGGCGGCCTGGCTCCCGCCAGCAGACGACGATTGTTGGCAATATCGGGCAACACCAAACCCTTGAAAGCAACCAGCACTTGCTCGGGCGCCAGCTTAAGACGCCCCGCCATACGATAGGCGGCATCCTGCGAATTGCGATGCAAATGCTCAAGAGCCCGAAAATGAGCGGCCAACAAATGGCGGATCGCCTCGGCATGGCTGTCGATGGCTGCCGTGCGCAGGGCCAGCACATCGACGATGAGATCCGGAATCTGCCGGCTGTCGAACAAGCGAACCGCGCCTTTGTCCACCAACTGGCTGGCGACCGGTTCGCAGGTCACGACGGCGTCCACCTTGCCCCGCTGCCAGGCCTCGAACTGTTCGGCAACCGTCAGAGGAACCAGACGCACCTCATTGGCCATCAGCCCGGCCGCCTGCAATACCTTGGCGAACATCAAAGCGCCCAGCGCGCCTTGCTCGACGCCGATGCGCCGGCCTTTGAGGGCGGCGAGTTCGTCGATGCCGGGGCGGACGAGCAGTACGTCGGCACCGGCCGAGATATCGAATACCAGCACCACCGCCAGCGACATGCCGCCGGATCGGCCGCGCAGCACTTCGTCGAGCGTCAAAGCCGCGCCATCGATTTTGCCGGCAGCCAGCAGTTGCAGGGAATTCGTGGCGGAAAGCGTCTCCACCAGCCGCACCTGCCGCTCGTCCAGCCACCGTTCGCGACGCGCCAGAAACATCGGCTCGTAACCCGGCCAGAGATGGGCCGCAATTGCCAGCGGAGCAGCAGGCGGCCGATTGCAAGCGGTCAGCATCGCCAGCGCCCCGTATTCAAAAACTGGCGCCAGTGCCCTGGGAAAAAGGGCGGGTAGCAGGGGCAAGGTACTCAGCGAAGCGATGAAGCGGCGGCGCGAATTGGGCATCATGGCCTGGCTCCGGTAGGTTCGCCGGCTTCAGGCACTTGCAGCGGAATCTCGAAGATGAAGGTGCTGCCTTGCCCTTCCCCAGCCGACTCCACCCAGATGCATCCCGCATGGTGTTCGACAATGCGCCGGCACAGCGCCAAGCCCATCCCCGTCCCTTCATAACGCGCGCGCGACTGCAATCGGCTGAAAAACTGGAACAGCCGCCCGATCTGCTGCGGGTCGATGCCAATGCCATGGTCGCGCACGCTGACCCGCCAGCGCTGTTCGCCGGCATCCCCCGTCACCCCGGAGACTACTGAGACCACTTCGACCCGCGGCGGCTGCTCCGCTTCGCGATATTTCAGCGCATTCCCGATCAGGTTCTGGAACAGCCGGCTCAGTTCGTCACGGCTCGCAAAAACTTTCGGCCACTCTCCGCTGACCGACACGACGGCGCGCGCCTCTTCGCAGGCCGGATCCAGAAAACCCAGCGCTTCGTCGAGCGGCGCGCGGCTTTCCAGCCACTGCTTGGCCCCGGTCTTGCGACCGACGCGCGAATAATCCAGCAGCGACACGATCATCGCATCCATGCGTTTCGCGCTCTCCAGCGCGTACGCCAGGTTCTCGCAGTTGTCCGCGTCGAGGCTGTCTTTGATCCCCTTTTCCAGCAGCTGCAAGTGCCCCATCACACTGCGCAGCGGGGAGCGCATGTCGTGCGAAACGCTGTAGGCAAACTGCTCCAGATCGGCATTGGATTGCTGCAAGGCTTCCGATCTTTCCCGCAGCGTCTGCTCCGCCAGCTTGCGCTCGGTGATGTCGCGGTTGCTGACCCGGCGTCCGTTGAATTGCCCGTCTGCGCCAAGCACCGCCCGGCAGGCATGGGCGATCCAGCGGACCTCCCCATCGCACCGGACGATACGAAAATCCATGTTCCCGGCTTCCTGGTGAGCGACATCATGCCGATGGGCATACATCAGCGGTTGATCTTCGGGAAAAACGATGCGATCAAGCAACCCCGGATCGGCAACGAATTCGTCATGGCCGTAGCCGGTGATGTGCTTGCATGAAGGAGTCATATAGAGAATCTCTCCTCGCGCTCCTTCCCAATATTCCCAGTCATAGGTAAAGTCGGCGACGGTGCGGAACTTGGTCTCCTGCACGGCCAATGCGGCAACCGAAGACTGCTGACGCTTCCAGCCGAGGTAAAGCAGCCACGACATAAGCAGAGTGATCAGCAGAAACAATGCGGCCAAAAGCGCCGTCATGCCCGCATGACCGCGCCATTCGGCCAGATATTCCTCGCTCGCCAGGCCGGCGACGATATACAGGGGATGGTTGCCAACTTTGCGGAAGGATTGCGTACGCGGAATATTGTCCGAACTGGTCAGCGTGAAATAGGTTCCAGAAGATTTACCCGCCTGAACCAGTTGCTGCAACTCCTTTGAAATTCTGCGGCTGCCGATGCCGAGATCCTCGCGTTCCGGGTAGCTGGCGACCAGCCCCATTTCCGCATCGCGCAGGGAGACTACGCCCAGCTTGCCGACATCGATGACGGAAAATAAGCGGCTGAAATTCTCTATGTCGATGGACGAGTAGATCACGCCGGCAAACGAGCCGTCGGGACGGCTAAGACGCCTGGCGAAGTTGAGCACCCATTTCTTGTTGATGGGGGAAATCTCCGGCTTGCCAATCACCAAGCCGGCATCCAAAGCATCGCGCAGGCGGATGAAAAAATCCTTGTCGGAAATATCGACTTTGACAAAGCTCTGAATACCCAGACCGTATGTGACGATGCCCTGCGCATCCACCACCCACAGGGTTTCGACATTGGGCAATCGCGATTGTTGGATGCTCAGGAACAAATTGAGCGTCAGGCTGTCGATGTGGCCATCAGCGATTTGTTGATCGATTTCATCTGCGGCAATGAGCAGGGCCATGTCGATCTTGTCAAAGTCGGTGGCGATATATTGGTCGAGTATGTACGCCAGGTTCTGGCTGGTCCCCTCGGCCTGCTGTTGATACTGGTCCCGGCTATGCAGCAGGGATTGCCCCGCCAACCCGAACACAAACAGATTGATCAGCAGCACACCCAGCGCCAGCCGATTGCGGAAAGCGGAAGAAGTCAGCGATCCATCTGACATGGGAGAACCTCGGGCAGTCGCTGCAGCCATACTTCCAGCGGTTCCGGCCGACCATACAGATAGCCTTGATGGATCATCTTGCCGCGCGCATTGAGAAACTCGGCCTGGGCTTTGGTTTCGACGCCTTCCGCGACCACCTGCAGGCGAAGGTGCTTGGCCACGGCCAGGATGGTCTCCACCAATGCCGCATCGTTGGGGTCGGTAGGCGCATCCTGGATGAAACTCTTGTCGATCTTGAGTTCGTGAATCGGCAAACGCTTGAGGTAAGAAAGACTCGAATAGCCGGTGCCGAAATCGTCCATGGAAAAATGGATGCCCAGCGCCGTCAGCGTCAGCATTTTGCTGACCACGCTGGAGAAGTCGCCGATCACCAGACCTTCGGTCACTTCCAGCACCAGGTGGGTAGGATCGGCGCCGCTCTCGGCGAGCAGGTGCTTGACCTCGGCGACAAAGTCGTCTTTCTGGAAATGGCGCGGGCTGACATTCACCGATACCCGCAAGCTCCGCCCTTCCGCATCCAGACGGGCCAGCAGGCGGCAGACTTCTTTCAACATCCAGCGGTCGACGGCGACGATCAGGTCGCTGGTTTCCGCCAACGGGATAAACACGCCGGGCGGCACCAGACCGCGTTCGGGATGTTGCCAGCGCACCAGCGCCTCGGCGCCGACCTGACGGCCCGCATCGTCCATCTGCGGTTGCAGGTAAAGACGCAACTGGTTGCCTTCCACCCCCCGGCGCAATTCCCGCTCCAGTTGATAGCGCTCCCTGACCATCTCACCCATGCCCGTCTCGAAGAATACGGCGTGTCCGCCGCCTGCCGTCTTGGCCTGATGCATCGCCATGTCGGCCTGGCGCAACACGTCGGAAGCGGTTTCCTGCAGCGATTCGGGAAACAGTGCGATGCCTATGCTGGCATCGAGCTGGAACACTTCGCCGTCCAGCCGGAGGCCCTCACGCAATACGGCATGCAGCTTTTCCGCCATGGCCAGCGCATCGCGGCCAGCCGTATCGCGATCCACCGAGAGGCGTGGCAGCAACACCGCGAATTCGTCCGAATCGAGCCGCGCCAACAGGTCATCCGCTTTGAGGCAGCTCTGCAGGCGCTTGGCCACGGCTTTCAGCAAGGCATCGCCGAGACTCAGGCCGCGGGCCTCGTTGATGTCCTTGAAGCGGTCAATGTCGAGCAACAATACATCGGCATAACGACCTTCGCGATGGGCGCTGGCCAAAGTCTGCTCCAGTTGGTGCAGGAACAGCGCACGGTTGGCCAGACCGGTCAACGCATCGTGCCAGGACAGGCGCTCGGCTTTGTCCTGCGCCTGGCGGATTTCGCTGAGGTCGGCGAATACCGCGATATATAGAGTCACCTGCCCCGCCGCATCGACGACGCTGCTGATGGTTTGCCACTCGGGGAAAACTTCGCCGTTCTTGCGCCGGTTCCAGACTTCTCCGGCCCACTCGCCGGTGGCCAGCAAAGTCCGCCACATCGCCTCATGAAATTCATGGTCGTGGCGATCCGATTTGAGAAAGCGCGGGTTCTTGCCCAGCACTTCCTCCTCGCCGTAGCCGGTGATCCGACAGAAGGCCGGGTTGACCGCGACGATATTGGCCTGGGTGTCGGTCACCATGATCGCCTCGCCGGTGGTCTCGAAGACGCGCGCGGCAAGCAGCAGACGCTCTTCCATTTTGGCGCGGCTGATGGCGTAGCGGATCGCGCGAACCAGTCCATCGCTGTCGAAGCTGCCCTTGACCAGATAATCCTGGGCACCCAATTCGAGCGTCTGCAAGGCAAAGCCGGTATCGTCGTGACCGGTCAGCACGACCAGCGGCAATCCGCCCGCCGCCTGGCGTCCGGCGCTAACCGTCGCCAGGCCGCTGGAATCGGGCAGCGACAGATCCAGCAATATGACGTCCGGCGGGGTTGCCAGCAGGTGCCGGCGCGCTTCGGCGAGATCGGTCGCCCAGTCTATGTCGAACACGAAGCCAGGCACCGAGCGCAAGGCCTGGCGCACCAGATGGGCATCGCCCGGATCGTCTTCGACCAGCAGGATTCGACAGGGAGTTGAAGTATTCATGGGCTATCCTGCTTGCCATATGGCAAAACATATGGCAAGACATCCAGCGGGATCAAGGATGTGAGGTGCATAAGTGCGAAATATATGCGCGAACGAACGGCATGGATATACCTGAAACGATGTATCGCCGAATACCCATAAACAGGTATTTTATTGAGAAACGGTTTCGCTCAGGGTCTGTAATATTCTTGCCATCCGCTGTTGCTGTTCCCGATCCGCAACAGCGGCGGTGGCATGCCAGCTCACGATCAGCTGATCCAGATCAACTGGCGGCAACTGGTCCTTGCGGAACTTCTGCTGCAGCAGTTGCAGCTGCCGCGCGCGGCGCGACTCGTCGTGGGCATCGGGAGAACGAAGATCGAGTGCAATTTCCATATCCAGCAGCATCTCTTCGCGCAACTTGCGCCCTTCAGCCAGGCTGGCCACGGTAGCGCCCGGCGCGGCGGCCAGGCGACGGGTCAGCGGTTGTTCGAACTTCTCGGGCAAGCGTGGCAGGGATTGCCAGGCCGCCTGAGTTTCCTGCAACAGCGCCTCGACGACGACACCCTGCGCCGCGGCCCCTTCGATCTGCTCGACTAGTACCATTTTTTGCGCCATCAATTGGTAAGGGGCCCGCCGTTTGCTGGCTTGCAGCGACTGCAAGCGAGCTTCCGCGCGCTGCAAGGCATCCCGCGCCGAGGCCGTCATGGCGCCTAACTTTGCCTCGCGCCAGAGCGCACGAAACTCGGCAAGTGCTTGATGCACTTTGGCGATATCGTTGCCGTTCAGTGTGGCTTGCAGTGCCTCCAGACGGGTCTGGACTTCCTCGGCACACTGGGCGCGTTGCGCCATTTGCTGCGCCTTGGCGTCTTCACGCCGGGCAAAAACCGCATCGCAGGCGCCGCGGAACTTCTGCCACAGCCGTGTTTGTTCCGCCCGCGCCAACCTGACGCTGCCAGCCTCGTCGCGCCAGCGTTGCTGAAGCGCCTTGATGCTGTCGATCGCCTGGCGCAAGTTGGCATGCTCGCGCAAGGCTTCCGCCGCGGCGATCAGCGCTTCGCAGCGGCCGACTTCAAGGCGCCGGGCCGCATCGATGTTGGCATCCAGGCCGGCCAGCAGCGTCTCGAAGCGTTGCCGCAAGACGCGCTCTTCACGCGCCCGGGCCGCGGCGGCAGTGCGCCAGGTTTCGCAAATTTTCTGGCGCATGGTCTGGATGACCTTGATGTCGGCGTGCTCCCAATGAATCTCCGCCAGCCAGTTTTCCCACTCCTGGCACAACGCTTCCTTGGCCACGCGAGCGGCCTCTTGCCTGGCCGCCAGTTCGGCGCGATGGGCCGCCACCGGCGCATAGGCCTTTTCGGCCGCAGCGTCGAACCGCTCCCACAAGGCGCGCGGCGCCGCGCCATGAACATCCAGCGCCTTCCACTCCTGGCGCAGTTGGGCGATCGTTTTAGATAATGCGTCGATGTCGTCGCTTTCTTGGGCGGCTTGCTCCGCCTTGAGAATCAGTTGCTGCCGCACCTGATCGCCCCCCCAGCGGGCCCAGCCGCGCAACTTGAGCAATTGCGCACGCGCGCGGGCGACTCGTCGAGCCAGGGCATGCGGTAATGCGGACGCGGTTTCGGCATGCTCAATTGCGGTTTCGAGTTTGTTCGCATCGACCAAGTGGCCTTGATCGATGGCCGCTTCCAACTGGACGATGAGTTGTTTCAGTTGTGTATGGTCGTGCGGTGGGGGCGCTGCCGGCGGTGGGGGTGGGGCCAATGCCGCATGTCGCTTGGCAACCCGGCACAGACAGGCCTCCCAGCGCGACTGCAACTCAGCGCGCTGTCGCAGGTTGACCGGTTTCGACAACGACTCCCAGACGGCGATCGCTTCCTCGTCGAGGGCCTCGTCCTGCCCGTGCGTTTCCAGAAACGCCTCGCAACGACGCATGTGCTCCAGATCCGCGTCGGCTTCCATCAGACGCGCTTCGATCTCGCTCAAGTGATGCTGCAATGCGCTCAAATCCCTGTGGCTGGCAAGCCAGGCCGGCCAAGCATCACCGGGACAGGACAACTCGCGCCAGCGCTCCCGCAACTGCTGCAATTCCGTTTCCGACAGCACCGCTTGCCGCATCAGCTCGGCGGCCAACGACTGCGCCGCCTGATGCCGTGCATGCAATAGCTGCAAGTGGCGGGCCTGCTCCTGCACGCGCGCCCTGACTTGCTCGATCAGTGCGCTGCAGCGACCAAGATCGATGCCGGACAGCTGCTTGTACTCTTTGTCCAGATCCACCAGCCGTGCAGCGGATACCGGATCGGAATCCAGCATGATTGCCAGTTCGCCTTCCAGCGCAGCCGCACGGACTGTGCAATCGCTGGCCAGCTGACGTTCTTGCAGCGTATTCGAACAATGCCGGTAGACTCCCTTGTCCTTGCCCCGGCTCGCCTGCGCCACCCGCTCCAAGGCAGCCGTTGAGGCCAATCGCCGGGCTGCGGCAAGACGCACTTCGGCGAAATGTGCGTGTAATGCCACCTCGGTCAGGCTGGCGTCATCCGTCAGATCGGCCAGCCATGCCAAGGCGCTCGTCTTGTCGGAAAGATGTATCACCGCGTTGATCTTCACCCGCAACGAATCGTCAGGCAGGGGAGCTTGCCGCACCTCAGCCAGGGCCGCACCCAGCCCAGCCTCCAGTTGCTCGCGCTCGTCCCCGCTCCGTGCCAAGGCCAGGCGCTGCCTGAGCTGTTGCGGATCGATCAGCGCCTTGGTTTCAGGAACTGCGCGCAGCGACGCAGCGACAGGCTGATGCGGTTTTTTCTGCGGGTCGCGCAGAAGTTTTTTCAACCAGTTCAATTCATTTTTCCCGGAGAGCTTGGCTGCCAATGTTAAATGGTTTCGATCATATCATGCAGGATTTTGAACAAGCGCCCATGCCGCCTGCAAGCTTGATCGACCATGTGCGGAACAGCGGAACAGAGCGGTTGCTATGTTCCGCCGACATTGCGCTAAAATGTCCGCCAGTCCCGTTTGGCCATGCGCGGTCGCATGCCTAACACATCTCACACATCCCGCATTTCGGCGCCACGGAAGAAATGATGACGCGGCAAGTCCATCGTACAAGAATCGCCGCAAACTCACCTGGAGAGAATAGTGCCCGGCTTGCTCCCTGACGTTGATCCCGACGGTCTGCTCGAATATTCGGTGGTATATACGGATCGTGCGCTCAACCACATGTCCCAAGCCTTCCAAGGGGTGATGAAGGATATTTCTGGCACCTTGAAAAAGGTCTACCGCGCCAGATCGGTCATCGTGGTGCCGGGCAGCGGCACTTTCGGCATGGAAGCCGTGGCGCGGCAATTTGCCACCGGCAGGAAATGCCTGGTGCTTCGTCATGGCTGGTTCAGCTACCGCTGGAGCCAAATTCTCGAAATGGGCAATATACCATCGGCATTGACGGTGCTGAAGGCCCGCCGCGTGGAGCCAGGCAAGCAGGCTGCCTATGCGCCGGCACCCGTGGAGGAAGCGGTTGCCGTGATCCAAGCCAGCCGACCGAAAGTGGTGTTCGCCCCGCATGTCGAGACCTCGTCCGGCATCATGCTGCCGGACGATTACATTCGCGCACTGGGAGAGGCAACCCATGCCGTCGGCGGACTATTCGTGCTGGATTGCATCGCCTCGGGGGCGATCTGGGTCGACATGGCCGCGCAAGCCGTCGATGTACTGATCAGCGCCCCGCAAAAAGGCTGGAGCGGTTCTCCCTGCTGCGCTTTGGTAATGCTCAGTCCGCAGGCCCGCGAAAGGATCGAAGCCACGGTCAGCACCAGCTTTGCCTGCGATTTGCGGAAATGGTTGCAGATCATGGAAGCTTACGAAAACGGCGGACATGCCTACCATGCGACGCCCCCGACGGATGCCCTGACCAGCTTCCGCGAGGTGATGAAGGAAACCGAAAAGTACGGTTTCGACAAAGCCTGTGCGCAGCAGATGGAACTCGGTCGGCGCGTCCGGGCATTACTGGCCAGCCGCGGCATCAAGAGCGTGGCGGCGGAAGGTTTCGAGGCGCCGGGCGTGGTGGTGAGTTACACTGAAGATGATGCCGTGCGCTCGGGGAAAAAATTCCTGGACGTCGGCTTGCAAATCGCCCCGGGAGTCCCGTTGCAATGCGACGAACCGGAAGATTTTAAAACTTTTCGAATTGGATTATTCGGTTTGGACAAATTGCAGAACCTCGATCGGACGGTCGACAACCTGGCCCGCGCACTCGATCAGGTTCTATGATTTCAAGAGGCCGGACTTCGGCAAATCTCCTCATCACAGGTAAACGACGATGGTAAATAATTTTTTCCGCATGGCTTGGCCGGTTCCCGTCTGTCTCTCGCTGCTCCTGTCTGCGTGCAGCAGCGTCAATCTCTGGCCGTTCGGCCGGGAAGAGGTGCGGGAACGCTCGCGCACACCGTCGAATGCCAGCGAGTACAAGTGCGCCGGAGAAAAGCGGTTTTATTTGCGCTCTCTGGATAATGGCGGTGCGGCATGGCTAATCCTCGCCGATCGGGAAGTCCGCCTCGACAAGACGGCCAGCACTGCCAGCGCTACCAGCGCTGCCGGCACGAACTACAGCAACGGCATCACCGTGCTGAACCTCAACGGCGATGAAGCGACGCTGACAGATGGCGCAGCCAATACTTTCAGCAATTGCAAGAAAGCGGCCAACAAGTAGGCATGAAGGAACAGCGATGATCGTACTCAATCTGAGTTGCGGCAATAACCATAGTTTCGAGGGCTGGTTTGCCTCGCTCAAGGAATTTCAACGTCAGGCCGAGGCGCGGCAGGTTGCTTGTCCGCATTGCCATAACCTCAGCATCACAAAATTGCCGGCGGGCTCGCACGTCCGGCGCGGTGTGCCAGAGAAAAACCCGCAGCCGGGAAACAACTTCGATCAAGCCAGGCTATTGGGTGCTTTGCAGGAATTGCTGAGCAACAGCGAAAATGTGGGCACCCGATTTCCCGAGGAAGTCAGAAAAATCCACTACGAGGAAACGCCGGCTCGCAGCATTCATGGGACCGCATCGGCAGACGAGGTCTGCTCATTGCTGGAAGAAGATATCGGGATAATTCCCTTGCCAAACCTCGTGAGGAAAGATATCCATTGATGTCCGGCCGCCACGCAACCGCCCGGACATTCACCTGCCGGTGAGACCGCCATGCCTTCTCGACTCGAACGCATCATCGAACTGTTGCACGCCACGAATGTGGCCTCCCTCGCAACGCAGTCCCTGGCCATGCCAGGCTACCCTTACGCAAGCGCCCTGCCCTTCGTCGCCGACCCCCATCACTGCCCCACCTTTTTGATTTCCCGAATAGCCGAACATACGCAGAACCTCGGCGCCGACAACCGGGCCAGCCTGCTGATCAGGGAACCGGGGGAGGCGGCCAACGCCGCAAGGATCACGCTGGCCGGTCATGTCGTACCGGTCGCCGCCCATCCGCTGCTGGTGGCCCGCTATCTACGCTATCACCCCGAGGCGGAACAGTTCGTTGCCTTGCCGGACTTCCATTTTTTCCGGCTGGAACCCCAGCGAATTCGGATGATCGGCGATTTCGCCCAAGCCAGTTGGCTCGATGGCGAACGGCTGCATGAAGCGCCAAGCGTTTCGTTCGAAGAGGAGGCCAGTCTCCTGTCCACCGTGATACCCAAGCTGCCTGCCGGTCTCGCCATCCTCGGCATCGATGCCTATGGCATCGATTTCACGCAGCAGGATAAACGCCAGCGAACCACTTTCAGCTCGGGGCCGGTGCTGGCATCCGCCCTGGGCGCCGCAGTCGGCAGAACGCTCTCACTGCCGAAATAGGAGCCTATTTCAGTAGCGAGAGCGGTGAAGAGCCTATCCGTATACGGGTAGGCCCTAAGCTTCACTCCTCCTTGGCAGGACCGGATTCGGCTGCGCCGGCAAGCTGCTCGTAATGCGCAAAGCGGTCTTCCACCTGCTTTTGGATCACCGCCAGCTTGTCCGAAGAATCCTTGCCCCGAAGCACCTCGCGGAAACGCGACTCGGTCACCGCAAACTCCTTGTAAGGGATCGACGGACGCTTCGAATCCATCTGCATCGGATTCTTTCCCTGCGCAGTCAGGCGCGGATCGTAGCGGAACAACGGCCAGTGCCCCGAAGCGACTGCGAGTTGCTGCTGGTTGATGTTGTTGGTGAGGTCGAAGCCTTGCTCGCGACATGGGCTGTAGGCGATGATCAACGAGGGGCCGTCGTATGCCTCGGCCTCCAGGAAGACTTTCAGGGTATGCACATCCTTGGCGCCGAAAGCGACCCGGGCCACATACACGTTGCCATAGGTCATCGCGATCTGCGCCAGATCCTTCTTGCCGGTTTTTTTGCCGTTGGAAGCGAACCTGGCGACGGCGCCAAACGGCGTGGATTTGGATGCCTGGCCGCCGGTGTTGGAGTAAACCTCGGTGTCGAGCACGAGGATATTCACATTGAGCCCCGTGGCAATCACATGATCCAACCCGGAAAAACCGATGTCATAAGCCCAGCCGTCGCCGCCCATGATCCAGACGCTCTTCTTCACCAGCGCGTCGGCCAGGCTGGACAAGTCGCGCGCTTCCGCCGTGTCGATACCCGCCAGCCGCCGCTCGAGTTCGCTGACACGATCGCGCTGCTGTTGGATGCCGGCTTCGCTGGATTGGTCGGCTTTCAGAATTTCCTCGCACAAATCGCCGCCAAGCTTGTCGGCGAGGCGCTGCACCAGCTCGCGCGCATATTCGTTCTGCTTGTCAAGGCTGATGCGGAAACCCAGGCCGAATTCGGCGTTGTCTTCGAACAACGAATTCGACCAAGCCGGCCCGCGCCCCTCGGCATTGACGGTCCACGGCGTGGATGGCAAATTGCCGCCATAGATCGACGAGCAGCCGGTGGCGTTGGCCACCACCATGCGGTCGCCAAACAATTGCGTCGCCAGTTTGACATAGGGAGTTTCGCCGCAACCCACGCACGCGCCGGAGAACTCGAACAACGGCTGCGCCAGCATGGCACCCTTCATGGTATTCATCTTGATTTTCTCGCGGTCGTATTCCGGCAGCTTGAGGAAGAAATCCCAGTTCTCCTTCTCCTGCTGCTTGAGCGGAGCGATCGGCAACATCATCAGGGCCTTGCGGCTCGGGTCCTTCTTGTCGGTAGCGGGGCAGATCTCCGCGCACAGGTTGCAGCCAGTGCAATCCTCGGGCGATACCTGATAGGAAATATGCAGGCCAGCCTCCATTTCCTTGCCTTTGATCGCGACATGCTTGAAGGTGGCCGGCGCATTCGCGGCTAGGCTGGCGGGGAAGGCCTTGGAGCGAATCGCCGCATGCGGGCAGACGAACGGACACTTGCCGCAATGGATGCACAGTTCCTCGTCCCATACCGGAATCTCATGCGCCAAGTTGCGCTTTTCGAACTTGGTGGTGCCGGAAGGAAAGGTGCCATCGGACGGAAACTTCGATACCGGGATGAAGTCACCCCGGCCGCCGATGATTTCGCCGGTCACCTGGCACACGAAGTCGGGCGCATCGTCGGCCACCGCGGCGAATTTTTCGAAGGTGCTGGTGGGTTTGGCAGGAATCTTGACCTGGTGCAGGTTGGCCAGCGCTTCGTCGATGGCGAGGAAATTTTTCTGGATAACTTCATTGCCGGCCTTGCTGTAACTCTTTTCCACCGCCTTCTTGATTTCCTTGATCGCGTCCTCGCGCGGGATCACATTGGAAATCGCGAAGAAGCAGGTCTGCATGACGGTATTGGTGCGGTTCCCCATGCCGGCCTTGCGGGCCACGGCATAGGCATCGATAGTGTAGAACTTCAGCTGCTTGTCGATGACCTGCTGCTGCATGCGGCGCGGCAGGGTATCCCAGACCTGGTCGGGGGGGGATGTCGAATTCAGCAGGAACACCGCACCCTTGGCCGCCGTATCGAGAATGTCGTAGCGTTCCAGGAATACCGGCAGGTGGCAGGCCACGAAATCGGCCTGGTTGTTGCCGATCAGGTATGACGAGCGGATCGGTTTATTGCCGAAACGCAAGTGGGAGATGGTCATTGCGCCAGCTTTCTTCGAGTCGTACACGAAGTAGCCCTGGCAGTACTGGTCCGTCTCCTCGCCGATGATCTTGATCGAATTTTTGTTGGCCGAGACCGTGCCGTCCGAACCGAGCCCGTAGAACATGGCGCGCACCACGCCTTGTGCCGCATCCACGGTGAAGCTGTCGTCCCAGGCCAGGCTGGTATGCGACAGATCGTCGTTGATACCGACGGTGAACTGATTCTTGGGCGCCGCCTTGGCCAACTCGTCGAACACCGCCTTGATCATGCCCGGCGTAAATTCCTTGGAGGACAAGCCGTAACGTCCGCCGATCACGCGCGGCATGGCGGCGAAATGCGACTTGCCGGCGCCGAATGCTTCGGCGATGGCGACCACCACGTCCTTGTAGAGCGGTTCGCCATCGGCACCCGGCTCCTTGGTGCGGTCGAGCACGGCAATCTTCCGTACCGAAGCCGGCAGCGCGGCGAGCAGGGCTGCGGCGTCGAAAGGACGGAACAGACGCACCTTCAGCACGCCCAGCTTCTCGCCGCGCGCATTCAAATGTTCAACCACCTCCTCGGTGGCGGTGGCGCCCGAACCCATGATCACGATGACGCGCTCCGC
Organism: Sterolibacterium sp.; assembly: GCA_041674385.1. Lineage (GTDB taxonomy): Bacteria > Pseudomonadota > Gammaproteobacteria > Burkholderiales > Rhodocyclaceae > JACRAR01. The sequence continues at coordinate 25,687 of JBAYVU010000034.1, forward strand.
ATCGGGCGCGCCAAGATATTCATAAAGCCGGTATTGACGGCCGGTGAGTGCGGCAAACTTGTCCATCTGCGCCTGCATGATGCCCGGCATGGCCGCGTAATAGGGATTGATGATCTCGCGCATCTGGAAAAACACGTCCGGATTCTGCGATGTGCCGCGCACCACTGGATTGTCCGGCGACAACGCACGAGCGCGGTGCGCCTGCACCAGTTCGTCGGGAACCATCGCGCGCACGACATGGTGTCCGATCTGCTCGATTTTGGAGACTTCGTGGGAAGTCCGGAAGCCGTCGAAGAAATGCATCACCGGCAGCCGCGCATGCAGGGTGGCGGCCTGGGCAATCAGAGCGAAGTCGTGGGCTTCCTGCACCGAGTTGGAGGACAGCATGGCCCACCCGGTCGCGCGCGCTGCCATGACATCGGAATGGTCGCCGAAAATCGACAGCGCATGGGTGGCAATGGTGCGGGCGGCAATATGGAACACCGTCGCGGTCAGTTCGCCGGCAATCTTGAACATGTTGGGAATCATCAAGAGCAGCCCCTGCGACGAAGTGAACGTCGTCGACAGCGACCCGGTCTGCAAGGCGCCGTGAATCGCGCCGGCGGCGCCGCCTTCATGTTGCATTTCGATCACGGTGGGAACGGTGCCCCAGATATTCTTGACGCCCTCGGCCGACCATTGGTCGGAGAATTCGCCCATCGGAGAGGATGGCGTAATCGGGTAGATCGCAATGACCTCATTGGTCAAATGGGCAATGTAGGCCGCAGCCTCATTGCCATCCACCGTCACGATGACGGGATTATCGGTTGCCGTCTGGCCACCGGCGAGGTTTCCGGATTCGGCGATAGCAGTGTCGACTGCGCGTGGATGCAGCATTTTCAAGCTCCTTGAGTTTCGTTAGGTTTACTCGACAGCGCTGGTCATCGGGTTGGTGCATATCCAAATCCGAAGTACCACCAGGTGATGAAGCCGGGGTAGTTGCTTCATGAAAACTTCGGCGAGTGAGTGTTCAGCCGAACAAATCGAGGTTGCAGTGCAATAATAGCAAAATATCCGCAGGAATATTGCTTTCCAGCAAAGGAAATTTCTATCCACTTGGGCGAAAATGGTTAATTATTACAAGCAATAAGCCCAACCCAAGGGTGATTTAAGTCATTATTTCCGGGAAACTCGGATAATCGTACCTTGCTGTTGACAACGCCACTTGGGCGATCACTATCTGCTCGATCTTGGCTCTTCCGTTCGGAGTACTAATGATACTGAGTACGAACAAACACTGGAAAATGAGTTTTGCCTTCTTGCATCCAATGCGCGGATTACCTATGCGTCTTATTCTGCCAGGTGTTCTAAATTCTTCCTCCAAGCAGGAGTAGTGCGGTGATCAATCGAAGAGTTCATGCCCTGATGTTGGTTCAATGGCTGGTTCTGGGCATATCTTTGACGATTTTGGGCTTATCAATAGCCTTTGATCGCTATCATGAGCACAAACGCACGGAAAGCCGAGAAGAAGATCGGTTGCGAACCCAAGCGAAGGTGATCCATGACAACTTGGCCAGTAACTTGGCGGCAGTCAGCCGCGTCCTGCAGGATTTGCGGAAGGAGATGTCGCGGCCAGTCGCCGACCTGAATCTCAATGCACACCTCAAAACCATGACCGAGGCGATGCCCGGCGTGCGTACCTTGATGCTCATCGATGCACGGGGTACCGTGCGCGCCTCCAACGAGACGGAACTGATCGATACCAACGTTAGCCATCGCGCCTATTTTCAAGAACCGAGGCAACACCCGGATACCGACATGCTGTATGTTTGGCGGCCATTCCAAACCTCGCTCGGATTCTTCGCCATTACCGTGGTGCGTATGATTCCCGGCGCCCATGGCGAGTTCTCCGGAATCGTCTCCGCCACGCTTGATCCGGAATATTTCCGAACCTTGCTGGCTTCGGTCATCTATGCGCCAGACATGTGGGCCGCCATCGCTCACGAGGGCGGCCTACAATTCATGATGGTTCCCGACCGATCAGGCCAGATTGGCAAGAATCTCGCGCAACCTGGCTCTTTTTTCTCTCGTCACCGCGAGAGCGGCAAGGACGAGAACGTCCTGACCGGCATCGTCCAGACCACGGGCGAGGAGCGCATGATGGCACTGCGGACCATCCATTCCACCCAACTGAAAATGGATCGCGGACTGGTGGTGGTTGCCGGTCGCGATCTCAATGCCGTTTTCGAATCCTGGCGCCGTGACGCCTGGGTGGAAAGCGGGTTATTCTGCTTGCTGACGCTGCTGACCAGCGGCAGCCTCGCCCTCTACCAACGACGGCAATTGCAGTTCGAGCGGCAAACGGCCCGAGCCGAGGCGGCTTTGCAAGAACGTGCGAATTTTACGAAGACTGTCACCGATAATATTCCCAGCATCGTCGGCTACTATAACGCCGAGCTTCATTGCGGTTTCGCCAACAGCGCCTATTTCGAATGGCTGGGCAAAACGCCCGAGCAGGTGCAGGGCGGCCATATTCGAGATGTGCTGGGAGAGGAGCTATTCCATCTCAATGAGACTTATATCCACGCCGTATTTCGCGGTGAACGCCAACAATTCGAGCGCAGCATGCTCAAGGCCGACGGCAGCATCGGCCATACCTTGACCACCTATGTTCCCGACCATGATGGCGACCTGGTTCGAGGATTTTTTGTGTTTGCCACCGACATCTCCGAGCAGCGGCAAAGAGAGGATGAGTTCAAGGATCTGCTCGAGTTCAATCAAGAGGTCATTGCCAAAACGGAATCCGGAATCATGGTGCATCGCCATACGGGCGAATGCATTCTGGCGAACGAGGCCGCGGCAAGGATCATGGGCACCACACCGGAACAATTAATGCGGTACAACTTCCGCCAAGATAGCGACACGAGAAACGCAGGCATCCTGCAAATCGCCGACCGGGTATTGCGAAGCGGCGTCACCGAACCCATTGATGCGCTGATGCATACTGCGTTCGGCAAAAAAATTTGGTACGTCGGCTTTCTGGGACGATTAAGCATCAAGGGAGAGGGCTATCTTCTTTCGGTATTCAACGACATCTCGGAACGAAAGAAAGCCGAGCTCGCCGTGCTCAAAGCCAAGGAGGAAGCCGAGGCGCTGCTCGACCGGGTGCAAATCGCGGAACGGGGCATCGTCGACATCAGCGAAAAGACCCAGAAACGCATCGGCAGGGAGCTGCATGATGACTTGGGACAGCACTTGACCGGCATTGCCTTCCTTTCGGAAGTTTTATTCCAGAAGCTTAGGATGAATAACCAGGCCGAACAGCAGGAAGCTGCGCACATCACCGAGCTCATCAATGCGGCTGTGGCCAAGACGCGCAGCCTGGCCCAAGGGCTGTATCCTGTCGAATTGAATGAGGCCGGCTTGCAGGCCATGCTCGAACAGTTGGCCAGAAACGTGACGTCAATCTATAAAATCGAGTGCGAGGTATCGTTCGAGGACAATCTCGTTATTGGCGGCTTGCTCACGTCGATCAATCTATATAGGATTACGCAGGAAGCAATCAATAACGCCATCAGGCACGGCAATGCCAAAAAAATCACCATCGCCATGTATCACGAAGCAGATACCAAGGTATTCGAAATCAGCGACAATGGCCGCGGCATCAGCAACATCGAAGAGATCATGAAACGAGGCGGACTGGGAATGCATACAATGCGCTATCGCGCCACGCTGATTGACGCAACCCTGTACATACATGCCAGACACGGCGGAGGTACGCGAGTGGCGATCCATTTGTCAGCTGCCGCCGAGGATGCTATCGATGCCCTACACTGAAAACAACCAAGCCAGAATCCTCATCGTCGATGACCACCCCATCGTCCGACAAGGCATCGCCTTGCTGATCAACCGGGAGCCCGAACTGAAGGCTTGCTGCGAAGCGAACAACTCCGAGCAGGCATTGAGCGCGAACTTCGCTTGCAAGCATCAGTTGGCCATCGTTGACCTGTCGCTGGCTGGCTTGTCCGGGCTGGAACTGGTCAAGCAGATGCGCGGCAAATTCCCCGAGATGGCCATCCTCATGATTTCCATGCACGATGAAACCATCTACGCGGAACGTGCGCTGCGTGCCGGGGCCAATGGCTACCTGATGAAGCAGGAAGCAACGACAACCATTCTGCAAGCCATTAGGCTAATCCTGCGGGGAGAATTCTATATCAGCGACCGCATGCGCACACGCATACTGCAGCAAAGCCTGCACGGACCCGCCGCAAGTTCGCCGATAGCGGCGCTGACCTCGACCGAATTCGAGGTATTCAACCTGATCGGCACCGGCATGGGTACCAGCGAAATCGCCAACAAGCTTAACCGCAGCGTCAAGACTATCGAATCGCATCGCGCCAACATCAAGAAGAAACTCAGCTTGAATACCAGCAACGAACTGGCTTTATTTGCCTTCAACTGGCAGAACAAGTCTGAGCTTGGTCCCTCGGATATAGCTTAACTTACGCCGGTACCTTCGCCGCACCTTTCCCATCATGTCAGCCATGATGCGGCAGTACGGCTCCCACCCTGCTTGTGCAGCAAGCTGCGGTCGTTCATCCTCAGACGCCGACTCCCATATCGCGTAGCGGAATTTAGGGGATTCCCCTAGGTTAATACCGGGGGGACGATTAGACCATTTTCAGTTATTGCCCGGTAGTTCTGCTCACGCGCCGCGTTTAACATTGCCATCAATAAATAAAACAGTTGCGGCCAACAGGAGGAGAACCCGTGGAATACCGAAAGGAAGGCAGAATATCCCATCCTGCGTTTCAGGCCACCCCTGTTGCTGTTGAGCAGGCAGAGCTGCTGGGATGATTACTCATCGACTGTCATCGCAAGCTACTGATCCAGCCTCTTCTTTCCGTCGAACGACTGCTCGATGGACCCGAACCAGCTTTGCATCGGCGCATCCAGCTATTGAGATGACTGTGATAGGCGTTTATGTGCTGGACAACCGAGTCCCTTGCTTGAGCACACAAGATATCGTTGGCTCAGACGATGCATATACCAACCAGAGGATATCGATAACAACCGAGAAGGCAGTTGGCATCGTGGTTGAAACGTTGTTTGTAGGGCAATCCCGAGCAGTCAATTAACCAGATTCAGGTCGGGGAAGCAGATTGGGGACGTCATCATTGATGATGTGATCGTCGGTTTCAATAGGTCAAATCGGAGGATGTAGCATGAAAAGGAACAGAAAAGACTCGAATTCGCCAGGCGTTGCGCTGAGGCTACTGGTAGCCGCCATGGGGACGCTGATGGGTACGATGGGAGAAGCGCAGGCCATCGATATTGAAACCAGCAACCCGGATGTCCAAATCTCATGGGGAAACACCGTGCGCTACAACGCCGGCTGGCGCATGCAAAAACGCGACTCCGTGATCAGCAGCACCCCGAACAGCGACGAAGGCGACTACGCCTATGATCGAGGAGATATGGTCACGAATCGAATTGACCTCCTTACCGAACTTGATGTCAGGTACAAAACCCGGACAGGCTTTCGCCTTAGCGCAACCGCATGGAACGACTTCGCCTTCCATGACGACGTAAGAACAAATCCAGCCTTGGCCAGCCGGAGCAGCTATACCAATAACCGCTTCTCCAGCTATACCAAGCGATATTCTGGTGGCACCTCAGGCGAAATCATGGATGCCCACGTGTATAACACTCTCGATTTGGGAGACATGCCCCTCGCATGGAAACTCGGTCGCCAAACGGTTCTATGGGGTGAGGCGCTCTCGTTGTCCGCACACAGTGTTTCGTACGCGCAGGCACCCAGCGACGGCTACAAGGCCGCAGCCAATCCGGGCGTGGACGCCAAGGAAACGGCATTGCCCGTCGGCCAGTTGTCCGGCACTTTACAGGTGATGCCCCGCCTTTCCGTGTCGGCGCAGTACTACTTCGAGTGGAAGCCAAGCCGGTTGGCCGAAGGGGGAACCTACCTCAGCGGCACCGACTTTAGACTGCAAGGCCCGGACCGCTATTCGCGCACACCCCCTGCGTTTGTTGCGAACCGCGGTGTTATAAAAGCCAAAAATAGCGGCGAATGGGGCATCAATACCCGCTGGAGTCCGGAATGGCTGGATGGAACAATGGGCGTCTATTACCGGGAATTCTCCGAAAGATCGCCGACAACCAGCCTGAATATCGCGGCAAATACTTATAGCGCCATTTATCCGGAAAACGCCAAGCTGTTCGGCCTCAGTCTTTCCAAGAGCTTTGGTGCGTGGAGTGTCGGATCAGAACTGGTGCATCGCGAGAAAACAGCGCTCAACAGCACCGTCACCGACGGCGCATCCGAAGGGGCGCGTGGAAATACAACTCACCTGTTGCTGAATGCGGTTACTCAACTCGCACCTGGCTCATTGTGGGATTTAGGAACTTTCACGGCAGAGGTGGCATACAGCCGGTGGGACAAGGTGACCTCGGGCGAGAAGTACTTCACCGCCTGCTACAAACGGGCCGTTGGAGATCAGGAAGCGGGAACGGGTTGCGTGACGAAAGAGGCATGGCAGGGCTTTGTCAGATTCTCCCCGAGTTGGGTTGCCGTATGGCCGGGGTGGGACATGTCGGCGTCGGCCAGCTACTCGGTGGGACTGAAGGGCAATGGCGCAGTTCTCGGCGGAGGCAACTACAGAGCGGGCAGTTACGGGCTCGGCTTGACCTTCACGTACAACACAAAGCATGACTTCACTGTTGCCTACAACGGCTACCTCGGAACCTATGAATCAACCCCCGCCGGAGTTATTCGAGTCAGCAACGGAGCCCAGATCCAGGATCGCGGCTGGCTCGTGTTTACCTACAAAGGCTCGTTCTAGTAAGCGATCTATGCCACATCACATTGGAGAGATGAAGATGAAACTTTCAATTGCACTTACCATCGCCGGCGCGGCGGCGCTAAGCTTTGCAGGGGGCGCGGGAGCGGCTCCCTCGGCCGAGGAACTCAAGCAGCTCGGTAGCAGCTTGACCCTTTGGGGGGCTGAAAAAGCTGGCAACAAGGAAGGCACCATTCCGGAGTACACCGGTGGCGTGGCCAATCCGCCAAAATACAACTACAACACCGGCGTACCGCTCGACCCATATGCGGACGACAAGGTTTCGTTCTATATCGATGCCAAGAATATGGACAAGTATCTGGACAAGCTGACGCCGTCGATCCAGACAATGATGAAGAAGTACCCGACATTCCGCATCGCGGTCTATCCGACCCACCGTTCCGCAAGTTACCCTCAAAGTGTGCTGGATGACACTTTGAAAAACGCGACAATGAATCGCTGTTCGATCAAGCAGGAGGGCAACGAGCTCGACGTGTCCAAAGGTTGCCGAGGCGGTTTTCCGTTCCCTATTCCGAAAAATGGCTATGAAGCGCTTTGGAACCACAATGCCTCCTACACGGGCGTGGGCAGAATCCAAAGAGCCACAGGCTTCTACGTAAAACCGAGCGGCGAGTATATCGCCGTGAATGACCTGGTAACCTACATTGACAGCGGGTTATACGACACCAACAACAAAGTGCCCTATCGTCATTATCTTATCCGGAGCGAGTATTACGGGCCTACCCGTGTCACCGGGACGGTGAACCTGTATTACGACACTTTGGACAACACACGCAAATCGTGGGGCTATGCGCCTAGTACGCGCCGCACCCGGCTTGCGCCGGATTTCGCGGCCGATGCGCCAATTTCGACTGCCGGAGGGGCGCTGTACTATGACATGAGCAACATGTTCTCCGGGTCAATGGATCGTTTCGACTTTAAACTGGTGGGCAAGAAGGAAATGTACATCCCCTACAACGACTATAAGAGAAAGTTGGGCCCTGCGGCAGCCAAGGGATGCACGCCTAGTGACGGCCTGTTCATGATTGGCCACCTCAATCCCGAATGCATGCGTTTCGAACTGCATCGGGTATGGGTCATCGAGGGAACGCTGAAATCGGGCAAGCGCCATGTCCTAGGCAAGCGTGTATTGCATTTGGACGAGGATAGCTGGTATGCAGGAATCGGCGATACCTATGACGCCAAGGGCAAAATCTTCCACTCTCAGTGGTATGCGCTTAGTCCCGACTATGTGAAACAAGCGCCCGTCAGCAACTCTTATAACTTGACCCACGACCTGAATAGCGGAAATTATTACTATCCTATCGTACTCAAGGCGTGGGCAGTCGACAAGACACCCCCTGACAGCTGGTTCTCGCCCGACACCCTTTCGAGCTTCATGTTGGTTGAGCCCAAGTAACAACTTGCCGGACTCTTGTGCGCTTGCGGCTGGAATATGAAACATTCCGCTGCAAGCGGTTCTTCTTTGGCACGAGTGACACCGCAAACATGAACAATTCCATCAAGGAGTAGTGATGCTAATGCGCTGCCTGGCATACATGGCTGTCGTGTCGATGCAGATATTATTGGTGGCGCCGGTCAGTGCCGCACCATTTGCTGATCCGCTGGAGACGCCGGCACGGATATCCGCAAAGGCGCAGTCAAGTCGGCTGATGGCAGTGGTTGGCGCTGGGGAACGGTTGGTGGCGGTGGGTGCCGGGGGGCACATTCTGATATCCGATGACCAAGGCAAGATCTGGCAGCAGGTGCCCGTTCCCGTCAGTTCGGATTTGGTCGCGGTGCGTTTCGTCACTCCGGAAAAGGGCTGGGCCGTTGGCCATGACGGTGTCGTGCTGCATAGCGCGGATGGCGGCCGCAGCTGGGTCAAGCAGCTGGACGGTTTTCTGGCTGCAAAACTGATGGAAGCCAGTATTGCGAAGCTGGAGGCTAGCCGAAACCCGGACTTAGACAAACTGGTCGCTGAGGCAAGACGATTCGTCGAGCAGGGAGCGGATAAGCCGTTTTTCGACGTGTTGTTCCTGAACGAGAAGGAAGGATTCGTCGTCGGTGCATTCAACATGGTATTTCGCACCAGGGACGGCGGCAATACCTGGGAGCCGCTGCCCGACCGTACCGATAATTCAGCCGGTTTGCACCTGTATGCGTTGGCTGCCTCTGCCGGGGAACTCTACCTGGTTGGAGAGAAGGGACTGATCCGACGGTGGAACCGCGAGCAAGAGCGGTTCGTAGCCATAAGCTCACCCTATAAGGGAAGCTATTTTGGCGTGTTGGCAAAAGAATCCGTAATCCTGGTATTTGGCATGCGCGGCAACGCCTTTCGCAGCGCGGACAACGGCAATACCTGGAAACAGCTGGAGACCTCAACCAGCAGAGGAATTAACTCGGGTGTCATTCTGTCCGATGGCCGCATCGTGTTGGCGACTGATGGCGGAGGGATGATTGTGAGCGACAGCAAAGGAGATGTGTTTGTTCGCGCAAAAGTCGAAAAACCCATGCGCTACTTTGGCCTGGCGCCGGCAGGTCTCGACAGCATCGTTTTGGTGGGTGCAGCCGGTGTCGCGGTGGAATCCCTAAGGAAAAACTAACCGGCATTAATTATGATCAGTGAGATACAGCAAATTGACGGCATGCCTGTCATCCGCAATCCGGCGGAGTTTAACCAGCACTCAGGCAATCTGCTAGAGCGCCTGATCTTCAACAATCGATTGCTGTTTATCGTGATATGCGCCGTGGTCACGGCAGCGCTTGGATTTCAACTCACCAAGCTGGTCGTCAATGCCAATTTCGACAAGGTCATTCCCCAGCATCATCCCTTTATCAAGAACTACTTCGAAAATCGAGACAGGATCGCGGGGTTGGGGAACTCGGTGCACGTGGTGGTGGAAAACACCAAGGGCGATATCTTTGATCCAGTGTTTCTTGAGACGACGCGCAAGATCAACGACGCTCTTTTCCTGACCCCCGGCGTCAATCGTCCCTGGATGAAATCCATCTGGATGTCGGCCGTGCGTTGGACCGAGGTCACCGAAGAAGGCTTAAGCGGTGGCCCGGTCATGTTCGAGTCCTTCGACGGATCGCCCATGGCGATTGAGAAGCTGAGACATAATTTGCGCATCGCCAACGTCATGGGCAGTCTAGTGGGATCCAACTACAAGTCCATGATGTTTGTTGTGCCGCTGCTGGACAAGGATCCAGACACCGGAGCACGCTTGAACTACGCTACATTTTCGAACACGCTGGAGCAGGACATTCGGGACAAGTACGCGGTAGAGGGCAGCGGGATCAAGATTCACATTGTTGGTTTCGCCAAGCTGGTGGGAGATCTTATCGAAGACTTGTTCCATGTAATGTCGTATTTTGCATTTGCCGCCCTCATCGCGGCCGTAATCATCTTTATCTACACCCATTGTGTGCGCAGCACGCTACTGGTGGTTGCGTGTTCCATTGTCGCCGTAGTGTGGCAGTTGGGAATCGTCAGCACCCTGGGGTTCGACCTCGATCCCTATTCCGTGCTGGTGCCCTTCCTGATCTTCGCGATCGGGGTGAGCCATGCGGCGCAGAAAATGAACGGGATCATGCAGGACGTTGGCCGGGGTACGCACAAGTATGTCGCAGCACGATACACTTTCCGCCGCTTGTTCATGGCAGGATTGACTGCATTGCTGGCCGACGCGGTGGGGTTTGCCGTGCTGATGATCATCGATGTTCCGGTAATTCAGGATTTGGCGCTCACCGCCAGCATCGGCGTGGCGGTACTGATTCTGACCAATCTCCTGCTGCTGCCGGTAATCCTGTCTTATATCGGCGTGAGCGACAAAGCCGCTCAACGCAGCCTGCGCGAGGAAAGCAAAGAACTCGGTGGACAAGGTTTGGACGTGGTGTGGCGCATTCTGCGAAAGTTCGTGGAACGACGCCGGGCTGTTGTGGCACTTGGGATTACTGGACTACTCACTGTGACCGGAATCGCCGTCGCATTAGGACTCAAGGTTGGCGACCTGGATCCCGGCGCTCCGGAACTGCGGCAGGATTCGCGCTACAACAAGGACGTCGCCTACATCAACGACAACTACAAACTCTCTGGCGACCAGTTTGTCGTGATCATCAAGACCCCCAGCGGCGGATGCGAGAAATTCCAGACATTGAAGGAGATCGAACGACTCAGCACATTCCTGAGAGAGGTTCCGGGTGTGCAGCACACTGTCGCCTTGTCCGACTATGTAATTAACACGACATCCGGACTCAACGAGGGACATCCCAAGTGGCTGAGCATCTCGCGCAACACTGCGTTGCTCGGCGGCGCGATAAATTACATAACCTCCGACAACCCGGAAGTCGTGGACCACGGCTGCTCGGTGATGCCCTTGGTTGCCTACCTTGCCGATCACAAGGCGGACACCTTGGACCGCATAGTTGCGGCGGTTCAGCAATTTGCCGATGAACATGACCAGGAGGATCTGCATTTCCTTCTTGCGGCGGGACCGGCAGGCATAGAAGCGGCGACTAATATCGTCGTGCGTCAATCCATTCTAAAGATGTATGCGGCAGTGTATGGCGCGGTGGCCTTGCTTTGCTTCATTGCTTTCCGCAATTGGCGAGCTGTGATAGTAGCTCTGGTGCCTTTGATCATCACGTCGATTCTGTGCAAGACCTTGATGGTCTGGCTCGGCATCGGACTGAAGGTTGCAACGCTGCCGGTGATCGCGCTCGGGGTGGGAATCGGTGTTGACTATGCGCTATATCTGTTGAGCGTCCAGTTGGCACAGCAGCACGCCGGCAAGTCGCTCGCTGAAGCATACAAGTACGCAGTCGCGTTCACCGGAAGGGTGGTGGCCTTGGTTGGCATGACGCTCGCTGCGGGCGTCATCACCTGGGCTTGGTCTCCCATCAAGTTTCAGGCCGATATGGGCATATTGCTGGCGTTCATGTTCCTGTGGAACATGATTGGTGCCCTGATTCTAATCCCGGCGCTTTCGCATTTCCTGCTCAGAACGCCAGGCGAAGCGCCTGTTACGGGTTTGGGTGCAGCCGAAGGAACCCGCGAGGCAACCCCTGTACTACCTGAGTAAACATGGATACCAATCGGAAAACTTTGCTCCAGCCCTATCGGGTTCTGGACTTGACCGACGACTACGGCCTGCTGTGCGGGAAGATGCTGGGCGACATGGGGGCCGACGTCATCAAGGTCGAAAG
>JBAYVU010000035.1:0-36535 GCA_041674385.1 Sterolibacterium sp.
CGAACGAAATACCCCGCTCTGCTTTGACGGTCTCGTTCTTCTCCGGACCCCAGCGAAATGGTTTCATGAGGGCAGTTTACGCCGCTGTGTGCCTTTTGTCACCATACTACGCAGATGCTGACTCCACGACGCTCAACGTTTGAATTCACCGGCCTGCGCGGCTTTTTGCGCAGGTCCGGTGGAATGATGGGTTGGGGAAATACGCACGGGCCATTACTTTCAGAACTTTGGAGTGATGCCGTCTGGCCACCACCTAAGTTTCATCATGAGGCTGGATAGCCCCCTTGTGACGAAATAGCTCACCCACGCCACGTACATGAACAGAATTGTAGGAATTCCGCCGCATAACCCACAACTCAGTGCGGTAATGAACTCGACAATAGCTGTGGCGAAAAACGCAGCGATACCGAAACATGGAAGTAGCAGCACAAAAGACAGCAGCAATATTCTGCGCCTCGTAGCAGAAGGCGATTTCTTGAATTGGGGGCTAAAGATGGAAATGAAACCCCGAACGACCGAAACAATAGTGTACGCACCAGGAGCGAAATACATGAAAATTAAGAAAGTAGAGCCACCCACTGGAGGAGGAAACAGGATTTCAATTACAACAATAAACAAGAACAGCACAGCGATAAGGGCCAGCGTTGGACGCGCTGCCGCCCAGCTTAGAACTTGATTTTGAGTTTTCGGTTTATCAGTCATGGTTGCCCCAACGTAGAGCTAAGGGGCGCGGAGCCGGCCTCATCGGCGGAGCGTCCCTCTTGAGCGCCGGGTTAGGGCACATGCCGTTGAAGCACAGCATTGAGCTCGATACCTGTTTCGACCACACACCGTGAGGAGCGCTCATACTCCACCGCAAGAAAGTCATCAGCGAAGACCTGTGGAAATGGGTTGTCGTCGTAGACGAACGCTGGAAATGCCACCATGTGTCGCTTTTCGCGGGTGCCGGTTAAGTCCTCGTTGAGAGATGGAAAGACAATGCTTCGGTGCTTTGCTTGGTTGGTGAGCGCTGCCAAATGCGAAAACGTCTCAGCACTCACGAGTGATTCCAGGAGGGAAGTGATGGCCTTCAGTTGAGGCTCTCGCCTTAGTAACCTCAACACGCTGCCGGCACAGATGTCTCGAGCCTTGAGAGCCCCCGCAGCTTGATTAAGGCCAAGGGAGTAGTAGATGGCGTGCGCCAGGATATCTGGTACAGCGTGAATGCTCTGAACACACGCTGTGAGGTGCGCTCCAACCTCACGTAGGAAGATGTTGAATTCAACCCAAGCCTCCGAGTCGCCGAACGTTACTTCGAACAGGGAGGCATCTTGGAGTGTTGTTTGGGTGTAAGAGTCGATCTTCGCTCTGGCATCTTGGAAATGAATCCGGGCGTAGGTTTGGCGATCAACAACTGAGCGAAGGCATGGCTTGGCAAGTTCAAGCTGGTCGTCGCCAAACAGTCGGCGAATATGTTCTCGAGTCTCATCAATGTCCCAGCGGCCCATGTGTGCCCTAACGTGCTAGCTAACCGGCGCGCCGCCGCGCGGCGCGTCCGTGTTGAGCGGTGGGTTAGGCATGCTTTTCGACTCCTGCACACTGACGCCAAGTGGCTGTCTCACCGAACATGGCTTTGGCCATCTCGTCGCCAGCCGTTGCGGTACGTTCACTCAGGTATACACGAACCTTTCGGATCAAGGTAAGAAAGCGGTGAACCGTTGTGCTGTCCGCTCCCGTAAGTACGGCGTACGCGGTGACAAATCCACTTGGCTCTTGTTCAGATGGCTTTATATGAAGGAATACTTGCGTGCCCTCATATTTGTCCGTTACTGCATGGGCGAAGTGCTGATTGCGGAGGTGACGGACAGCTTCATGAAACTCGCGGTCTCGATCAGTAAGGGTGAGGATATCGTCCAACTTCAGTCGTTGTCGGCATCCGGACGAGAAACAACGAGAATAGGTTACGGCCGCGAAACAGTAGAGACTGCGGGCATACAAGTTTGATGGGTCAGCATCTTGCGGTCCTCGTTGCCGATTTTCGACTAGCTCAATGAACTTGGCGAGAGCGTCTTCTACCTCCTTGAGTCGGCTATCAATGGTAAGGAGTTCTTCGACCTCAGCCTTACGCCGATGCGAGAAAGGAACAATCGACCCGGAGTTCTCTCGTTTTGCCATGATTGCCTAACGTCTGAGTTCAGAGGCGCGCCGCCGATAGGCGGAGCGTCCCCTGCAACGATGGGTTAGCCCAACAAAGTGAATTGTGCGGGACACTATTCATACTGAAACTACGTGCCGGCCTTGCTTTCCGTATGTTGCATATTCGATTACGATCTTTCCGAACCTACCCGCGCCGGTTTCCGTTGTTTGAGGTAGGGAGTCCAATTGAAGGCCCGTGGCCACCTTCTGGCCTGGCTTTACCAGACTGTCGTATTCCCGCGTACCTTCGCTTCCGAACTTCAGTTCATAGAAGTTCAACGTAAGGTTCCAGAAATTGCCTCTCAGGCTCGGGGCAAGGACATGCTTGTTCTTGAAGAGCCAGCTGTGGGGTCTTGGTTTGAAATATGCTCTTGAGATATAAATATTCTTCCCTCCGGCATTCGCGATCTGCACGAACAAGAGAGGAGTGTTCTGAGCCACAAAGTCCGCACTCACATGCAGTTCATCAAGATTTGACGGGATAACCCGGCTCACAAGACGCGAAATAATGCCGAGCACTCCAATACCGAAGAATATGTCGATCAGTCCATATTTCGCCCAGTACTCGAGAGTGTCCATTACTGGTTTTAGTGTTGAGGAGTCCATTGCGCGACCCTTGTTGGGCTAACGTCTGACATAACCGGCGCTGCGCAGCTTCATCGCGCAGCGTCCGTGTTGATGGATGGGTTGGGCGGCGATGCGCTACCGGTTCGATCAGTGGGTGTGTTCATTTGAGATAGCGAGCGCATAGACCTGCTTGGATTGTTTGCAGCTTCGTGCACTGACTCGCACACCTGCTTCAGGATGTCGCGTGATAGTGGTTCGTTACTCGGGTGAGGTGCTCCGAATAGGAACGACCAGACACTTCGCTCTGCGTCGGCAGTGAGCTTGCTCAGAAGACTGACAAAGAACCGCGGATTTGTATCAAGTAGTGCGCGGACCGCATCCTGTAGAGCGCCTGTTTGATCAGCTTCCCATTGCGCGTTGACGGCTAACCCAATAAGCTTTTTTGCATAATCCGGCTCGGGTAGTACGGCCGCGATTTTTGGAAAGAGGTCGTGCAGCTGCGGCTCCGAGTACAGGGGTGCAGGGCCATCCCCATAGCCGAAAAGTCGGTTAAAACAGGAGAAATCTGGAGGAAGCGCCTGGAAGAAGGCTGTAAGTGCGGATTGCTCTGGCTTCTCGGTCGTCACAGATGAGGTTAAGGCGCTAAGAGCCTCAAGATGCTTCTCATACTTTGCGTCAGGGCACGCGTGAACCAAAGCAGGCGCCGCTGAGACTAGCGCGACCGTTACGAACACGACCAACATTCTCATTTCGACGCCCAACGTAGAGCTAACCGGCGCGGAGCCGGCCTTATCGGCGGAGCGTCCGAGTTGAGCGCCGGGTTAGGGCTGCTATTTGTCATGAGCGCCTGCTGGGTTGGGTTGAGGCTTTCCGGCAGATTGGATTGGGAATTGCGCGGAGGCTGGTGGTGCTTGGAGCTTAGCTTGTGGTCTCTCTGTTTCTACACGCCACTGACATACGCATTCCTGAGATGGTTTTATGGTTAGCCATGCGCCAAGGGCAGCAGAACCCAGCGCGAATAAGCCACCCAAAAGCGCAGCTTGCCATGTGGCAATGGCTTGGTCTTTTGCAATGCGACGATCTAGCTCATGTGACAGGAGGATATATGCCGGCGAACCATTTTGATGTTTTGCGATTTCAAGCGCCAAATTTTCCGGCGACATTTTCTTGCGTTCGGCGCGCGGAGGCATGCCATGAGACACGCGGTCAAAAGCCTCTTGCATCTCGGCACGGTCTTTCTCGCTCATCGTCATGGGTTGGCCCTAACGTGGAGTTGAGGCGCCTGCGCGGCTTTTCGCGCAGGTCGCCTCGAACGCAGGGTTAGGCTTCACTTTGGTAGCCGCCAAGTTGAAGTGAAACGTTGACCGTAGAGAGACTCATACTCAGCTTGAACGGTAACGGAACTAAGTGCTGTTTCAAAGGCAGCACACAGTTTGGACGGGGAATTGGCGTTCTTGTCGGCCAGATCGAAATCGGGGCCATAGTCAACGAGCAACAACCGAGCACCGGGCGGGAAGTACTGTCCCGGAATTGGTTCGTTCGCGTGTGACGGACAACTAAAATCGACGGCCTGAAACGCGCTATGCCAGACGTTCAGTAAATCGAATGACCGAGCACGCTTCCCGGCTACAGTAACCGAAAAATCTAAGAGCTTTGCCGGACCAATGCCGTTACTCACTAAGTACAACGCCAGAGGGCCTGTATCGGTAATGCCGTAGACAAAATCAAGGTGGGGGGTTACGGACCGCCTAGCGTGCTCACGTTGAACACGGGCGGACCAGAGAGCAACAAATAGCGCCACGACAGCGGTAACTGCCGAGGCAAATGCTGCGATATCAGATGGCGTGAGATTCATTGTGAAGCCTAACGTTTGAATTGAGGGGCCTGCGCGGCTTTTCGCGCAGGTCCCCTCGAATGATGGGTTGGGCGTCTCGGGCTCACTCTGCGCCGTGCACCTGCGAGTTGACGTATGCCTGCAAGTGCTTGATAGCTTCTTCCAACTGGCTGTACATCTCGCCGGCGGTCTTGATCGCTTCGTATGTTGGCTCAGCATCCTTCCCATTCCACGAGAATTGGAAGGTTCCGTCGCCCGCAAGGCTAGCCGCACCTTGAATTTCACGCGCAATAGCCTTTGGTAAAACGGCTTCGTGCCGGCAAAGAAATTCTACGAGTGCGTCTTCATGCTTTGAGAAGCGTTGAGCTATCCCCTCGCATGCGTCTTCCCAATCCATATCAGGATGGCTGCGACCAGGGAGCATCTTCCGAACAAGCGTGTGAAGCTGTGAAAGCGCTTCAAGTTGAAGAGTGAAATAGACCTCGGACTTTTTAAGCGACGTCTTTTCGCTTTCTAGTCTCTTGTTGAAGTTGAGTTCGATCGCCTTTTCTATCCCAGATTTAACAAGTGTCTTGACCAAGAAGTACGTTCCCAAATACCCGAAGCCGGCAACTGACAAACCCCAGAGAATGGAATCAAGGCTCATGATTGAGACGCCCAACGTTTGACATAACCGGCTGGCGCGGCCTTATCGCGCCAGTCCGTGTTGATGGATGGGTTAGCCCGCTTCTTCATGGCTCGGCGGAACGAAGTGGAGGTGAGATGGTCGGTTTGAACCGTTTGTTAGCCTTCGTCAACTTCCCGTCCTGGACGAGTAAGTGCACAGCGTGTGCCGTTAACATACTCCAAGTGACCTGCATACTCCTTCCAGCTTCGTAGAAGATTGATTGCATCTTTAAGCACAGCGGACCTAGATGTGGCTCCCAAGTGAGCAGTTGCCCTGACTTGTCGCGCACCTCATATCCGAACAAGTCTAGCCCTTGTAATATCGCGATCTCAGGTGTGCAGTGACCTTTCCATGTCGGGTCGTCGTGCATGAACAGATTGCGAACCCGGATGAAGGGTTCGTGTTCTCTGTAAAAATCATCTCGTAACTTCTTTCGTGCATCCTTTGTCAGATACTTTCGCCGCTGGAGCCAAAGCGTGTAGTAGCCAAAGATATCCTCAAATCGACTGAATTCGTAGTAGAACATTCGGACTATCAGCTTGTAACGGCTGAACGGTCGCTCATCTCCGAATGCCCGTGCAGATTTTGCCAATGTCCCGAGGTCGGCAATTACAAGATTGAGGTTGTCGATAACTTCGTCTGCAACAGCGGGGAGTTGGAAAAATGATGTAACCAGCTTTTGCTTTTCAGTTAAACCTTTAAGCGTTATGTCGTCCCCCTCAATTCGGGCGAGGCGAGGGAAATTTTTGCAGGCACTATTAAGCACGAACTTAAGTTCATCTGGTATCCGAATGTGTTCGATCTGTGGTCTCATCGGAGAGGGCTAACGTGGAGCTAACCGGCCTGCGCGGCTTTTCGCGCAGGTCCGGTTGAGCGCCGGGTTGGGGCTTGCGGTTGCTGGCGGAAATAGTGCACGACAAGCCCGACGATAGTGGCTGGCGTAAGACGAGATGACCTCGGTGCATAGTTTGATTGAGGCCAATGAAGGCCGATCCTGTCCTGCATCCATTCTTGGAAGAGCGGCGACTTCATGGTTCGCATGAACTTTCGGTAATCTCGTTTGGGAACTGAGAACGCTTCGAGCGCTTGAATGACTTTGGCGTGCTCTCGCTTTTGCCAGTGTTGCGAGCGCGACCATTCAAAGAATATTTCTGGAATGTTGGTGTTCGGAGCGGTGTCGTGACATTCGCGACACATGAGAAATAGATTTTCCACTGTGTCCGTTCCACCAAGCGATCAAGGAACGATATGGCACCGTTGAAGTGGCATCCGTTCCCAGCACTCGTGAATTTCTTCCCAACTAGCATCCGAGCGCCTGATGTCGTACTTAAGGCCGTAATAGAAGCCACAAATCCAGCAACTTGGTTCTCCCCAGTCAATGAGTAGGCCATGCTTGGATAGCCGCTCCTTCCAGTATTCGAAGATATCGGTCTTTGAAGGCAGGTCAGGAGAGAAGCGCCTATTCATGCAAGCCCCAACGTGATATCGCCACCAATTCGGACAGTAAACAGGATATTGGACTGTCCGATAATCTTGGCGGGTGTTGGTAACATATTGAATATCCGTACGGTAAATTGTAGGGGTCGATAATTATGTCGAATAATACGCCAGCCATATCGCCGAGTTCGCCGCGCCTGCTGGATCAGGTGCGTGATCGCTTGCGTCTCAAGCATTACAGCCTGCGTACTGAAACAGCATATACGGGTTGGATTAAACGCTTTATTGTTTTCCATGGCAAGCGTCACCCTGCGAAGCTGGGTAAGGTCGAGGTTGAAGCTTTTCTGACCTCGCTGGCGGTGGATCGCAATGTCAGCGCCGCCACCCAGAACCAGGCGCTGAGTGCTTTGCTGTTTCTATATCGCGAGGTGCTCGAAGCCGAACTGCCCTGGCTCGACGACGTGACTCGCGCCAAGAAACCGGCGCGTCTGCCCACGGTGCTGTCGCGCGCCGAAGTGGCTGTCTTGCTGGAACGCGTTGGGGATGCGCAAATGCAACTGATCGTGCGCCTGCTGTACGGCAGCGGGCTGCGTTTGCTGGAGGGATTGCGGCTGCGGGTCAAGGATGTCGACCTGTCGCGTTGCGAGATTCTGGTGCGCGACGGCAAGGGCGGCAAGGATCGCGTCACCATGGTGCCTGGGCAGCTGGTGGCGGCATTACAGGCGCAGATCGCCCACGCCAAGGCGGTTCATGAGGCAGATCTGGCTGCGGGCCGGGGCGAGGTCTGGTTGCCGGATGCGCTGGCGGTCAAATATCCCAAGGCGGCCCGCACTTTCGGCTGGCAATACATGTTTCCCGCCGCCGGTCTTTCGGTCGATCCGCGTGCCGGGACGGTGCGCCGCCATCATGTGGACGAAAAGCGCGTGCAGCGCGCGGTCAAGGCGGCCGCCGCCGCGGCCGGTCTGGTCAAACTGGTTTCGCCGCACACCCTGCGCCATTCCTTCGCCACCCACCTGCTGGAGGGCGGCTATGACATCCGCACGGTGCAGGAGTTGCTCGGTCACTCGGACGTGTCCACCACCATGATCTACACGCATGTGCTGAATCGGGGCGGACGCGGCGTGACGAGTCCGCTGGATCGGCTTTGAGCGTGTTGGTGCCTTTCAGCGGAACTCGATGATGGCCTGATCCACCGCCAGGCTTTCGCCCGGCGTAGCCAGCAGTTTGCCGATGATGCAATCGTGATCGGCCTTCAGGACGTTCTCCATTTTCATCGCCTCGATCACAGCCAGCTTCTCGCCCGCCTTGACTTCCTGGCCGGGCGCCACGGCGATGTCGGTGAGCAGGCCCGGCATCGGCGAAAGCAGGAAGCGCGACAGGTCCGGCGGCGCCTTGTGCGGCATCAGCGCCAGCATGGCGGCGGCGTGGGATGTCAGCACCGTCAGGTCGGCCTGGGTGCCCCAGTGGAACAGGCGGTACTTGAGGCCGATGCGCTCGACCTGCATGCAGAAGGGTTCGCCGTTCAAGGTTCCCTGGTAGAGCGACTGGCCGAACTGCCAGGGCGAGCGGATTTCGTATCGGTCGCCGGCATACGCGATGTCGAAGCCGCCTGCCGCAGGTATCGCCTCCACCGCGTGCTGCGTGTCGTTGAGCAGCACCACGAAATCGTTGCCCGGTACGTATTCATGGCCGGGCAACTGGCCGTCGATCGAGGCGTTGCGCTCCAGGTAGCGGCGATGGATGGCGGCGCCGACCGCGATCAGCATGGCCGGATCGTCGTGCGGCAGGTTGGCGGCGTTGAAGCCCTGCGGATATTCCTCGGCGATCAGGCCGGTGTTGAAGTTGCCCGAGATGAAGCGCGGGTTCTGCAGCAGCGCCGCCTGGAAGCCGATGTTGGAGGAGACGCCGCGGATCACGAACTGGTTCAGCGCGTCGCGCATGCGGGCGATGGCCTGCTCGCGCGTGGCGCCATGCACGATCAGCTTGGCGATCATTGGGTCGTAATACATCGAGATCTCGCCGCCTTCATAGACGCCGGTGTCGACCCGCACGTGGCCCGGGGTTTCCTCGGGCGGGCGGTATTTCACCAGCCGGCCGATCGACGGCAGGAAGTTGCGCAGCGGGTCCTCGGCGTTGATG
Organism: Sterolibacterium sp.; assembly: GCA_041674385.1. Classification (GTDB taxonomy): domain Bacteria; phylum Pseudomonadota; class Gammaproteobacteria; order Burkholderiales; family Rhodocyclaceae; genus JACRAR01. The sequence goes on from JBAYVU010000035.1 coordinate 8,820, forward strand.
CGGCATTCCATGGCCCAGCCGTTGAGCGGGATATCCGCCTGGGTGAAAGCCAGCCTCTCGCCGGCGGCGACGCGCAACATCTGCTCGACCAGGTCGAAGCCGGTGATCAGCTCGGTGACCGGATGCTCGACTTGCAGGCGCGTGTTCATTTCGAGGAAGTAGAAGGAGCGGTCCTTGCCCACCACGAACTCGACCGTGCCGGCGCTCTGGTACTGGACCGCCTGGGCCAGCGCCACGGCCTGTTCGCCCATGGCCTGGCGGGTGGCCGCGTCGAGGAACGGGCTGGGGGCTTCTTCGATGACTTTCTGGTGGCGGCGCTGCAGCGAACACTCGCGTTCCCACAGGTAGACCACATTGCCGTGGCTGTCGCCGAGCACCTGGATCTCGATGTGGCGCGGTTCCTCGATGTACTTCTCGATGAATACGCGGTCGTCGCCGAAGCTGTTCCTGGCTTCGTTGCGGCAGGAGTGGAAGCCCTCGTGCGCTTCCCGGTCGTTGTAGGCGACGCGCAAGCCCTTGCCGCCGCCGCCCGCGGAGGCCTTGATCATCACCGGGTAGCCGATGCCGGCGGCGATGCGCACCGCATCGTCGACCTGTTCGATGACGTCGGTATAGCCCGTGATGGTGCTGACCTTGGCCGCCAGCGCCAGCTTCTTGGAAGCGATCTTGTCGCCCATGGCCTGCATGGCGTGCGGCCTGGGGCCGATGAAGACGATGCCGGCGGCTTCGAGGCGGGTGCAGAATTCGGCGTTCTCGGAGAGGAAGCCGTAGCCCGGATGCACCGCCTCTGCGCCGGTCTTTTTACAGGCGGCGACGATCTTGTCGATGCACAGGTAGGATTCCTTCGACGGCGCCGGGCCGATGCACACGGCCTCATCGGCCATCTCGACGTGGCGCGCATCGCGGTCGGCTTCGGAATACACGGCGACGGTGGCGATGCCCATCCTGCGCGCCGTCTTGATGACGCGGCAAGCGATTTCTCCCCTGTTGGCAATGAGTATCTTCTTGAACATGTTGGTTCTCCTCGCTGCTCAGAGCGGAATGTTGCCGTGCTTGCGCCACGGATTTTCAAGTTTCTTGCGCTTGAGCATCGCCAGCGAACGGCAGATGCGCTTGCGCGTCTCGTGCGGCTGGATCACGTCGTCGATGAAGCCGCGCGAGCCGGCGACGAAGGGGTTGGCGAACTTGGCCTTGTATTCGGCTTCGCGTTCCGCGAGCTTGGCCGGGTCGCCTTTCTCCTCGCGGAAGATGATTTCCACGGCGCCCTTCGGTCCCATCACGGCGATTTCGGCGGAGGGCCAGGCGAAGTTCACGTCGCCGCGCAGGTGCTTGGAGGACATCACGTCGTAGGCGCCGCCGTAGGCCTTGCGGGTGATCAGCGTGACCTTGGGGACGGTGCATTCGGCGTAGGCATACAGCAGCTTGGCGCCGTGCTTGATGATGCCGCCGTATTCCTGGGCGGTGCCGGGCATGAAGCCGGGTACGTCCACCAAGGTGATGATGGGAATGTTGAAGGCGTCGCAGAAGCGCACGAAGCGCGCCGCCTTGGCCGAGGACTTGATGTCCAGGCAGCCGGCCAGCACCAGCGGCTGGTTGGCGACCACGCCGACGGTCTGTCCTTCCATGCGGACGAAGCCGATGATGATGTTCTTGGCATAGTCGGGCTGCAACTCGAAGAAGTCGGCGTCATCGCCGATCTTGACGATCAGCTCCTTCATGTCGTAAGGCTTGTTGGCATGGTTCGGCACCAGCGTGTCGAGCGACAGGTCGAGTCGTTCGGCCGGGTCCGTGGTGGGCCGCAGCGGCGGCTTCTCGCGGTTGTTGAGCGGCAGGTAGTTGAAGAAGCGCCGCAGCATCAGCAGCGCCTCGACGTCGTTCTCGAAGGCCAGGTCGGCCACGCCCGACTTGGTGTTGTGCGTCACCGCGCCGCCCAGTTCCTCGGCCGTGATCTCCTCGTGCGTGACGGTCTTGACCACTTCGGGGCCGGTGACGAACATGTAGGAGGTGTCCTTGACCATGAAAATGAAGTCAGTCATGGCCGGCGAATACACCGCGCCGCCGGCGCACGGTCCCATGATCATGGAGATTTGCGGCACCACGCCCGAGGCCATGACGTTGCGCTGGAACACGTCGGCATAGCCGCCCAACGAGGCCACGCCTTCCTGGATGCGCGCGCCGCCGGAATCGTTGAGTCCGATCACCGGCGCACCCACCTTCATGGCGTGGTCCATGACCTTGCAGATTTTCTCGGCGTGCGCTTCGGACAGCGCCCCACCGAACACCGTGAAGTCCTGCGAGAAGACGAACACCATGCGGCCGTTGATGGTGCCGTAGCCGGTCACCACACCGTCGCCGGGGACCTTGTTATCATCCATGCCGAAGTCGGTGCAGCGATGCTCGACAAACATGTCCCATTCCTCGAAGGAGCCGGGATCGATCAGCAGTTCGATGCGCTCGCGCGCCGTCAGCTTGCCCTTGGCATGCTGGGCGGCGATGCGTTTCGCGCCGCCGCCGAGCCGCGCCTGTTCGCGCTTCTCTTCCAGTTGTTGAATGATGTCGTGCATGGCAATGCCTCCCTATCAATCCTGCCGGAAATGTCCGAGCAGCCGTTGCGCCGCGACCGCCGGCGTCAGCCGGCCTTGTTCGACTGCTTGCAGCAGTTCCGGCAGGGCGTTCTTCACCTGCGGATGCTCGCGAAAGCGCGCGCGCAAGCCGCTTTCGACGAGCGTCCAGGTCCACGCCAGCGCCTGGTGACGCCGTTTTGCGGCAATCTCGCCGGCTTCCGTCATGACCCGGCGATAGTCCTCGATGATCTGCCAGAAGGCTTCGATGCCCTGTTTTTTTGCGGCGCTGACTTGCAGCACCTTCGGTTGCCAGTGCCTTGAGCCCGGATGCAGCATGCGCAGCGCCGCTTGCATGTTGGCGGCGGCATAGTCGGTGGCGTGCGGGTCGATGTCCGCCTTGTTGAACACCACCAGGTCGGCCAGCTCGACGATGCCCTTCTTGATCGCCTGCAAATCGTCGCCGGCGTTGGGCAGTTGCAGCAGCACGAACACGTCGGTCATGTCGGCCACTGCCGTTTCCGACTGGCCGACGCCGACCGTCTCGACAATGATCACGTCGAAGCCAGCCGCTTCGCACAGCAGCATCGCCTCGCGCGTCCTGTCGGCGACGCCGCCCAGCGAGCCGCCGGTGGGGGAGGGGCGGATGAAGGCTTCCTCGCGCAGACTCAGGCTTTCCATGCGCGTCTTGTCGCCGAGTATGGCCCCGCCGCCGACGGAGGACGAGGGATCGACCGCCAGCACCGCGACGCGATGGCCGAGGCCGACCAGATGCATGCCGAGCGCTTCGATGAAGCACGACTTGCCGACGCCCGGCACGCCGGTGATGCCGATGCGGAGGCATTTGTCCAGCCCGCCGCTGTACGGCAGCAAGGCTTCCAGCAGTCTCTCGGCGCGTGCCTGATGGTCGGCGCGCGTCGACTCGATCAGCGTGATGGCCTTGGCCAGCGGCCGACGCCGGCGGGCCAGCACTCCCTCGACCAGCTGTCTGTCAGTGCGAGACAGTTCGCCAACAGGCTGTTGGCAAATTTCACTCAATTTCCATCACCCCATCTGCGGCGCTGGCAAGAAACTCACTAATGGTTGACGAATGATCGAGGAGCCGATTCATGACCGTAGTATTTGGCACGTTACCGAGATTGATCCAAACAACCTTGGGTGGATATCCAAACAGCGCGGACATTTCCACGAAGTCCGCGTCCTTGGTAACAATAGCGTAGCCATTTGCCTTGGCGTAAGACCAAAGCTCTATGTCAGCGACACTTTTCATTCCCAATAGTTGGATCTGGCTGGAACCTGGAAACGCCACCTCCAGCTTGGGCAATAAGCGCCGAGAAAGATTCTGATCGAGCAGCAGTTTCACGCTGCAACGCGCACCATGTGGCGTTCACGATCCGCCGCGAATGCAAGGCAGGCCTGAATATCCTCGACTTCAAGCTCAGGGTAATCGGCAAGAATTTCCTCCTGCGTCATGCCGGAAGCCAGCCAACCGAGGACGTCATAGACAGTGATGCGCATATTGCGGACGCAGGGCTTGCCGCCGCGCTTGCCGGCTTCGAGGGTGATGCGCTCAAGAAGTTGGGTGTTCATTTGAAGTCCTCCAAACGCGAATTCAGTTCTTAATGATTCCAGACGTATCTTACGCTGACCCTGGCGCACTACCCGGCGCATGCGCCGCACGGATGGCCCGCAGCACTTCGCGGGCGCATTGCAGGATCGGCGTGCCCGGCCCGAAGATCCCCTTGGCGCCCGCCTGCAACAGGAACTCGTAGTCCTGCGGCGGCACCACCCCGCCGACGAACACCGCGATGTCGCCCGCTCCCTGTTCCTCGAGCGCCTTCACCAGCGCCGGCACCAGCGTCTTGTGCCCGGCCGCCAGCGTCGATACGCCGATGGCATGGACGTCGTTTTCCACGGCCTGGCGTGCGGCTTCTTCGGGGGTCTGGAACAGCGGGCCGATATCCACGTCGAAACCGAGATCGGCGAAGGCCGTGGCGACCACCTTGGCGCCGCGGTCGTGGCCGTCCTGGCCGAGCTTGGCCACCAGGATGCGCGGGCGGCGGCCTTCGGCGGCGGCGAAAGTTTCGATCTGCCGTTTGATGTCCATCCAGTTTTCGTCCTTTTCGAAGGCGGCGCCGTACACGCCGGATACCACCTGGTTGTTGGCGCGATGGCGGCCCCAGACCAGTTCCAGCGCGTCGGAAATCTCCCCGACAGTGGCACGCACGCGACTGGCCTGCACCGCGAGTGCCAGCAGATTGCCCTGGCCGCTGCGGGCCGCTCCGCTCAGCGCCGCCAGCGCCGCATCCACCGCCGGCTGCTGGCGGCTGGCGCGGATGCGTAGCAGGCGCTCGACTTGCGCTTCGCGCACGGCATGGTTGTCGACATCGAGAAACTCGATGGCGGTTTCCTGCTCCAGCTGGTATTTGTTCACCCCGACGATCGCGTCCTCGCCGGTGTCGATGCGCGCCTGCTTCCGCGCCGCGCATTCCTCGATCCTGAGCTTGGCCCAGCCGGACGCCACGGCCTGGGTCATGCCGCCCATGCGCTCGACTTCCTCGACGATGGCCCAGGCCTGGTCGGCGATGTCCTGGGTGAGCCTTTCCATCATGTAGGAGCCGGCCCAGGGATCGATGACGGCGCCGATGTGGGTTTCCTCCTGGAGAATCAGCTGGGTGTTGCGCGCGATGCGCGCGGAGAACTCGGTGGGCAGCGCGATCGCCTCGTCGAGCGAATTGGTGTGCAGGCTCTGGGTGCCGCCGAACACCGCCGCCATCGCCTCGATGGTGGTGCGCACCACGTTGTTGTATGGGTCCTGCATGGTCAGCGACCACCCCGAGGTCTGGCAGTGGGTGCGCAGCATCAGCGACTTGGGGTTCTTCGCGCCGAAGCCCTTCATGATGCGCCACCACAGCAGCCGCGCGGCGCGCAGCTTGGCTACTTCGAGGTAGAAGTTCATGCCGATGCCGAAGAAGAACGACAGGCGTCCGGCGAAGTCGTCCACGTCCATGCCGCTGGCCAGCGCGGTGCGCACGTACTCCTGGCCATCGGCCAGGGTCAGCGCCAGCTCCAGCGCCTGGGTCGCGCCGGCTTCCTGGATGTGGTAGCCGGAGATCGAGATCGAGTTGAACTTCGGCATGTGCTGCGCCGTGTAGCCGATGATGTCGGCGATGATGCGCATCGACGGCTCGGGCGGGTAGATGTAGGTGTTGCGGACCATGAACTCCTTGAGGATGTCGTTCTGGATGGTGCCCGACAGCTGGGCCTGCGCCACGCCCTGTTCCTCGGCGGCGACGATGTAGCCGGCCAGCACCGGCAGCACCGCGCCGTTCATGGTCATCGACACCGACACCTTGTCGAGCGGGATGCCGTCGAAGAGTATCTTCATGTCCTCGACCGAGTCGATCGCCACGCCGGCCTTGCCGACGTCGCCGGTGACGCGCGGATGGTCGGAGTCGTAGCCGCGATGCGTGGCCAGGTCGAAGGCCACCGAGACACCCTGGCCGCCGCCGGCCAGCGTCTTGCGGTAGAAGGCGTTGGAGGCCTCGGCGGTGGAGAAGCCGGCGTACTGGCGGATGGTCCACGGCCGCACCGCGTACATGCTGGCCTGCGGACCGCGCACGAAGGGCTCGAAGCCGGGCAGCGTGTCCGCGAACAGCAGGCCCTCGATATCGGCCCGGGTATACAGCGGCTTGACCACGATCCCTTCCGGCGTATGCCAATCGAGCCGATGCACGTCGCCGGCGGGAGCGGACTGGGCCGCCGCCTTGGCCCAAGCTTCCAGCGGGGGAATGCGGACTTCCGGATACTTGCTCATGTTCTGCCCTTTCCATGCGCGGAACGCCGAGGTTTGAAAACTCTACTCCTTACTACTCCTTGCCGGCGCCTGACGAACGAGGCTTGACATCGCCCAAGCAACATAATACTGTATCCATAATTATGAATGCAAGAACTGAAATCAGCCTCGCTTCGCCCGCGCTTTACCAGCAGGTCGCCGAGCAGTTGCGCACGCGAATTTTTGCCCATCAGCTGCCACCCGGCAGCTGGCTCGACGAACAGGCGCTGGCGCAGGAGTACGGCATCTCGCGCACGCCGATGCGCGAAGCGCTCAAGGTCCTGGCCTCCGAAGGGCTGGTCACGCTCAAGCCGCGCCGGGGCTGCTATGTCACCGAGCTGTCCGAGCAGGACCTCGATGAGATATTCCCGGTGATGGCCCTGCTCGAAGGCCGTTGCGCGGCGCTGGCGACGCAGAAGGCCGGCGCGGACGACCTGAGCCGTCTGGCGGCAATCCACGAGCAGCTCGAAGAACATGCCAGGAACGGCGACGCCGACCGCTTCTTCGAACTCAACCACGGCTTTCACGCCGCCTTGCAGGAACTGGCCGGCAATCGCTGGCTGTCGCAGCTGATCGACGACACGCGCAAGATGCTGAAACTGACGCGCCGCGATTCGCTGCGCCTGGCAGGCCGGCTCAAGCAATCGCTGGCCGAGCATCGCGCCCTCCTCAAGGCAATCCGGCAGCGCGACGCCAACCTGGCCGGCCAGCTGATGCACGAGCATCTGCTGGCCGGCCGTGCGGCGCTGGCGAAGCTGCACAAGAGCGTGCCATGAATCCGCAAATACGCTGCCAGTGCGATGCGGAAAACAGCATCGCCACCGTCACCCTCTGCAACCCCGACAAGCTCAACGCCATCAATGCCGCCATGTGGCGCGAACTCAAGCTGGCCATGGAGCGGCTGCATGCCGACGAGAGCCTGCGCTGCATCGTGATCCGCGGCGAGGGAGCGAGCTTCGCCGCCGGCGGCGACCTCGAAGAGTTTCTCACCCTGCGCGACACCCATGAACGGGCGCAGGTCTACCACGGCGTATGGGTGGCCGATGCGCTGCGGAGCATCCTTGCCTGCCGGCATCCGTGCGTGGCTTTGATTCAGGGCGCATGCATCGGCGGCGGACTGGAGATTGCCGCGCAGTGCGACTTGCGCATCGCAGGCGAGTCGGCCAATTTTGGCGCGCCGATCATGAAGCTCGGCTTTACCATGGCGCACACCGAATTGCGCGGGGTGCTGTCCCTGGTCGGGAAGGCTACCGCGCTGGAGATGTTGCTCGAAGGCCGCCTGCTGACGGCGCATGAAGCCTATGCGAAAGGGCTGGTGACACGGGTGGTGCCGGATGCCCAGGTCGTCGAGGAAGCCTACGCCATGGCCCGGAGGATCGCGTCGGGCGCGCCGCTGGTCGCGCGCAGCCACAAGCGCCTGGTGCATCGGCTGGCTGACGATCCTGCGCCGCTCAGCGCCGCCGAGGTGCGCGACAACTTCGCTTACCTCGACAGCGAAGACTACCGCGAAGGCATGAGCGCCTTCTTCGAGAAACGCAAGCCGAAGTTTCGCGGTTGTTAGTCGGGTTGTTAGTCGGCTAGTCGGTTAGTCATTCAGCCGAACAGGTGGATTGCCGTCGGCATGAAAAAGCCGACCACGCAGAAGATCGCCCCGACCACGCCCAGTCCGCCAGCCAGCCAGGCGAGCGCGCCGATGCCGGTGATGATGGTGGCCGATGCCAGCACGATGGCAATCTGCACGGAGGCGGAGGCCATCTCATACTGATGATAGGCCGCCATCTCGTGGTCGCGCTGGGCTTCGGCTTCCTTGGCGCGCTCGGCGAGTTCCTTGCGACCTTCGCGCGTTTCCGGTTCGCTGTCGTAGCGGGCCGCGGTCTTTCGCCAGGCGTCGATCTGCGCCTTGGCTGGAGCAGGGCCGTTCGCGTCGGTCTGTACCGCCAGATTTTCCGCAGCGGTGCGCAGCGTGGTCAGGCGTATGGTCTTCGCCTGGTAAAACGACCAGAGGTTGGACGCCTCGATGTTCCTGCTCAGCGCGGTTGTCTGCGCGGCCTTGCCGAGCGTCTCGGAAAAGGCCAGCACCAGCGCGAGCACTGCGATCAGCAGGGCAATTTTCTTGTTGGCGGGATCGATGTGACCGGCTGCTCCTGACATGTGTGTTACTCCACGATATTGAACTGGGGGGCGATTTTACTTATTTTTCTCAGCCACTCAGCATCCCGTCCTGCCAAAAGCATGCGCCAGTTCGGATTACACTTCGAACTCGTTGAACTCGTCACCTCGCAAAATTTTCCGGGGCCGGGCTTGAAAAGATCAAATATAAGCATATAATGATATTCCATGAGAGCGAATAATTTATGGTTTGCGCTATGCGCTGCCTTGTTGCCTGCGATGACTTCTGCCCAAACGGTTGCGGCGCCCGCCGGGCTCGCCAGTGCCGCAGTGGAATTGCGCGAGGTCGACCAGGCCTATCCTGCCGAAGCGATCGTCGAAGCCGTCAGGCAGGCCACCCTCGCCGCCCAAGTGGCGGGCCGCGTCACCGAGGCGCGTTTCGATGCCGGCAGCCGCGTCAAGGCCGGCGAAGTGCTGATGCGCATCGACTCGCGCGAGACGGCGCAGCTTCAGGCCGGCGCGCAGGCGCAGCTGGCCAATGCGCGCGCCAGCGTCGAGCGCAACCGGCAGCTGTTCGCGCAGAAATTCATCAGCCAGGCGGCGCTCGACAAGGCCGAGGCCGACTTCAAGGTGGCCAGTGCCGGCGCCGGGCAGGCCGGTGTGCAGGGCAGCTATGCCAGCATCGCCGCGCCCTATGCCGGCATCATTGCCCAGCGCCTGGCCGAAGTGGGCGAGATGGCGGCGCCGGGCAAACCGTTGATCAGCGTGTTCGATCCGAAGAGCCTGCGGGTCGTCGCCAGCATTCCCCAATACAAGCTGGCCGCAGTCAGGCAGACCCTGCGCGCCAGGGTCGAATTCCCCGAGACGGGCAAATGGTTCGATGCCGTGCGCGTCGAAGTCCTGCCGACGGCGGACACGCAGACGCATGTGGTGCAAGCCCGCGTGTATCTGCCGGACAACCTGGATGGGGTCATCCCCGGCATGTTCGCGCGCGCCCATTTCCTGATCGGCAAATCCCGGAAATTGCTGGTGCCGGCGGCGGCGGTACTGCGTCGCGGCGAGGTGACCGGGGTGTATGTCGTCGACGGCCAGGCGCCGCCGCATCTGCGCCAGGTACGGCTGGGCGAGGCGCTGGGCGGCGATGGCATCGAAGTGCTGGCGGGCCTCGCCGCCGGAGAAAAAGTCGCGCTCGATCCGGTCAAGGCCGGCATCGCTTTGAAACAGGGCGGCAAGTAATCGATGGGCATCTCCGGACGGATTGCCGCGCACTTCCTGCGCAACTCGATGACGCCGCTGATCGCGCTGGTCGCGCTGCTGCTCGGCGTGTTTGCCGTGCTGATCACGCCGCGCGAGGAAGAGCCGCAGATCAACGTGACCATGGCGAACGTTTTCATCCCGTTCCCCGGCGCCTCGGCCAAGGATGTCGAAGCGCTCGTGGCCAGGCCGGCGGAGCAGGTGCTGGCGCGCATTGCCGGCATCGAGCATGTGTATTCGGTGTCGCGCCCCGGCATGGCGATCATCACCGTGCAATACCTCGTGGGCCAGGAGCCGATCCAGGCGCTGGTGCGTCTGTATGACACCATCAATTCCAACCACGATTGGCTGTCTCCCAATCTCGGCGTGCTCGACCCGGTCATCAAGCCGAAGGGCATCGACGATGTGCCGATCGTCACGCTGACTTTCTGGAGCGCGTCGAACCCGGAATCCGCCACAGGCAAGTCGGCCTTCGACTTGCAGCAGGTGGCGCGTGCCGCCGAAACCGAGCTCAAGCGCATCCCCGACACTCGCGACGTGGTGACCGTCGGCGGGCCCGGCCACGTCATCCGGGTGATCATGGACAGCGACCGGATGAATGCCCACGGCATCACCGCGCAGGATCTCAAGGCCGCGCTGCAAGTCTCGAACGCTTCGCAACCGTCCGGCAGTCTGGTCAGCGGCAATCAGGAGATCCTGGTGCAGACGGGGACCTATATCGAGTCCGCCGACGATGTGCGGCGCCTGGTGGTGGGTGTTCATGCGGGCAAGCCGGTCTTCATGGCGGATGTCGCGCGTATCGACGACGGTCCCGACCAGCCGCCGCGCTATGTCTGGTTCGGTACGGGCGCCGCCGCCAAGACCAAGGGGATTGCGCAGAGCGGGGAGTTCCCCGCCGTCACCTTGTCGGTGACGAAGAAGCCCGGCGCCAACGCGGCCGATGTGGCCGCCGCGGTGATCGCCCGTGCCCAGGCCTTGAAAGGCACGGTGATCCCCGAAGGCGTCGAGTTCACGGTAACGCGCAACTATGGCGAGACGGCCACCGACAAGGCGTACAAGCTGATCGGCAAACTGGTTTTCGCCACCACCTTTGTGGTGCTGCTGGTGTTCTTCGCGCTCGGCCGGCGCGAAGCGGTGATCGTCGGCGTGGCGGTTTCGCTGACCCTGTCGGCCACCCTGTTCGCCTCTTGGGCGTTGGGTTTCACCTTGAATCGCGTGTCGCTGTTCGCGCTGATTTTCTCGATCGGCATTCTCGTCGACGATGCCATCGTGGTGGTGGAGAATATTCACCGCTGGCACCTGCAGGAACCCGCCAAGCCGTTGTGGCAGATCATTCCGCTGGCGGTGGATGAGGTCGGCGGGCCGACCATCCTGGCCACCTTCACGGTGATCGCCGCGCTGCTGCCGATGGCCTTCGTCAGGGGACTGATGGGCCCCTACATGAGTCCGATCCCGATCAACTCCTCGCTGGGCATGTTCATCTCGCTGGCCATCGCCTTCATCGTCACGCCCTGGCTGGTGCTGCGGCTGATCGGCGGCCAGGCGCAGCATTCCCCGCAAGGGACGCCCCCGCAGGAGGGGAGAGGCGCCGCGATATTGGAACGCGGCTTCCGCCGCATCCTCACCCCCTTCCTCGACGAGGCTGGCGGCAAGCGCGCCCGGCGCAAGCTGTGGCTGTTCGTGCTGGCCGCGATCATCGCTTCGGTGTCGCTGGCGGGCTTCAAGCTGGTGGTGCTGAAAATGCTGCCGCTCGACAACAAGAGCGAATTCCAGGTGGTGCTCGACATGCCGGTGGGCACGCCGCTGGAAGGAACCGACAAGGTGCTGCGCGAGCTTGCCGTGTACCTGGCGACCGTCGAGGAGGTCAGCGATTACCAGGTCTACTCGGGAGTCGCCAGCCCGATCAATTTCAACGGATTGGTGCGCCAATACTATCTGCGCGCCAACCCCGAGATGGGCGACATCCAGGTCAATCTCGCCGACAAGAAGCATCGTCACCGCACCAGCCACGAGATAGCCGGCTCGGTGCGCGATGCGCTGACGGCGATCGCGCTCAAGCATGGCGGCAACGTCAAGGTGGTGGAAGTGCCGCCGGGGCCGCCGGTGCTGTCGCCGATCGTCGCGGAAATCTACGGTCCCGACTATGCCGGCCAGATCGCCGTGGCGAAGCTGGTGCGCGCGCAGTTTGAAGCCACCGACGACATCATCGGGGTCGACGACAGCAGCGATGCCACGGCGCAGAAAATCCTGCTGCGGGTGTCGCAAAGCAAGGCGGCGCTGCTCGGCGTGGCGCAGAAGGACATCGTCGCGGTGGTCGGGATGGGACTGGCCGGCGAGGACGTCACGCCGGTGCACGACGGCAATGCCAAATACGAAATCCCGGTGCGCATCACGCTGCCCGCCGAACGGCATAACACTATCGACCAATTGCTGAAGCTGCGCGTTCGTTCCCGCGATGGCGCGCTGGTGCCGATTTCCGAATTGACCGAGGTGCGCCGCCTGCCGCGCGAACAGGTGATCTACCACAAGGATCTGCTGCCGGTGGTGTATGTCACCGGCGACATGGGCGGCAAGCTCGACTCGCCGTTGTACGGCATGTTCGACATCCGCGCCAAGATCAGGGACCTGCCGCTCGACCAGATCAAGGGTGCGGGCGGCACGCTGGGCGAGTATTTCATCAGGCAGCCAAGCGATCCCTATGCCGCCTACGGCGTCAAATGGGACGGGGAATGGCAGGTGACCTACGAGACTTTCCGCGACATGGGCATCGCCTATGCCGTCGGCCTGGTGCTGATTTATCTGCTGGTGGTGGCGCAGTTCAAGTCGTACCTGGTGCCGCTCATCATCATGGCGCCGATCCCGCTCACCATCATCGGCGTGATGCCCGGCCATGCGCTGCTGGGCGCGCAGTTCACCGCGACTTCGATGATCGGCATGATCGCGCTGGCGGGCATCATCGTGCGCAACTCGATTCTGCTGGTGGACTTCATCAACCAGCAAGTGGCCGCCGGCGTGCGCTTTGCCGATGCGGTGTTGCAGTCCGCCATCGTGCGCGCCAAACCCATCGGACTCACCGCCCTGGCGGCCATGCTCGGAGCCGTGTTCATTCTCGACGACCCGATCTTCAACGGTCTCGCCGTGTCCCTGGTTTTCGGCATCTTCGTGTCAAGCGTGCTGACGCTGGTGGTGATCCCGGTGCTTTACTACGCAGCGATGAAAAACCGTATCGGGTGATTCGCCCGGCTTCTTGAAAGGAAAAACCATGGGTATCAATCAAATCGTCCACATCTTCGCCGGCTTCTTTATCATTCTGTCGCTGGCGCTCGGCGTCGAAGCCAGCCCGCTGTTCGTCAGCCCTCACTGGCTGTGGCTGACGCTGTTTGTCGGCGCCAATTTGTTCCAGAGCGGATTCACCCGATTTTGCCCGCTCGAGAACATCCTGAAAAAGCTGGGCGTCAAGGAAACCTGAGGGGCGTGCCATTGATCGATAGCATGGCAGGTGCCAACCTGCGGGCGGACTTGAGGTAGTATTCGAGAGTTTCTACCCGTCTGTCAGCAATCATGAAAAAGTGGCGCCTGCTGGTTGTCGATAACGACCAACCGAATCTGAATTTCATCGCCGATATCCTCGACGACCCTTGCTTCAAGCTCGATATCGCGCATGACGCCGGACGTGCGCTGCAGATGCTTGAAACATCCTGCAGCGCTTATGATCTGATCATCCTCGATCGCATCATGCCGGGCATGGACGGCATTGAATTGCTGCACAAGATCAAGGCCGAGCGGCGTTTTCGCCGGATTCCGGTCATCCTGCAAACCGCCGCGTCCGTCCCGCAACCGGCGGGCGAGGGCAGCGGGGCCGGCGTCTGCTGTTATTACCTGGACAAGCCCTGCGCGCCGGCGGCGTTGCTTGCCGTCGTTCGCGATGCGCTGGCGAATGTCGAGAAATGGAACAAGCAGAATGCCACGGCGCAGCGGACGCGACAATTTTCCGCTGCGCTGGGTCTTTTGCGGCAAGCCGAGTTTCGCTATGCGACCCTCGGCGAGGCGGATAGCCTGGTCTGTCTGCTTGCGGCGCTTTGTCCGGATCCGGAAAGAGCGAGCATCGGGCTGTCGGAATTGCTGGTGAATGCCATTGAACATGGCAATCTCGGCATCGGCTACGCCGAGAAATCCCGGCTCAATTCCCAGGGCAGGTGGCTGGAAGAAGTGGAACGGCGCCTGGCGTTGCCCGAATATCGCGATCTTTGCGTGACCGTCGGCTTTCGGCGAACCGATCGTGAGATTCGCTTCACCATCGCCGATCAGGGCAAGGGTTTTGCCTGGCAGGATTACCTGAAGATCGACCCGGCGCAGGTGCTTGCCACGAACGGTCGCGGCATTGGCCTGGCCAAACTGCTCAGCTTCAGCAGCATGGAATACCAGGGTTGCGGCAACGTGGTCGTGGCGACCGTGGCAAATTCGCGGCCATGAACATCCGCTCCGCCTGCCGGAGACGACCCATATGCGCCAGTCTATAATGTCCCAGTCTCACTCCTACTCCCACTCCAATTCGCCATGGAGGCGTCGATGATTGCCGACCAACAACGCTTCGACCGGGCTATCGCGCTGTTCGACGCTGCGAATGCCGCCGATCCGAACCGCGAACAGGCGGACGGCCGGGAAATAGCCAAGGAATTGTTGTATGCCCAGCGCATGAGCGAAATGCTGGCGCGGTATGCCCCGGACGCTGCCGAGGCCGTCAGGCTGGCGGTGCGCGCCCAGCATATCCAGCGCTGGAAGAGTCCGCGCGGCAATTATCCGCAGGATCGGACCGGTTATCTTCAATGGCGTACCGACCTCTACAAGTTTCATGCCGAGACCGCCGGCCAGCTCATGCAGCAAGCCGGCTACGCGCCGGAAATGATCGAGCGCGTCAAGGCTGCGGTAGGCAAGAAGGGCATCAAGGTCAATCCCGAGACGCAAATGCTCGAGGATGTCGCCGACCTGGTATTCATAGAGCATTACATGGCCGCTTTTGCCGCGAACAAGCCGGATTACAGCGAGGAAAAATGGCTGGCCATCATTCGCAAGACCTGGCAGAAGATGTCGGCGCCGGCCCGCGCCTTCGTGCTGGCCGGCAATATCCGGCTGCCCGAGCCGTTGGTGCCGCTGATTCTCAAGGCCGTCGCTTGAGATGCAAGTAGGATTCATCGGCCTCGGCCTGATGGGACGCCCGATGGCGCTGCACCTGGCGCGGGCCGGGCACAGCCTGCACCTGTGGGCGCGGCGGCCGGCAGCGCTGGAGCCGTTCAAGCAGACCACGGCCAGGATGCACCCCTCGCCCGCTGCGGTGGCGCAGCACGCCGAGATCGTCATCACCATGGTGGCCGATGCGCCCGACGTGACGGCGGTGGTGTTGGGCGAGGACGGCATCGTCGCGGGCGCCAGGCCGGGGCTGATCGTGGTCGACATGAGCACCATCGCTCCGGCGGCGGCGCGCGACATCGGCGCGCGACTCGCCGGGAAAGGCATCGAATTCCTCGACGCTCCGGTATCCGGTGGGGAAGCGGGGGCGATTGCCGCGACCTTGACCATCATGGTCGGCGGCAGGCAGGCGACTTTCGAACGCGTGTTGCCGCTGTTCGAGAGGCTGGGCAAGTCGGTCACCCACATCGGCGAGACCGGCGCCGGCCAAGTGGCCAAGGCCTGCAATCAGATCCTGACGGGCGTCGGCGTGGCGGCGCTGGCCGAGGCATTCAACTTCGCGCGCAAGAGCGGCGTCGATGCGGCCCGCGTGCGCGAGGCCTTGCTGGGCGGTTTTGCCTCCAGCCGTATCCTGGAGAACCACGGTCAACGCATGCTGGAGCGCAACTTCAAGCCGGGGTTCAAGGCCTGGATGCACCAGAAGGACTTGCGCATCGTCATGGAGGAAGCGCACAAGCTTGGCTTGATGCTGCCCACCGCCGCGGCGACGGCGCAGATGCTCAACGCCATGATCGGCAGCGGCCTGGGCGAGCAGGATTCGATCGCCATGCTGCAACTGCTGGAGCGAATGAGCGGGCCGGAATGAAGCCATCGCCGGAACCGGACCTGCCGCGGGCATGATTCCTCAGATCGATCGACTCACCGAGGACGAACTGCGCAAGATACTCCTTGAGCAGCAGGCGATCCTCGACAACGCCACGGTCGGCATCCTGTTTGCGCGCGACAGCAAAGTGGCTGCCTGCAATGCGCGGTGCGCGGAGATGTGCGGCTATGCGCCGGACGAAATGGTCGGATTGCCCGGTCAGGCGTTCTACCGCTCGATGGAAGCCTATGCCGAGCATGGCCGTGCCGCGGTGCCGGCCCTGGCCGCCGGCCGCGCTTTCCACGACGAGATCCAGTACCGGCGCAAGAACGGCTCCTTGTTCTGGGTGCGCGTTTCAGCCAAGGCCGTCGATCCGCTTCATCCCCAGGACGGCACCATCTGGATCATCGAGGACATCACCGAAGAGCGCGAGGTGCGCGAGGCGCTGGCGCAAGCCACGCACGAACTGGAAGTGATCTTCGAAACTTCGTTGCTCGGCATCACGATGTTGTGCGAGCGAAGAGTTCTTCGCTGCAACCGGCGTTTCGAGGAAATGTTCGGTTATGCGCCCGACGAATTGCTCGGGCAGACGACTCGCTCGCTGTATCTCGGCGAGAAAGACTATCAGGACTTCGCCGCCATTTGCTATGCCGACCTGCTGCGGGGCAACCGCCACCAGAGCGAGCGTCGGATGTGCCGCAAGGATGGCGGCGCGTTCTGGGTGCGCCTGTCGGCGTGCGCCTTCGACCAGTCGCGGCCGGGCGAAGGTTCGGTATGGATGGTGGAAGATATTACCGACCGCAAGAACGCCGAGCAGCGCGCGAGTGCCGCCCTGAGCGAACAGGAGCTGATATTCAACAATGCCGCGGTCGGCATGATGTTCGCGCGCAACCGCATCGTGCGGCGCTGCAACCGAAAATTCGAAGAGATCTTCGGCTACGGCGAAGGCGAACTGGCCGGCCAATCGGCGCTGGTGTTTCACCCTACCATCCGCGATTACGACGAGTTCGGCGCGCAGGCCTACGAATCGCTCCAGCGCGGCGAGGTTGTCATCGGCGAACGGCGCGTGCGCCGCAAGGATGGCAGCATCTTCTGGGTACGCACTACCGGCCGCAAGACCGATGCCTTGGGCTCCCCGCTGGATGTGATCTGGATCTTCGAGGACGTCAGCGAGCGCCATCAGGCCGAAGAGGCGCTGGTGCAGGCGCACAACGAACTGGAGCAGCGCGTGGTGGAGCGCACCACCCAGCTGGTGGCCACCAATGAGCAGTTGCAGGCGGAAATCTTCGAACGGATGCAGGCCGAACAACGCATTTGGCATGTCGCCCACCATGATGCGCTGACCGGCTTGCCGAACCGCAGCCTGCTGCTGGACCGGCTTAACCAGGCGCTGGTCCAGGCGGCGCGATCGGACCACCGGTTGGCGGTGATGTTCCTCGACCTCGACCGGTTCAAGAGCGTCAACGACACCCTCGGCCATCACATCGGCGACCAGTTGCTGAAACATGTCGCCGAACGTCTGCGCGAGGCGGTGCGCGCCGTCGATACGGTGTCGCGTCTCGGCGGCGATGAGTTCGTGGTGGTGCTGCATGAAATCCAGTCCCCCGACGATGCGGCGATGGTGGCCGAAAAAATCATCGAGGCACTGGCGTCGGCGGTGCTGGTGGAAGGGCATCGCTTGCATGCCACGCCTTCCATCGGCATCAGCATTTATCCCGACGACGGCGTCGAGGCGTATGCGCTGATGAAGAACGCCGACACGGCGATGTATCACGCCAAAGCCAACGGCCGGAATACCTTCCAGTTTTTTACTGCGAAGATGAACGAAGAAACCAAGCGCTTTTTCGGTTTTGAACAGCGGCTGCGCAATGCCCTGCAGCAGGATCAGTTCCTGCTGCATTTCCAGCCGCTGGTCGATTATCGGCGCCGGGCGGTCTGCGGCATGGAAGCGCTGGTGCGCTGGCAGGATCCCGAGTACGGCCTGATTTCGCCCGGCGACTTCATCCCGGTCGCGGAAGAAACCGGACTGATCCTGCAACTCGGCGAGTGGGTCTTGCGCGAGGCCTGTCGCCAGAACCGCGCATGGCAGGCGCAGGGCTATCCGCCTTTGCCGCTGTCGGTGAATCTGTCGCCGCGGCAGTTCCGCCAGAAAGGACTGGTCGATACCATCCGCACGATTCTCGAAGAAACCGGCCAGTCGCCCGAGCTGCTCGAACTGGAGATCACCGAATCGACCCTGATGCACGACGCCAATGAAACCCTGGTCAAGTTGCGCCAGCTCGCCGACATGGGCGTCAAGCTGGCCATCGACGACTTCGGCACCGCCTATTCCAGCCTCGCCTACCTCAAGCGCTTCCCGGTGCATAAGCTGAAGATAGACCAGAGTTTCGTCCGCGATCTGGGACATGACCGGGACGATGCGGCGATAGTCGCAGCGATCATCGCGCTGGCCAATTCGCTCGGCCTGAATGCCCTGGCGGAAGGCGTGGAGACGGATGCCCAGCTCGCGAAGCTGCTCGACCTGGGCTGCGCCCATTTCCAGGGCTATCTCTTCTCCCGTCCGCTGCTTTCCGATCAGGCGGCAATCCTCTTTCGGCCGCCGAGCTTGTCCTGATGCCGGCTTGTTTCATCAGGCATAATGCCGCTTTGATTTTCAGCCAATAAGGAGACTCGCCTCATGAGCCAATACACCACCGATAGCGGTCTGGTCATCGAAGACCTCACGGTCGGCAGCGGTGCGGTGGTTTGCACCGGTCAGACGGTCCTGGTGCATTACACCGGCTGCCTGTCCGATGGCACCAAGTTCGATTCCAGCAAGGACCGCGACGATCCTCTGTCATTTTCCCTCGGCTGCCATTATGTGATCGCCGGATTGGAAGAAGGCTTGCTCGGCATGCAGGTTGGCAGCACGCGCAGGCTGACGATTCCGCCGCAGCTGGGTTACGGATCCGGCGGGGCCGGCGATGTGATTCCGCCGAATGCGACACTGATATTCGAGGTGGAACTGCTGGAGATCGGCTAGACGGAGAAGCGGCTGTGCATCCTGTCCTGCCTTCAAAACTGCCGCAGGTCGGCACGACGATCTTTACCGTCATGTCGAAGCTCGCCGCCGACTGCGGCGCGATCAACCTGTCGCAGGGTTTCCCCGACTTTTCTGCGCCGCAACGCTTGTTCGATCTGGTGACCCGGCACATCGCCGCCGGGCGCAACCAGTATGCGCCGCTGCCCGGGGTGGCGCCGCTGCGCGAGGCGATCGCCGAGAAAGTCGCGAGCCTCTATGCCGCGGTCTACGATGTCGAACACGAGATCACCGTGACTGCCGGGGCCACCCAGGCGATCTTCACGGCGATCGCTGCCTGCGTGCGTCCTGGCGACGAAGTGATCGTGTTCTCCCCAGTCTACGATTCCTACGTGCCGGGCATTGAACTTAACGGCGGCAAAGCGCTGCATGCCAGCTTGCAAACCCCGGCTTACCTGCCCGACTGGGACGAAGTGCGCGGCCTGGTCTCGCCGCGGACGCGCATGATCATCGTCAATTCGCCGCACAATCCGAGCGGCGCAGTCTGGTCTGCCGACGACCTGGAGAAACTGGCGGCGCTGGTGCGCGGCACCGACATCATCGTCGTCAGCGATGAAGTGTATGAGCATATCGTCTTCGATGGCGTGCGGCATCGGAGCCTGGCGGCGCATGCGGAACTGCGCAGCCGCAGTTTCGTGGTTTCAAGTTTCGGCAAGACCTATCACGTCACCGGCTGGAAGATCGCCTACTGCCTGGCGCCGCGCGAACTGATGGCCGAGTTTCGCAAGGCGCACCAGTTCGTGGTGTTCGCGGTGAACCATCCGATGCAACTGGCATTGGCCGACTTTATGCGCGAGCAACCCCGGTTCGCCCTCGATCTGGCCGTTTTTTACCAGGCCAAGCGCGACTTCTTCCGCCGTCAGCTGGCAGACTCCCGATTCGAGCTGTTGCCTTGCCGCGGCACCTACTTCCAGTTGGCGCGCTACGCTGCCATCAGCGACGAGCCCGACACCGCCTTCTCCCAACGGCTGACCCGCGAGCACGGCGTTGCGGCCATTCCGGTTTCGGTCTTCTACCCACAGGGCGACGACCATCGCATCGTGCGCTTCTGCTTCGCCAAGGGCGAGGAGACGCTCGCCGCGGCCGGCGAACGTTTGCGGGCGGTCTAGGGTCATGGAAACGCGCAACCGGTAGGCGCAAATAAGGGCAGTCAAATTGCATTCTCCCGATCACGGTGCCCTGCTGGGAATACGCCAGCGCCTGAACAAGTGGATGGGCAAGAGTATCGTCAATCGCGCCACGTTCGCCGGCGCGGTTTTTGTGCTGTCGTCGATTTGCTTCCTGGCGCTGGCTGCGCTACCCGTGATTTACTTCCAGGTTGCCGACAGCATCGCCGTCGATAGGGAACATCAGGCCTCAAGACTGCGGGAATACTTCGAATATCGACTCGACGCCGTTTCCGAAAGTATCCAGTCGCTGGCGCGGAACAGTTTTGTGGTGAATGGCTTGGTCGATTCAGCGGCGCGCGAAACCTATATTCAGCCGCTCCTGAGGGACTACCGGACGCCCTTCGATATGCGCGGCAGGCTCGTCGTATTGGACGCGAATCTGCATCCGATAGCCTCAAACCTCGCCGAAACCCCGTCCGGCTATGCCGGCGATCCCGTCGCCCGCAAGGCATTCCAGACGGGCAAAGCGATGATCGGCGTCGCTGCGGACAGCCATTCCTTGCTGTTTGCGGCGCCGGTATTCTTTCCCGCGGCATCTTCCCATGTCGGCGTGCTGCTTCTGGCCGTCCCGCTGGAACCGCTTTTCGCCGCGCCGCGCGGATTCCTCAGCGCAGGCCGTTGCTATCGTCTTGCGGGTGACGGCCGTCCCTTTTACCAATCCGCCTGTCCTCCGGGATTCCCGGATGCGGCTAGCGAGGCGGGGGACTGGCAAACGCTCAGGGTCGCAGCGGCGGGCGAGCCGATCGGACTGTCGTTCGAGGATCGCGAAACGTCTGTCGCATCCTCCCTCGGCAGGATTCTGTTCATCTATATCGCGCTGGCGTTCGTCACCGGGCTGCTTGCCTGGCTTGCCCTCCGCCGCCAGGTACGCCGCCTGACGCAGCCGCTGATCGATCTCAGCGGCACCGCGCAACTCATCGCGAACGATCCGACTTCCACGGCGTTGGCCGCCGTTGCGGGCGAGGACGAAGTCGGCCGACTGGCGAAGACATTCAACGCAATGCTCGAGGAGATGCGCGGCCTGCAAGCCGGATGGGAGACCCGCGTCAGGGAAGCGACGATGGAGCTGTCGTTGAGCGAAGCGCGTTTCCGCGCAATCTTCGAGGCCTCGCCGGTGCCGAGCGCCCTGAACGACAACCAGGGCAGGATCACTTATCTCAATGCGGCATTCGTCAACACGTTTGGGTATACCCTGGAGGACATTCCCACCCTGAGCGATTGGTGGTCGAGCGCCTATCCCGACCCGACCTATCAGCATTGGGTATCCGCCGCGTGGCAAAGTCATTTTGAAAACTCCCTGACCCAGGGGACGGTGTTCGAGCCCATCGAGGTCAATATCCACTGCAAGGATGGCCAGGTCCGCACCGCATTGGGGGCTGCCGAAGCGCTGGGGGCCGCGTTTGACGGCAGTCTTTTGGTGACTTTCTACGACATCACTGCGCGCCGCCAGCTTGAGGCCGAGCGCCAGCGCCTCGCCCAGGCCGTGGAACAGAGTCCGGTATCCATCGTCATCGCCAACCCGGACGGCAACATCGAATACGTCAACGAAGCCTTTTGCCTGAATACGGGCTATGCCCGGGAAGACGTGCTCGGCCAAAGCCCGCGCATCCTCAAGTCCGGGCATACCAGCGACGAGGAATACCGGACGATGTGGGCGATGCTCACCGCCGGCAAGCCGTGGCACGGCACTTTCCAGAATCGCCGCAAGGATGGCACGCTCTTCTGGGAGAACGCCCAGATTTCACCGGTGTTCGATCATTCGGGACATATCACCCACTACCTCGGCGTCAAGGAGAACATTACCGAACGGAAACGCATGGAAGATACCCTGCGCGAGAACGAACGCATTCTGCGCACCGCCATCGAGGCGCTCGACGAGGCCTTCGCGCTCTACGACCCGCAGGACCGCCTGGTTTTCTGCAACGACAAATACAAGGCGATCTACGCCACTTCGGCCGACCGGATCGTGCCCGGCGCCAGCTTCGAGGACATCATTCGTATCGGCGCGGAGCGCGGCCAGTACCTGGATGCCGTCGGCCGTGTGGAGGCATGGGTGGCCGAGCGCATGGCCGCCCACCGCGCCGGCAACATCATGCTCGACCAGCGTCTTAATAACGGACGCTGGGTAAGGGCGCTGGAACGGCGTACCAGCGATGGCTATATTGTCGGCTTCCGCGTGGACATCACCGCTTTGAAACTGGCCACGCAGGCCGCCGAAGCGGCCAACCGCAGCAAGAGCCGTTTCCTCGCCACCATGAGCCACGAGATCCGTACGCCGATGAACGGCATTCTCGGCATGGCGCAGTTGCTTCTACAACCGGAGATCGAGGATGCCAAGCGCGAGGATTATGCCCGCATCATCCTCAATTCGGGCAAGACGCTGCTGGCCCTGCTCAACGACATCCTGGACCTTTCCAAGGTGGAGGCAGGCAAGCTCGAACTGGAATCGATTCCTTTCGAACCGCAGCAGATCATCCACGAAATCCGGACGCTGCTTGCCGAAATGGCCGAGGACAAGGGCGTGCGCCTGGAATCCGCCTGGCATGGCCCGGCCGGCCAGCGCTATCAAGGTGACCCGCTCCGCTTGCGGCAGATGCTCTCCAACCTGGTCAGCAATGCCGTCAAATTCACCGAGAAAGGACAGGTTCGTATCGAAGCGAGGGAGGTCGAACGCAATGCGGCGACGGCCATCCTCGAGTTTGCCGTCACCGACACCGGCATCGGTATTGCGGAAGACAAACAGGCGCTGTTGTTTCAGCCGTTCTCGCAGGCCGACACTTCGACGACGCGGCAATACGGCGGTACCGGTCTGGGCCTCTCGATTGTGAGCAACCTGGCCCGCTTGATGGGCGGCGATGTCTGGGTGGAAAGCGAATTCGGAAAGGGTTCCCGCTTTTGGTTCCGCATACGGGCCGGCCTCGTATCGGCAGGCCAGGACCTGCGTCAGACGCAACGGCCGATCCCGGCTGAAACCAGGCATGCCGCGACCGGTTCGCCGGTTTCCGGACGGGTGCTCGTGGTCGAGGACAACCTGACCAACCGCAAAGTCGTCGAGGCGATGCTGACCAAGCTCGGTTTGAGCGTGAGCCTGGTCGATGATGGCCAGCAGGGAGTCGCTGCGGTCATCCGGGGCGACAGGCCGGATCTGGTCCTGATGGACATTCAGATGCCGGTCATGGACGGCTACGCGGCGACCCGGCGGATACGGCAATGGGAAGCGGAGCAAGGCCGGGAGCATCTGCCCATCGTCGCCCTGACGGCCAGCGCCTTCAGCGAGGATCGCCAGAATTGCCTCAGTGCCGGCATGGACGACTTTTTGGCGAAACCGGTCGACATCGGCGAGTTGCAGCGGACGCTTTCGAAATGGATCAGGAAAGATCTTGCTGCCCGGAATGCAACGGGAGCTATGCAAGCCATGCAAATATCAGCGGCAGGAAGCGATGCGCCTGTCTTCGACGAACAACTCATGTTGAACCAGCTTGCCGACGACCGCGAGCTCGCGGGGATCATCATCAAGTCGGCGGCAAACGACATGCCGAACTATTTTGACGATCTCGAGCGGGACATCGCGGCCGGAAACTGGAAGGATGCCGAGAGAGCGACGCACACCATGAAGGGGCTGATGGCCCAGATTGGCGGCATCAGGCTCTCGCAACAACTGAAGGAAGCCGACGAACGGCTGAAGCGCGAGGATCCGCTCGACATTGCCGCAGTGTCGGCATTGCGCAGGGAATACGCCGTGCTGACAGACGCCTTGCGCGCCTGGTTGGAGTAGGTTCTAAGGCAACACCAGCGAGAAGCGCGCGCCGTGCTCGCCGAGTCCGTCGTTGGTTTGTTCCAGGCGCCCGTGCTGACCGGAGGGGGTGGCATGGCGCGCCGCGATCAGGCGGGCGAAGCTGAGCCCCAGCCCGCTGCTGTCGGCGGACATGGCCTTGTTGCTCTCGCTGCGCAGTATCTCTTGCGGATAACCGTCGCCGTCGTCGGCGATGCTGAAGCGGATGCCGCCACCCGCCTCGGCGGCGATCGAGAAGCGGATATGCTGCTTGGCATGACGCAAAGCGTTGCGCAGGGCATCGAGCAGCACGAATTTCACCAGGTAGGCATCGAAAGCCCATGCCGCATTTTCCTTGGCGAACGCAAAATCCGTGTCGATGGCGATTGCGCTCGATCCGCCATTGTTGTCCATGGGGCGGGATGAGGCCAATTCCGTCATGAGGTCGGTCAGGAAATCTTCCAGATGCTGGTCCTCCACTGCCAGGCGCAGGGTGCCTTCGCCCGCACGGTAGAGGGCAAGCAATTCGACCAGTTGTCCGCTGAGTTTGGCGGTAATGGTCTTCGCCTGCATCAGCGCCGGCGACGAGCCTTGCATTTCGCATTCGCGCTGCGCTTCGTCGAGCCATACGCCGAGCGAGGAGAGCGCATTTTTGGCGTCGTGTATGGCGGCGGCAACCAGTGTGTCCATAGAAGAGCCTCTAGACCTAGACCTCGAGTGGGCGAGCACCGGGCGGTGCCACCTTGCGATAGAAAGCGACGGCGCCCTCCAGTTTGGGATGCTGCGGGCTGGCGCGATATGCCTGAGTAATGTAGCGATGCGCCTGGCCCAGTTGCGTCATGTCCACTCCCTGTTGCTGGACCCGCATCAGCAGGGCCTGGGCGGCATTGATCGCCACCTGGGCATTGTTGGGCAGACGATCGGCGGCTTCCACCAGCATCATGATCGCCTTGTCCAGCTCACCCGATTTGGCCAGGGCCACCGCATCGTTGTTGAGGCGGATCATATTCTTGCGCGTGTTGTCGAGGAACTCCGCGCCTTCTTCGTCGAGCCCGGCGGCTTCGAAGACGCTGCGGGCGGCTTCGATGATCTGTTCGTTTTCCTGGTTGTCCTCCGCAACCTGCTGGATGATCTCCTTGGCCTCGTCGGGCTGGCCGGTGGCGAAACAGGCCTGGGCTATTTCGAGCAGGGTATTGACGTCGAGTTTGCTCGACTTTTGCGCGGCCTGGGCTTTGACCAGCGCCGCCTTGGCGGCCTTCTCGTCGCCGGCGCGAATATGCACTTGGCATTCAACCGCGGCCTGGCGTGCGGCCAGTTCCGGCGTGCGCGGGAAGTGCTGGCTCATGTCCTTGACCGCGTCCAGCGCTTCGGAGATCTTGTCCTGTTCGTAGCAGCTGCGGGCCAGCGCGGCATAATCGTCATGGCTTTTGAAAAAGCCCGTGCGGTCGCGTTCGACCGCATAGCGATAGGCTTCTTCGGCGCGGCCGAAATCCTTGTTGCCGAGCGCCAGGGAGCCCAGATCGCGTTGCCGCTGGGTGGTGGATGCGACATGCAGGGCTTGTTCCACGACTTGCTGGGCGGCCATCTTGTCGGTCTTGACCAGCAGGTTCGCGAGCGAGTCGTAGGCCGCCAGATAGTTGGGATAGGCGATCAGCGTTTGTTCCAGCAGGATGCGGGCTTCGTCGGGGTTGCCATAGGCAATCAGGGAAAGCGCCTTGCCGACTTCCGCCCACGGGGTGGAGCGTTCTTTGAGTATCTCGTCGTAGAGGGCCAGCGCTTCGGAAGCACGTCCCTTGGCGAGCAGCAGATCGCCCTTGATGCGCAACACGTCGAGCGCGTAACGGGTCTTTTTCGCCAGCAGTTCGTCGCAGGCGGCCAGCGCCTTGACGTGGTCGGTCTTGGCGCCCATATGCTGATAGATCGGTTTGAGCGATTCCTTCTTTTCGATGATGCGTACCAGGCGGGTTCCCAGGGTCTCGGCCGTGAAGGGCTTCAGCAGGTAGTCGTCCGGCGAATATTCGGCGGCGGTGGACACCTGCTGGTAGCCGGTTTCCCCTGTGATCATCAGGAATGCGGTGGTCATCGGCAGCAGCTGCTTGCGGCGCACCAGTTCGAGAAACTGCTGGCCGTCGGCACCCTTGCCGAGGTTGTAGTCGCAGACGATCAGGTCGTAATGCTTGAGGGATAGCTTGTCGATGGCTTCCTTGATGTCGCGCGCCTGGTCGCATTTCTCCAGGCCGATACTGGCGAGCTGGATGCGCACCGTGGTGCGCATCGCGGCAATATCATCGATCAGCAGTCCGACTTTTTCGGAGAGTTGCATGGGCTTTATCCTACGGTGTGACGGCAACCAGCATAATTAACCAAGCGCATTTTACCCATAATATATGCCCGTCATTCGGCTTTTGGGAGAAAGACTCGACACCTGCTTGTCATTGGCAACCGGCATCATTATGCCTGTGGAAGAATGATACCGGCGCTCAGGTTTCCACGATACGCCGAATAACGGCATTAAATGGCGCGATCCATTCCGGTGCAAACTGGTTGTCGCAGGCATTGACCTCGGCGATCGCGCGCAAGATGGAACGGGAATGGCCGCGGTCGCTGTGTTTGAGCGTGACTGCCTCGAAAGCGTCGACGATGGCTAGGATTTTTGCGCCGGCGCAAATCTCATTGTTTTTTAGCCCGTTGGGATAGCCTCTGCCGTCGACCATTTCATGATGTTGCGCGACGATTTCTGCCGCCGTCTGCCAGCCCTCCATCCGCTCCAGCAGCCCGGCCGCCATGGCTGGATGGGCATGCATCGCTTTCTTGTCCTGATCGGTGAGCTTGCCGGCTTTCAGCCACACTTGCTCCGGCAGGAACATCATGCCGATATCATGAAAATACACGGCCGCTTCGAGTTGCAGCGGGTCCACCGGATTCCCCGCCCCCTTGTTGGTGTCCAGGGCAAGTTTGAGCAACCGTCCGCTACGGCCCATGAAGCGTGGCGAACGGGCCTCGAATTGGTGGGCGACGGAGAGGAAGAATTGCAGGTCAAGCGCAATACTGTCGGAGCCTCTGTCGGCGGTGGCGGTGTGCGGCTTGATATCCTTGGCCGGAGGGAAGGGCACCGGGCGAAAACCCGTGACTGTCTCGATCAGTTGAACCAGCTGGCCATCGAGCGATCCGGGTGCCGCATCCGCCAGGTTTTCGAGTCCGCCAACCAACTCGGGCAGTTTCAGCTGCTCCAGGGAACGCCTGCCGGCCAGCGCTTCGATCGCCAGTTCGAGGCGGTCCATGGCGAGCAGGACGATCTCGGCGAACAGTTCGGAGAAGGCGATCTCTCCGGTGCGCAAGCGAGCCAGCAGCGTCTCCAGCGGATGGGCGATCATTACGCCGAGTTCCACTTGGCATATCGCGGCGTCGCCCTTGATGTTGTGCAGGGCGCGGAACAAGTTGGCGATCAACGCCTTGTCATTGGGTTCCCGTTTCAGGCGGGCGATGTCGCGCTCGATGTTGGGAATTTGATCGGTCAGGTTGTCGATGAATTCCTGCAGGGCTTCGCGGTCGACGATGCGCGGATTGAGCAAGGCGGCGGGGTTCATGATGTTTTGCATTCCTTGATGACGGAACAATTCACGCAACATACGACAGTCTGGCTTGGCGTGCAAGCGAAGCGTGATGCAATGTATGCGTCATGCAACAAGGCGCGTGGATGGTTGCCGCGAGCTTATTCCCCGGCTTAGAGCCTATTTTAGTAGGGAGAGTGGCATGCGTTGCGGCCCAATGCGGATGATCGCGCGAAGCGAGCCGCAGTGAATGGTCGATCCCTTCACAAGGTGAGCGACAAAGCGAGCGCCGCATTGGGCCACAACCCGCAGGGCAGAGACAAATTGGGCGCGCTGC
>JBAYVU010000036.1:0-33582 GCA_041674385.1 Sterolibacterium sp.
AATATGTATTATGTTAAATAGTTTGCCGCGAGAGAAAAGACCGTCTCATTAGAAAGCTAAGGCGCACGGCATTTATTCAAACTTGATTGGTACTCGGGTGACACAAAAGAGCCCCGCATACGCCCAAATCTTGGGACACTTTCAATCAGGTATCGATCAATACAGGCAATATCTTCTCACCCCTAGCTTTGGCGTTGCCGTTCCAATCAATCCTATCGTTCCGCCCAGGGTTCACGCTCGTATGATCTGGCGTGCTCAATTTGAAAGGGTATCCTCGCTGTACAGTCAGTCATATTCTCGATTGGAATTTTCTCGAAATGTGATTTCAGACTTGCTTAACGTGAAATGGACCGTTCGCGGATTAACCATGGGGCGTCGAGATCTCAGGCACGCCATATTTTCCGCCACCTGGGTAGCAGCACTGAATATTGCGAAGGAGTGGAATCGGTTACTTGTTGATATTCAGGGGGTTAATGCCTATCACGTTAGCGATGAATGGCTAGTTTCGGTTGATCGGTGGGCTCATCGGCTAGGATGCTGGAAGGACCGCGGCTATTTCCCCATCGGTGCGATCACGCTCAAAGACGCCTCAGCCCAGAACTACAAGATCTGCTTCGCCGTCGTCTGAACCATTCCCAAGAATTTGCCAACTAGCTCACACCGTAGCAGCTAATGTCTCTGACAGTTTTTCGGATATCCACCAAGCACTGTCGTTTCTTGATGGAAATACCCTATGGGAATAGTTTGCGGACGTTTGCAGCGAATTTCGTGATCTGCGGGGTACGATTGCAGCCCTACTGGGATCGAGGGGCCAGTTTGCAGTTGGCAGCACATTCACAAATCCACCCCTTGTTTATTTATTAAAATCAATAATTCAATATGTTATAGGCGCAATCCACGGAGCATTATTGTGCCACCTGACTTTGGTGCCCGGAGCCGGAATCGAACCGGCATGACCGTTCCCGGTCGAGGGATTTTAAGTCCCTTGCGTCTACCAATTTCGCCATCCGGGCAAGGGAAGGCTCGAAACGAAAAGGATTGGAGGCGGGGGTCGGAATCTAACCGGCGTAGACGGCTTTGCAGGCCGCTGCATAACCACTTTGCTACCCCGCCGCGGATTATCCGGGGCTAACTAAAAGGGGAAAACGCAGCTGGCTACGCTTTCCCCGGAAATCTGGAGCGGGAAAGGAGTCTCGAACTCCCGACCTCAACCTTGGCAAGGTTGCGCTCTACCAACTGAGCTATTCCCGCGGAACAGTCGTGCATTATAGCGTCGGCGCCTTGGGTGTCAAGCTTGCCTGCCCTGCCCTCACGCCTTTTCTGCTATGTGCGGCCATGCCATTCGCAAGTAGTAAACCATCGACCAGAGCGTGAGCAGCGCGGCCAGGTAAATCAGCCAGGTGCCGACTATCTGTGGGGCAAACAGCGGCAGGGGATCGTGGTAGAGCAGCATCGGGATGGCAACCATCTGGCTTGCCGTCTTCACCTTGCCCAGGAAAGAAACGGCGACGCTGCGGGCGGCGCCGATCTTGGCCATCCATTCGCGCAGGGCGGAGATGGTGATTTCCCGTCCGATGATGATGAAGGCGACGACGGTATCCGCGCGGTCGAGCTGCACCAGGATGATCAAGGCCGCGGCCACCATCAGCTTGTCCGCCACGGGATCTAGGAAGGCGCCGAAGGCGGAGGTCTGCTGCAGAGTGCGCGCGAGATAACCGTCCAGCCAGTCTGTCAGTGCGGCAACTACGAAGATCACGGTTGCTGCCAAATTCTGCTCGTGCGGGCTCAGCCAGTCGTGTGGAAAATAGAAAACGCCGACGAACATCGGGATAAGGAGGATGCGGCCCCAGGTCAGGAGGTTGGGTATGTTGAGTGGCATCGTCCGTACTTTTTTGCGATCAGTGCAGCTGATTGTAAATCGCTTCGGCCAGTTTGCGGCTGACTCCTTCGACACGGCAAAGATCCTCCACGGTGGCCGCTCGCACGCCCTGCAGTCCGCCGAACTGCGCCAGCAGCCGCTTGCGCTTGGCGGGACCGACGCCGGGAATGTCCTCCAGGCTTGAGCGGCCGCGCGATTTTGCGCGGCGGGCGCGATGCCCGGCGATGGCGAAGCGGTGCGCCTCGTCACGGATCTGCTGGATGAGATGGAGGGCCGGATCGTTGGCCGGCAAGTTCAGCGGCTCGGTGGTGTCCGGCAGGAGCAGGGTTTCGAGTCCGGGCTTGCGCTCTTCGCCTTTCGCCACGCCGACTGCCGGCAGGTCGGCCAACCCCAGTTCAGACAGGACCTCGCGCGCGGCACCAACCTGCCCCTTGCCGCCATCGATCAGGATCAGATCGGGACGGACCCCCTCCCCCGCAGCGACTTTTTCATAGCGGCGCGTCAGCGCCTGACGCATTGCTGCATAGTCGTCTCCTGGCGTGATGCCGGCAATGTTGTAGCGCCGGTATTCGCCATTCTTCATGGCGCCGTCGACGCAGATCACGCAGGAGGCGACCGTGGCTTCCCCCATTGTGTGGCTGATGTCGAAGCACTCGATGCGGTGGATCGTCTCGCTGGCGCCCAGCGCCTCGCGCAACCGTTCCAGCCGCCCTTCGGTGTTGGACTTCTGCATGGCCTGCGCCTCGATGGCGAGGCGGGCATTGCGTTCCGCCACGGCCAGCCAGGCGCGCTCCATCTCGTTGCGTGGACGCTGCAGGGAAACGGCATGATCTGCCGCTTCGACAAACGTCGCTTCCCAGTCAGCAGGCGTTTCCAGATTGAGCAGGATGCGCGGCGGCACCGGGTGGCCGGCATAATGCTGCTCGAGGAAAGCCAGCAAGGCGTCCGCCGGCGCGCACTCCTGGGCGTTCTGCGGGAAGTGCGCCTTGTCGCCGAGGTGCCGCCCGCCCCGCACCATTGCGTGATTGATGACCAGCAGGCCACGCTCGGCCACGGCGGCAACGATATCGACGTCCTCTTCCCGCGCGCTCTCGACGTATTGCTTGTGCAGCACGTTCTGCAGCGAGCGGATCTGGTCGCGCAGCGCCGCTGCCTTTTCGAACTGCAGCCGGTCCGCTTCCGACTGCATGGCTTCGGTGAGGCGATCGACGACCTCGCCATGCCGGCCCTTGAGAAACAACTCGGCCAGGCGCACGTCCGCCGCGTAGTCCTTCTCGGAAATCAGCCCGACGCAGGGCGCGCTGCAGCGGCGGATTTGGTGCAGCAGGCAGGGGCGCGAGCGGTTCTGGTATACCGAGTTCTCGCAGGTGCGCAGGAGGAAAATGCGCTGCAGGAGATGAATGCTCTCGCGTACCGCGTGGGAATTGGGAAAGGGGCCGAAATAGCGTGCGCCCTTGTCGAAGCTGCCCCTGTGAAAGGCGATGCGCGGGCAGGCGTCGGCCGACAGTTCGATGTAGGGATAGGACTTGTCATCGCGGAAGAGGATGTTGAACTTCGGCGCCAGGCTCTTGATGAGATTGTTTTCGAGGATCAGCGCCTCGGCCTCGGATCGGGTGGCGGTCACCTCGACACTGGCCACCTGCCCCACCATGAGCCGGATGCGCGGGCTCAGGTTGGTCTTCTGGAAGTAGGAGGCGACGCGCTTCTTCAGGGCCTTGGCCTTGCCGACGTAGAGGACCTGGCCGGCGGCGTCGAGCATGCGGTAGACCCCGGGTTCCTCGG
Source organism: Sterolibacterium sp. (assembly GCA_041674385.1). Lineage (GTDB taxonomy): Bacteria > Pseudomonadota > Gammaproteobacteria > Burkholderiales > Rhodocyclaceae > JACRAR01. The sequence goes on from JBAYVU010000036.1 coordinate 3,662, forward strand.
GCAGGGAACGGATCAGGGTCTTGCTGTCGAACATGTCAAGTCTTCAGGTCGGCGCGAATGGCTTCGAAGACGGCGTGGAAGGCCGGCTCGGTCAGCCGTCGGGTCTGCGTGTTGTAGCGGCTGCAATGATAGCTGTCATGGAGGATGCGCCCGTCCGGCAGGACGTGGCGGGCGCCATGGGCGAACGTGCAGGCGCTGCGCTTCAAAGTCAGTCCCGCCAGCACGGCGTTATGCGCCACCAGGCCCAGGGCCAGAATGATGCGTGCCTCGGGTGCCGCCGCCAGCTCGTTCGCCAGGAAACGGTTGCAGGTCCTGATTTCGGCCGTTTCCGGCTTGTTCTCCGGCGGCACGCACTTCACGGCGTTGGTGATGCGGCAATCGATCAGTTGCAGCCCGTCGTCCGCCGACACGGATTGCGGCCGGCTGGCAAAGCCGAAACGGTGCAGGGTGGAATACAGCAGGACCCCGGCGTAGTCGCCGGTAAACGGTCGGCCGCTGCGGTTGGCGCCGTGATAGCCGGGCGCGAGACCGACGATGAGCAGCGTCGCCCTGGGATCGCCGAAGGGCTCCACCGGCCGGGCGTGATAGCCCGGCCTTTCGCGGCGGCAATCGTCGAGGAAATCCGCCAGGCGCGGACAGGCGCGGCATTCGAGCAATCGGGTCTGCGGAGCGGGCATCGCTTATTCCATTACTGCTTCGAGCGCCTTGAGCGCTTCCCGGTAGTCGGCCTGCGCATGCAATGCCGTCATTCCCGGCGCCGGTGCCACCGGCAGAAGCGCTTGCAGGCGGCGTGCGGAAGCCGGATCGAAATCGGGCTGCCATTCCCGCAGGAGCTGCCGTGCCGCAGACGGGTTATTGCACACCAGCACCATATCGCAGCCGGCATCCAGCGCGGCCTCGGCGCGCTCGACGAAGCCGCCGGCGAAACTGGCACCCTCCATCGACAAGTCGTCGCTGAAGATCACGCCGTCGAAGCCGAGTTCGCCGCGCAGCACGTAGCGCAGCCAATAGGATGAAAAACCGGCCGGGCTTGGGTCGAGGTTTTCGTAGATGACATGCGCCGGCATGACGGCGGCGAGATCCATCCTGCGATGGGCGCGGTAAGGCGAGAAATCCGCATACAGTGCCGAGACCGGCCGGTCGTCGACCGGAATGGCCAGATGGGAGTCGGCGACGACGAAGCCGTGGCCGGGAAAATGCTTGCCGACGTTGGCCATGCCGGCGCGGCGCAGGCCGGCAATCAGGGCGCCGGCGAGCGCCGTCACCGCGGCCGGATCGCGATGGAAGGCGCGGTTGCCGATGATCTCGCTGGTGCCGTAGTCGAGATCGAGCACCGGGGTGAAGCTGAGATCGATGCCGCAGGCGCGCAGCTCGGCGGCCAGCACATAGCCCGCGGCCGCGGCCGTGTCCAGGGCGCGCGCGGGATCGCTGTCCCACAGCACGCCGATCGCGCCCATCGACGGCAGCACGGTAAATCCATGGCGGAAGCGCTGCACGCGGCCGCCCTCGTGATCGATGGCGATCAGCAGCGGCGGCTGTCGCAGGGAATGAATTTCAAAAGTCAGTTCCTGTAATACGGCGATCGATTCGAAATTGCGCTTGAACAGGATGATGCCGCCGACGAGCGGATGCAGCAGGACTTCGCGCTCCTCCGCAGTCAGGCGCGGACCCACGACATCGAGCATCAGCGGGCCGAGGGCCTGGGTTGCGGTCATGGCGTGTCCTCTTGTTCCACCACGACGAAAGCCATGGCGGTATCGGTTTCGTCGCTCAGGCTGAGATGGGCCCGCAGCCGCCGCGCCTTCATCCAGTCGGCCAGCGGCGGCGCGTACTCGAAGCTCGGCCGGCCAATGCCGTCGCTGAGCACAGCGATGTTGTGCAGCGTGGCCGGATCGCGCAGTCCCAGGCCGAGAGCCTTGCCGAGCGCCTCCTTGGCGGCGAAGCGTTTGGCCAGCCAGGCGGCCGGCTGCGCCACTTGGCGATATTTTTCCATCTCGGACGGCGCCAGCAGCTTGGCGGCCGTGCGCTCGCCATGCTCGCTCAGCATCCGCTCGATGCGCGCAATGGCGACGATGTCGGTGCCGACGCCGTGGATCACCGCCGCGCTTCCAGCATCAGTTGCTTCATGCGACGCACCGCTTCCTGCCAGCCGCAGAAGACGGCCTCGGCGACGATGGCGTGGCCGATGTTGAGCTCGACGATCTCGCGGATGGCGGCCATCGGCTTGACGTTCTCGTAGTGCAGGCCGTGGCCGGCATTCACCTTGAAGCCCAGCTGGTGGGCGTAGCGTGCCGCCTGGGCGACGCGTTCGAGTTCCTCCCGGACTTCCGCCGGTTCTCCGGCCTCGGCATAGCGGCCGGTGTGGATCTCGATGGCCGGCACCTCGCAGGCCCTGGCGGCATCGATCTGCCGCGTGTCGGCATCGATGAAGAGGGAGACGCGGATACCGGCCTCGGTGGCCGCCCTGCACGCGGCGCGGACACGCTCGAAGCCCCCTGCCACGTCGAGCCCCCCTTCGGTGGTCAGTTCCTGCCGCCGTTCCGGAACGAAGCAGACATCGTGCGGGCGGATATGCAGGGCGAAGGCCACCATCTCGTCCGTGACGGCGGCTTCAAGGTTCATGCGCGTCTTCAGCTTGCCGCGCAGGATCTCGACATCGCGATCCTGGATATGGCGGCGGTCCTCCCTCAGGTGCAGGGTGATGAGGTCCGCCCCGCTCTCCTCGGCCAACAGCGCTGCGCGGACGGGATCTGGATAGTGCGTGCCGCGCGCCTGGCGCAGCGTCGCGACATGGTCGATGTTGACGCCCAGTTCAATCATCCCACAGGGATTTCCGTTGGTCACAATTCCTGCAACTCCATGAAAACGCGGCGCGAACTCAGGCGCTGGCCGCCGAGATAATGATGTATCAGTTTGCGCATCAGCTGCTTGCACTGGACGAGCGTCTCGGTTTCGCTGAAATCGTCCTGCGCGATGGCCAGCAGCGCTCTGCCCGAAAACGATTCGGCTTCGCCCACCTCCGCGCCCAGGAGGACCGGTCCCCGCTCAAGGACGTAAGCGTATCGCTTTTGCGGCTCCACCGGCCGACCGCTTTCCGCCTCACGATCCAGCGTCAGGCCGTAACCCAGCTCCTTCAGTAGCGTCTTTTCGAAGCGCCTGAGCGAGGCCTGGCTCGGTTCGCCGACCGCCAGGGCGAATACGGCCTCAGCATAGGCCTGGAACAGTGCCGGATGCGCGTCCTCCCGCGGCAGCAGCTTGAGCAGCAGTTCGTTCATGTAGTAGCCGAGCAGCAGCGCCTGCGCCTGAAGCAGCGGCTGGCCGCCGACCCATTCGACCTTGGCGAGGGTGCGCATCTCGCCTTGGCCGAACCAGCCCACTTCGATCGGCTGGAAAGCCATCAGCAGCCCACGCATGGCCGAACGCGGCCGGCGGGCGCCCCGTGCAACCAGGGCAATCCGGCCGTGATCCAGACTGAAGGCCTCGACAATCAGGCTGGTCTCGCGGAATGGATGGGTATGCAGGACGAACGCCGCCTGGCCATCCACCCTGCCCTTGCTTGATCCGCTCACTCGTACCCCAGGCTCTTCAGCGCCCGCTCGTCGTCCGCCCAGCCGCCCTTGACCTTGACCCACACCTCAAGGAACACCTTCCCGCCGTAAAGCGCCTCGAGGTCGCGTCTCGCGTCGCTGGCGATGGCCTTCAATTGTTCGCCGCCTTTGCCGATGACGATCGCCTTGTGGGCCGGCCTGTCTACGATGATCGCCGCGTGGATCCGCCGCAGCGAGCCTTCCGTTTCGAAGCGCTCGATCTCGACCGTCATGCCGTAGGGCAGCTCCTCGCCGAGACGCCGGAACAATTTTTCGCGCAGAAATTCGGCTGCCAGGAATCGTTCGCTGCGGTCCGTCAGGTCATCCTCGCCAAAGAGGGGTGCCGATTCGGGCATGTAGCGGCCTGCCGCATCCAGGAGGGCCTCTCCGCCCATGCCGTTTGCGGCACTGACCGGGACGATTTCGGCGAAGGGAAAGGCCTTGGCCATTTCTGCAATGAAGGGCAGCAATCGCTTCTTGTCGGCGAGGCGGTCGATCTTGTTGATCACCAGCAACACCGTTTTGCCCTCCGGGATCATCGCAAGAATGCGTTTGTCGTCTTCCATATAGCGCCCCGCCTCGATCACCAGCAGGACGACATCGACATCGTGCAGCGCCTGAGACACGCCCCGGTTCATCAGGCGGTTCAGCGCATTCTTGTGTCTGATCTGAAACCCGGGGGTATCGACGAAAATGAATTGTTGCCCGGGCCGGGTGAGTACGCCGGTAATGCGATGGCGCGTTGTCTGTGCCTTGCGCGAGACTATGCTGATCTTCTGGCCGATCAGGCGGTTAAGCAGGGTCGACTTGCCCACGTTCGGCCTGCCGACGATGGCAAGGTGGCCGCAGCGGAATCCGTCCGGCACGTTCATTTCGCGCCCGTCTGCTCGTACGCTCGCTTTGCGGCTTCCTGTTCTGCCGAGCGACGGCTCGTACCGCGGCCGATTGCGGTGATGCCGAGTTCGGGTATCAGGCACTCGACTTCGAATTCCTGTGCATGCGCCTCGCCTCGCGTGGCACGCAAGAGGTATTGTGGCAATGCAAGACGGCGGCCCTGCAGCAATTCCTGCAGGGTAGTCTTGGCATCCTTGCCGGAATGCTGCGGATCGAGGTTGGAAAGATAGGGTTCAAAAAGGCGCAGTACCGTTTCGCGAGCGCTGTCGAAGCCGCCATCGAGGAACACCGCGCCGAACAAGGCCTCCAGCCCGTCGGCCAGAATGGATGGGCGGCGGAAACCACCGCTTTTCAGCTCTCCCTCACCCAGGCGCAACTGTTCGCCGAGGCCAAGTCCTTGCGCAATCTCGGCCAGGGTTTCCTGGCGCACCAGATTGGCACGAAGCCGCGACAAGTCGCCTTCCCGGACATCCAGGAAACGCTCATACAAGGCCTGGGCGATGATGCAGTTGAGAATGCTGTCGCCGAGAAACTCAAGGCGTTCGTTGTGGGAAGTACCGAAGCTGCGGTGGGTCAGAGCCTGTTTCAGAAGCTCCCGGCTCTGAAAAACGTAACCGATTTTGCGCTCGAAACCCGGCACATCACTCACAAGAGGTGCTCACTCGATAGGGCGTTTGCTGCCGGAACTGCTGCCTGCATATTCGATGAGGATGCTGACGTTGCCGGCGATGTGGATTTTTTTCGCGTATTCGAAGGAGATAACCAGCTGATTGCCTTCCTTGGTAATCTCCAGGTCGGCACCCGCCATGCTGGGCGTGTCATCCACCGATGCTTGACGATCGTAGGCTGTCCGGACTTCGGCAACCGTAGTAGCCCCGCTGTTGGCAATCGTCTTGATGTGCTTGACGATGGTGTAATACTCAATCACCGAAGGCACGACCTTCATGCCGACGACGGCGACGCCAATAACGATCGCGCTGACCAGGATCAATCCGATCAGGCTCAAACCTAGTTGTTTTCTCATTCTGCGCTCCTTCAATGGAAGCTGCCGATGCGTTTCAAATCGCTGAAATTGAACCAGATCAGGAAGGCCTTGCCGACAATGTTCTGATCCGGCACGAACCCCCAAACCCGACTGTCGCTGCTGGCATCGCGATTATCGCCCATGACAAAGTAATGGCCAGCCGGGACCTCGCAAATCACGCCGGAGCTATTGTAGATGCATTTGTCCCGCCCTGGAAACTGCAAGACCTGGGTGACGAAGGCCGGCGCATCCTTGTCCAGAATGATGCTGTGATCGGCCTGGCCCAGCTTTTCCTGATACTGGGCTGAATAATACAGGCGGTCGGGGTGCAGATAATCCGCCCGCGTGACTGTCGACACCTCTTCTCCATTGATGAACAGACGCTTGTTCTGCCAAGCCACCTTGTCGCCGGGCAACCCGACCACCCGTTTGATGTAATCCAGCGACGGATCCTCTGGCCAGCGGAAAACCATGACATCGCCGCGCTGTGGCGTGTTCAGGTTCAGTACTTTCTTGTTGATGACCGGCAGCCGAATACCGTAGGTGTACTTGTTCACCAGGATGAAGTCGCCCACCAGCAGGGTCGGAATCATCGAGCCGGAGGGGATCTTGAACGGTTCGACCAAAAAGGAGCGCAGGAAGAACACCACCAGGATGACGGGGAAGAAACTGGCGCCGTATTCCACCCACCACGGTTCCTTCGCTTCCGGACCCCGACGCTTCTTCATCACCATCACATCGAACAGCCAGATGGCGCCGGTGGCGAGCGTAAGGAGAAAGAGGATCAGGGCGAAGTTCAAATTGAATATCCTATTTCGAATCGACCCGCAGCACGGCCAGGAAGGCCTCCTGCGGGATCTCGACATTGCCGACTTGTTTCATGCGCTTCTTGCCGGCCTTTTGTTTTTCCAACAGCTTGCGCTTGCGGCTGATATCGCCGCCATAGCATTTCGCCAGGACGTTCTTGCGCATGGCTTTGATGTTCTCGCGCGAGATGATGGTGGAACCGATGGCTGCCTGAATCGCCACATCGTACATCTGACGGGGGATCAGTTCCCGCATCTTGGATGCCAGCTCGCGTCCGCGATACTGGGCGTTGGCGCGATGCACAATGACGGACAGTGCGTCGACCCGGTCACTGTTGATCAGGATATCGAGCTTGACGACATCCGCCTGGCGGTATTCCTTGAACTCATAATCGAGCGAGGCATAACCGCGCGAGACGGATTTCAGCTTGTCGAAGAAATCCATCACCACCTCGGCCATGGGCATGTCGTAGGTCAGCATGACCTGGCGTCCGTGGTACTGCAGGTTTACTTGCGCGCCGCGCTTCTGTTCGCACAGCGTGATGACCGCGCCAAGATACTCTTGGGGTACAAAGACCGTCGTCGTGATGATCGGTTCGCGGATTTCCTCGATTTTCGATGGATCCGGCAGCTTGGATGGGTTCTCGACGGACAGTACCGATCCATCGCGCATCAGCACCTCGTAGACCACTGTCGGCGCGGTGGTGATGAGGTCCATGTCATATTCGCGTTCGAGACGCTCCTGCACGATTTCCATGTGCAGAAGCCCCAGGAAACCGCAGCGGAAACCGAACCCCAGCGCCTGCGACACTTCCGGTTCGTAGTGGAGCGAGGCATCGTTCAGCTTGAGTTTTTCCAGAGCCTCGCGCAGGGAATCGTACTGGTTCGCTTCGACCGGATAGAGGCCGGCGAAGACTTGCGGCTTGATTTCCTTGAAGCCGGGAAGTGCTTCGGTGGCACAACGGTCAGCCAGCGTCACCGTATCGCCGACCTTGGCTGCCTTCAGTTCCTTGATTCCGGCAATGATGAAACCGACTTCTCCGGCCGACAGTGTGCTGCGTGCCTGGGACTTCGGCGTGAACACGCCGACCTGCTCGCACAGGTACTGCGAATCCGCGGCCATCAGCAGGATCCTGTCCTTCGGTCGCAGGGTGCCATCCACGACGCGAACCAGCATGACCACTCCGACGTAATTGTCGAACCAGGAATCGATGATGAGCGCCTTCAAAGGGGCAGCCGGATCGCCTTTGGGTGCCGGGATGCGGGCAATGATGGCTTCGAGGATATCCTCCACCCCCAGACCGGTTTTGGCGCTGGCCAGAATGGCGTCGGTTGCATCGATGCCGATCACATCTTCGATCTCCTCGCGTGCCCGATCGGGATCCGCCGCCGGAAGATCGATCTTGTTCAGCACCGGGACGACCTCGACCCCCTGCTCGAGAGCCGTATAGCAGTTGGCGACCGTTTGCGCTTCGACCCCCTGCGAGGCGTCCACCACCAGCAGTGCACCTTCGCAGGCAGACAGCGAGCGCGAAACTTCATAGGAGAAATCGACATGTCCCGGCGTGTCGATCAGGTTGAGGTTGAAGAGGCGTCCGTCGCGCGCTTTGTACTGCAGGGAAGCCGTCTGTGCCTTGATGGTGATGCCCCGCTCCCGCTCGATGTCCATCGAGTCGAGCACCTGCGCTTCCATTTCGCGTTCCGACAGGCCGCCGCACAGCTGGATGATGCGGTCGGCCAGCGTCGACTTGCCATGGTCGATGTGGGCGATGATCGAGAAGTTGCGGATGTGATCCATCAGAGACGAAAGGGTGCTGCAAAGCACCCTTTCAGTGGCATGCGAAAGCGCGAAATTCTACCGGAAATTCAGCAAATAAGCACGCACTGCCGCGGTGTCGAGGAAGTAATGGCACAACTCCGTTTCCCCGCCGAACACGACCGGCACCCGCTCGCCATGGACCTCCTCGAACTCGGCATGGGCATCGACATCGATTATCTCGATGCCGGCGCCCAATTCCTCGCACATCGGCCTGAGGGCAGCCAGAAGATCATCGCAGAGATGGCACCAAGCGCGGCTGTAGACTGTCAGGCGTGGTCGCTTTTTACTTGTCACCGATACTCTTGAGTGTGATGTAGGTCTGCTGCTCGCCGCGCTTCACGAGGAGGGTAATCGTCGCCGATTTGTCCAGATGGGACAGAAACTTGTTGAACTGATCGACGGTTCTCGCTTCCGTACTCGAGCCTTTGTGTACGACGGCCAGAATGACATCTCCCGGACGCAAGTCGGCCCGACTGCCATTTGCGCGGACATCCTCGACCAGCAGGCCATTGGCGATTTTCAGTTCGCGCTTCTGCTCTGGCGACAGTTCGCTCAATACCAATCCCAGCCGGTTGGCCGCCACTTCCGCCGGCTTGGCCCGCATCTGGCTGCGCGGCGCCGTTTTTTCCTCGGGGATTTCACCCACCGTCACCGCCAGATCGCGGGTGGCGCCCTTTCGCCAGACCTGTATGGATACTTTGCTGCCAGGGCGGGTGGCGCCGACGATCCGCGGCAAGTCGCTGGAGACGTTCACCGCCTTGCCATCGAATTTGAGGATAATGTCTCCAGCTTCAATGCCGGCCTTCTCGGCAGGGCCGCCTTTTTCCACGGCGTTCACCAGGGCGCCGGAAGTCTTGAACAGGCCGAAGGAATCGGCCAGTTCCTTGGTCAGTTCCTGAATGACCACGCCGATGCGTCCACGGCTGACGCGGCCGCTGCTGCGCAACTGGCTTTGCACATCCATCGCCACATCGATGGGAATGGCGAAGGCCAAACCCATATAGCCGCCGGTACGGCTGTAAATCTGCGAATTGATGCCGACCACCTCGCCTTTCATGTTGAACAGCGGGCCGCCCGAGTTGCCCGGATTGATCGCCACGTCCGTCTGGATGAAAGGAACGAAGTTTTCCTGTGGCAAGGCGCGCCCCTTGGCGCTGACGATGCCTGCCGTCACGGAGCTTTCGAAGCCGAAGGGCGAACCGATAGCCACCACCCACTCACCGACACGAAGCTTGCCGGGATCGCCCATCTTGACTGCAGGCAAGCCGTTCGCTTCGATCTTGATCAGCGCCACGTCGGTCCGCTTGTCGGTGCCGATCACCTTGGCCTTGAACTCGCGCTTGTCCGTGAGCTTCACCGCAATTTCGTCGGCCGAATCGACGACATGGGCGTTCGTCAGGATGTAGCCGTCCGGACTGATGATGAAACCCGAGCCGAGGGACTTGTTCTGGAAGTCACGCGGCATGCCTGGCTGACGCGGGATGAATCGCTTGAAGAACTCGAACATCGGATCGTCTTCGTCGAGCTCCGGAAACTGCGGAAAGGCACGGTTGCCGCGGACGGTCTGCGTTGTGCTGACATTAACAACCGCCGGCCCATGCTTGTCGACCAGATCGGTGAAGTCGGGCAATTCCCTGACTTGCGCAGCGGCATTCAGCGTAACAACCGATAGAAGGATGGAGAAAAACAGTCTGATGATCATCGACAGGCTTCCTTGGAAAGACAGAAAGATGAGCTGTGGCGGATGAGAACGGGTTCCGCGATCTTGCCGATCCGGGCCCGACGTAAAGTCAGTCCCGCCAGGACGCCGATAGCAAGTCCGGACAGCGCACCCAGCGCTGCCGCAGCATCGCTGTTCACGCCCAACACAGTCCCGGTTATCGCTCCCAGCAGCAGGAACAGCACTGGCAAGAGATATGACCGCAGTGCGGCACGCAGGGTCGCCCCACCGGCTACGCGCACGATGACACGATCGCCCGGCACAGCCCCAATCCGGTTGACAATGCGGAACTGCCGCGGCTGGCTGCTGAACAGCTGACCAAGAATGCCGCTTTGGCAGCCCCCCGTTTCATGGCAGCGGCCGCAGCCGGCACCGGCACCGCCTACCTCGACATAGGCATGATCGCCCTCGATGCGGGCCACGATGGCTTCCTGATCCATCATTTCTTCCTGGGCTCCATGCCGTCGCCCAGACGTATCAGGGTCGTCATGGGCACTTCACCGAGGACCGTCAGAAGGTGCTTTTCGGTCACACGCTTGTATACGTTGATGGCTCCGACCGAATAAGTCGCCTTCTCCGCTTTCTGGTCTGCCAATGGCTCAATGAACACTGAGATGGAGGCCAGACCATCGGTAAAAACAAAGTGGGTCGTTTCCGTACCGCTTCCTCGCCTTGCCTGCCGTCTCATGCCGGCGCTTTTCATGAAGCCGGGCAACTGGGCCTTGAACAGCCAGTCGCTCCCCGCTGAAAGACTTTGCGATGCCCTGGCGTTGTGTATTCGCCAGGCTTTGCCTTCCGATTCGAATTTGGGTTTCAGTGTTTCCCTGTCGATGATCCCGTTGATCTGCAGCTGGTTGAACGCGAATTGCTCGATCGTTTCGTTGCGCTCATTGATCGTGCGGGCCTTCAGGATCAGACCGGAAGTGACATCGGCCCAGAGATGGTGACCATAACGCAGTGCATCCTTTGGCTCAAGGATGACGAGCTGACTGTCCAGTCCGGCCACCCGTGAGACCTCCCCCTTGCGGATCTGGTAATGCTCGCCCAGGTTGCTGACCGATGCCGGCAGAAGCGCCGGAAAGGCCTTGTGCTGCCCGCGGTTCTCGACGATGACGACCTTGTCATCGGGCAGGAAACATTTGACCTCGTCATTGCTGCGCACCACTTCGCGAGGGCTGCCATCGAGCACTTCGAGTTTTTCCTGCTCGCCTGCGGCGTCCACGAGGTGGGTAATGCGTGAGGTTTCGGAACTGCCGCCGCTTTGATAGGTGAATGTTCCGGTGTAATTGAGTTTTTGCGCGGCAGCCGCCATTTTCTGCAGCCACGCCAAGGCATCGCCATGCTGATCGCCATAGACGGGTGCAGCAAGCACGCCGCTGAATGCCAACAGCACAAGCGCGCGTTTCATGGCTGGCCGCCCTGTCGAATCTCCGAAACCGAACGGACATAGGTCGCCACCCCCTGAATGCCGCCGCTCGGAGAATGGACCTGATGGGCAACGAGGTATTCCTTCAGGGCGCCGGAAGAGGACTGCTCAGTCAACTGAACCACCGGCTGATTCGATGAGCGCGGCTTGGCGGCAAGTTCGAGCGGCAGAGGTGCATTCAGAGACAACGCTACCCACCCTACCGCGGCCATGCCCATGATTGCCGCTGCCAGAGGCAGCGCGAAACGCAAGGGGGTGCGTTTCGGCTTGGCGGCGGGGGCGAGCAATATGGGCTCCTCCGCCAACCGCGCCATCACCTTCGCGGACAAATCGTGCGAATAGCCTGGAGACCTGCGCAAGGTATCGCCAATCAGGTGATAGACATTCCACGCCTCCTGCAACTCCTTTTCGCACCGCAAGGCATCTATCGTCCGACTGGCTGCGCCCGGCTCCAGTTCATCGTCCAATAGAGCGGAAATGTCAGGTTTCATTTTCACCACCTCTTGTCCGGAGCCGTATCTAGCAACGGTCTGAGTTTTTCGGCAACTGCCTCGCGCGCCCGGAATATCCGCGACCGCACCGTTCCGATCGGGCAATCCATCATTTTCGCGATATCTTCGTAACTCATTCCCTCGATCTCGCGCAACGTGATGGCCGTGCGCAACTCATCGGGCAATGCTTCCATAGCAGAATTCACCGTCTCACCGATCTGCTTGGAGAGGAGCATGCGTTCGGGCGTATTGTTGTCGCGTAGCAATTCGCCTTCCTCGAAGCCTTCCGCCTCCTCGGAGTCGAATTCCGTCCGGGTTGGCGCCCGCCTGCCCTGCGACACCAGATAATTCTTCGCGGTATTGATCCCGATGCGGTACAACCAGGTATAGAAGGCGCTATCCCCCCGGAAATTTCCCAAGGCGCGATAAGCCTTGATGAAAGTTTCCTGCGCCACGTCCTCCACCTCGGCCGGATCCCGGATCAGCCGCGAAAGCAAACGTGCCAGCTTGCGCTGGTATTTAGACACAAGCAACCCAAAGGCCTGCTGGTCTCCGTGCTGCGCGCGGACGACCAGCTGCTGGTCTACTTCACGTTCTCCCATTTGAGCGGCTGTATTGTTGGAAGTTCATTCGGTCCGCAATGCCCGGACCGGAAGCCGCAAGTATACCCGACACACTCTGTGCGCCACTTCCTTCCGCAAGGAAGACAGCGACCTTCTTAAATAGTTCAGCATCCGGAAGTGCCTTTTCCCGGTCTTGTCCTGCAATGGTATAGTTCCGGTCCTTCAATCACCTCATATCCCCCGTGCAGGTTTTCGACGTCCTGATCATCGGTAGCGGCCTGGCTGGCCAGTCCCTGGCCCTCCAGTTGGCCCCGCACAAGAAAGTCGCCCTAGTCACCAAACGATCCCTCGAAGACAGCGCCAGCAACCGGGCTCAGGGAGGCATAGCCGCGGCGCTGGACGATGCCGACTCGATCGAAGCTCACATCAAGGACACTCTGGTCGCTGGTGCCGGACTGTGCAGTTCCAGGACGACCCGCTTCGTCGTCGAACAGGGCAAGGCTGCCATTGACTGGCTTGTCGGCCAAGGCGTCCCGTTTACGCGCGACGCTTCGGGTTCTGGCTACCACCTCACCCGCGAGGGTGGTCACAGCCATCGCCGCGTCATCCATGTGGCGGATGCAACCGGATCGGCGGTGCAGAATACCCTGACGCGAAAGTTGCGCGCCCACCCGAACATCAAGGTGTTCGAGCACCACATCGCCATCGACCTCATCACTGATGCCAAGTTCGGATTGCCGGGCAACGGCTGCCACGGGGCCTATGTTCTCGACAAGCCGGCAGACCATGTGGAGACCTTTTCCGCGCCGCACACGGTGCTGGCGACCGGCGGCACCGGCAAGGTCTATCTCTACACCACCAATCCCGACACGGCGACCGGAGACGGCATTGCCATGGCCTGGCGCGCCGGCTGTCGGGTGGCCAACATGGAATTCATCCAATTTCATCCGACTTGCCTTTACCACCCCCATGCTAAGACCTTTCTCATCACGGAGGCGATGCGAGGAGAGGGTGGCATTCTGCGCCTGCCCGATGGCGAGCGTTTCATGCCCGAGCACGATCCTCGCGCCGAATTGGCGCCGCGCGATATTGTCGCCCGCGCCATCGACCTCGAGATGAAGAAGCGCGGCCTGGATTGCGTCTACCTCGACATGACGCACAAGCCGGCCGATTTCCTGATCGAGCACTTCCCGAACATCCATGCCCGATGCCTGGAACTAGGTATCGACATTACCCGGCAACCAATCCCGGTCGTGCCGGCAGCGCACTATGCCTGCGGCGGCATAGTCACCGACTTGGCTGCTCGCACAGCCCTGCCCGGCCTCTATGCGGTGGGTGAAACCGCCTTCACCGGCCTTCATGGGGCCAACCGGCTGGCCAGCAATTCGCTGCTCGAATGCCTGGTGTTCTCCACTGCTGCCGCCGAGGACATTCTCAAGTCGAAGCGGCAAGCCCTGTCAGTCTTGCCGCCATGGGACGAGAGCCGCGTAACGGATGCCGACGAGGAAATCGTCCTTTCACACAACTGGGATGAATTGCGCCGCTTCATGTGGGATTACGTCGGCATCGTACGCACCAACAAGCGCCTGGAGCGGGCTCGCCACCGCATCCGCCTGCTGGAGCGGGAGATCGACGAGTACTATGCCAATTTCCGCGTTACGAACGATCTGATCGAGTTGCGCAACCTCGTGCTCACCGCCGACCTCATAGTGCGCTGCGCCCAAAGACGTCGGGAAAGCCGGGGCCTGCATGCCAGCCGCGACTACCCGGAGACCCTCGCTGTGGCTCGCAACACCCTTCTGCGAAACCGCCTCAGGTAAGCTTCCAGCGCAACCATGCGCGCAAGATCCGCCCGTCCTCGGCTGGCAGCGAGTCCGGCAGGATCAACAGCGGGAGCAGGCGCCGCGAGTCCGGCAATTCAAGCAGCATCACGATCAGCCAGGGCAGAACGGTGGTTTGCCCTGAAACACTTGCGTCAAACCGGCTGCCGCCTTGGCGCAGCCCCTCGACAGCGCCGTCGCTCTTCAGGACCAGCTCGCGTATTGAGGCCGTTGCCAGGAGCAACGCATGGCGGCGAACCGCCGCACCAACCGACACTCCGATTGTCGCAACCAGTGCCAGTTTGAGCCATGCAGGAAAATCAAGCGGCAACAGACTGGCCAGGGCTGCGAGGTGCAGCAGGACAAGTACTATAGCCAGATACCGTGAAGAACGCAGTACAAGCCGGTGCGGCAGGCGCATCCGGCTGGGTCAGATCCGCCGGAAAGCCAGCGTGCCGTTGGTGCCGCCGAATCCGAAATTGTTTTTCAGGGCGACATCGATCTTGAGCTGACGCGCGGTGTTGGCGCAATAGTCGAGATCGCACTCCGGATCCTGGTCGAAGATATTGATGGTCGGCGGCGAAATCTGATGGTGTACCGCCAATACCGTCAGCGCCGACTCGAGCCCGCCGGCACCTCCCAACAGGTGGCCTGTCATGGACTTGGTCGAATTCACCACCAGATTGCGGGCGGCATCGCCGAACGCCAGCTTGATGGCATCCGTTTCATTCTTGTCTCCCAGCGGTGTTGAGGTACCGTGGGCGTTCAGGTACTGTATCTGGTCCGGGTTGATCCCTGCATCCTGGAATGCGTTGATCATGCTGCGGCGTGGACCATCGGTGTCAGGCGCGGTCATGTGATAAGCGTCCCCGCTCATGCCGAAACCCGCAATCTCGGCATAGATCCGGGCGCCGCGGCGCTTCGCATGCTCGTATTCCTCAAGGACCAGCACGCCGGCGCCTTCGCCAAGAACGAATCCGTCTCGCCCCTTGTCCCAGGGACGGCTGGCCGTTGCCGGGTCGTCGTTGCGGGTGGACAGGGCTTGTGCCGAAGCAAAACCGCCAATGGCCAGCGGAGTTACGGTGGATTCCGCCCCTCCGCAGACCATTGCGTCGGCATCGCCGTACTGGATCATGCGGAAGCTGGTGCCGATAGCATGCAAGCCCGTCGTGCACGCTGTCACGATCGCGAGATTCGGCCCCTTCAGTCCGAACATGATCGAGAGGTTGCCCGAGATCATGTTGATGATGGTGCCCGGAATGAAGAAGGGCGAGATCTTGCGCGGACCGCCACCGAGGAAATCGTTGTGCGTATCCTCGATCATCGGTAGACCGCCGATGCCGGAGCCGATATTGACCCCGATGCGGGGGGCGTTCTCCGGCGTCACCGCCAGTCCGGAGTCTTTGATCGCCTGAATTCCCGCCGCCATGCCGTAATGGATGAAGACATCCATCCGGCGCGCCTCCTTGGGCACGAGATAGGCCGCCACGTCGAATCCCTTCACTTCGCCGGCGATGCGCGACTTGAAGGTCGAGGCATCGAAACGGGTGATCGGACCGATGCCGCACTTGCCCGCCACGATATTGTCCCAGGTTTCCTGGGTCGTGTTGCCAACGGGCGAAATGATGCCCAAACCGGTGACCACTACCCTTCGGCGTGCCACTTCGCTCTGCTCCTGCTTGGGGGAAATTGAAAAGACTTACTTCTTGAGGTGGGCGTTGATGTAGTCGATCGCCTGCTGGACGGTGGTGATCTTCTCGGCTTCTTCATCCGGAATCTCGCACTCGAATTCCTCTTCGAGGGCCATCACCAGTTCCACCGTGTCAAGAGAATCCGCCCCGAGGTCGTCCACAAACGACGACTCGATCTTGATCTCCGATTCGTTGACGCCGAGTTGCTCAGCAACGATCTTCTTGACGCGTTGTTCAATGTTCTCCATGTGTTTTGCTCCTTCCCTTTTTAGCGGGTATGACTAGAAAAAAACCGGGCTATTTTAACAGAAAGGGCTAGCCCGACCAAACCCGAGTTCAATTCATGTACATGCCGCCATTGACATGCAGCGTCGTGCCGGTGATATAACCCGCCCGCGACGAAGCGAGGAAGGCCACCGCCGCGGCGATCTCGTCGGACTGGCCGAGCCGGCCGAGCGGGATCTGCCCAAGCAGCGCATCTCGCTGCGCATCCGGTAGAGCCTTGGTCATGTCAGTATCGATAAAGCCTGGCGCCACGCAATTCACCGTAATGTTGCGGCTGCCCAGTTCGCGCGCCAGGGCGCGGCACATGCCCGCCACGCCGGCCTTGGCGGCTGCATAGTTGGCCTGGCCGGGGTTACCCGAACTGCCCACCACGGAAGTGATGTTGATGATGCGGCCATAGCGCGCCTTCATCATGCCACGCATCACCGCCTTGGAAAGACGAAAGACCGCCTTGAGATTGGTATCCATCACCGCATCCCACTCATCATCCTTCATGCGCATGGCCAGGTTGTCGCGCGTGATGCCGGCGTTGTTCACCAGAACCGAGACCGGTCCGAAACGTTTTTCGATCTCGCCCATGACCGCTTCGCATGCAGCGGCATCGGTCACATTGAGCACCGCCCCCCAGCCTTGAATGGAGGCGGCCTCCAGTGCCTTCTGAATATCGGCGGCACCCGCCTCGGTTGTGGCAGTACCTATCACTGTGGCACCTTCCCGGCCCAGATCCAGCGCAATGGCACGCCCGATTCCGCGAGAAGCCCCCGTAACAAGAGCAATCTGACCTTTCAGCATATTCTCCTCTACGCGTTCGTCACAGCCAGGGCTGCCTCAAGCCCGGCCAGATCGGCCATGGCGCCGCCAACCATGCCGTCGGCGCAACGCTTGACCAGGCCCGCCAGCACCTTGCCAGGACCGCATTCATAGACGTGGGTAATACCCTGCCCAGCCATGGCCTGCATAATTTCAACCCAACGCACCGGCGAGGCTGCCTGCCGCACCAGCGCTTCCTTGATCTGTTGCGGGTCAGTCAGGCAGCTCACATCTGAGTCATTCACCACAGGCATCTGCGGAACCGAAAAGGACAAGTCAGCAAGTTTTTGACGCAATCGCTCCGCTGCCGGCTTCATCAGGGAGCAATGAAACGGTGCCGAGACGGGCAACATGACGGCGCGCTTGGCACCCATTGCCTTCGCGGCGTCGGCGGCGCGCTGGACAGCGGGGGCTTGACCGGCGATCACAACCTGTTCAGGCGTGTTGAAATTGACGGCTTCCACCACCTGGCCCTGGGCGCTGTCGGCGCAGGCTGCCATTACCGCCGCGGCATCCAGGCCGAGAATGGCAGCCATCGCGCCCTCCCCTGACGGCACGGCCTCCTGCATCACCTTGGCACGGAGTTCGACCAGGGGAACTGCATCGTTGAAGCGCAGCACGCCAGCCGCGACGAGCGCCGAATACTCGCCCAGGCTATGACCGGCGACCATACTCGGCACCTTGCCGCCCTTCTCCTGCCACAAGCGAAAGACGGCAATGCCGGCGGTCAGCATCAACGGCTGGGTATTCACTGTCTGGCTAAGCGCCTCGGCCGGCCCTTCCGTCACGAGTTGCCAGAGATCGCGACCCAACGCCTTGGAAGCCTCGTCAAAAGTGCTGCGGATGACTGAACTGTCACCGTAGGCGGCCATCATGCCAAGCGATTGCGAGCCCTGACCGGGAAAAACAAGTGCAAATCTCATAATTAGCTTTCGCGAGTTTTCGGTGAAGGCTCACACGAACGCAGCGAATGTTATGCCGGAGCCAAAAACGAGCGCGAATTTCATGATTGGTCGAAACTGATCAGAATTTGAGGAGGACCGCGCCCCAGGTGAACCCGCCGCCGACGCCTTCCAGCATCAGGGTGTCGCCACGCTTGATGCGTCCATCATTCACGGCAGCATCCAGCGCCAGCGGGATCGAGGCGGCCGAGGTGTTGCCATGGCGGTCCACCGTGGTGATGACTTTCTCCATCGGCAGGCTGAGCTTCTTTGCCGTCGACTGGATGATGCGGATATTCGCCTGATGCGGGATCAGCCAATCGATTTCCTTGGCATCCATATCGGCCCTATCCAGCACTTCGTGTGCGACCTCTGCCAACACTTTGACGGCAAACTTGAACACCGCTGGGCCATCCATTTTTACGAAAGGCTGGCCAACTACCTTGCCGCCGCAGATATTTCCCGGCACCTCGAGTATGCCGTGATACGAGCCGTCGGCATGCAGCGAACTGGCGAGAATGCCCGGTTCGTCGCTGGCCTCAAGAATAACGGCACCGGCACCATCGCCGAAAAGTACGCAGGTTCCCCGGTCGTTCCAGTCGAGGATGCGCGAAAAGACTTCTGTTCCGACCACCAGGGCGCAACGATGACTACCGGACAGGATGAATTTCTCCGCCATTGTCAGGGCATAGACGAAACCGCTGCAGACGGCTTGTACATCGAAGGCGGCTGCACCGCTGACGCCAAGCCTGGATTGCAGCAGACAGGCCGTGCTTGGAAAGATGTAATCAGGCGTCGAGGTGGCGAGAATGATGAGGTCGATCTTCCCGGCCGCGATGCCGGCCGCGGCGATCGCCTTCATACTGGCTTCCAAAGCCAAGTCACTCGCATTCTGGCTGTCGTCGGCGATATGGCGACTGCGTATCCCCGTGCGCTCGACGATCCACTCGTCCGTAGTATCGACGCCACGCGCTACAAGATCGTTATTTGTCAGCGCTGTTGGGGGCAGATAGCTGCCCGTGCCAGTTATGCGTGCATGCATTTACTGAACCATTTGTGGTGCGTTACGCGCCATGCGTTCGCTGATGCGATCAACCAGCCGGTTGCGGACGGCCTCCGCCGCACGTTCAATGGCGTTGGCGAAGGCCATATGATCCGCTGAACCGTGGCTCTTGACGACAATGCCGCGCAGGCCTAGCAGACTGGCGCCGTTATAGCGACGAGGATCGACGCGCTTCTTGAAGCCGTTGAGGGCCGGCAAGGCAAAAAACGCGGCGATTTTCCTGAGCGGATTGCGACTGAACTCCTCGCGCAGAAAAGTGGCCAGCATGTGGGCAAGGCCTTCGGAGGTTTTCAGCAGGACATTGCCGACGAAACCGTCGCAGACCACGATATCCGTCGTGCCCTTGTAAATATCGTCGCCCTCGACGTTGCCGTAGAAATTAAGGCCACTCTCCTTTAGCAATTCACCGGCCTGCTTCACCACTTCGTTGCCCTTGATAGCCTCTTCGCCGATGTTGAGCAGACCGACCGTGGGGCGTTCCTTGTGTTCGACCGCGGAAACCAGCAGATCGGCCATGATGCCGAATTGAAGGAGATGCTGCGGCTCGCAATCCACGTTGGCCCCCAGATCGAGGACATAGGTGTATCCCCGCAGGGTCGGCAGCACGGTAGCGATGGCCGGCCGGTCGATGCCGGGCAGGGTCTTGAGCACGAAGCGGGAAATCGCCATCAGCGCACCCGTGTTGCCGGCCGAGACGGCGGCCTGCGCCTCACCCGCCTTGACCAGATCGACCGCCACCCGCATCGAAGAGTCCTTCTTGATGCGCAGCGCAGTGGCAAGGGGATCATCCATGTTGACCACCTCGCTGGCGGCATGGAAGCGCAATCGGTCGCCGAAGCGCGGCCTCTCCTTGGCCACGGCCCCTTCCACCTCCGCAGGCAGGCCGACCAGGACCACCTTCGCCTGATCGTCGCGTTGCAGGAAGCGGATAACGGCAGGCAGCGTAACGGATGGGCCGAAATCGCCGCCCATACAGTCTATCGCGATGGTGACGTCCATCGACGCGTTATAGGTTCCGGTGGAAGCAGGCGGAGACGACTCCACAACAGAAGGCGTCGCCAGCCAGGAATTACTCGCCCTTGGCCTTGACAACCTTCTTTCCGCGGTAATAGCCGCTTGGGCTGACGTGGTGGCGCAGATGCGTTTCCCCGGTGGTCGGCTCGACGGCCAGCGGCGGATTGGTCAGGAAGTCATGAGCGCGGTGCATGCCGCGCTTCGAAGGCGACTTCTTGTTCTGTTGGACAGCCATGGTGTACTCCTCAAAAACGTATTCGAAAAAATTAGTTGTGCTTAAGCCGGGCCAACTGCGCAAATGGCGAAGCCTCTTTCGAGGCCGCAGCTGCTGCCGGCGGCTCGCAACGCTCATGTCGCGGCGCAATCGGCAAAGCCAACAGGATTTCCTCCTCCAGTAGGGGGGCGAGATCCAACTCGCCCAACACCTCTATCGCATCACAGGCCTCATCTTCCAGCCCGCCGACTTGACCATCATCAGGCCAAGGCGATTCCGGCTCGACCAGCATTATCCGGCTGCGCATGCTTAACGCAAACTCCAAGGCACCCAGGCAGCGCTGGCAAATCAGCCGCAACGGCCCTTCAAGCTTCAAGGCCAGGAAAGCATTGCCCCCCGCGGTTTCGCCAGACACCTCGTAATCCAGGTTGCCGGAGACATCAAAAAGGACTTCGCTCAGCCGCGGCAGGGTGCCAAGTTGAAGACGACCGGACAACATCCCGTGTCGTCTTGCAAACTCAAGGCTGTCGATGACCATGCCCCGTTCCGACATAAGCGTGAAATGATATCATTTCACGACTTTTCCTGTCAAAAGAATAACATCCGAAATACGGTCGAACCTTATGCCCCGCCTAGTCCTTGCTTCCACTTCTGTCTTCCGCCGTGACTTGCTGGTCCGATTGCAGATACCATTCGAGGTTGCCAATCCACAGGCAGACGAATCCGCATTGCCCGGAGAAAGCCCGGCCGCTACGGCGGAAAGACTTTCAGTCGCCAAGGCAAAAGCCGTCGCCAGCCATTTCCCCGATGCCCTGATCATTGGCAGCGACCAGGTCGCTTTCATGGACTCTCAGCGGTTTGGCAAACCGTTGACGCGCGAGAGGGCCGTCGAGCAATTACGCGCCATGCGCGGCCACACCGTCATATTTCATACCGGTTTGTGCTTGCATAATAGTGCTACCGGCCGCAGCCAAGTATGCGGCGTGCCGACCGAGGTCGCGTTCCGGCACCTCTCGGATGCCGAGATCGAGCGCTATCTGGACAAGGAACAGCCCTATCATTGCGCCGGCAGCGCAAAGTCCGAAGGTTTGGGTATCGCTCTACTGTCCTGCATGCGAGGAGACGACCCCAACGCTCTCATCGGCCTACCGCTGATCGCCCTGTGCGGGATGCTGCGTGCCGAAGGCGTACCGGTTCCCTGATGCCGACGGCCACGTTATACCTTGTTCCCGCCTCCCTTGGTGAAAGCAGGCCCGACGCCATACTGCCGGCCGACGTACTGCGCATCGCGCGTGGCCTGAGGTATTTCATCGTCGAGAATGCCAAGTCCGCGCGCGCCGAACTGAAGCGTATCGCTGTCAAGCATCCCCTCCAGGAAATCGACATCCGGGAACTGCCGCGCGAACCGAAGCAAACCGATCTCGACGCCCTCCTCGCCCCCCTCGTTGCTGGGGAATCCGCCGGCCTGATGTCCGAGGCCGGGGCACCGGCCGTGGCGGATCCCGGCGCCTTGCTGGTACGAGCAGCGCACGCCAGAGGCATTCGGGTGGCACCGCTGGTCGGCCCCTCCAGCCTGTTGCTGGCGCTGATGGCTTCGGGCCTGAACGGACAGAGTTTTGCCTTTCATGGCTATCTGCCGGTACGCGAACCGGATCGCAGCAAGCGTATTGTTGAACTGGAGCGGGAATCACGCCGGGAAGGGCGCACGCAAATCTTCATCGAGACGCCCTACCGCAACGCCGCGTTGCTTACTGCGCTTCTGGAGGCTTGCCAGCCGGACACATTGTTGTGCCTGGCCACGGAGCTGACGACCGGGAGGGAAAGCATCGCCACGAGACAGGTCGACGCCTGGCGCGCCGGCCCCGCCCCTTTACTCGAAAAAAAGCCGACGGTATTCCTGCTGCTGGCCGGCTGACTATCTGACCCCGATCTTGCCGACAACGTTCATGACGCCTTCGGCCACGTCCGTGCCAAACTGCCTGGCGAAGCGTTCGGTCAGACTCGCCCGCATCGTATAGTCGCGGATGTCCTCAGCCTTGATGATTTCCCGCGCCACAAACTCGACGCTGCCAAGTTCGTCGGTCAGGCCGAGTTCGATGCTCTTGGCGCCAGTCCACATGAGGCCACTGAAGAGCTCGGGCGACTCTTTCAGGCGCTTGCCCCGCCCCTTGCGCACGATGTCGATGAACTGTTTGTGGATGTCATCTAGCAGGATCTGGGCGTGGTGCTTGTGCTGGGCATCCTGCGGCGAGAAAGGATCCAGAAAGCCCTTGTTCTCGCCGGCCGTCAGCAGGCGCCGCTCGACCCCCAGCTTGTCCAGCGTCCCGGTAAAGCCGAAACCATCCATCAGCACGCCGATCGAACCGACAATGCTGGCCTTATCCACGAAGATCTTGTCGGCCGCCGCCGCGACATAGTAGCCACCCGACGCGCAGACATCCTCCACCACGGCATACAGCGGGATATTCGGATGCTTGGCGCGCAGGCGGCGAATCTCGTCGTTGATGATGCCCGATTGCACCGGGCTGCCGCCCGGGCTGTTGATGCGCAGGATCACCCCTTGCGTGCCGTGGTCCTTGAAAGCCGCCTGCAGCGCTTCGGTGACCTTTTCCGCACTCGCCTCTCCGGTCTGCTTGATGACGCCGTTCAACTGAATCAGCGCAGTATGTTTTTTGCCATCGCCCAGCTTGTCGGCCGTATCGCCCCAGTCGCCCAGCGCCACGATGAGGAAGGTGAGGTAGACGAAGCCGAGAACCTTGAAAAAAATGCCCCAGCGGCGGCGGCGTTTCTGCTCCGCTAGCGTCTCCAGCGCCAGTTTCTCGATGATCTTGCGTTCCCAGATGGGGTCGTTGTCGGGTGTGTCGGGCATCTTGTACCGGTCTCTATTTCAGGTAAACGCCGCCATCCTGCTCGAAGACGTCCAGTTGGGTCAGTCGGGCGCCGCGGCAGGGGCCGGCAATGCACATGCCGCTGTCAGGAAGATAAGTCGCGCCATGCGTCGTGCAGACCAAGTATAGCCCGGAATCCTCGAAGAATTCCCCGGGCAGCCAGTCCAGTTCGACACCAATATGCGCACAGCGATTGAGGTAGCCGTACACCTGCCCGCCATGCCGCACCACAAAAGCTGACTGCGAGCCGGAGTCCGCCGGAATCTCGAAGCGAAACCCCTTGCCGCCGTCGGCCAGTCTGGCGCTGGCGCAAATCAGCCGTGCTTCCTGAGCCATTCCGTCAATTGCGCAAATTCGTCGAACAGGCCAAGGGGCCGTTCCGCCTGCAGAACTTCGCGCGGGTGCGCACCATAGCCGACCGCCAGCGCGCCGACGCCGGCATTCCTTGCCATTTGCAGGTCATGCGTGGTGTCGCCGATCATCAAGGTCCGATCGGGTGGCGCACCCAGTTCATCCATGATCTCCAGCAACATGTCGGGCGCCGGTTTCGAACTGCACTCATCGGCGCAGCGCGTGGCATGGAAAAATCTCTTGAGACCGGAGGCTTCCAGCGCACGGTTCAAACCGAGCCGGCTTTTCCCGGTAGCGACCCCCAGGAGGCATCCGGCTTCGGACAGTTCTTCCACCAACTCATGGGCGCCGGCAAACAAGGACAGTTCGTGATCCCGGGAAAGATAGTGATGCCGATAACGCTCGGCAACGCGCTGGTAATCGTCGGCAGGCACGCCCGGCAAGGCTTGCGACAGGGCATCGTGCAATCCCAGACCGATGACCTGCCGCGCGGTTCGTTCGTCCGGCGGGGACAGCCCGAGATCGATCGCCGCCGCCTGCATGCAGGCGACGATCGCCCCCGCCGAATCCAGCAGCGTACCGTCCCAGTCAAAGACCACCAATCGATAATTCCGCGCCATAGTCCCGTTTCTCGTTCACTTCCAGTCGCCTCAAAAAAACGATCAGATCCTCCGGCAGCGCCGCCATCAGATCCAGCCGCTCACCTGTCCCGGGATGATCAAGCGCCAGCTTCGCCGCATGCAAAAACATGCGGCCGAGGCCCTGTTTTTGCAAGGTTTTGTTCAGGGCAAAATCGCCGTATTTGTCGTCGCCGCAAAGCGGGAAGCCAAGATGGGCCAGATGCACGCGGATCTGGTGCGTTCTTCCCGTTTTAAGCTCCACCTCGACCAGGCTGAAATTTTCCCAGCGGGCAACCAGGCGCACGATGCTATGCGCCGCCTTGCCTTCCGGCGACACGCTGACGCGACGCTCGCCCTCCTCGGTCAGATACTTGTGCAGGGCCAGCTTGACGTGGCGCTGCGGCTCACGCCAGCGGCCCTTGACGAGGGCCAGGTAGCGCTTTTCGATGTGGCCCTCGCGGAACAGGTCATGCAAGGCAGTCAGCGCAGAGCGTTTCTTGGCAATCAGCAGCAAGCCGGAGGTTTCACGATCCAGCCTGTGTGCCAGTTCCAGAAAACGTGCCTGCGGTCTTTGCCGGCGCAACTGCTCTATGACACCGAAGCTTACCCCGCTGCCGCCATGCACCGCCATGCCAGCCGGCTTGTCGACCACCAGCAGGCCGTCGTCCTCGTGGGCAATGCGGTATTCCCGCCCGACCGGTACGGCCAGTTTTACCTCCACGCCAAGCCGCAAAGGGGGAACGCGTACCTCGTCGCCGGATTGCAGCCGGTACTCCGGGGGGACCCGCTTCCTATTGACCCGCACCTCCCCGCTTCTGAGGATCCGATAGACGTGGCTTTTCGGCACACCCTTGCAGACGCGCAGCAGGTAATTGTCAATGCGCTGGCCCTCCGCCTCTTCGCCGATCCGCCGGCGGGTAACGGAAGCTTTGCTTAACTCCTTCATTTTGAATATACTGCCGACTGGTTTGCCCATTTTTGGGGACCGGCCATGAAGAATAATTCAGGTTGGTTCCGGATGCGCGCCCCATGACCCAAAGCGGCATTGGATGGTGCGCCAGAATGCAGTCGATAAACCGGCTCAAGCAAACCGCACAAAGGTTAATTCGCTCACCGCAAGCAGCGATACTACTTGAATTGCGCGCACTTAGCACACGCGGAACACACAGTCCTGAAGGCACTTCAGGACGAAAAGACAAACCCGAAAAAATTAGTTTGCCCTTGACGCCTTTGATGATTTCAATCCAGCCAAACTAATACTATCCGCCTGATCCGGATGCGGTTTGTCTTCCCGTGTTTGCGCGCGGGAGAACAAAATAATGAAACGCATGCTGTTCAATGCGACGCAGGCCGAGGAACTCCGCGTCGCGATCGTCGATGGCCAGAAACTGATTGACCTCGACATCGAATCGGCCGCCAAGGAACAACGCAAGAGCAACATCTACAAGGCCGTGATCACCCGCATCGAGCCCAGCCTCGAAGCGGCTTTTGTTGATTACGGCGCCGAACGCCACGGTTTTCTCCCATTCAAGGAAGTCTCCCGCACCTATTTCAGGGAAGGTGTCGAGCCTAACCGCGCGACCATCAAGGAAGCCCTCAAGGAAGGTCAGGAAATCATCGTCCAGGTCGACAAGGACGAGCGCGGCAACAAAGGTGCGGCGCTGACCACCTTCATTTCGCTTGCCGGCCGCTACCTGGTCCTGATGCCGAACAACCCCCGCGGCGGTGGTGTTTCACGCCGCGTCGAGGGTGAGGATCGCAACGAACTGCGCGAGGCCATGGACCAGCTCGAAGTGCCGCCGGGCGTGAGCCTGATCGCCCGCACCGCTGGCATTGGTCGCAATGCGGAAGAACTGCAGTGGGACCTGAATTACCTGATGCAACTGTGGCGCGCCATCGATGGCGCCGCCGGCGGCCAGAAGGGGCCCTTCCTCATCTACCAGGAAGGCAGCTTGGTCATTCGCGCCATCCGCGACTACTTCCAGCCCGATATCGGCGAAATCCTCATCGATACCGACGATATCTATGAGCAGGCGCAGCAGTTCATGAGCCACGTCATGCCGGGCAACGTGGCGCGCGTGAAGCGCTACCGCGACGACGTGCCGCTCTTCTCGCGTTTCCAGATCGAGCACCAGATCGAGACCGCCTTCGGTCGTCAGGTCACCCTGCCCTCAGGCGGCGCCATCGTGGTGGACCACACCGAGGCGCTGGTCGCCGTCGACGTCAACTCCGGACGCGCCACGCGCGGCGCCGACATCGAGGAAACCGCGCTGCGCACCAACCTCGAGGCGGCCGACGAGATCGCCCGCCAGCTGCGTCTGCGTGACCTGGGCGGCCTCATCGTCATCGACTTCATCGACATGGAAAGCCCGCGCGCCCAGCGCGAGGTGGAAAACCGCCTGCGCGACGCCCTGCACTATGACCGTGCCCGCGTCCAGACCGGCAAGATCTCCCGCTTCGGCCTGCTCGAATTGTCGCGCCAGCGGCTGCGCCCGGCGCTGGCCGAGATGACCTACATCACCTGCCCGCGCTGCACCGGCACCGGCCACATTCGCAGCACCGAGTCGGCCGCCCTGCACATTTTGCGCATCCTCGAAGAAGAGTCGATGAAGGAGAATACCGGCGCGCTCCACGTGCAGATTCCTGTCGATGTCGCCACCTTCCTGCTCAACGAGAAGCGCGACGACATTCGCACCATCGAACTGCGGCACAAGGTCAACATCGTCCTCATTCCGAATACCCACCTGGAAACGCCTGCCCATGAGATCGTGCGACTGCGGCACGACCAGTTGAACCTGGAAGACCAGGCCCTGCCGAGCTACAAGATGGTCGAGACGCCGCCGACCGAGGACTATCAGCCGCCTTCGGCGCAAACCGAGGCGCGGCCCATCCGTCCCGAAGCCGCCGTCAAGGGCATCACGCCGTCGCAGCCGGCTCCCATTGTCGAGCCCAGGCCTGCAGCGCAGGCTGCTCAGCCCGCCGCCGCAGAGCAACACGGCATCATCGACAAGATCTTCGGCTGGTTCCGCGGCAACCGCAAAGACGAGCCAGTCCCTGTCGCCAAGACCGAACCGCCGGTCCGGCGCGAGCAGGTGCGCGAAGGCCGTGGCGAGCGTGGCCGCGGACGCGACCGCAGCGAGCGTAGCCGTCAGGAGCCACGCGACCGCCAGGAACAGCGGTCGCGCGGGCAGCAAGCACCCCGTCCGGAACAGGAAGCGCGCGGCGAACGCCGTCCGCGCCAGGAACGCCCAGACCGGCAGGAGCGCGGGGAGCGTACTGAACGGCAAGGGCAGGAACCACGCCAGCCGCGGCAGCCTCGCCAGCAGGAGCCGCGGACGACTGAGGCGCCCATCGCCCCCTTGACGGGCGTCCTGGAGTCGCCCGCCCCCGGCGCGACCACCGAATCGCAGGAAGAACGTCGCGGTCGCCGCGGCCGTCGCGGCCGTGGTCGGGATCGCGGCGAGCGCCGTCCCGAGGAACAGGCCGTCGAGGCTGTGGAAACCGTAGCTGAGCAGCCGCCCGCCACGCCTGAGGCCTTGCCCCAAGTGGTCGAACAGGCTCCGCTGGCCTCCGAGCCGGTCGCGTCGGTGGAACCTGCGGTCGAGTCGGCACCGGCTCCCGTACCGCTGCCAGTCGAGGAGAAAACCGTTGAAGCCGCCGTCTCCAGCCCGGCTACCGAGCCGGCCCTGGCCCCCGTTCCGGTTGTGGCACTCCCGGTTCAGGTTGAGGAGGTCGCCGCATCCGAGCCTGAGCCGATAGTGGCCACCGAACCCGCCCTCGCCTTGGTATCCATGCCGGCCCCCGTCAAGCCGCAAGTCAATATTTCAGTCGACCTGCAGGAAACCGGCTTGGTGATGGTGGAAACCAGCCGGGACAAGGCTCTGATGTCGATTCCGGCTGAACCGGAAATTCGCCTCGGACGCAAACCCAAAGCGACCGTAGTGGTCAGCAGCGAGCCCCTGAAGCAGGTGGAAACTCACAAGTAGCAACGAACTTTTCGGGACGATAAGGCCAGCAAATGCTGGCCTTATCGTTTTGGCATGCCGCCAGCTCACTCAGGCATTAAACTTCTCTGAAACTTCATTTTCAGCGCCGCAAGGCTTCGATCAGTCCGCGCGCCGCATCCTCGGCCATGTCCAGCACGAGTTCGAATCCCTGCTCTCCGCCATAGTAGGGATCGGGAACTTCGTCGGTATCAAAACGTGATGCGTAGCTCATGAACAGGCCCAACTTGGCATGATGTTCGGGCCGGGCGCCGCGCTTCAGCAAGGCCAGATTGTCGTGGTCCATTGCCAACAGCAGATCGAACCGCTCGAAATCCTCGGGAACCACTTTGCGTGCCCGCAGGCCCGATAGGTCAATCCCTCTTTTCAAGGCTGCTTTAATGGTACGTGGATCGGGCGGTTCGCCGACATGATATCCGTGCGTGCCTGCAGAATCTACTTTAATAATATTATCTAATCTGCTGTTTATTATTAATTTACATATAACGCCTTCGGCTGTTGGGGAGCGACAGATATTCCCCATGCAGACAAAAAGAATGCGGGTCATGCAGCGCCCTTCGCCTCGAATGCATCATGCTCCCCCGCCCCGAAGACGAGCTTCCTGAGGCGGAATAATTCGTCGCGGGCGATTGCGGCTTCCTCGAATTCGAGGTTTCTTGCGCTCTCCTGCATGCGCTTTTCCAAGCGGCGGATTTCCCGCGCCAGGGTTTTTTCGTCCATCGCCTCATAGTGCGCCCGCTCCTCGGCTACCTCCAGGGCCTCTGCGGCGATCTCATGGTCGTATACACCGTCGATGATGTCCTTGATGCGCTTGGAGATGCTTTTCGGCGTGATGCCGTTCGCCTCGTTGAAAAGTACCTGCTTTGCACGGCGGCGTCCGGTCTCGGCCATGGCGCGCTTCATGGAATCCGTCATTTTGTCTGCGTAGAGGACGGCCGTGCCGTTGATATGGCGTGCCGCGCGGCCCATGGTCTGGATCAGGGAGCGTTCCGAGCGCAGAAAACCTTCCTTGTCCGCATCCAGGATCGCTACCAGCGACACCTCGGGAATATCCAGTCCCTCGCGCAGCAGGTTGATGCCGACCAGCACATCGAACTCCCCCAGGCGCAAATCGCGGATGATCTCGACCCGTTCCACGGTTTCGATGTCGGAATGCAGGTAGCGCACCTTGATGCCATTCTCGCGGAGATAGTCGGTCAGGTCCTCGGACAGTCGCTTGGTCAGGGTGGTCACGAGGACGCGCTCGTTCTGCGCGGTGCGCAGCTTGATCTCGCCGAGCAAATCGTCCACCTGGGTCGAGGCCGGACGCACGATGACCTGCGGATCGATCAGGCCGGTCGGCCGCACCACCTGCTCCACCACCTGGGATTGATGGGTCCGCTCATACTCCGCCGGGGTAGCCGAGACGAAAACGGTCTGCGGCATCAGTTTCTCGAACTCGTCGAAGCGCAGCGGCCGGTTGTCCAGGGCGGAAGGCAGCCGGAAGCCGTATTCGACCAGGTTTTCCTTGCGAGAGCGATCGCCCTTGTACATGCCGCCCAGCTGCGGAATGGTGACGTGGGACTCGTCGATGAACATCAGCGAATCCGGCGGCAGGTAATCGATCAGCGTCGGCGGCGGCTCGCCGGGCTGGCGCCCGGACAGGTGGCGCGAATAGTTCTCGATGCCCTTGCAGAAACCCAGCTCATTGAGCATTTCCAGGTCGAAGCGGGTGCGCTGCTCGATGCGCTGGCATTCCACCAGCTTCTGGTTCTTCTGGTAATTCTCGATCCGATCGCGCAGCTCGAGCTTGATGGCCTCGACGGCCCGCAGGACAGTCTCGCGCGGCGTCACGTAGTGGCTGGAGGGATATACCGTGAAGCGGCCCAGTTTCTGCCGCAGGTGGCCGGT
>JBAYVU010000037.1:0-32914 GCA_041674385.1 Sterolibacterium sp.
CTTCGATCGCGGCATTGAGCGCCAACAGGTTGGTCTGGTAGGCGATGTCGTCGATGATGCCGATCTTGCCGGCAATGGACTTCATGGCTTCGACGGTTTCCTTGACGGCGGTGCCGCCCTCGGTGGCTTCGGTGGCGGACTTGCTGGCCATGCCGTCGGTGACCTTGGCGTTCTCGGTGTTCTGGTTGATCGATGCGGTCATCTGCTCGATGGATGCCGTGGTCTCCTCGACGCTGGCGGCTTGTTCGGAGGATGCCTGGGAAAGCGACTGGGCGGTTTCCGAGACTTGGCCGGCAGCGTTGTTGAGCGCTTCGGAGGCCGTGTTCACTTCGCCGATGATCTGAGAAAGTTTGCCGACCATGTTGCTCATCGACTGCTTCAGCTGGCCAGTTTCATCCTTGGAATCCACTTCGATATGCACGGTCAGATCACCTTGGGCAAGCGCGTCGGCGACGCCTACGGCTTCATTGAGCGGCTTGGTGATGCTGCGCGTCACCCACCAGGCGAAGCCTATGGCGAGCAGAATCGAGGCGATGGACAAACTAATGATCATTTTGCGTGTTGCATCGGCCAGTTCCCCGGCTTGTTTGCCAGACTTGTTCATCGACTCGGTCTGATGATCGACGATTTCGTTTAGCGATTTCAGGTACTCGGTTTGCGTCTTGCGGATGGTGTTCAGCAGAAACTCGGCGGTGTCTTCTTTCTTGCCGCTGGTGAGTAGCTCGACAAACTTGTCCTGCTCGACGATATAAGCCTTACGCGCATCGGCGGCCTTGCTGAACAGCTTCCTGCCCGTCTCGCTGGTCATCATTTTGTCCAGCTTTTCGAAATCTTCTGCAATGACCTTACGGGCAGGAGGAATCTTGTCGAGTTCGCCTTTTGCATCGACAGGGCGGTTCATCAACGTGGCCACCATAGCGCTGCGGATTGCCCGGGCCTGGTTATTGACGTGCTCGGCGATGTTGTTGGCCAAAACAGTCTTGGGGAACTTGTCTTCGACGATGCCGGTAATGTCATCGTCAAGCAGGCCGACGCGCGAGATGGATAAGATAGACATGCTGAGAAGCAGGATCAGGATCAAACCGAAGCCAATGCCCAAACGCACGCCGATTTTTAGATTCTTGAACATAACATTTTCTCCCTCAATCGATTAACGTTCCACTAGTCACCAAAAAATATAGGCGCCAAAGAGAAGGCTGGATATACCCGGAACGCCGTAATTTATGCTACCTAGAAACCGGTAGTTAAAAATACAAAGAACCGAGTATTTTTGTTTCCTCCGCCTGCGAATATATTGATGCCAATGGATTTTCCAACTCCGCGTTCCCGGATACGACGCAGGGCAGCAAACCGAACTCTTGATCGATACCAATGGCATAAAGAAAATCGTCCAGTTTCTTGCCCCTATTAACAAGAAGAACCGCGTGAGAAAAATATCTTGAAATCCATCCCGACCAGGAAATCGTTTGGGCTTGACACCCTAAAGGCGTGTTTCTGCAACTTGCTTCTGGCAACGCTATGTGCATTTGCATCCGCATCGGCCAAGGCAGGCGATGCTTATGCCATCGCCGTCATCCCCTCCTCACCGCCAGTCACTCTGCATGAGCAATGGACTCCGTTTCTGGAACGGTTAACCAAGGAGAGCGGTCTTCGATTTCGTTTGAAGCTGTTCCAACGAATGGCGGACTTTGAGCGGGAGATAGGGGACGGTAACGCCGACTTCATTTTTGCCTCGCCTATCCAGACAGTGGTAGCCCGCCAAATGCACGGATACGTGCCGTTCGTCCGTGGTGGCAAGCCTGTTTCAATCGGGCTGTTCGTGCGCAAGGATTCTTCCCTCAGGACAATAGACGAACTTTCCGGCGAAACGATTTCCTTTGTGGGCAATAAAAACCTTTGCAGTGTCCTGATGAGACATCTGCTGGCCGAGCAGCAGCAGAAAATTCCCTATACCGCCGAATATTCCGGTTCGACCCAAAACGTGATCAGGAGCGTGCTCCTGGGTAAATCTGCCGCCGGCGCCGTATTCATTCCGGAGTTGGAGAATGAATCGGTGACAAACCGCGAACAGCTCCGTTTGATCATCGAGACAGCGGAAGTTGCTCCCCATCCCTTTAGCGCCCACCCGCGGGTGTCGCGAGAAACGAGGGAATTGATAAAGAAGCTCGTACTGAAGATGGCCGCCACCAAAGAGGGGGAGGAATTGCTCAAGACCATGAGACTGCCTGCTCCTGTTGCCGCTGATTACGCAAGGGACTACCAGTCTCTGGAAATTGTCGACATCAGGGGCCTTTCCGATTGGGGAAAGTGACATGGGTTTGCTGCCCCGCCAACTGAATCTGCGGGTAATCCTGCTGGTTTCGGCAATCCTTTGTGTTACCGGGGTGATGTCGGGTTGGGTGAGCGCCAAGCGCCAGTCGGACAAGCTGTTGGAGTCGATGCGTGAGCATTCAACTGTCATGGTGAGGAATTTTGCCGAGAATTGCGCGCGTTTTCTGGTGCTCCAGGATTACGCCGACCTGGAAGTGTTTCTGCTCAAATCGGCGGAACTTCCCGACATAAGTCGTCTGCGAGTGTATGAGCGCGATGGCCGAATTATCGTCGATGTCAGGCGCGGCGATGGTGGCAAGCCTGTCTCGGGGCCGGTTAGCGGCCGTCCAGGCACATCTGTTGCCGTCTCTCCCGCCATCGTCATCGAAGAAGGAAATCTCGTCGTCTGGCAGTCGATCAAGGCAGGGGGCACGCTGGGATGGATTCGGGCAGATTACAGCATGGACGCCATCCAACAGGCACAGGCCGAAGCTTGGCAACAAAGCCTCGTTCTGGCGATGCTCTGGGTTGCTTGCGGCGCAGTGACGATACTTTTCGTGCTGCGCCCCATGGCGCTTGCGCTCAAGAGGCTGACAGCCTTTGCCAAGGCCTTGAGCGAAAGCAAAGGCGCAAAAATTTGCGTCGGTCTCGGCTTGGTTGAAATAGACGAACTGGAAGCGTCGCTGAATTATGCCTCGGAAAAGCTCCAATCCGCAGAACGGCAATTGATCAGCGACAGAGAGCGCGTGCAGGAAAGCGAAACGAAATATCGGACTCTGTTCGAAGACTCCTTAGACGGTCTTTTCATCACCTGCCCCAGCGGGAAAATTCTCGACATGAACAAGACCGGGATCGCGATGTTCGGTTACGACACCAAAGAGGAAATTTTGGGCCTCGACCTGGCGCATGACCTCTACGCGAACCCGCCGGACAGAAAGCGCATGCTGGCAATGGTCGAGGCGCACGGCAGTGCCGAAGATGAGGTCATCGTCAAGAAAAAAGACGGCGCAAGGTTTGTTGCGCTTTGTTCCTTGACTGCCGTGAAAGGCGAAAACGATGTGGTTACCGCATACCGGGGCATTATTCGCGACATCACCGAGCGCAAAAGATCGGAAGAGGAAATCAGGAAGCTGAACGGCGAGTTGGAGCAACGGGTGAAGGAAAGAACGGCGCAGTTGGAAGCCGCCAACAAGGCGCTTGAAGCCTTTTCATTTTCGGTCTCACACGACCTGCGGGCGCCGCTGCGGGCGATCGACGGCTATTCCAAGATACTGCTGGAAGACTATAGCGACAAACTTGACGCCGAAGGCAAACGCTTCCTCGGTCTGGTGCGAACCGGCACCCTGCGCATGGACGGGTTGATCAACGACATCCTCGAATTCTCGCGTATGGGGCGGCGCGAGATGGAAGCCATACCGGTCGACATGAAGAAACTGGCAGTCGAGGTATTCGATGAATTGCAGAGAGCGGCCGTCGGTCGCCACTTGCGCTGCGAGATGGGGGACCTGCCGCCGGTACACGGAGATCGACCTATGCTGCGGCAGGCGCTGGTGAATCTGCTATCGAACGCCATCAAGTTTACCAAGCCGCGCGAGGAGGCGCTGATCGAGATAGGTGCCATGGCAGGGACGGAAGAAACCACCTATTACGTGAAAGACAACGGTGTCGGTTTCGACACGCATTACGCCGAGAAGCTGTTCGGCGTCTTCCAGCGGCTCCATACCGCCCAGGAATTCGAAGGCACCGGTGTTGGCCTGGCCATGGTCAAGCGCATCGTCGAACGTCATGGCGGACGGGTATAGGCTGAAGGCAGCGTCGGTGCAGGTGCGACCTTCTATTTCAGCTTGCCGAACAGGGAATAGATGATGTAGACAGAAATGTAGTCTAAAAACGAATGCGTACGAATGGATAAGAAATTGGAGTTTCTCCTGCTCGAAGACGAACCGGCAGACGCCGAACTTGCCGAACGCGAACTGCGCAAGGCCGGCATGGTATTTTCGTCCCGGCGTGTGGATAGCCGCGACGCTTTTGTCGCGGCACTCGAAGAGCTTCGTCCCGATGTCATTTTGGCCGATTTCAACCTGCCGGCTTTCGATGGCCTGTCGGCACTCGGCATCGTGCGCGCGAAGATGCCGGAGGTGCCCTTTATTTTCATCTCTGGCGCCATGGGAGAAGAAACTGCCATCGATACCCTGCATCAAGGCGCCGCCGACTACGTGCTCAAAGGACATCTCTCCAAGCTGGTACCGGCGGTCAAGCGCGCCTTGTTGAATGCCGAGGAGCATCGACGACGCAAGACGGCCGAGGAGGCATTACGCAAGAGCGAAATGGCGCTTAACGAAGCGCAGCGTCTTGCGCACATCGGCAGCTGGGAGTGGGATGCGCTCAAGGACACCATCTGGTGGTCGGACGAGTATTACCGCATCTACGGCCTGGATCCGGGCAAACCGACGTCCAACTATGCGGAGCATCTCAAGGCTTACACGCCAGAAAGCGCTGGACGGCTCGACGCTGCCGTGAAACGGGCCATGGAAACCGGAGAGTCCTATGAACTCGATCTGGAACTGGTGCTGCCGACCGACTCGACGCGATGGATCCTCGCACGCGGTGAGGCGAAATGCGATGCAAACGGAAATATCCGGGGACTTCGTGGCACAGCCCAGAACATCACCGAACGCAAGCGGATGGAAGAAGCGTTGCGCGAAAGAACGCAAGCCTTGTTGCGATCCAATGCCGACCTCGAGCAATTCGCCTACAGCGTTTCCCACGACATGCGCCAGCCTCTGCGCATGATCACCGGC
Source organism: Sterolibacterium sp. (assembly GCA_041674385.1). Classification (GTDB taxonomy): domain Bacteria; phylum Pseudomonadota; class Gammaproteobacteria; order Burkholderiales; family Rhodocyclaceae; genus JACRAR01. The sequence continues at coordinate 5,112 of JBAYVU010000037.1, forward strand.
CATCTGCAGCTGCTGGAACATGCCTTGAAGGATCGGCTCGATGCCGACAACCGCGAGAATATGGCCTTCGTCCTGGATGGTGCAAGACGCATGGATGCGATGATTGTTTCACTGCTGGAATATTCGCGCGTCGGCAGAACAAGCTCGCTCAAAACCTGGATGGCGAGCCGTGAATCACTTGATGAGGCACTGAACTTCCTTGCCCCGCTCATGCAGGAAACCGGCACCGAGCTCAGGGTTGTCGGAGATTGGCCCAATGTCTATGCGTGCCGCGACGAACTGACGCGCTTGTTCCAGAACCTCATCGGCAACGCCGTCAAGTATCGCATCGCAGGGACATTCCCGCGCATCGAAGTTGAATCGTCCCACACTGCCGGCACCTGGCGCATCAGCGTACGCGATCACGGCATCGGTATCGATCCGCAGCAGATCGATCGCTTGTTCAAGCTTTTCAGCCGCCTTCAGTCGCGCAGCCGGTTCGAGGGTACTGGCATGGGGCTGGCGTTGTGCCGCCGCATCGTGGAACACCACGAGGGCCGCATCTGGGCCACATCGGCTGGCGAAGGTCAAGGCAGTGCTTTCAACTTCGAAATACCCCTGAAACCTCCTGAGCCATCGACTGAAAAGGAGCAGCACTCTTATATCGGACACGCATGAAACTACCCATATCTGAGTATCGGAAATTACCCGATCTCTGGTATTTTCACTATCTTCGTCTCCGCATACCATTATCATCGTGCGCAAGCTAGCCAAAGCGTGACCAGTCGTTCAAAATGCCACATTCATGTCCGCCTCCTGCTGCTGTCTCTTTTAGGAAAGCCTATCCATGTCCATCCAGAACCCGGCAGAGATCATAGACGCGGTACTCGCCCGTCACCATGACGATCCAACTCGGCTGATGCAGATCCTGCGCGAGACGCAAGAAGCGCTCGGCTGGCTATCAAGGAAAACGCTGGCGATGATTGCACGGGGCACACGCCAGCCTTTGGCGCGGGTCGAGGGTGTGGCAAGCTTTTACAGTTTCTTCCATACACAGCCGATGGGAAAATATCGTGTGCTGTGGAGCGACAACATCACCGACCGGATGCTTGGCAGCGTCGATTTGATGCGGAAAATGTGTGAAAAGTTGTGGCTTGAACCTGGCCGGGTTTCCGAAGACGGTCTGGTCAGTGTGGCGACCACTTCTTGCACCGGCATGTGCGATCAAGGGCCCGCAATCCTGGTCAATTATCAGGCAATCACCCGCATGAATGTCCAGCGGGTGACACAAATCGTCGATCTGATTCGCGCCGAAAAACCTTTGGCGGAATGGCCAGGCGAGTTCTTCGAGGTGTCCGACCATATTCACCGCCGCGACATCCTCCTGAATGATCAAATCTCCCGTGGCGAGGCGATGCGCATCGCGATCGCGCGAGACCCGAACGCCTCTGTCGATAGCGCGGCCGCATCTGGACCGCTGTTGACCCTGGAAGAAATCAAACGCTCGAACCTGCGCGGGCGAGGCGGTGCAGGATTCACCACCGGACTCAAGTGGGAAGCCTGTCGCAATGCAGCGGGTTGGGGACCTGCTCCGGCACATTACGTCATCTGCAATGCAGACGAAGGCGAACCGGGCACCTTCAAGGACCGGGTGCTGTTGACCACGCAGGCCGATTTGGTGTTCGAGGGGATGACCATCGCCGCCTATGTGGTCGGCGCCCGCCTCGGCATGCTGTATTTGCGTGGTGAATACCGCTATCTGCTCGATCACCTGGAGAACGTTCTGAAGCGTCGCCGCAAGGAAAGACTACTCGGCCACAATATCCTGGATCAGGCAGGATTCGACTTCGACATCGAAATCCATTTTGGTGCGGGTGCTTATATCTGCGGCGAAGAATCGGCCTTGATCGAGTCGCTGGAGGGCAAACGCGGTGTCCCGCGCAACCGTCCGCCATTTCCGGTCACACATGGCTACCTGGGGCAACCGACGACAGTCAACAATGTCGAGACGCTCGCCGCCGCCGCGCTGATCGCCGCACGGGGCGGCGACTGGTTCCGCGGTATCGGCACGGAAAAGTCCACAGGAACCAAAATTCTTTCCGTATCGGGCGATTGCGAACGTCCCGGCATTTACGAATATCCCTTCGGCGTCAGTGTGGCCGATGTGCTGGCGGATTGCGGTGCTGCTGCCGACAGCACGCAGGCGGTGCAAATCTCCGGGCCTTCCGGCGTGTGCATCTCTTCCGACGAATTCAAACGCCGGATTGGTTTCGAAGACTTGGCCACCGCCGGCGCCTTCATGGTCTTCAACAATCAACGCGACATGTTCGAAGTCGCCCGCAATTTTTCCCATTTCTTCGCCCATGAGAGCTGCGGTTTCTGCACGCCTTGCCGGGTCGGCACCACGCTGCTGAAAAACTGCATGGACAAGATCGAGGCCGGCCACGGCAGTGAATTCGAAATCAACGAAATCTTCAAGATCAACCATCTGCTGCAAAACGCCAGTCACTGCGGTCTCGGCCACACAGCCTGCAACCCGATGTTCGACACCCTGCAAAAATTCCGCCCAGCCTATCAGCGCCGCCTCAAGTCGCTCGCCTTCGAGCCAGCCTTCGACCTCGACCAGGCGCTGTCGCTGGCTCGCCAGATGACCGGTCGCGATGATGCAGAGGCGCATTTGAAAAACACCATGGAGATCGAGGGATGACTACCGACACCGGACAACTGCCCAGCTTCCTGATCGACGGCGAGGAAATTCCCTTCCAGCCAGGGCAGACCATTATTCAGGCTGCGCTGGCAGCCGGAAAATACATCCCGCACCTGTGCTATCACCCCGAATTCAAGCCGCACGGTTCCTGCAAGTTGTGCCTGGTAAAAATCGACGGCCGCCCTGCCCCCGCTTGCACCACCGCTGCGCAGGCCGGACTGGCGGTGGAAAGCGAGATTCCGGACATCCAGGACAAACGTCGCACCCTGGTGCAGATGCTGCTGGTGGAAGGCAACCATTTCTGCCCGTCTTGCGAGAAGAGCGGCAATTGCAAGCTGCAAGCGCTGGGCTATGATCTCGGCGTGATGTCGCCGCATTTTCCGCAGATTTTCCCGGTGCGCCCGGTCGACGCCTCGCATCATGACATTCTGCTCGATTTCAACCGCTGCATTCTTTGCGAACTGTGTGTTCGAGCCAGCAGCGAAGTGGACCAGAAGAACGTCTTCGCCCTGGCCGGACGCGGCATCACCAAACACCTGATCGTGAATTCCGAGAGCGGTCGCCTCGCCGATACCGATTTTTCCGCCTCGGACAAAGCCGCACAGGTTTGCCCGGTCGGCGTGATCCTTCCGAAGAGGATTGGTTTCGCCGTCCCCATCGGCAGCCGCAAATATGACCTGAAACCGATCAGCGAGTCAGTCGAGGGGAACCTCTAATGGACAAGAAGCTCAAGGTGGCCACCACATCTCTGGCAGGCTGCTTCGGTTGCCATATGTCGTTCCTGGATATCGATGAGCGACTGCTTGACCTGATTCAGCTGATCGAGTTCGATCGCTCGCCACTGACCGATATCAAGCACTGCGGTGTCTGCGATCTTGGCCTCATCGAAGGCGGCCTGTGTAACGCCGAGAACCTGCATGTGCTGCGGGAATTCCGGCAGAATTGCAAGATTCTCGTCGCGGTCGGGGCCTGCGCCATCAATGGCGGCCTGCCGGCGCAGCGCAACCACCTGGATCTGCGCGATGTCCTCGAAGAGGTCTACCAGACGGAAGCGGGGCTGACTCATGGCGGAATCCCCAACGATCCCGAACTGCCGCTGCCGTTCAACAAGGTGCATCCGATTCACGAGGTGGTCAAGATCGACTACTTCTTGCCCGGTTGCCCGCCCCCGGCGGACGCCATCTGGAAGTTTCTCACCGATCTCCTGGCCGGACGGACCCCTCGCCTGGGCCATGGCTTGCTCCACTATGACTGAGACAACATCATGAGCTTCGAACTGGAAACCGCCGCCCATCCCGAGAAATTGAAGCGCATCGCGATCGAGCCCGTCTCACGGGTGGAAGGCCACGGCAAGGTCACCATCCTGCTCGACGAGGACAACCAGGTGCATCAGGTGCGGCTCCACATCGTCGAATTCCGCGGTTTTGAGAAATTCATCCAGGGCCGTCCCTATTGGGAAGTGCCGGTGATGGTGCAGCGTCTTTGCGGCATCTGCCCGGTGTCCCACCATCTCGCCGCATCCAAGGCGCTCGACATGGTGGTCGGCGCAAAACTTACCCCCACCGCCGAAAAACTGCGTCGCCTGATGCATGCCGGACAAATATTGCAGTCGCATGCCCTGCACTTTTTCCATCTCTCCTCACCGGACCTGATGTTCGGTTTCGGTTCCGCTGTCGCGACACGCAACGTGGTCGGCGTCATCGCGGCTTATCCCGATGTGGCGAAAAAAGGCGTGCTGTTGAGAAAATACGGCCAGGAGATCATCCGCCACACCGCCGGCAAACGCGTGCATGGCACGGGTTCGGTGCCGGGTGGCGTAAATAAGTCCCTCGCCGTTGAGGAGCGCGACCTGCTGCTCAAGGACGCGTACCAGATGGTGGCCTGGAGTCGTGAGGCAGTCCAGCTCATCCGCGGACTGTTCGAGAAGAATCTCGCCGAATACAACGCCTTCGGCCGCTTCCCCTCCCACAGCATGAGCCTGGTGCGCGCCGACGGCGCCATGGACCTGTACCACGGCGGACTACGCGCCCGTGATGCGGATGGCCAGCTGATCTTTGACCATTTCAACTATGAGCGCTACTGGGACGTCATCTCGGAAGACGTCAAACCCTGGTCCTACATGAAATTCCCTTTCATGAAAGCCCTGGGCCCGGAGCGGGGCTGGTACCGGGTCGGACCGCTGGCGCGGGTCGCCAACTGCGACTTCATTCCGACCCCACTGGCCGACAAGGCACGTGAGGAATTCTTGGCCTACGATGGCGGAAGCGTGGCCGGCGCGACGCTCGGCTATCACTGGGCGCGCATGATCGAAATGCTCCATGCCGCAGAGACCATCAAGGACCTGCTGCACGACGAAGACATTCTGGGTACCGACCTGATGGCGAAGGGCGAGCGCGCCCAACGCGGCGTAGGCGTCATCGAAGCGCCGCGCGGCACGCTGATACACCACTATCGCGTGAATGAAGACGATCAAGTCATTCGCGCCAACCTGATCGTCTCGACCACACACAATAATCAGCCGATGAACGAAGCAATTCGCCAGGTGGCGAAACAATACCTCTCCGGAAATAAAATTAGCGAGGGTTTGCTCAACCACATCGAAGTCGCCATCCGCTGTTTTGACCCCTGTCTTTCCTGCGCCACCCATGCGCTCGGGCAAATGCCGCTGGAAGTCAGCCTGATCGACGCCGAAGGAAAACTCCTCGACCGGATGCTCAAAAACCAGCGCGGAGCCTGCTTGACCGAGTGAAGCCGCCCATTCTCATATTCGCCTGGGGGAACCCTAGTCGCGGCGACGACGCGCTCGGACCGTTGTTTGTCGAGGGCATCGAAGCCATGAATCACCCCGCAGTCGAATGCCAGACCGACTTCCAGTTGCAGGTGGAGCACGCCCTCGACCTCCACGGCCGGGAGCGCGTTCTGTTCGTCGACGCCAGCCTGACCGCAGCGGCGCCTTTCAGCTTCTCCCCCATCTTCCCCGATAAAGACGCGAGTTTCACCACCCACGCCATGACGCCCCAGGCGATCTTGCACACCTATACCCAATTGGAAAGCTGCCCTCCGCCACCATCCTGGCTACTGGCCATCCGCGGCGAAAGTTTTGAACTTGGAGAACCTGTCTGCCCGGCCGCCAAGCTGAATCTGGCGGCTGCCATAATCTGGGCCAGAAGCTGGCTGCCCGTCGTTGGGTTTGGCGAACTCGACACTGGAACACCATAACTGGAGTCAAGCGTATGCACACAAGTCGCATTTCCGCTCATATTCAAATGTGTACGCAACCAGGCCAAAACCAGACGCCGTCATTCCGGCGCAAGCCGGAATCCAGTATTGACGCGCCTTTCTGGGTTCCGGCTTGCGCCGGAACGACGGGCTATTCGAGATGTGTGCATACGCTAGAACTGGAGTAGAGTGCTGGCAGAAATTTTTCCTATTTCCTTCCTGTTTCCTGTTAGCCGCTTAATTCTTGCTTCCCGCACGCCCTGCCATGGTCTTCCGCTCAACACTGATTGCTTTGGTTGTTGTCATCAACATCATCATGACAGTAATCGTCTATCTGAGCGGTGGGAGAAACGAGATCATACTGGCCGCCATCGCTTTCGCTCTAACGACCGGGGCGGGACTATGGTTCCTGCTTCATACCTTCAAAGAACTGGTCAGCAAAGAGGCCTTTTCGCGTACTGTGTTCGAGGCATCGCCTGTCGCATTATTCCTGACCGACGAACAGGGAAACGTGACGCACATCAATTCGGCATTCACGCTCAGTTTCGGTTACAAGCTCGAAGACATCCCCACGTTCGAAGAATTGAAGCGCAAAGTTTTCCCAGACCCAAATTATCGGCAATGGGTATCGGCGACCAACCACTGCCATGTGCAGGCAGCCCAAGGTCATCATTCGAAATTTGAGCCTTACGAGGCCAACATCACCTGCAAGGATGGGCAGGTACGCACAGTGCTGGTGGAGGTAAAGCCTTTCAGCGCGCCGTTCGATGGCACCCACATGATGCTCCTTTATGACATCACCGGGCGCAAGGCACAGCAGGATCTGCTGGAGCTACAGGTGCTCGAACGCACCACGCAACTTCGCTGCATGTCCATCGAACTGGCCACAACCGAGGAGCGGGAGCGGCAAGCGATTGCCCGCGACCTGCACGACGGGCTGTGCCAGACACTCGCGATTGCCAAGCTCCAGCTCTCGGCGCTGGGACCGGCATACCAAGGCAGTTCCGGAGGTGGCGAGGATAGCGAATTGAAGCAGAAAATATCGGCTGTCGATACCCGCATCACCGAAGCCGACAGGGCGGCCCGCTCTCTCTCGGTGCAATTGAGTCCGCCGGTACTTCATGAACTCGGACTGGTGCCTGCGCTGGAATGGCTGGCCGAGGACATGCGGCGCTCCTATGGCTTGCGCGTCAAGGTGCACCATGAAGGCGTGCGCATTGATTTGAGCAAAGGAATGTTCTATTTGCTGTTCCGGGTCGCGCGCGAACTATTGATCAACGTGGCGAAGCACGCCCAGCTAAATGATGCCGATGCGGCAGAAGTCGCTGCGAGAATCGTGGAAAACCACTTGGTACTCAGTGTAACGGACTCCGGTGTCGGCTTCAGCGAGAACAGTAAATCGAAACCCACGCTGAAAGGCGGATTCGGTCTGTTCAGCGTCCGCGAACGCATCATGATTCTGGGTGGCGACGTGCAGATCGACAGCAGGCCGGGCGACGGTACCATCGTAGTGCTGACGGTTCCCTTGGCAACGGAGCAGTAAGAACGAGTAAGACCGGCATTCTCCCGCGCAGGCTTACTTTCGAAATCGCCGAGCCAAAGCTGCCTGCGACACCATGCCCCCGGAAAATCACGTCGTCGATTCTCCTCCATTCGTTGCCGGCGAAGGTGCCGAGGCGCAAGAGCGCGACGGGATGGCACGCCTGGCGATGTTTGCGGCGGTGCTGTCGTTTTTACGATTGCGCTGGAAGATATCGGCGATAGGTTTCGGGGGATCGATCAAGTAGCCTTGCACATAATCGACACCAATTTCCCCAAGCCTTTTCAGAACGACCTCGCTTTCCACGAATTCCGCAATGGTTTTCAACTCCATGGCCTGCCCTATTTTATTGATCGCTTCCACCATGGCGAAATAAACCGGATCTGTTGCCATATCCCTGACGAAAGCGCCGTCGATTTTCAGGTAGTCGACCGGCAGATTTTTCAGGCAAGAAAAAGAGGAAAGCCCGCTCCCGAAATCATCCAATGAAAAGAGACATCCAGTTTTCTTCAGTGCTTTCATCAAGGCGATAGCGTTGCCCAGATGAGCGATTGCCACGGTCTCGGCAATTTCAAAGCAGATCGTTTCCGGCCTTACGCCATACAGCGTGAACTGTTCCTGAACGAATTCCGGAAAATGTTCGTCGCAAAGCGATGAGGCCGACAAATTGATGGTGAAAATAATCCGCGAACTGGTACTGCAATTGTCGGCGGATTGATGACAGAGCTTGAAAGCATTGCCGATCACCCAGCGGTCGATGCTGGGCATGAGGGAATAACGTTCCGCCGCGGGAATAAAAGTCATTGGCATGATTATGTTGCCGTTTTCATCCAGCATGCGCAACAAGAATTCAAAGTGCGCTTCGCTGTTTCGTGCCGGATCAATCGGTGAAATTTTCTGGTAGTGGAGAAGGAAGCGGTCTTTCTCCAGCGCATGGGCGATGCGCGTTACCCATTGCAGCTCTTCCGAACGCCGCACCAACTCAATGTCTTCCCGATGGAAAACCTGAACCCGGTTACGCCCGTTGTCCTTCGCGGCGCAACACGCCGACTCCGCAGCAGAAAGCAGTTCAGTCACGCTGACGGTTTCCGGATCGACCGATACCAGACCGATACTGGCACCCACCATAAAAACCTGGTCTTCCCATATAAAGCGAAAACTCCGGACTGTCTGGCATAACGCTTCCGCAACTTCTTGCGCTTTCTCCAGCGGGCAGTTTTCCAGTAGCACGCCAAATTCGTCCCCATCCAGTCGCGCCAGCACGTCCGGGGCGGACAAAGCGTTCTGCATAAGGAGTGTCAAGCGGCGCAGCAATTCATCACCCGCTTGATGTCCACAGGCATCGTTAATCATCCGGAAGTGGTCAAGGTCCACGTAGCACAGCCCATGCGCTTGAGCATTCCTCTTGGCACCAGCCAAGGCATGGCCCAGGCGAACCTCAAACTCGCGTCGATTGGGTAAGCCGGTGAGCGTATCGTGGCAGCTTTGGTAAGCCAGTTTGGCAGTGGCTTCCTGAATCTTTGCCAGCAAGTCGCCCTGGGACAGCTTGATGGTGGCAGCCATGGCGTTGAAGCCCTGCTCCAGGGTGGCCATCTCTCCGCGGGAATGCGTCTCGACAGCGACATCCAAATTGCCCCGGCCGAGCTTGTCCACCGCATCGGCCAGGCTGGTGATGGGATGGATCACTTGCCGGCTCAGCCGCAGTGCCAGCAAGGCACTCCCAACCAAGCCCAGCAAGGTGATCAGCAAGCTGTTCAGCAGCAGCTGGTTCCTGCGCGCGATGGTCTGGGTGCGGCCAAGCTCAACATTGACGCGCCCCAGCAAGCGGCGATCAGCGCCGATGGCCTTCTCGGTCGTGGGGGCAGCACTCAGTGAGAAATCGTCGAGGATGACTTCGCTCTGGTAGATCGGTGCGCTGAAAATCAGGGACTCTTCGCCCTCAACGATATCTCCGGCGGAACTTGAAATAGCGCTCTCCTGTATAGCGCTGAGTGGATGACCGCTGGTTGCCAAAATATTGTTTCGCGTATCGAGGATGCTCACGCCCTTGACGTCGGCTTCCTGCCTGGCTGCATTGACCAGCCCCTGAAGAACCTCACGGTTGCCAGAAAACACCCCGTATTCGCTGGCAGGCGCGAGCTGCCGGGCAATCGCCAGGCCCCGCTCGTGCAGGGACTGGTTCAGGTCCACGATGCGGCTGTTGGTAAAATAGATGGCCAGCAATAACGCCACTATCACCAACGGTGCCAAGGCGAGGAACAATACGCGTTCCCTGATTCCCCCGTTCATCATCGCTCTTGCTCCATCGCACGCTTCAGTTTTTCGGCAAGCACTGTCTCGGTTTCCATCGCTATCCCCAGCGAATGCGCCACCTGGGTGTTGACGCTCACCGTGAAATATTTCGGGTACTGGGCTGCCGGCATAAGCCCCGGTTTTGACGACAGCATGCTCACCACCATTTCGCCTGCCTGTTGGCCAATCTGTACCGGTTTTGAATACACAGCCATGAGCGCTCCGGCCTTGACGTAAGCCTGCGAATAGCCGATGACCGGGGCCTGGTAATGGTAGGAGCTCAAGAGGACGCTGTAGGCGTTGTTCTTGTTGAAAACCATGGAGTCGGGCAGTGCCAGTAAAGCATCGGCTGTCTCCAGGACGCGTTGCAATGCGGGCATGAGTTCATGCTCGCTGTTGATTGCCTCAGCGACGAGTTGAATCTTTTGTTCGCGTGCCTCGGTTTGCAGCAGCTTGAGACTCTCCAGGCTTTCAGCACCGAGAATGAGACCAAGCCTATTCCGTCCCGGCAACCCGGCCCGGAACAAAGCCAGGTACCGTGCAATCGGCTGATCGAGATATATTGCAGAAAATCCGCGGGCTGCTTGCCTGTGCTGGCTCAACAGCTTGTCGAAACCTTGTTTGGGCACCAGCGTGGCGAGCACCGGCGCAGTTGAGGATGAAACGGCCAGCATCTGCGTGGCCCGGACGCCGACCGTGACGATCAGATCGGCTTCCTTCAGCAAAGACTGGTCTGTTTGTAGCCCCGCGCTTTGGAGCGTCAGCAAAGGGATGCGACGCGTGTGGGGAGACTGCTGAAGTACTCTGCGTATGGCCTCGGCAGTTTCCTGATAAGGTTGAGAATCCTCGCTGAGCAAAACCACCACGCCCTCGCCTGCGGCCGGCATGGCCAGCATCAACGAGAACAAGACAAGCCACGCCCCCAGTAGACGGCGCAGCGTCATTTGCAGCCTGAGATCCATCTATCCCGTTCGTACATGTCGTTAAGTCCCTACGCAAAAACGCAGTTGGCGTAAGATAGAATCATCGATGGACGATCTGGCGTAAGCTTCCTATTTTGACTGTGTCAATAAATCTGCCAATCTGCCGATAAAGAGATATCTTTGTTCGACAGGAGACGGCGATGGAAATGTACGACGACTTGCAAAGATATCTTGATCATTTGTGTGTCGCATTGGGGCACCAGGACAGGAATACGGGATTGAAAGACTACTGCCAAGGGTTGATGCTGCCAATCGAGCGAAAGAGTGTCGAGCCGCTGGCGGCGCACACCGATCCACTGCATGTGCAGGCAAAGCACCAGTCGCTGCATCACTTTGTTGCCAAATCCGAATGGTCGGACGTTGCCGTACTTGATCGAGTAAGGTCGTGGGTCCAGCCGACGCTGAGACTCGAAGACGGCTGTTACTGGATCGTTGATGACACGGGGCATCCCAAGCAGGGCAAGCACTCGGTGGGGGTAACCCACCAGTACTGTGGCCAATTGGGCAAGACAACGAACTGCCAGGTTGCAGTCAGCCTCACTCTGGCCAGTGAGCACGGCAGCCTGCCGATTGCCTATCGGCTCTACGTGCCAAAGGACTGGGCGGACGATGCGGTGCGGCGCAAGAGCTCGGGAATTCCGGATGACATTGCCTTCGCCACCAAACCCCAGATTGCCCTTGAGCAGATGCGGACCGCTCGAGCGGCTGGGATTCTTCCCGGGGTGGTGCTTGCCGATGCGGCGTATGGCGACGAAACAGCTTTTCGGGACGGCATCACCAACTTGGGACTGCTCTATGCAGTCGGGATTCGACCGATGACGAATGTCTGGGCTCCCGACGTCGAGCCGTTGCCGCCCAAGGCATGGTCTGGACATGGACGACAGCCCGAGCGGTTGCGTCGGGCGCCTGGGCACACGCCGGTCAGCGTCAAAACACTGGCGATGGACCGCTCCGCGATGCGTTACCGCAACGTCACCTGGCGCGACGGCACCAACACGGCGCTGTCTTCCCGCTTTGCCTGCCTGCGTATTCGTCCTGCCCATGGGGCGCACGTTGCCAAGGCGCTGCGTCCCGAGGAATGGCTGCTGGTCGAATGGCCGGAAGGGGACGAAGAACCCGCCAGATACTGGTTCTCGACCGCTCCCGCCGACGCTACTCTCAAACAACTGGTCTTCGTGACCAAGATGCGCTGGCGCATCGAACGCGACTACCGCGAACTGAAACAAGAATTCGGCCTCTCGCACTACGAAGGGCGAGGCTGGCAAGGTTTCCACCACCACGCCACGCTGTGCGTCGCGGCCTACGGTTTCCTGATGCAGCATCGTCTCACTCACAGTGACTCCAAAAAAAACCGTGCCTTGCCAGAAACGTTTGCCCTATCCAAAGATTACATCCCCCGTGGCCGGCCAACGTGCCCAACGCCACGTGCCCGATTCGATTCCAACGCTTCGCGTTCTGATCGCCGCAGCCATCGCAGAAAAACTCAGGCAATGTCCTTGTTGTGGGAACGTGAGGTAACTTAAATGACACAGTCAAACTATAAAGTGTTTTGGCATAGCAACAATTATGTCATGGGTGCTACGAGATTCGCCGCCTGTTATGACAAATTCGAATCATGAACGAAAAACCGAAAATTCTTGTCGTCGATGACGATCTGCGTTTGCGCGAGTTGCTACAGCGCTACCTGAAGGAACAAGGCTTCTCGGTCAAGCCGGTGGAAAATGCGACGGCCATGGACAAGGCCCTGACGCGGGAGATGTTTGACCTGCTGGTGCTCGACCTGATGCTCCCCGGCGAAGATGGCTTATCGATATGCCGACGCCTGCGCGGTGCCAAAAATGACATGCCGATTATCATGCTGACCGCCAAAGGTGACGATATCGACCGCATCATCGGCCTTGAAATGGGCGCCGACGACTACCTGCCCAAGCCCTTCAACCCGCGCGAACTGGTTGCCCGCATTCATGCCATCTTGCGCAGACGTGCCGTCATGCCCCCGCCCGGGGCGCCGATGCTGGAAGAGGAATATATCTCCTTCGGCGGAATCAGCCTCAATCTGGCCACGCGCGAACTGACTCGCAACGAGCAGATGACGCAACTCACCACCGGTGAATTCGCTGTCCTCAAGGTGCTGGTACAACATCCGCGCCAACCGATGTCGCGCGACAAATTGATGGAATTGGCCCGCGGCCGCGAATACGATGTCTTCGATCGTTCCATCGACGTGCAAATCTCTCGCCTGAGGAAGCTCGTCGAAGACGACCCGGCCAAACCCCGTTATCTCCAGACTATTTGGGGGTTTGGTTATGTCTTTGTGCCGGACGGAACCAAACACGCATGATGAGGCCATGGCCGCATACCCTGCTATGGCGAACCTTTCTGCTGGTCGCCCTGCTGATGCTGCTGTCGGTATTCGCCTGGTTTGCCATTTACCGTGCCTACGATCGCGAACCGCATGCGCACCAGATGGCGCAATTGATGGAGAGCGTAGTCAACCTGACGCGTAGCGCCCTGATTACCGCCCATCCCGACAAGCGCCATGCACTGCTGGCGGAGCTTTCCGACCGCGAGGGCATCCATATCTACCCCGTCGAGGAAAACGAAACCATCGCTCCCCTGCCGAATCGCCCGTTCTTGCAGCTGGTCGCTGCGCAATTGCGTAGCGAGCTCGGGCCACGGACACGCATGACGCTGGAACGCAACGGTGAAAAAGCGGTGTTCGTCACTTTTCGCATCGACGAGGAGGATGAGAACGAATACTGGGTCGCCCTGCCGCGTGAGCGCATTGAACGGGTCATCCCCTGGCAATGGATGGGATGGGGATTGGCTGCGCTCTTGCTGTCCCTGGCAGGCACCTATCTGATCGTATTTCGGGTCACCCGGCCGCTGAAAGCCCTCTCAATAGCCGCCATAGAAATTGGACGGGGTCGCATGCCGGCTCCGGTTGAAGAAACCGGGCCATCCGAAATTGCGACCCTGGCGCACGCCTTCAATCAGATGTCGGCCGATCTGGCCCGCCTCGACACTGACCGTGCGCTGATCCTCGCTGGCATCTCGCACGATTTGCGCACACCATTGACGCGTTTGCGCATGAACATCGAGCTTTCCGGCGCGGATACGGAAACCCAGGAAAGCATGGCGTTGGATATTGAAGAGATGGACCAATCCATTGGCCAGTTTCTCGACTTCGCCCGTGATCCAGCCGGCGAGGCATTGCAGGAAACCGACCTGGCCAACCTGCTCGGCGAGTTGGCCGCGCACTACACCCGTCGCGGCAAATTGATCGAGACCGAACTATCCCCCCTGCCATTCCTTGCCGTGCGCCCGCAAGGCCTGCGTCGTGCCGTGGCCAACCTGATCGATAATGCCTTGCGCCACGCCGACAACGGATTTCCCGTACTGCTTGCCCTGCGTCAGGACAAACAGGAAATTTGCATCGAGGTCTGCGATCGAGGTCCGGGGATTCCCGCCGGGGAAACCGAACGGCTTAAATTGCCCTTTACCCGCCTGAATGAAGCGCGCAGCAATGTCAGCGGTGCCGGGCTCGGTCTGGCCATCGTTGACCGGATCGCACTCAGTCACGGTGGCCATCTGAGCTTGCTGGATCGCCCTGGCGGCGGACTGGTGGCGCGTATCAGCCTACCCGCCGCGCAATGAATGGCCCCTAGTCCGGATCAGGCGTCAGCGGCCAACGGCCGATAATGCTGTAGTGCGAACCTTGCGGTGAAAGCTTCGATTCGACCAGGACGAAATCGTCTATCGTCCAGTTGAACGGCTCGAATTCCGGCAACGGAACGGAACGCGACTTGCGCAACAGCGTGACATGCGCGAGAAAATCGCGCAGTTCGAGCGGCAAGCCCTCTTCCGCCAAACGCTCGGCCAGTTGTCCTACCAGCGTCAGCAAGTGGAGTGGCGGTTCGCTGCAACCTGCCCAGGCGAGTTGCTTGTGGCGCCAGCATGCCCAGCGGTCGAGCCGCACGGTAAAAGCCGTGCCAGCCACACGTGCCGCAGCCTGACGCAAGTCATCGATGCGTTCCGCAGGGATGTTGCCCAGGAAAAGCAGCGTCATGTGAAGCATATTCCGCCGCACTTGGCGCCCGCCACACAGGGCATGCAACTGCTTTCCGGCTTGATCGATGCGTGCGGCGGTAACCGCATCCGGCCACAAGGCGAAAAACACCCGGCGGCTGTCACCCATCGGCGCGCACCAGCAGAGCCACCGCCTGCGCCGCAATGCCTTCGGCACGACCGGTAAAACCGAGACGTTCGGTGGTCTTGCCCTTGACATTCACACAGCCGGTATCGATCTGCAAATCGGCCGCGATCCTGGCCCGCATGCTATCGACATAGGGAGCGATGCGTGGCGCCTGGGCCACCACGGTGGCATCCACATTCCCCACCCGCCAACCGGCCGCATGCACCGCAGCCAAGGCTTCGCGCAGCAACATGCGGCTGTCGGCGTCCCGCCAGCGCGCATCGGTATCCGGGAAATGCCGGCCGATGTCGCCCAAACCGGCCGCACCGAGAATGGCGTCGGTGATGGCGTGCAGCAGCACATCGGCGTCGGAATGGCCGTGGAGGCCGCGATCAAAAGGAATCTCGACACCGCCGATCAACAGTTTGCGGCCGGGCACCAATGGATGCACGTCGAATCCCTGGCCTATGCGTATATTCACGTTTCATCTCCGCGATGTGTCAATATCCATCCGGCGAGTAGCAGATCGAGCGGATAAGTGACCTTGAGATTGGTCGCATCGGCCGCCACCAGCTTGGGGTGGAAACCGAGCGCTTCCATGGCACCGGCCTCATCGGTGACATTGGCATGGCTCTCCAGTGCGCGGCGCAGGTAGGCGTGGCGGAACATCTGCGGCGTCTGCGCCTGCCAGAGCGAATCGCGCGAGACGGTGACGCCGATTCTTCCCAACTCGTCGGCGCGTTTCAGCGTATCGGTGACCGGCACCGCCAATATACCGCCGTCATCATGGTCGGCCACGCCGTCGATCAGCGCATCCACATGCCACGGCGCCAGGCAGGGGCGCGCTGCGTCATGCACCAGCATCCAGTCCTGCGGCCGTACCTGGGCTGCCGTGGCGCGCAGGCCATTCCTGACGCTCTCGGCGCGCGTAGCGCCGCCGCAAAACAGGGGGGTCAATTTGGCGCCAAGCGACGACCAATCCTGCCTGCCCCACTCGACATCGTCGGAAGACAGCACGATAAACACGCGCTCGATCCGTGGAACGGCGCACAGCGTGGAAAGCGCGTGATAAATCACCGTCTGGCCGGCCAGCGGCAGATATTGCTTGGGACGCTCGCTGCCCATGCGCGCACCGCTACCGGCAGCGGGAACCAGGGCAAAATAGGCGGCTTGCGAATTCATAACGGGATTGTAAGGATTAGAATCACTAAACGCCACTTTGTGCCACTTTGAGCGGACGTACCGCAATGGAATTCTTCGGCACCAGCGCCCCGCAACACCTGGATGCCTTCGTCACCAGCCTGGGCATCGGTCTGCTGCTTGGCCTTGAACGCGAACGTCGCACCGACCCCGCCGGGCCGGACCGCGATCTGGCTTGGGCTTGCAGGCTTTCACTTGAATGCAGCACCCGCACCCCCAGATAAACAGCGAGGAGGTAGTACCATGGCTAGCCTATCCATCCGTCCCGCTGCCGTTGCCGGAATGTTTTACCCTGGCTCAGCCGCCGGGTTGGCGGCTGAGGTGCGGAATTTCCTGGCAAATGCCCAGGCCGCCAATGCGCCTGCGCCGAAGGCACTGATTGTCCCGCATGCCGGCTATGTTTATTCCGGAGCGGTGGCTGCCAGCGCTTATGCGTGCCTGGCTGCGGCACGCGCCGCCATCCGGCGCGTGATACTGCTCGGGCCGACCCACCGCGTGGCAATTCGAGGCTTGGCGCTGCCCGCCGCAGCTGCTTTCGACACGCCTTTGGGCAGGGTGCCGGTCGATCTGGAACTTGAGAAAATCCTGCTGGCCTTGCCGCAGGTTCAGCAAAGCGAAGCGGCGCATGCCGAGGAACATTCGCTGGAAGTGCAGTTGCCGTTCCTGCAAATCGCCCTGGACAACTTTAGCGTGCTGCCGCTGGCAATCGGCATGGCCAGCACGGAGGAAGTTGCCGAAGCGCTGGAATGCGTCTGGGGAGGCCCCGAGACGCTTATCGTCATCAGTTCCGACCTCTCTCATTATCACCCGTACGCCGAAGCCCAGCAGCTGGACCATGAAACTGCGCGGCAGATTCTCGCGCTGCAAGCGCTGGCAAACCATGAACAAGCTTGCGGCGCCACCCCGGTCAACGGCCTGCTGTTGTGCGCCCGACGGCGCGGCCTGCAAGCGCAATTGCTCGACCTGCGCAATTCCGGAGACACCGCCGGCGACCGCTCGCGGGTCGTCGGTTATGGCGCATTTTCATTTAAGGAAGCCGCCGCATATGAACATTGATTTGGGTAACACTCTGCTGCTATTGGCGCGCAATGCGATCGCCGCGAACTTGGGCGGGGCGCATCCGTCCGATCCGGATCAGGCGGCACACCCGCTGTTGACGCAACCCGGTGCGGTGTTCGTGACGCTCACCAAGAACGGGGAGCTGCGTGGCTGCATCGGCTCCCTCGAAGCCAGGCGTCCGTTGTACGAGGACGTGAAAGCCAATGCGCTTGCCGCGGCTTTTCGCGACCCGCGCTTCCCTCCCCTGTCAGAGCAAGAACTGGCCGGCATCCGGGTCGAAGTGTCCATGCTGACGCCAGCCCAGCCGATCGTTTTCGCCACCGAAGCCGAGGCCGTCGGACAAATTCGCCCCAATATTGACGGTGTCATTCTCGAATACGGCAGGCATCGCAGCACCTTTTTGCCGCAGGTATGGGAAACCCTGCCGGAACCGCAGCAATTCATGGCGGAACTGAAGCGCAAGGCCGGCTTGCCGCCCAACTTCTGGAGCGACGAGGTGAAGCTATCGCGTTATCAGGTCGAGAAATGGCAGGAACCGGCATGAGCATCGCCGAAAGCCGGCATCCGGCACGTTGGTGGCACACGCTCGGAGGCCAGGACAGCGGCCGCATCCAGTGCGATCTCTGTCCGCGCGACTGCAAGCTGCACGAAGGTCAGCGCGGCGCCTGCTTCGTGCGTGCCATGCGCGACGGCAAAATGGTGTTGACCACTTATGGCCGCAGCTCGGGCTTCTGCATCGATCCGATCGAAAAAAAACCGCTCTACAATTTTTATCCCGGTTCCAGCGTGCTGTCTTTCGGCACCGCCGGCTGCAACCTTGCCTGCAAATTCTGCCAGAACTGGGACATCTCCAAGTCGCGCGAGATGGACACGCTGATGGATGCCGCCTTGCCCGAAGCCATCGCCGCGGCGGCGGTCGAGCACGGCAGCAAGAGCGTCGCCTTCACCTACAACGACCCCGTCATCTTCGCCGAATACGCCATGGATACGGCCGATGCCTGCCATGCGCAGGGCATACGGACGGTGGCCGTCACGGCCGGCTACATGCGCGCCGCACCGCGCCGCGAGTTCTACGCCAAGATGGACGCCGCCAATATCGACCTAAAAGCTTTCACGCAGGAGTTCTATTTCAAGATGTGCGTCGGCGGCTTGCAGGACGTGCTCGACACGCTGGCCTATGTGCATCATGAGACTCAATGCTGGCTGGAGATCACCACGCTGCTGATTCCCGGCCATAACGACTCGGAGCGGGAATTGACCGAACTCTCGCAATGGGTGGCGAAGGAACTCGGCCCGGACGTGCCGCTGCACTTCTCCGCCTTCCACCCCGACTACAAGCTGCTCGATGCACCGGCGACGCCGCATGCCACGCTGAGCAACGCCCGCCGTATCGCGATGGATCAGGGACTGCGCTATGTGTATATCGGCAATGTCCACGACCGGGAAGGCGACACCACCTACTGCCCGAATTGCAAAAAACCGGTGATTGCGCGCGACTGGTACCAGATTCTCGATTATCGACTGACCCAGGACGGCCGCTGCATGCATTGCAACAGCACCATCGCCGGCCGTTATGGAGAATTCCAAGCGCCTTTCGGCGCAAGGCGGATCCCGGTCAGAATGGCATAGTCATCATCCGATCAGCGCTTGACGTAATGGAAGTACTGAATCAGCTCATGCAGTTTCACCGCCGTACCATCCAGCTTGCCTGCGCTGGCGCGGGCCTCCGCAATGATGGCCAGGTTGGATTCAATCGCAGAGGCGATCTTGCTGGTGTTGTGGGTCACTTCCTCGCTCGCCCGGGATTGCTCTTCCGATGCGCTGGCGATATGTCGCGCCATGTCGCTGATATGTTCCCCTTGTTCCGCTGACTTGAGCAGCCCCTCCTCGGTCTGATCCATTTGAGCATCGGTCTTTTTCACCTGATCGCCGGCTGCATCCATGCTGCCGACCGCAACTTGGGTCGCCATCTGGATGGCCTGCACGGTCTTGCCGATCTCGTCGGTCTGGACGCGCGACCTTTCCGCCAGTTTGCGGACTTCGTCGGCCACCACCGCAAACCCTCTCCCCATCTCGCCGGCACGGGCCGCCTCGATCGCCGCGTTGAGCGCCAGCAGGTTGGTTTGTTCGGCGATTTCATGAATCCCCTGGGTAATGGTGCCAATCTGCTGGATCGACTGGAACAGGTTGAGCATGGTTGCGCTCGCCTCGGACACCGTGCTCACCACGGCGTGAGAGGCTTCGCGGCTTTGCTGCATCTGGGCCGAAACCTGGCGCAAACCTTCGCCCGATTCGCTCACGGCCGCCGCAGCCGCTTGGGCTGAATCGGCGACTTGCCGCACCGACGCACTGACTTCCTCCATGGTGGTGGCAATGCTCATTACCGAAGTCGTCTGCTGCTCCGACTGCTGGTACACCCCATCCATCTCATGACTCAATTCCTTGGCATTGTCGCCAACTGCTCCGGCCATTTCGGCGATCTCGGCCATCATCACCTTAAGATGCGTCTGCATGGTGATCACGCCGTCATTGAGCTTGCCAAGTTCGTCCAGGCCTTGTATCGGAATCTCATCGGTGAGATCGCCCTGGCTGATATGGTCGAGACGCTCCGTGATCTTGTTGAGGCTGGTCAGCGCCTTGCGCTGAATGGCGATCAAGGACACGCCGGCAACGATAGCCAGGACGCCAAGCACCTGCAGCAAGCCACTGGCCACGCCTGTCGAGATGTCGAGCTTATCGTGAAACAGCCCCACCAATACCCCCAGGCATTGCAGCAGCACCATGCCAATCGCCAGACCGGTAAGTTTGCCGCGCAGCGATATCCTTTGCCAGGCTGAAGGCTCGGGAATGCTTGCGCCGCTCTGCTTGAGGGACTTGTAGAGAGGTTCCGCAGCCGCAATCTGTGCGCGGCTCGGTTCGGTGCGCACCGACATGTACCCGGTGGTCTGGTTATTCTTGCGCACCGGCACGACCAGTGCCTCGACCCAGTAATAGTCGCCATTCTTGCTGCGGTTCTTGACCACTCCCCGCCACGGACGACCATCCTGGATGGTGTTCCAGAGCCAGGCGAATGCTGAAGGCGGCATGTCCGGATGGCGGACGATGTTGTGGTTCTTGCCGATCAATTCCTCGGGAGAAAAACCGCTGATCTCGAAGAACGTATCGTTGCCGTAAGTCGTAATCCCCTTGAGATCGGTCTTGGAAACAATATATTTGCCTTTGGGAAAAGGCTGCTCGATCTGGGTTACGGGTAAATTGGTCTTCACTAAGATCACCTATGTCAGGAGGAAAACAAACTGGCGCAGCCAGCCATGCTGAAGCTTACCGAGAATAATACATTAGTATTATCTTCTCTGGACTGACACTATCGTTGGGAATGAGATGATCTGGATCGGTTTGTTTCGCTTGTTTCGCTTGTTTCTTCTACTACCCCAGCACCGACTGCGGGGAATACTGCCCACCTTTGCCACCAGGGTGCTGGCATGTGCCTTGAGCATCGTCTTGCTGGCATTGCCCTTCCATGCTCAGGCCACTCCTCAGCTGGGCGCCGATCCAAGCATGGCGGGTTGCAGCCAAGCCCGCGATCCGGCTCGTTGCCTGGCGATGCGGCAAGCACAAGCCGCCTGCCAGGGAAAACGAGGAACAGCCAGGCACCAGTGCCTGCAGGAAAGAATGCCCGCCCCGGACTGCAGCAAGGCGCCAGACCCGGCCCGCTGCCTGGCGCGCCAGCTGGCCCATGAGTCCTGCCGAGGCAGGACGGGCAAGGAACTGCGGAGATGCCTCCGCATTCATGCGGCCAAGTCGTCTACCTTCCGCCCATCTCCAGCATCAGCTGGTTGATGCGCCGCACAAAGCCTGCCGGATCGTCGAGTTGGCCGCCTTCGGCAAGCAATGCCTGGTCGAACAGCACCGCCGCCCAATCGTCGAACTTGTTTTCTTCGTACTTGATCCGCAGCACCACCGGATGGTTCGGGTTGATTTCGAGGATCGGCTTGGACTGTGGCGTGGTCTGGCCGGCCGCCTTGAGCATGCGTGCCAGGTTGCCGCCGATATCCTGCTCGTCGGCCACCAGACAGGCCGGGCTATCGGTGAGGCGATGCGTGACACGCACTTCCTTGACGCGCTCGCCGAGTGTCTTGGCAATTTTATCGGTGAACTCCTTGAACTCGCCTACCTGCTTTTCCTGTTCCTGCTTTTCGCTTGCATCCTCCAGCTTGCCAAGATCGAGTCCGCCCTTGGCCACCGAAGCAAGCTTCTTGCCCTCGAATTCGAAGAAATTGCCGATCACCCACTCGTCTACGCGGTCGGAAAGCAGCAGCACTTCTATGCCCTTCTTGCGGAAGATTTCCAGATGCGGGCTGTTCTTTGCCGCATTGAAGCTTTCGGCCGTCACAAAATATATCTTGTCCTGGCCTTCCTTCATGCGCGCCACATAGTCGGCCAATGAAACGGTTTCGTCGGCGGTGTCCGTCAGCGTAGAGGCAAAACGCAACAGCGCGGCAATCCTCTCCTTGTTGGGAAAGTCGTCGATGACGCCCTCCTTGAGCACCTTGCCGAACTCGCCCCAGAACTTGGCATATTTCTCCTTGTCGCCGGGTTGGTCACTGCGAGCCATGTCCTCGAGCAGACCGAGGACTTTCTTGGTGCAACCGGCCCGGATCGCCTCGATATCCTTGCTTTCCTGCAAAATCTCGCGCGAGACATTGAGGGGCAGGTCGTTGCTATCGACGACGCCGCGCACGAAGCGCAGGTAGTGCGGCATCAGCTGTTCGGCGTCGTCCATGATGAAGACGCGCCGCACATACAGTTTGATGCCGTGACGGGCGTTGCGGTCCCACAGGTCGAA
This sequence comes from Sterolibacterium sp., assembly GCA_041674385.1. Taxonomy (GTDB): domain Bacteria; phylum Pseudomonadota; class Gammaproteobacteria; order Burkholderiales; family Rhodocyclaceae; genus JACRAR01. Next base: position 27,132 of record JBAYVU010000037.1, read on the forward strand.
CGGCGCATGCGCCGGAATGTAGAGCAACTGGGTATATTCCTGGCGGCCTTCGACCCGGGCGTGGGTCCACACCAGCGGATCTTCGTAATCGTGGCCGACATGCTTGTAGAACTCGCGATATTCTTCTTCGCTGATCTCGTTCTTGGCACGGGCCCACAGCGCGCTGGCCTGGTTGACGGTTTCATCCTCGTCGGTGATTTTCTGGGCCTTGGCCTCATCGTCCCAGACTTCCTTATTCATGACAATGGGTTGGAGGATGTGGTCGGAATACTTGCGGATGATCGAACGCAGCCGGTAGCCGGTCAGCAGGTTATCGTTGCCCTCGGTCGCATCCTTGCGCAGATGCAGGATGATTTCAGTGCCATGCGTGGGCCGCTCGGTCATCTCGACGGTAAACACGCCGGTGCCTTCATCCGCCATGTCGCATTCCCAGCGCACGCCCTGATCCGGCTGCTCGCCGGCGCGGCGCGTCAATACGGTGACTTTGTCGGCGACGATGAAGGAGGAATAGAAACCCACGCCAAACTGGCCGATCAGGTTGGCGTCCTTCTGCTGATCGCCGGAAAGCCGCGAGAAGAATTCGCGCGTTCCCGACTTGGCGATGGTGCCGAGGTTCTGAACAGCCTCCTCGCGGCTCATGCCGATGCCGTTGTCGGCAACGACCAGGGTATGCGCCGCCGCATCGTAGGCAATGCGTATTTTCAGGTCGGCGTCGCCCTCGAGCAGCGCGGTATTGTGGAGCGCCTCGAAACGCAGCTTGTCGCAGGCATCGGAAGCGTTGGAAATCAGCTCGCGCAAAAATATCTCGCGGTTGCTGTACAGCGAATGGATCATCAGCTGCAACATCTGTTTGACTTCGGTTTGAAACCCGAGAGTTTCGCGTTCGGCGGTGGCGTTCGTGGTCATACTAAGTAAGCTCCTGGAAGAAAACGTAATCGTTGAAGTTGGGGCGGGCGCCGGGATTTCAAGGGCTCTAAATTGGCCGGGACAGGCCAAGATTGGCGGCACGCCGTCAAGAATATTCGATTGCGACTATCTCTATCTCGCGCACCCCGGCCGGGCTATGGAAGCGCACCTGATCGCCCAATCGCGCCTTGAGCAGTGCGCGGGCCAGCGGAGAAATCCAGCTGATCAGGCCGGCGCTGGCGTCAGCCTCATCCACGCCGACGATCTGGTAGCTGGTTTCCTGGCCATCCGCATCGATTATCGACACCCTGGCGCCGAAGAATACCTGATCGGTGTTTTCCTGATGGCTGGGATCGACCACCACGGCGCTCTCCAGCCGCTTGGTCAGGTAACGCAGGCGCCGGTCAATCTCGCGCAAACGTTTCTTGCCGTAGATATAGTCGCCATTCTCGGAACGGTCGCCATTGCCGGCCGCCCAGGAAACCACCTGCACCAGTTCGGGCCGCTCGACCTTGAGCAGATGCTCGAACTCGGCGCGCAGCCGCGCATGCCCGGCCACCGTCAGGTAATTCTTGCTGCCCAGCGGCAGGGCGGCAGCCGTCTCGGAAGAGGGCTCGTCGTCTTCCTGTTCGTTTTCCCTGACAAAGGATTTATTCATGTGCAGCAACTTCGCCGACAAATAATCCGTCATTGTATGATGCCGCCACTTATGGCGTCACCCCAACCCCCACTTTCGGCGCCGCCGCGCCACACCCGGATACACCCCGCACTGCTCGCCGGAGTCCGCGCCAGCCTGCCGCTGCTGATGGGCGTGATCCCTTTCGGGGTGGTCTGCGGCGCCAGCGCCGCCAGCATCGGCTTGAGCTTCGCCCAAGCCTGGGCGCTGTCCTGGATGGTGTTTGCCGGTTCGTCGCAGATCGTTGCCGTGCAACTCCTGACCAGCGGTGCGCCGAGTTGGGTGATCGTACTCACCGGATGGGTGGTCAACTTGCGTTTCATGATGTATAGCGCCACCCTGGCGCCGCATTCCCGCCAATATTCGCGCTTCAGCCGCTGGTTCGGGGCCTACCTGCTGGTCGACCAGACCTTCGCCGCCACCTTCGGTCGTATCGCCGAAGGACGCGAACCGCACGAAACGGCCTGGTTCTATCTCGGCATGTCGCTGGCAACCTGGCTGTTTTGGCAGTTGGCCAGCATTGCCGGCATCCTGCTCGGCAATTTCATTCCGGCGCATTGGTCCATGGACTTCGTGGTTGCCTTGACCTTTATCGCGCTGCTCATCCCTTTGCTCGACAACCGGCTAATGCGCATCGCCGCAATCGTCGGGGGAGCCGTGTCGCTGGCACCGCAATTGCCGCTGAAGCTCAACTTGCTGGCAGCTGCGCTGGCGGGCGCCGGGGTCGCGCTGTTACTGGAGAAGACATGGACGCCACATACGTCTGGGCCGTCATCCTAGCCCTGGCCGCCGTGACCTACTTCAATCGCCTGTCCTTTCTCGGATTGCTGGCGCATGTCGAGTTGCCGCTACGGCTGCGGCGCATGCTGGCCTACGTGCCACCGGCCATCCTTGCCGCAATCATCGCGCCGCAGGTATTTCCCGCCGGCCTCTCCAGCTTGCAGACGCTCGACTTGCCGCGTCTGGTCGCCGCCCTGCTGGCAGTCATCGTCGCCCTGCGCACGCGCAGCACCCTGGCCACCATCGGCATCGGCATGCTGACGCTGTGGAGCATGCAGGCGCTGCTCGCGTAGATTACCCCGCCTGCTTGATCGCCAGCAGCGCCTGGTTGCGCAATGTCTTGAGCAACGACAGTTCCTTGGCAGGAATGACGATCTCGCCGGCCTTGTCCTTGTCGCAGTAGATCAGCCCGACCGGGGAGCCCTTGAGCATCAGCGGAAACAACACGAAGGTCTCGGCCGGCACGATTTTTCTATACCAAGCGGGGATGCGTTCCTTGATTTTCTCGTCGTTGATATTCTCGATGATGATATCGACGCCCTTGGCCGTCGCGACGCGGAACACGTCCGGCGCGATAGCCAGCGGGAAACGAAAATGCGGTACGATTTCGCTGGTGGCGGGTCCAAAACCGAAGCGGCCCGCCATCTGGCCGAGCTTCGGGTCGCGCAGGCAGAACAGCACCCGCTTGAAGCCGACCGCCCGGTACATGGTTTCGAGGGTGATGCGCAGCACGTCATTGAGGGAGAAATTTTCCACCAGCGAGTTGCTGATGTCCTGAATCCCGGCGGCCAGAATTGCGTGTGCGTCCTCCGACGGTCCAGTTTCGCCCCCCTGCTCCGCGCTCCTCTCCGGTTCTTGGCCGATCAGCGTATCGGACAGCACGGTGATGGCCAGATCCGAATCGATCCCCGTCGAGCCAGCGTCGTCTTCAGCCTCCGATACCTCTTTTTCGCCAGACCATGCCTTGAACTGGCGCGCGAATGGGCTTTGCTTGAGATTGACGTGCAGAATCGCCGCCACCTGGGCAAGCTCGTTGAAGGCATTCTGCATTGTCTCTTTCAATTGCTTGTCGCCCAACGGAACGCTGCGCGAGTAACGGCTGGTGACCAGTTTTATCGTCTTGGCGCGTTCCTCGGGCGAGGCATCGGCAACGACCTCGCACAATTCGTTGGACAGCCCCGCGACCAAGCGCAGCGCCTCCTCGCGAGTGGCCGGCTTGGCGACCGTTCCCCCGGGCATGCGCCGCATGCTGTTCACGATGGTGCTTGGAAATCCCCAACTGCGTGCGATGCCTATCCCCAGTTCCTCCAGCGAGACACCCAGCACCTGCCTGACCGCGGCCTCCTCGACGCAATCCCTCAGCTCCATCACCTTGCGCACTTCTTCGATTTCATCGGGGAAATAGTACTGCGCCAGCAAGCGTCCAAGACCCTGAAACAGCGCGCAGATAAACGCCTCCTCGGCATCGCGCGGCACCAGATGCTTGCTGATGTCGCGCGCCAGCAAACCGGAAAGATTGGCGCGCAGGAAGGCTTCCTTGAGCAGGTTGGCATTTGCCTTGCTTTGCAGGTGTTCGAACAGCAGTACCGTCACGGCGATATTGCGAATGGCATCGAAGCCCAGCACGATCACGGCGCTCGATACGGTACTGATGCTGCCGCCGCCGGCCTGGCGATAGAAAGCTGAATTGACCAGGCGCAGGATCTTGTTGGTCAGCGCAAAATCCTTGAGGATGGTATCGGAAAGCTTGGTAATGCTTTCCTTGTCGGAATCGGTCAGCTTGTTGATCGAAGACACGGAGTCGGACAAAGCCGGGAAATCCGATTTGTGGCGCATCCGCCGCAACAGGAAATCCACCGTGCTCTGCTGGATGGCCTCGCCACCTGCGGTGCCATCGGTCTGGCTGGAGTCCAGGTAGGCGGTCAGCGCCTGCTGCATTTGCAGCGCATTTTCGTAACGCAATTGGGGATCGTAGGCGACTGCCTTGAGAATGATGGCGGCGAGGCGCTCATCGATAGGCAGATCCGCCGGCAACTGTACCGGCTCGCGCAGAATTTTGGCCAGCAACTGCGTCAGGTTATCGGACTGCCTCAGACGCTGACCGGTCAGCATTTCCAGCAGGATCAGACCAACGGCATAGATGTCGGTTTTGGCATTGACCGTGCGGTTTTCCACATATTCCGGAGACATGTAGGCGGGTGAGCCCATCAGCCCCTGCTCCTGCGCCGCCGGCTGGTCGGCGACGCGCACGGCAATGCCGAAATCCATCACGCGCGGCGTTCCCTTGGCATCGAGCAGGATATTGGAAGGTTTCAGGTCGCGGTGAATAATCCCCTGGGCATGGGCTTCGGCCAGCGCGTCGAGCACGGCCACAGTCATTTCCGCCGCACGCGCCGGGGTCAAGGGCTTTCCGCGGAGCAATTGGGCAAGGTTGCCGCCCTCGACATATTCGAAGACCAAATAAGGATCGCCATCCTGCTCGCCAGCTTCGAAGATCGGTACGATATTGGCGTGGCGCAGCTTGCTGACGGTACGCGCCTCGGCAAGCAAGGACTGGTTGTCGCGTTGATCCGGCGCAGTAAAATGCAAAGTCTTGATCGCCACCTCACGCTGCAAGTGAGGATCGCTACACAGATAAACCACGCTTTGGGCACCGCGGCCAAGCTCGCGCAGGACTTCAAAACGACCAATATGCTGAGGCATGCGAAATGTGAGGAAAATTAGCGACTGGCAGGGACTCAACCCTATCAGATAAGCCAGTATTTGTTAAGTCGGAAATTGTTTAGTAAGATGCGCCTATGCTACCTACAGACAATCCAGAAGAACTCCGTGCCCGGCTGCTGGAACTCACCACCGAGCATCGTGACCTCGATGTGGCCATTGCGCAACTCATGGACACCCCCCCCATGGATGAGTTGCTGTTGCGGCGTATGAAGAAGCGAAAACTTCATCTGAAAGACCGCATTGCCCAGATCGAGCGCCAGCTCGATCCGGACGTCCCGGCTTAAACTTTCACGCAGGGGGGCGACACCCTTCCGTCACTCGCTTCCGCATGCCGGAAAGCCCTTGCTCGCCGGCATTCTCGGCACGCGAAAACAACTTCAAGCAGCGACTACCTATTTACTGGTATAGCCAAATACCTAACTCAGGGTATGTTCCCCACATGCCTTAATGAGGATAATTGTTTCTGGTTTAGCAGCGCACTTGTTGATATGATAATGGGTTTGAATGGAACCCGAATGTCCTATCCCGTTATCCTCAAGGAAAGTCCATGAAAACCATCTTGCTTGTCGACGACTCGGCGACCATCCTGCTGTCGATTTCCAACATTCTGACCAAGGCCGGCTATGCGGTCGAGAAAGCCAACTGCGCTGCCGAGGGACTCAAGAAATTCAGCGCCGGCGTGAAGATCGACCTGCTC
>JBAYVU010000038.1:0-32836 GCA_041674385.1 Sterolibacterium sp.
CCGATCAGATGCTACTTTTTTGAGACACAAAAAACTACCCTGAAATCCGTTCTAGTCAAGACCGACGCGGATTCCAGGGCAAGGAATTGTAGCCTTCCGGGGTGAGAGAGGGAGCTACAACCGACGCGTCGAGTATATACCTAATCGGCCTATTGTAGCCTTCCGGGGTGAGAGAGGGAGCTACAACGACTGCCCATGTGTCCAGAGATTCCCACAAATTGTAGCCTTCCGGGGTGAGAGAGGGAGCTACAACATGTTCAACGCTTATAACGGTCGGGCGATGATTGTAGCCTTCCGGGGTGAGAGAGGGAGCTACAACACATCGCCCGCTTTAATCGTCGTGACAACCATTGTAGCCTTCCGGGGTGAGAGAGGGAGCTACAACGTGTTTGAGTGACACTCTGAATTGTGTAATATTGTAGCCTTCCGGGGTGAGAGAGGGAGCTACAACCTGCGGTACACGGAGAGTTCCTTCGTGTGTATTGTAGCCTTCCGGGGTGAGAGAGGGAGCTACAACCCACCGCTCATGGGATAGGTTTCCATGCGTATTGTAGCCTTCCGGGGTGAGAGAGGGAGCTACAACCTTGGTCTCATACCAGCCTTTGCAGTAGTTATTGTAGCCTTCCGGGGTGAGAGAGGGAGCTACAACCATTCAACGCGACGGTCTTTAGGCCGTCATATTGTAGCCTTCCGGGGTGAGAGAGGGAGCTACAACAGATGGCCTACAATTGTTGGTAGGCTTACAATTGTAGCCTTCCGGGGTGAGAGAGGGAGCTACAACTGGCGGATAGACGGCATACCACATGCCCGCATTGTAGCCTTCCGGGGTGAGAGAGGGAGCTACAACTAAAAGTAGTGGATATGGTGACGCGCGAAGATTGTAGCCTTCCGGGGTGAGAGAGGGAGCTACAACAGTTTCCGTGTATCAGTCCCATTCTCCGCAATTGTAGCCTTCCGGGGTGAGAGAGGGAGCTACAACCCGCCAGACTCGCCTTTGCCATTACTGAAGATTGTAGCCTTCCGGGGTGAGAGAGGGAGCTACAACAGGAACGAATTCAAGTGCGCCGTCATCGTAATTGTAGCCTTCCGGGGTGAGAGAGGGAGCTACAACTCAGGGAACCCGGTCTGCAACCCACTGGTTATTGTAGCCTTCCGGGGTGAGAGAGGGAGCTACAACTGCAATTGACGCGGGTGTGCTGCGATAGGGATTGTAGCCTTCCGGGGTGAGAGAGGGAGCTACAACGCCTTTTGTTTCGCCTTCTCTTCGCGTTCAATTGTAGCCTTCCGGGGTGAGAGAGGGAGCTACAACTTGTGATCTGGGAGGGTGCTGGCTGCTGTCATTGTAGCCTTCCGGGGTGAGAGAGGGAGCTACAACATGCTTTGACGACGTTTGGCGACTCCGGCTATTGTAGCCTTCCGGGGTGAGAGAGGGAGCTACAACTAGGAGGGCTGGGGGTAGTTATAGCCGCTGATTGTAGCCTTCCGGGGTGAGAGAGGGAGCTACAACCCATATATGATAGTTGTTTGCGGCTCGGATATTGTAGCCTTCCGGGGTGAGAGAGGGAGCTACAACGCACGATTGCGCGGGATATTGCGCCGCTTGATTGTAGCCTTCCGGGGTGAGAGAGGGAGCTACAACTGCCGGAACAATACGTGCAATTCAACACGAATTGTAGCCTTCCGGGGTGAGAGAGGGAGCTACAACCGACGACGTCGGGGGGCGGCAGCAGGGAGAATTGTAGCCTTCCGGGGTGAGAGAGGGAGCTACAACCCCGGGCCGACGTACTGGCGCGCCGGACGTATTGTAGCCTTCCGGGGTGAGAGAGGGAGCTACAACCTCCGGCGGCGGCAGATCGCATCGAGCCGGATTGTAGCCTTCCGGGGTGAGAGAGGGAGCTACAACCTCCGGCGGCGGCAGATCGCATCGAGCCGGATTGTAGCCTTCCGGGGTGAGAGAGGGAGCTACAACGTCTGAGTCGCCACCCCCTACGGGAGCGACAACTCAAACGTTCTCGCTTCGCGAGGCCAGCAAGAAAATGGGGGATTCCTGACGCATTTCACTTGCCGTGAAGCGAGGTAGCGGGTGTTTGCTGGTCGGTGAATGACGGCTTTGGGGAGCGCAAAAAGTAAAGCTGAATGTCGCAAATGGGCACAACTGAGTCCGTCGGCGTTTCCCGTATAGAGTTGATTTCTATCATCAGCGTTCCGCACCGCAACATGCGAAAAAGATATCAACCACTAATTCTAGCCCTGCCCACCGCACACCCCGCACCCCGGATCGCGCGGGATGAGGATTGAGCGCCAGGCCATCGCCAAGCCGTCGAGCAGCAGCAAACGGCCGGCCAGCGATTCGCCGCAACCGATCAGCAGCTTTAGCGCTTCTGCGGCCTGCATGCTGCCGATGATGCCGGTGAGCGGGGCGAATACACCCATCACGGCACAGCGCACTTCCTCGACATCCTGGGCTTCCGGGAACAGGCAGTGGTAGCAGGGCGACGCGTCAACGCGCGGATCGAACACCGACACCTGGCCGTCGAAACGCACCGCCGCACCGGAAACCAAGGGCTTGCCCAATGCAACGCAGGCACGGTTGACGGCGTGGCGCGTGGCAAAATTGTCGGAACAGTCGAGCACCACATCGGCGCTGGCAACTTCCGCCTCCAGCCGCTCTCCTGCCAGCCTTTCGACAAGCGGCACCACCCGACATTCCGGATTGAGATCGGCCAGCGTATCCCGTCCCGATTCCGCCTTGCTTCGCCCCACCGCCGCATTGCGGTGGAGGATTTGCCGCTGCAGATTGGTCAGGTCGACCGTATCGCCATCGGCCAGCACCAGCGTGCCGACCCCTGCCGAAGCAAGATACATGGCTGCCGGCGAACCCAGCCCGCCAGCGCCGATCACCAACGCCCGGGCGGCCAGCAGGCGGGCCTGTCCTTCGACGTCGATCTGCGGCAATAGAATGTGACGGCTATACCGAAGCAGCTGCTGATCATTCATTCGGCACGCACAACATCAACGCTGCTTGATGATTTGCCAGGCCTTGAGCAGGCCAACGGCCTGGTTCAATTGGTAATCGTTCTTCGAGGCGAACTCGAAAATCGGCGGCCTCGCTTCCTCATCGGGTAGTTCCTTGTTTTTCTCGTCCTTGCCTTTGCTCTTGCCATTCTTCAAGTGCGGCAATGGCGCAGCTTCCTTGGCCTTCTCCTTCTCATTGACCAGATGGCGCTCAAGATCGGCTTCGCGCAGGCGCTCATGCGATCCGCCGCCGTTGGGCGATTCTTCGACGATGATGTCGGGCATGATGCCCTTGGCCTGAATGGAATTTCCGCTGGGGGTGTAGTAACGCGCCGTGGTCAATTTGATGGCGGTATTGTTGGACAGCGGCAGGATGGTCTGCACCGACCCCTTGCCGAATGTTTGCGTGCCCAGAACCAGCGCGCGTTTGTGATCCTGAAGCGCGCCGGCAACGATTTCCGAGGCCGAGGCCGAGCCGCCGTTAACCAGTACCACCAGAGGTATCGTCTTGATGGCGGGCGGCAGGTTTTTCAGGAAATCGTCATGCCGGCCGCGCAGGTAATCTTCCGCGCTGGCATAGTACTTGTGCTTGGCGTCGGGCGTGCGGCCATCGGTGGAGACAACCAGGGTTTTCGCCGGCAGGAAGGTGGCGGAAACGCCGACGGCGCCGTGCAACAGGCCGCCCGGATCGTTGCGCAGGTCGAGCACCAGGCCGCGCAGCGGCTCTTTGCTCTCCTTGAAGAGTTTGTCGAGATGCCTGGCGACATCGGCAGCGGTCTCTTCCTGGAACTGGGTGACTCTCAGATAAGCGAAGCCCGGTTCGAGTAGTTTCGATTTGACGCTCTGCACCTTGATCTGTTCGCGCACGATGGTCAGGATCAACGGTTTGGTTTCTCCCTTGCGAATGATGGTCAGGACAATCGAGGTCTTGGGTTTGCCGCGCATGCGCTTGACCGCATCATTGAGGGTCATGCCCTTGACCGGAGTTTCATCGAGCTTGATGATCAGATCGCCCGTCTTGATCCCGGCCTTGAAAGCCGGCGTATCCTCAATCGGCGAGATGACTTTGACAAACCCGTCTTCCATGCCGACCTCAATGCCCAGCCCGCCGAATTCGCCCTGGGTGCTGACCTGCAAGTCCTTGAAGGAGTCCGCATCCAGATAGGCGGAGTGCGGATCGAGATTGGAGAGCATGCCGCTGATGGCATGGGTGATCAGCTTCTTGTCGTCAATCGGTTCGACATAGCCTTGCTTGATGGCGTTGAAGACGTCGGCGAAGCTGCGCAATTCCTCGACCGGCAGCGCCGTCGCAACTTCTTCTTTCTGGGCGCTGGCGGAAAAATTGAGGCTGATGAGAATGCCGGCGACCAGTCCGAGCAAAATCAGTCCGGCTTGTTTTAATTTGATGCGCATGGATATGTGACTCCGCTGAAAAATCCGTTGGCGAACCAGGCACTTATTTCAAAGCAATCCATTTAAGCGGATCGACCGCCTGGCCCTGCTGCCTAAGCTCAAAGTATAAACCGGATTCCGGGTTGCCGCCGCTATTGCCGATGGTGGCGATTACCTCGCCGGATGTCACCGTATCGCCCACCTGCCGGAAGAGCGACTGATTGTTGCCATAGATGCTCAGAAAAGTATCGCCGTGGTCGAGGATCAGCAGGTTACCGAAGCCCCTTAGCCAGTCGGCGAAAACCACCCGGCCGGGGGCGATGGCCTTGACCTCGCCGCCTTCCGCGGCACGAATGAACAAGCCTTTCCAGATGGCGCCGCTGTCGGCCCGCGAGGCACCATAGCGGTTGGCCAACTCGCCACGCACGGGCAGGCGCAGGCGGCCCTTGAGCTTGGCGAAGTTGCCGGAAAAGCCCATCGCTTCCGGCGTCAACTCGTTGCGCACAGGCGCTTTCGCAATGGTTTCAGTTGCGCCGCCGCCTGGCTTGGCCTTGAATGAAGGGGGTCGAGGCAGCGGTTTGGCAACAATGCGCGCCAACCCTTCGATCAGCTTGCCGAGCCGCTGCTCGTCGCGCTTGAGCGCGCCGATTTCACGCTGCTGCATCTTGATCTTGTCCGCCAGTTTGACCATGACGGCGCGGTGCCGCTGCTGCTGGGCCAACAGGGCGGCACGCTGGCTCTGCTGCTGCTGCTCCACCGCCGCCAGTTCGTCGCGCTTGCTGCGGGCCGCTTCGGCCAAGCGACGCTTTTCTTCAAGCGTCGTGCGTAAGACACCCAACAACTCGGCCTTGGCGCGCGACAGCAGGGTCAGGAAATGCAGATCGCGCGCCGCCTGGTTCGGGTCGCTGCCGGAAAGTATCAGTTGCAGCGCGTCGGCTTCGCCATTGACATACTGGCGATAGAGCAAGCGACCGAGTTGTCCCTGCTGCTTGCCGATCTGGATTTCGAGACGCTGCGCTTGTTGTTGCAGATCGCCCAGTTCCGCCTGGATTTCGCCGCGTTGCTGGGCGAGTTCATGCAGTCCGCGGGCAGTCGAGGAAATTGCCGATTCGGTTTCCTTCAACTGGTCGGCGGCATAGGCTTTGGTTTCCTCGCTCTTCGTCAAATTCCGCTGCAAGCTTGCGATGCGACTGTGCAACTCCTTGAGCTGATTTTGCTTGGCCTCGATGCGGGCGGACTTTGGCGCAGCCTGCACGCAGGTACTGGCGCCGCCCAGCGACAGCGCCAGTAGCAATGCCACCAGTTGAACGAATCTACTTTTTTGCCTTGCCCTGGTTGGCGACGGCCTGCATGGCGGCCTGGATAGCGTCTTCATCGCCGAGATAATAATGCCTGATCGGCTTTAGCGCATCGTCGAGTTCATAGACCAGCGGTTGGGCAGTGGGAATATTGAGGCCGACAATGTCGGCATCGCAAACCTGGTCGAGGTACTTGATCAGCGCGCGCAAACTGTTGCCATGGGCGGCAATGACCACATTCTTGCCCGACCTGACCATGGGCGCAATGGTTTCGTGCCAATAGGGCAGGAAGCGCGCGACGGTATCCTTGAGGCACTCGGTGCGGGGGAACTCCCTTGGCGCGAGATTGGCGTAGCGTGGGTTATCGGTTTCCATGCGCGGATCACCGTCTTCCAGTGCCGGCGGCGCCGTGTCGTAGGCACGACGCCAGATCAGGACCTGCGCATCGCCATACTTGGCTGCGGTTTCCGCCTTGTTGAGCCCTTGCAATGCGCCATAATGACGCTCGTTGAGACGCCAGGAGTGATGGATCGGAATCCACATCTGATCCATCTCTTCGAGCACGGTCCACAAGGTCTTTATGGCGCGCTTCAACACCGAGGTGTAGGCCAGATCGAAGCGATAACCCTCGCGTTTGAGCAACTGACCGGCAGCGACCGCTTCAGCCAGACCCTTCTCGGTCAGACCGACGTCGGTCCAGCCGGTGAAGCGGTTTTCCATGTTCCAGGTCGACTCACCGTGACGCAACAGGACAATTTTATGCATGGCGGAACGCGCAAAATAGCGCATAGGTAATTAAAAGAAGTATTCTATAATATTCGACATTCCATTTCGACCTCTGCGTTACGTGACCGACAAAGCCATCTTTGATCTGATTGATAAGCAAGAGCATATCGAGACGGCGGCGCGTGCACTCAAGGCAATCTCGCATCCCCTGCGCCTGAAGATTCTCTGCTTCATCGGCGCGCAGGAAATCTGCGTACAGGATATCGTCGATGCCGTGGGTACCTCGCAGAGCAATATCTCTCAGCATCTCGCCATCTTGCGCGACAAGGGAGTACTGCAAACGCGCAAGGATGCCAACCGGGTCTATTACCGGGTCGCCGATGCCCGCACGTTGCAGTTGATCGGATTGATGCGCGAGGTTTTCTGCGGCGTCCCAAGGAACTAAGACAGGTGTAAATACCGATGGAGCGAATTTTGGAATTTGTGCAAAACAATTTGATGTATGTCATCCTCGCCCTTACCAGCGGCGGGATGTTGCTCTGGCAGATGCTTAACGACAGCGGCGGGAACCGCATTTCCCCTTTGCAAGCGACACTCCTGCTGAACCGCGACGACGCGCTGGTGATCGACGTGCGCGAAGCGGCCGAATGGGCCGCCGGCCACATCCCGAACGCGCGCCACATCGCCTTGGGGCAATTGGACAAGCACCTCCATGAGATCGAGAAATTCAAGACGCGTCCGCTGATCGTCAGTTGCCAGAGCGGGAACCGCTCCGCGTCGGCCTGCGGCAAATTGAAAAAGCAAGGTTTCGAAAAAGTCTACAACTTGGCTGGCGGCGTGGTCGCCTGGCGCGAAGCCGGCCTGCCGATGACGACAAAATAGAGCCGCCGCATGCGCGCCAAAATCCTGATGTATTGCACCGCTGTCTGCCCTTACTGTGTCCGCGCAGAGCAATTGCTCAAGCACAAGGGGGTGGATGCGATCGAGAAAATACGCGTCGATCTTGAGCCGGAACGGCGGCAGAAAATGATGGAACTCACCGGACGCCGTACCGTCCCGCAGATATTTATCGGCGATACCCATGTCGGCGGCTTCGACGACTTGGCCGCCCTCGACCATGCCGGCCGGCTCGATCCGCTGCTGGCGGACAGCAACTGATTCTTTCACCCACCACACGACAGGCAACCCAAATGAGCGAACAGCAAGCCCCGGTTTTCGGCATCGAAAAAATCTACGTCAAGGATGCCTCTCTCGAAATTCCGAATGCTCCCCAGGTATTTCTCGAGCGCGAAGCGCCGGCAATTGAAGTTCAATTGCGCAGCGAGGGCAGCAATATCACCGAGGACGTGTTCCATGTCCTGCTGACCGTCACAGTGACCGCCAAGATCGGCGAAAAAACCCTGTTCCTGGTCGAGGTAGGACAAGCCGGAATCTTCCGGATACAGAATATTCCCGAGCAGGAAATGGAACCGGTACTCTCGATCGCCTGCCCGAACATACTGTTCCCCTATGCCCGCGAGACCATCTCCGATCTCGTCACGCGCGCGGGATTCCCGCCGGTTCTGCTGGCGCCGGTAAATTTCGAAGCGATCTACCAGCAACGCCAGATGGCTCAGAAGCAGACCCAACCGAGCGGCGATATCCCGATTCAGTAAAGAAGCCTCCCACCACCATGCGCAAACTTGCCTTTGTCATTTTGTTGCTGGCGGCGCTGCCGGCGGCGGCACTCGAATATCTGTCGCTGGCCGAAGCGTCCGTGATGTATGACGCGCCATCGCTGAAGGCCACGCCTTTGTTCGTGATTGCGCGGCAGACACCCGTCGAGGTGGTGGTGGCGCTGGAAGGCTGGTACAAGGTGCGCGATTCCGCCGGTAGCCTGGCCTGGATCGAGAAACGGCAGCTCAGCGAAAAGCGCACCCTGCTGGCGACCGCAGCACGCGTCCAGGTTCGCTCTCAACCGGAGCCGAATGCGACACCGATATTCGAGGCGGAAAAAGACGTGGTGCTGGAGCTGATCGAGCCGGCTGCCGCAGGCTGGGCCAAAGTCAGGCACCGTGACGGCCAAAGCGGCTTCATCCGCACCAATCAGGTCTGGGGTTTGTAACTTGAATATTGCCGTCCTCGGTGCCGGCGCCTGGGGCACCGCATTAGCCATCAGCTTTGCCCGCACGCAGGCAGTGACGCTATGGGTACACCAGGCGGACTTATATGCCGCGCTGCAATCGGCACGCGAAAACCAGGCCTATTTGCCCGGCCATGCCTTGCCGCCGGCGTTGGCGCTCAGCGCCGATTTCGCTGCCTCTGTCGGCAATGCGCAACTGGCAGTGGTTGCCGCCCCCGTGGCGGAGTTGCGCACCACACTGCGTATGCTGCGCGAGGCGGCACCCAGCCTGCCCTTTCTCTGGGTTTGCAAGGGGCTGGAGGCAGGCAGCGGCCTCTTGCCGCACCAGGTTGCCGCCGAAGAAATGACCGACTCGGCGACGGCGAATGGCGTGTTGACCGGCCCGAGTTTTGCCGAGGAAGTGGCTCGCGGCTTGCCCACCGCTGTCACCCTCGCCTCCGTCAATACCGGTTTTGCCCGCAGTATGGCGCAGGCGCTATCCAGTCCCCGGCTGCGCATCTATGCCGGTAGCGATGTCGTCGGCGCCGAGGTCGGCGGCGCGGTCAAAAACATCCTGGCGATTGCCGCCGGCATATGCGACGGACTCGGCCTGGGGCTCAATGCGCGCGCCGCACTGATCACCCGCGGCCTGGCCGAAACCGTGCGACTGGGCCTGGCGCTGGGCGCCCGCCGCGAAACCCTGATGGGGCTGGCCGGCATGGGCGACCTGATCCTGACCTGCACCGGCGACCTGTCGCGCAATCGGCGTGTCGGCCTGGCATTGGCCAATGGACAAGCGCTGGAAACGATTACCCGCGAACTGGGACATGTCGCGGAAGGCGTGTTCAGCGCCCGAGAAGTGGCCCGACGCGCCGCGCAACTCAACGTGGAAATGCCCATTACGCAGACTGTCTGCGCTGTGCTCGACGGTCGCCTGACGGCGGCGGAAGCGGTGAATCTGTTGATGTCGCGAGACACCAAGGACGAGTAGTCCCCCCAGTCACCCGCCGCCGGCAAAGCCCGTTTGCCGCCAAGCCTCGTAGGCCACCACCGCCACGCTATTGGATAAATTGAGGCTGCGGCAACCCGGCATCATCGGCAATCGGATACGCCGGTCTTCGATGATGCTGGCCAGGATTTCCGCAGGCAAGCCGCGCGTTTCCGGGCCAAAAACAAAAGCATCCCCCGCCGCGTAACGCGGCGTGTCATGGCGTATCGCCCCCTTGGTGCTCAACGCAAACATGCGGTTCGCACCGATCTGCGCCAGACAGTCTATCCAACTGTCATGCACGCGCACTTCCGCCAGCTCCGCGTAATCCATCCCGGCACGGCGCAACTGTGCCGCGCTGAGATCGAAGCCGAGGGGCTTGACCAAATGCAGGCACGCGCCGACGTTGGCACACAGGCGGATGATGTTGCCGGTATTGGGCGGGATTTCCGGTTGGTACAGGACGATGTTGAACATACGGAGAAAAATACGCTTTATGCAGGCAAGATTGACTTGAGCTTCAAGTAGAATCAACCAGTAATACTACTGGAGATCCGAATGGCCCGCCCGGAAAAAATCCGCCTCGGAGATTTGCTGATAACTCAAGGTCTGTTGACCGACGAGCAACTCAAGCTCGCGCTGAACGAACAAAAACGCAGCGGCCGCAAGCTCGGGCGCATCTTTGTCGAGAGCGGCTACGTTACCGAAGAAAGCATCGCCCAGGCGCTGGCGAAGCAGTTGCATGCCCCATTCATCGACCTCAAGAGCTTCGATCCCAAACCGGATCTGATCAAACTCCTGCCCGAAGCCCAGGCACGGCGTCACCGTGCGATCGTACTCGACAGCGACAATGAGATGCTGATCGTCGGCTTCGCCGATCCCACCGATCTGGTTGCCTACGATGAAGTCAGCCGCATCGTGCGCCGAGAAATCATGCTGGCGGTAGTGATGGAAAGCCAGCTAATGGCGATGATCGACCGGGTCTATACCCGTGCCGAGGAGATCCATGGACTGGCCAAGGAACTGACGGCCGACATGGCCGATGTCCCGGCCGACTTCGGCAACCTGCTCGGTCTCACCGCGGGTGCCGAAGATGCGCCGGTCGTCAAGCTGCTCAACTCGGTGTTCGAAGAGGCTTTGAAAAACAGGGCATCGGATATTCACATCGAACCCCAGGAAAAAAACCTCGTCATCCGCTTTCGCATCGACGGGGTGTTGCATGTCCAGATGGAGGCCGACAGCAAGATCGCCACTGCCGTGATCCTGCGTCTGAAACTCATCTCCGGCCTGGACATTTCCGAAAAGCGCCTGCCGCAGGACGGCCGCTTCAATATCAACTTGCGCAACATCTCGGTCGATGTGCGTATCTCGACCATGCCCACACAACACGGCGAATCGGTGGTGATGCGCCTGCTCAACCAAAGCACCGGCATCCTCGGCCTCGACAAGATGCGCATGCCGCCGCACATCCTGGAACGACTGCGCCATGCCATTCACCGCCCCAGCGGCATGGTGCTGGTGACAGGCCCGACCGGCTCCGGCAAGACCACCACGCTGTATGCAGCCCTGTCCGAACTCAACACCCCGGAAAAGAAGGTCATCACCGTCGAAGATCCGGTCGAATACCGTTTACCCGGCATCAACCAGGTGCAAGTGCATGACAAGATCGACCTGACTTTCGACCGCGTACTGCGCTCCGCGCTGCGCCAGGATCCGGACATCATCCTGGTGGGCGAAATGCGCGACCAGATCACCGCCGAAATCGGCATGCGCGCTTCCATGACCGGCCACATGGTGCTATCCACCCTGCATACCAACGACGCATTGACCACGCCAATCCGCCTGCTCGACATGGGCGTGCCGCGCTACATGGTGGCGCTCTCGCTGCAACTGGTACTGGCGCAGCGCCTGGTGCGGGTGATCTGCGAAAATTGCAGCGAGGAATATAAGCCGCTTCCGCATGAACACGAATGGCTGCGCTATGAACTCGACGGACATGTCGATGCGCATACCTACAAGAAAGGTCGCGGCTGCTCGCATTGCAACAATACCGGGTACGCGGGTCGCCAGGGAGTCTATGAATACCTGGAAATGACCAATACCCTGGTCGAGTCAGTCAACCACGGCGACCCGAACGAGTTCATGAAGCTCGGCCGCGCGCAGATGGCCGGCAATTCCTTGCGTAGCGATGCGGTCAACCTGGTGCTGGAAGGCCGCACCAGCGTCGATGAAGCGATGCGCGTCAGTTCGCAACTGGAAGAGTAAGGCGTAAGGCCGGATGCCGAACTTTACCTATCGCGGCCGTGATTCCGGCGGTCAATTGACCCAAGGCATTCTGGAGGGAGTGAATTCGGCAGCGGTCGCCGATGCGCTGACGAGTCGCGGCATTATCCCGCTCACAATCAACCCGGCGCCGGAGAATACCAAGGCCGCAGCCTCAGGCGGCGGCTTGGCCGGCCTGGCCAAGCTGCAACTCTTCAAGCAAAAAGTCCAACACATCGATGTACTGATGTTTTCCCGGCAGATCTACACCCTGCTCAAGGCCGGCGTTCCCATCATGCGCGCACTGGCCGGCCTGCAGGAGTCGAGCATCAATCCGGCGATGAAGGATGTCATCCAGGAAGTGCGAGAGAGTCTCGATTCGGGACGTGAATTGTCGGTCTCGCTGGCCCGTCATCCGAAAATTTTTTCCGCGTTCTACCTCTCGATGGTGCGGGTCGGCGAAATGACCGGACGGCTCGAAGAGATATTCATCCGCCTGTTCGAACACATGGAGTTCGAAGCCTTCATGAAGCAACAGGTAAAATCCGCGCTGCGCTACCCATCCTTCGTCATCGCCGCGATGGTGGCGGCCATGTTCATCGTGAATATCTTCGTGATCCCGGCCTTCGCCAAGGTGTTCGCCGGTTTCAACACTGAACTGCCGCTGATGACACGCGTCCTGCTCGGTTTCTCGAACTTCATGGTCAACTGGTGGCATGTTCAGATTGGCGCCATGGTGGCGGCCTTTTTCGCTTTTCGCAGTTGGACCGGCACCACGGCTGGGAAGCTAAAGTGGGACGAAATCAAGCTCGGCTTCCCGATCGCCGGCAAGATCATCCGCAAAGCCACGCTGGCTCGCTTCGCCCGCAGTTTTGCATTGGCCACGCGCAGCGGCGTGCCGATCATCCAGGCGCTGACTACCGTGGCGATGACGGTGGATAACGACTTTATCGCGCGTAAGGTCGAGGCCATGCGCGAAGGCGTCGAGCGCGGCGAGAGCATCCTGCAGGTGGCGACCAGAGCCGGCGTATTCACCCCGGTGGTACTGCAAATGATCGCGGTCGGCGAAGAGTCCGGTGCGGTCGACGAAATGATGGAAGAAATCGCCACCATGTACCAGAACGAAGTCGAATACGAACTCAAGACCCTGGCACAGCAGATCGAACCGATCCTGATTGTCATGCTGGGTGCCATGGTGCTGGTGCTGGCCTTGGGCATCTTCCTGCCGATCTGGGATCTTGGCAAGGCAGCGATGAAGAAGTAGGCCGGTTCTTGTCGGACCGCCATACACCGGCAGGTTTACACCGGCAAGTAGACATATATCCGGAAGATGCATATCATATATGTATATCACACATCGAGAACACCATGAGAACGCTTGTCGATATTCCGGAAAAACAAATTCAGGATCTGGCGCTGATATCCAAAGCCAGAAAACTGTCCCGTTCAGAGATCATCCGGCAGGCCATCTCAGCTTATATTTCGAGCCATAAGCCAGGTACTACTCAAGCTTTCGGGCTATGGGGAAAGCGCAAGATCGACGGCCTTGCCTATCAGGATCAGGTGCGAACGGAATGGTAAATGCTCTTTTCGACACCAACATTCTGATTGACTACCTGAATGCCGTTCCACAATCCAGGGACGAACTTGATCGTTTCGCCAACAAGGCGATTAGCGTCATTACTTGGATGGAAGTCATGGTCGGCACAACGCCAAAAACGGCAGCCGGTACGCGGGATTTTTTGTCCGGCTTCATCATCCTACCGATTACCGAAGAGATTGCCGAACGTGCCGTTGAAATTCGCCAGGCCCAACGGATAAGGCTGCCCGACGCCATCGTTTGGGCCACCGCCCAAGTTAACCATCGATTGCTCGTCACACGGAATACCAAGGATTTTTCTGCGAATGAACCCGGAGTTCGCGTGCCTTACAGCCTGTAATGCGGAGAAGCACGAGCTTGACTAGGCATTTTCAAAGTCAAGCCGGTCTTGATCAACTCGAATTTTCGATGGTTTTGATCGTCCTGTCGCTGATCTGGCTCGCGGGACTCAACCGCCTGCACGAGCTCCAAGAAATGGGCGAAAAAACCGCGGTGGAAATTACCATCAGCAATATCAACGCCGGCCTGCGCTGGGAAATGGCGGACAGGATCATGACCGGCCGCGAAGCGAGCATTGTCGAGATGGACGGCAGCAATCCGGTGCACTGGCTGGAAAAAGCGCCAGAGGGCTATTTGGGTGAATACCCCGCCATGCCGGATAGATTTCCGCCCGGTGCTTGGTATTTCGATACTTCGCGCAAGGAACTGCGTTACCGGCCGATTCTCGAACGGAATCTGACATGTCGGCAATGCGAAAGGATTGGAGGCAAAACGACCTTGGGCTGGCACATAGTGCGGACAGCCAACCCGATGTTCGGGAGGGGTTCAAGGGTTAGAGCGGTAACGGTGGCAACCTATCGGTGGTTTTGATCAATCTTGACCATCTTATGTCGCGATTTAACAAGCAAACGCCCATCTATTTCCCCGAACAAGCGGCCGGATATTTGGGATACTTGAATCTACGCAGGGCATCATGGCGTACTATGGGTTCTGTGTATCGGTCCTTTCATATCTGGCAACCGATTATAATACAAAGGTTTTCTTCTCGGATTGATGATGAACCAATAATATGAAGCCTGCCAACCAGACTGGTTTCACACTGATAGAACTGGTGATCGTCATTACCATCATCGGCATCCTTGCCGCCGTGGCCTTGCCCCGTTTCATCGCGCTGCAGCGCGATGCCCGCATCGCCAAGCTGAATGCCGCGCGCGGCTCGGTGGGCGCGGCGGCGGCCATGGTGCATGCGGCGCTTCTCGCACGTCGTGGCGTGCCCGATCCGGCGGCTTGCGCCGTCGGCGGCGTGGCGGACAACAATTCCGTGGCAGGCACTGTGTGTACCGAAAACGGACTCATTGCCACCGTATTCGGCTATCCGGCCAGCACGACTATCCCCGCGTCGGGCAACCCGGGCATTGTTGCCGCCGCCGGCTTAACCACCGTGTTCAACCCGTCCTTGCAAAACCTGCTCGACGAGGGCTACTCCGCCACGCTGGCAGCACCGACGACCGTATTTCAGATTCAGGGAGCGCCCGACCCCGTGAACTGCCAATTCACCTATACCGAAGCCTTGTCGTCGGCGATCCCGGCGCAAATATCCGCAGCCACCACGATTGGCTGCTGATTACATGAGCCTATTGAGCGACATCCTACGCCAATCCTTTCTGGGGTTTCTGTGGGTAGGCAGTATCGCGGGCATCCTGCTTGGTGCTGGCCTATTGTTCAGGCCGCAATGCGTCGTGCAATTGAACCAATATCTTTCGAGATGGGTTGGCTCGGACAAGTTGATGGTACTGCTTGATCGTCCACGCTGGATAGAGAGGCTCATGTACCGGCATCATCGCCTGGTAGGCGTGGGAGTATCAGTCGGCGCGTTGGTCGTTCTCTATACCTTCTCTGTCAGATACAACCTGAGGGTTGTCTCCGCTTTTGTTCCGCACGGATACTGGTGGCTGGTGGATGCACTGATAGGCATACTGTTGCTTGGCAGCGCGCTGGCAGCGTTGATCGGCCTGGTCGTTTTGATCAGACCCAGCCTACTGCGCGACATCGAGCTGTCGGCCAACCGCTGGATTTCTACCGAAGCTGTGCACGCCGTGTGTAACGGCATGAATTTTTCATTGGAGCAATCTCTGATTCGGCATCACCACGTTGCTGGCATTTCCATCCTGTCCGGCAGTCTGTATGTCCTTGTCGTCCTGGGAATCGCGCTATTCCGAGGACCATGGTAATTGCTGGCCAGAATTGCGGCGCGTTTGCAGTATTGTTGGCTTTGTGGTATTAATTGAAACACAGGGGTTGCGGCTCCTGGATTTGGGCTGCGGCCCTCACTCTATTAGAGGAGTAAGCAATGAATAAGCAAACTGGTTTTACATTAATCGAACTGATCGTAGTGATCGTGATTCTCGGGATTTTGTCGGCGGTTGCAGTGCCAAAGTACATATCTTTGGAGGTCGACGCCTACGACGCACAGGCGAAGGCGATAGGAGGAACGATTACCTCAGCTAGCTCGATAAACTATGCCAAGTCTTTAGTCGGCACTCCAACCCTGGTAGTAAATAGCACTACAGCTTGTTCCAGTGTTCTTAGTTCTTTTGCAGGAGACCTTCAGGGAACGACGACCGCTGCCATAAGCATGGTAACTCCTGCTGATAAGACAGTTGGTTGCACAGGCGCGGCCGGCCTAGCGGACACAACCTGCAAAGTCAAGAGTGCTAGTGGAACAGCTACTGGCTTCACCGTTTCTGTCATTTGCACAGGCTAACCAGTCAGGCTTGGTTAAGGCCTGCCATTCCTTGCGAACGGCAGGCCTTATTGTTTTGACCTTCAGAGTTCTCAGTAGGCCCGATCTTTAACCCCATCATCCGGTAAGGAGCGGCGGGTCACTTGACTCGCCCCGCTTCGGCTTCTGCAGCCTGCAACAGCGCGCCGATTGAGGGAAGCGGGGCTTCGGATCGGACAAGCTTGAGGGTCTGGATGTATTTCGGTAGCTCGCCAGGATAGCGGCGAATTGCCCAGCGCTGTTGCCGTAGCGCCTCCTCTTCCCGTTCCGCCAAGGCCAGCAGCACGGCATAATTGAAAACGATCTGAGGATATGGCACAAAGTGCATAGCGCGGTAAGTAATCGCCAATTTCGCCTGCAACGAATCGGGGATCGGCGCCAAATTGACTGCATAAATCAGCCCAACATAAGGTGACAGGAGAGAATCCCGGTGCAGATTGACCAAGTCCGGGGTAATCTCCGCGAAGCTTCGCGCGAACTTGCTGTCATGGTCCGACTTGAGTTGCGGATAAAGCGCATATTCGAAGCGCTGATAATCGCTGCGCAGATTCAGCAATGCTGCCGCCCCAACCAGCAGCAGCGCAGTTGCAGACCCTCTTAGAGACAAACTCGGTCGCAAGGTAATCGCACCTATATCGGCAGCACCCAGCAGCAGAGCCGTCGGCAGCAGGAAATAGGCATACCAGAGCGGATACTCGATCATGCTGTGCCAGGCTTCGATCATCAGCACCGACATCAGCCAGAAGTGCGCCGAAGTCCACCTCTGTTTGGCAAGACCGCGCACAAAAACTGTCAGGGTCGCCACCAGCACCAGCACGCTGCCTATCCCTAGCTCCGCCAACAGGTGGGCGAACAAGTTGTGGGCGTGCCCGGTCGGATTCTGCGTTGGTAACTGGAATTGCTCGGTGAGCACAAAGTCGCCCCAAGCATAACTATGTATACCATTGCCGAGCCAGGGGTGTTCCGCAAACAGAGCCATGGCAACTTTGATCATGGGAATCCTGATCGATGCCCCGGCAATCGGCATATCCTGCGATACGAACAATACGCTCACGTCACTCGACATGCGAGTCATGGCGCTGGTGAATTCGCCCGGACACAGAGTTTCTGCTAGGATAAAACCCGGCACTAGCAGCAAGCTCACTCGCAACGCTCGGCGTGCGTGCGGCGAGGAGCGGGCGTGGAACCACCAGAGCAAAGCAAACAAATTCAAGCCGATGAGATAGATCAAGGACGAACGGGAGGATGTCATCGACGAGACCAGCAGCAATGGCACCAAGGCCGCCATCAGCCAGCGGCCCGATATGCGACGGGACAAGTGCAAACAGCAGGCCGCCGCGATACCCATCCAGAGGTAATTGTCAAGGTGATTGGACTGCATCAGGTTGCCGACCGCTACGGCCGCTCCCTGGTTGTTGACAATCAGCGCAGGCAGCACTTGCGGCGCAAACTTCGACAGGACGGCGATCAAGGCACAGGCCAATGCGCCCAGCAACAAGAAACTGGCCAATGCCTGTGTCATACGACCCAACCCCACGCTTTGCCGTAGGCACTGCCCCACCACCATCGCAAAAGCAGCTCCGAGCAAATAAAACAAAAAGAATATGAGAAATTCAACCTGACCGCCTTGGCCAAAGATCCACTGCAACAGAGTAATTGCAATCAGGCCAACCGGCAGCAGAACGATCTTTGGCAACAGGGGCATCGTCCAGACTTCTCTCCTGAGCAGAACGACTCCGGCGCCCAGCAGGAGCGCCGCCGCCCACCATTCGGAATAAAATCCCGGCATCGGCGCGTATCGGCTTGAGTTGAGGAAAGGCACGACGAACATCAGGCACGCGGCTGCGAGCGAAGTTTTCAGCGTGACTTCGTAAAAAAACGATCGATTGGTCATGTCTTGTCGAATCCGACGGACCTGCAAATCAGGTCCGCCGCTCACTGTGGACATTTGGTGTTTTCTACTGTGCCAAGATCAGATTTAAAGAATTCAGGCTCCCATGGCACACTGACTTCATTCCGGCTTAGTCGCCCACGAAGCAATCTCGTTTGCCACCTTCGCGCGTATCGCATTTTGCGCCAAACTTTCTATTGTCGGAAGCGCTATCACCAAGAATCATGCAAGGATTTAGGGACTATAGTCGGGTTAAAGAGTTCAGACTCAATTCCGTCGGTGCCGACGCCAAAACTCGGTGCTGACAAGACGGCGGCTCGGGCTCATTTCCGGGCCGTTGTTGTTTCAGATTCTCGTCGCCAGAGCGGTTTCCTCCGCGTCAGACAATTCGCACAACTGGCGGATACGTGATTCTGACGAAACAGATGCCCAGGCCGCTGCCGCCATCCGTGCAGCACTAAAATGCCAAAGGACAACCCATCGGTGTATATGATGTGCTGATTGCCGGGATGGGGTTGGCAAGTGGGTATAGGGGTCAAACCACGCTTCTGCAACGGCTCGGGAGCAATCCTGTGCCGTTATTATTTTCGGGCTTTTCTTTTGGACTATTCCTTCTCTGTCCGAAGAATCATGCCCGTAAAAGATCAACGACCTTTGTTGGTCGCTTCGAACGCCTGCAGGATAATGTGTAAATCATTATTATCAAAACTAGCGTTTTTGTCTATAATGATTTCACTATGCCAAGCAAAGCCCCGCTCGCGTTTCCATCGGAAACGAAGTTGCTCGTCGAATTGGGCGAGCGGCTGCGCCTTGCCCGTTTGCGCCGTCGTCTAACCACCTCAACCGTCGCCGAGCGTTGCGGCATATCGCGCCCGACTCTGGCAAAAGTGGAGCATGGCGATCCCTCGGTGACATTGGGCACTTACCTGCGGGTATTGTCCGTCTATGGCATTGAGGGTGACTTGGCTACAGTCGCCGCCGATGACGCGCTCGGCCGCCGCCTGCAGGATTTGGCATTGCCTGCGGTCCGGAAGGGACGGAGATGAACACTGAGCTGGAAGTCTGGCTGGATTGCGATCTGTGTCCGCTGCAAAGACTGGGCACACTTTCGCATGACCGCGGCCAAGTGCGTTTTCGCTACGACGTGCGCTGGCTGGCGCAGCAGGACATCGCTTTCTCTATCGATCCGCAGCTAATGCTGGATGCCGGCCCCTTTTTCCCAAAGCCGGAGGCCGGCAATTTCGGCATTTTTCTCGACTCGTCGCCCGACCGTTGGGGACAGACCTTGATGCGGCGCCGAGAAGCCTTGCGTGCAAAAGATGACAACCGCGCTGCGCAGACGCTGTATTCCTGGGACTTCCTGCTCGGTGTCCAGGACATCACCCGGCAGGGTGCGTTGCGTTTCCGATTCAAGGACTCGGCGGATTTCCTCGCCTGCGAAGCGCTGGCCGCCCCGCCAGTAACCAGCCTTGCCGAGCTTGCGTCGATCGCCAAGGAACTCACCCGCAAGGATATCAATGACCTCGACAACCTGCGTCGCTGGCTTGCGGTATTGGTCGCGCCCGGCGCCTCGCTCGGCGGCGCTCGCCCAAAGGCAAATTTCCAGGAAAAAGACGGCTCGTTCTGGATCGCCAAGTTCCCATCTCACGACGACAACCGGGACATCGGCGCGTGGGAAGGAGTGGCGTGGTGGCTGGCCCGGCAGGCCGGCATCGACATGCCTGAGGCAAAGGTAATCCGTCTAGGTCGAAGCGATTACCATACCTATTGTGTCCGGCGCTTCGATCGCATCGATGGCCGGCGGCGCTTCTATGCCTCGGCCATGACCTTACTAGGGAAGGACACCAGCGAAGGCACCAGCTACCTGGAACTGGCCGAAGTTCTAATCAAGCGCGGCGATGCAAATCACCTGCAAGCCGACCTGGAGCAGCTGTTTCGCCGCGTTGCCTTCAACGTCGCCATCGGAAACCGCGACGACCACCTGCGCAATCACGGCTTCATCCTGGGACCGCGTGGATGGCGCCTGGCTCCCGCGTTCGACGTGAATCCGAATATCGACAAGGGAGAGCATGTCTTGAACATCGATGATGCCGATAACCGGCCGTCGCTCAGGACCGTGCTTTCCACTGCGCTGTTCTACCGACTTTCCTCGGAACATGCCGAAAGGATTGTCGCCGAGATAGCGGATGTCGTTGGCGGCTGGGAAAGCGCAGCCCGCAAGGCCGGAATTTCCAGGGCGGATATCGAGCTTACCGCAAGCGCTATCAAGCACTTCGGCTGAACCATTCATCACCCGCGTTTAAGCAACAATTCCCCGAAGTACATCACCATCCCCAGGGCGGGAAGAACAATGATCAGGCCTGCGGTGCGCGGAAAAGCCACGACCCATTGGTCCAAGCCTAGATTCATGCGCTCCGCTTCCGGAGCGATCTGCCGGGTCGAATACCAGCGGCTCCCAACATCCTCGATAGCCTTCAGGGTATCGGGCGAAACGACCATCAGAATCCCGACGATGATCGCTGCCGTACAACCGACGACCAGGAAATATCTCAAGCTCTCGACGATCCAGAAGACATAGCCCGATGGCAATTCCAAGTTGAGCATCGTAACGATCGCGGAGTTGCCGGCACCGGTGACCAGGCCCCATATCGAGTAGACGGCGCCGACGACGAAGACGCTGCCGATCAAGCGCCGGTATTTCCACACGAAATTGCTGCTGTCGCGCGGCACCGCCAAGGGTCTGGTCGCCTGGCGCATCGACACGGAATGGTTCAGCAGGTCGAATAGTCGGAAAACCCTAGGGCTTCGGAGAATCAGCCCGATCCCGATCGCCACCGCAACGATGCCGCCGATGAAGAAGAACCAGACCAAAGCCGGGGCGACGAACTGGTCAAGGATGAAATTGTTGAAGCGCGGCATATTGCCCTCCCTGTTGATCCAACCGTCGTCGTCCTGGCGGCGATCCAATCGGACATTATTGTTGAATAATTTCCAAGCCATTATGGACAGGCCGGGATATCCGGTCAAGCAACACAATATCAGGCAATACCCGCCCAATCCGTCCAAGGTCGTCTCGCTCGAAGACATTTAAACCGTTGATGACACTGCTCAAACAAGTTGACTAGTATCAACAGGCTGTAATACCCTCTGTGCTATGCGTGATTTCACGATCAATGATCAATGAGGTGGGAGAGGCTTATCATGGCAACTGCATCCAAGACGTCAAAGCCTGTCAAAACGGCTGCACCAGCGAAGCCAAAAGCTGCGCCGCGCGCCGCAGTCAAAGCGAAGCCGAAGACCGCAACCGCTCCGGTGAAATCTCCGCGGGCAAGCGGCGTCGTCAAGAAATCCACGCCGGTCAAGGCTGCCGCAGCCAAGCCAGCAGCGTCTGCCAAACCGGCAATTTCCGAAGACCAACGCAGACACTATATCGAGGTTGCAGCCTACTTCATCGCCGAACGGCGCGGCTTTCCGGCCACCAGCGCCCTGGAGGACTGGAACCAGGCCGAAGCCGAGATCGACCGCCTGCTCAGCGAAGGCAAGCTCAACGCCTAAGGGGACATCAGGAACATCGCGCCAGAATCAAAGCGGGACGACTTGGCTACTCGGCGGGCGCCAGCAGGACGCCCGCCAGCGGCGGCAGGGTCAGCGTCAGGGAGGCAGGCAGGTTCATCCAGGGCTGCGCGACTGCCTGCAATAGTCCCGCGCCATTGCCCAGATCGCTGCCGCCGTAATACGTCGAATCGGTGTTGAGCAGTTCGCGATAAGCCGCTGCGCGCGGCACGCCGATCCGATAGTCCTGGCGAGGGACCGGGGTAAAATTGAAGAGGGCCACCACGAAACTGCCATCGCGCGCAAAACGTATCCAACTCAGCACCGACTGTTCGTTATCGTGACAATCGATCCACGTAAAACCTTGGCCCGAAAAATCCAGATCATGCAGGGCAGGCTGTCCCACATACAGCCGGTTCAAGTCGCGCACCAGGGATTGCATATTGGCGTGGGCGGGCAAACTCAGCAGCGACCAGGGCAGTTCCTCGCTGCTGCGCCACTCGTGCAATTGGGCAATCTCGCCACCCATGAAGCTGAGCTTCTTGCCGGGTACGGCCATTTGGTAGGCAAACAGCAAGCGCAGGTTGGCAAAGCGTTGCCACTCGTCTCCCGGCATTTTTTCGAGCAAAGCGCGCTTGCCGTGCACCACCTCGTCATGCGACAGTGGCAGGACAAAATTCTCGGTGTAGGCATAGAGTTGACCGAAGGTCAGGCGGTCGTGGTGGTAGCGTCGGTGGACCGGGTCTTTCTCCATGTAGTCGAGGGTGTCGTTCATCCAGCCCATGTTCCACTTCATCGAGAAACCCAGCCCGCCCAGATGTACCGGGCGCGATACCATCGGCCAGGCTGTCGATTCCTCGGCGATGGTCAGCGCACCGGGAAAATCGTGATGCAGCATGGTGTTCATTTCCTGCAGGAACTGGATCGCTTCGAGATTTTCACGGCCGCCGTAACGATTCGGCAGCCACTCGCCAGCCTTGCGCGAGTAGTCGAGATACAGCATCGAGGCGACCGCATCGACGCGCAAGCCGTCGGCATGAAACTCGGACATCCAGTAATGGGCGCTGGAAAGCAGGAAGCTCTTGACCTCGTTGCGGCCGAAGTTGAACACATAGGTGCCCCAGTCGGGCTGCAATTTGAGGCGCGGGTCTTCGTGTTCATACAGGGCGGTGCCGTCGAAATGCGCCAATGCGAAGGTATCGGCGGGAAAGTGCCCCGGTACCCAGTCGAGGATCACGCCCAGGCCGGCCTGGTGGCAGGCATCGATCAGGTAGCGCAGGTCGTCGGGTGTGCCGAAGCGCGAGGTCGGCGCGAAATGGCCGGTGCTTTGGTAGCCCCACGACTCGTCGAGGGGATGCTCCATCAGCGGCAGGAATTCGATATGGGTATAGGCCAGATCGCGCACATAGGGAATCAGCCGTGCGGCAAGCTCGCGATAGCTGTAGAAACTCCCGTCCGGATGGCGCATCCAGGAACCGGCGTGGACTTCGTAGATGGACAACGGCGCATGTTGCCAGTCCCATTGGGCACGTTGCGCCAGCCACCGGCTATCGCCCCAGGCATAGCCCGACCGGCCGGTCACCAGCGCCGCAGTGGCGGGACGCGGCTCGAAGCGGCGCGCGTAAGGATCGGCCTTCACGCCGATGGCGCCGCTGTGGCGGTTGCGGATCTCGAACTTGTAGAGCGTGCCGCTGTCCAGCCCCGGGATAAACAGCTCCCAGACCCCGCTGGCACCCAGCGTCGTCATGGGGTGAACGCGGCCATCCCAGCGATTGAAATCGCCCACCACCGAAACGCGGCCGGCATTCGGCGCCCACACCCTGAAGCGTACGCCGGCAATATCGCGGCGAGTTTCAGGGTGAGCCCCGAGCAGTCGATAGGACTGGAAATTACGCCCTTCATTGAACAGATACAGATCGTCGGCCGACGGCTCGGGCGGGAAGGCATACGCATCGTAGGATCGCTGCGTAACGCCGTCCTCATCGATGACGAGAGAATACAACGCCGGCGGCTGCGCCGCGCCCGGCACGCTGCTTGGCAAACTTCCGCGCCACTCGAACACGCCTGCGGCATGGATGCGCGTCAGCGCCACCGGATCGGGCACTCCCGACCAGGCCACCGCAACAGCGCGCGCATGGGGACGAAACACGCGCAATACCCAAGCCGCACCATCGCGGTGCAGGCCGAGCAGACGGAAGGGGTTGTGCTCGCGGGCATCAATCAATGAACGCAGGGATTTTTCAATCATAAAGGCATCTGGATTAAACTTGAACAGGTAGCTATTGTAGCCGTCGAGAGGAAGCAATATGCAATCGAACAAACTGAACGGCAATTCCCCGTATGGGACACATATCGACGCACACCTGACGCGATCGGCATTCGCTTTTATTCTGGCCGGCGGACGGGGCAGTCGCCTGTTGCAACTGACCGACTGGCGCTCGAAACCGGCGGTGCCGTTTGGCGGCAAGTTCCGCATCATCGATTTCACCCTGTCGAATTGCGTCAACTCCGGCATTCGCCGCATCGGCGTGGCGACCCAATACAAGGCGCAAAGTCTGATCCATCACCTGCAACGCGGCTGGAGCTTCCTCGACGGACGTTTCGACGAATTCATCGATCTGCTGCCAGCACAGCAGCAGGTTGCCGAAAACTGGTACCAGGGCACCGCCGATGCGGTCTTCCAGAATCTCGACGTATTGCGCCGCAACCAGCCGAAATACGTGTTCATTCTTTCCGGCGATCATGTCTACAAGATGGACTACGGACGCATGCTGGAGCAACACGTACGCACTCATGCCGACCTCAGCATCGCCTGCATCGACGTGCCGATAGAGGAAGCCAGGTCCTTCGGCGTCCTGGGCATCGACGCGGATCAACGCATCACCAGCTTCACCGAAAAGCCGCAAAACCCGCAGCCAATGCCGGGAAATCCCACGCGGGCCATGGCCAGCATGGGCGTGTATGTCTTCAACACCGATTTCCTGTATGAGCAGTTGATACGGGACAGCGACCTGAAGAACTCTTCACATGACTTCGGCAAGGATCTGATCCCCTACGCGGTGCCTCGCTACCGTGTCTTTGCGCATAATTTCACCAAGAGTTGCGTCGGCATGAAAAACGATCAGCCGGACGAAGTTCCCTATTGGCGCGACGTCGGCACCATCGATGCCTACTGGGAAGCCAACATGGAACTGACCAAGGTGACTCCCGATCTCAATATCTACGATGAGGAGTGGCCGATCTGGACCTACCAGGAACAACTGCCGCCGGCCAAGTTCGTCTTCGACGACGACGGGCGGCGCGGCATGGCGATCGACTCGCTGGTGTCCGGCGGCAACATCATCAGCGGTGCGGAAGTGCGCCGATCGATGCTGTTCTCGCGGGTGCGCGTGCACAGCTACGCGACGGTCGAGGACTCGGTGATCCTGCCCAAGGTCGACGTCGGGCGCAGCGCCCGCCTGCGCCGTGTGATCGTGGACAAGCACTGCCAGATTCCCGAAGGCATGGTGGCCGGCTACGATGCGGCGGCAGACCGCCAGCGTTTCCACGTCACCGAAAAAGGCATCACGCTGATCACTCCCGAAATGCTTGGCCAGCATGCCCACTACATCCGCTAATACCCCAGCTTCAGAACCGGGCACTAGTACCCCAACTTCAGAACCGGGCACTACTATCCCAACATCGGAATCGAGCACCAAACATGAAGGCGCCGCTTGACATTATATTTCTTTGGCATATGCACCAGCCGGACTACCGCGACCACCGCCGGGGCGAGTTGGTACTACCCTGGGTATATCTGCATGTCATCAAGGACTACACCGACATGGCGGCGCATCTGGAGCGTCATCCGCAGGTCCATGCGGTGGTCAACTTCGTGCCGGTGCTGCTGGAACAGATCGAGGATTACGTGGTTCAGTTCGAGACCGGCAATTTTCATGACCAACTGCTGCAGATGCTGGCATACCCGGATTTCGAACGGCTGAGCGCTGACGATCGCAGCTTCCTGCTGAACACCTGCTTTCGCAGCAACCACACCACCATGCTGGCGCCCTTCCCCCACTACCAGCGCCTGCATGATCTCTATATCAAGCTGAGCGGCCAGGGCGATGAAGGCGAGACCGCGCTGCGCTATCTCTCGGGCGCCTATTTCGCCGACCTGATCACTTGGTACCATCTGGCCTGGACCGGCGAGACCGAGCGGCGGCGCCAGCCGATACTCGCCCAGCTCATGAGCAAGGGCGAAGGTTACACGCTGGCCGACCGAAAAGCGCTGCTGGCGCTGATCGGCGAGGATATCAAGAGCATCGTCCCGCGTTACCAGGCGCTGGCCCAGCGCGGGCAAATCGAAATCTCCAGCACCCCCCAGACGCATCCGCTGGCCCCGCTGATGATCGACTTCACCACCGTACGCGAAACCCAGCCTGAAGCGGCGTTGCCCTTCACTGCGGCCTATCCCGGCGGCCGCAACCGCGTCACGGCGCAGATCGAGGCAGCGCGCAGCAGCCACGCCGAACGCTTCGGCAACCCGCCTGTCGGCATGTGGCCGGCCGAAGGAGCGATCTCCACCGCCTTCATCCACAAGCTGGCCGCGCACGACTGCCGCTGGATCGCCAGCGGCGAAGCGGTGCTGCATACTTCGTTACAACGCCACGGCGTCAGCCTCGACCGTGCCGCTTACCGGCCGTGGCGGCTGGAGAGCGCACCCGGCCTGACCATGTTCTTCCGCGACGAGCGTCTTTCCGATCTGATCGGCTTCGAGTATGCCAAGTGGCACGGCCAGGATGCGGCACAGCACTTCGTCGCCGAACTCGAAAAAATCCATGCCAACACGCCCGAGGGCGAGCGCTCCGTGGTCAGTATCATCATGGACGGCGAGAACGCCTGGGAACACTACCCTTACAACGGCCATTACTTCTTCGAGGACCTCTACGCACGGCTCGAACAGCACCCCAACATCCGCACCGCCACTTTCGCCGAAATACTGGCCCGCCAGGATCCGCCGCCGGCCGCCACCCTGCCCGGACTCGTCGCCGGCAGCTGGGTGTATGGCACCCTATCGACCTGGATCGGCGATGCCAACAAGAATCGCGCCTGGGACCTGCTCTGCGCCGCCAAGCAAAGTTATGACTTGGTCATCGACAGCGAGCGCCTCTCCGAACAGGTGCGAAATAAAGCCGCAAAACAATTGGCGGTTTGCGAAAGCTCCGACTGGTTCTGGTGGTTCGGCGACTACAACCCGGCAGCCGCGGTGGCCAGTTTCGACCGGCTGTTCCGTCGCAATCTCGCCAATCTCTATTATCTGCTGGACCTGTCGCCTCCCGCCAACCTTGCCATACCCATTTTAGATATTTCCGGCAGCGCCGGCCACGCCAAGGCGGAAGGCGGCGGCACCATGCGCCGCGCCCAACAACCCATTACCTGACGAATCCCGAGACCATCATGCCCGGCACCCATTTCCAGCTCGAAGTCAATCCAACCATTCCGCCGCGCCTGGCGCGGCTCGAAGAACTTTCCAACAACCTTTGGTACAGCTGGGATCGCGCCACCCGCGCCCTGTTCTCCCGGCTCTACCCATCGCTGTGGCATGCGGTGAACCATAGCCCCAAGGCCTTCCTCAAACGCATCGACCAGAAACGGCTGCACACCGCCGCCGAAGACCCGGTCTTTCTCGGCACTTTGAACCGGGTATTGTCGGCCTACGACAGCTATCACCAGGCGCCGGCCAATCCGGAACTTCCCGGACATCCGGCGCTGGGACAGGGCGATTTGATCGCCTATTTTTGTGCCGAGTTCGGCTTTCACGAAAGCCTGCCGATCTATTCCGGCGGCCTCGGCATACTCGCCGGCGATCACTGCAAGGGCGCCTCGGACATGCGCCTGCCGTTTGTCTCGGTTGGCCTGCTCTACCGCCAGGGCTATTTCCAGCAGACCATCGACCGCGAGGGACGCCAGCATCCGCATTATTTCGACACCGACTTCGACGACCTGCCGATCGTTCCGGTACAGCGCGAGGATGGCAGCGACTTGCTGATCTCGGTGGAAATGCCGGGCCGCATCGTGCGGGCGAAAATATGGTCGGCAAAAACCGGCAATACCATGCTCTATCTGCTCGACACCGATCTGGCGCAGAACACGCTGGCCGACCGCGACATCACCCACCGCCTGTATGGCGGCGAACGCACCACCCGTATCGAGCAGGAGATATTGCTCGGCATCGGCGGCGTGCGCGCCTTGCGCGAGCTCAACATCAAGCCGACGGTCTGGCACATCAACGAGGGCCATGCCGCGTTCCTGATTCTCGAACGGATTCGCGGCCTGTTCGACCAGGGCCTGGGTTTCGACAGCGCGCTCGAAGCGGTCGCGGCGAACACCGTATTCACCACCCATACGGCGGTGCCGGCGGGACACGATCATTTCACCGAAGACATGATACTGCACTACTTCGACCAGTTCTGTAATACCATTGGCATCACCGGCGCAGACCTGCTGAAATTGGGCCGCACCCCGAACAGCCCGGAGTTCAACATGACGGCACTGGCGATTCGCGGTTCGCGATTCCACAACGGCGTCTCGCGCATTCACGGCCACGTCTCCTCGACAATCCTCGCCAGCCTGTGGCCACAGATCGAGCCGGACGAAAACCCGGTGGACTATGTCACCAACGCCGTGCATGTGCCATCCTTCCTGGCGACCGACTGGCACGAGACCTTCGATCGCCATCTCGGACTCGGCTGGATGCACCGTCTCACCGATCAGAACTGCTGGCAAGGGGTGCAGCGCATCCCCGACCAGATTTTCTGGAGCATCCGCCAGTCGCTCAAGGCCCAGCTGTTGCACCTGCTGCGCCACAAGGTGCGCGAGCAGCATCTGCGCAACCAGGGATCGGAATCCCACCTCGACCGGATGCTGAAATTCGCCGATCCGACCAACCCGACCGTACTCACCATCGGCTTTGCCCGCCGTTTCGCCACCTACAAGCGGGCTGCCCTGCTGTTCAACAACCGCAACTGGCTGCGCGATATTCTCGGCGACGAATCCCGCCCGGTGCTGTTCATCTTCGCCGGGAAAGCCCACCCGGCCGACGAACCGGGCCAGGCGTTGATCCGGCAGATCAGCGAACTGTCGCGCCAGCCGGAGTTCGAGGGGCACATCCTGGTCATCGAGGATTACGACCTGCATCTGGCGCGACGCCTGGTATCGGGCGTCGATGTCTGGCTGAACAACCCGATCTATCCGCTGGAAGCTTCCGGCACCTCGGGCATCAAGGCCGCCATCAACGGCGCGATGAACCTGTCGGTGCTCGACGGCTGGTGGGGCGAGGGTTACGACGGCAAGAACGGCTGGGCGATCAAGCCCACCTCGGAAGGACTCGATCCGGGCGAGCGCGACGTCGAGGAAGCGCGCACGCTTTACGAACTATTGCAGGACAGCGTGATCCCGCTTTACTACCACAATACCTCGCTGGGCTATTCGCCGGAATGGGTGTCGATGTCCAAGCACTCGATCGCCAGCATCATGCCGCGTTTCAACATGCAGCGCATGCTAGGCGAATATACGAAGAAATTTTACGCGCCGGCGGCCGGACAATGGCGAAAATATGCCGGCGAGAATTTTGCCGGCGCCCATCATGTCGCTGCCTGGAAGGCCAAGATTCGCGCCGCCTGGCCGGGCATCCGCCTGCGCCGGGTGGAACTGCCGCCGGCCCGCGTGAGATATGGCGATGCGCTGTGCTTCGAGGTGGCCGTGCATCTTAACGGCCTCGATCCCAAGGATCTGATCGTGGAACTGGTCGTCTCCCGCCCCGGCGAGCGCAACCCCGCCAAGAGCAAGCGTTACGCGCTGCGTCACGAGCAGGCTCTCGATCATGGCGAACACCTGTTCATGCGCGAATTGACGCTGGAGCAATGCGGAAAAATGAACTATCACATCCGCGCCTTCCCCCACCACGACTTGCTGACTCACCCCTTCGAAATGGGCATGATGGCATGGCTATGAAGCGCATCCTCGACACGCCGGCCTGGCAGACACTGACGACGCAGGTCCGCCAAAGCCCACCGTTGCGCGAACTGTTCGGCGCCGACCCGCAGCGATTTGAACGCTTTTCGCTGCGACACGACGGCGTCTTGCTGGACTTCTCCAAGCAACGCGTGACCGGCGAAGTGATGACAGCACTCCATGCGCTCTGGACTAGCGCCGACGTTCCCGCCTGGATCGCCAGGATGCGCGCCGGCGAAGCGATCAACGCCAGCGAGGGACGCGCGGTGCTGCATATCGCCTTGCGCGAACCGGCGCCGCGCAACGAAGTACGCGCGGTGCTGGAGAAAATGCGAGGTTTCTGCGACGAGATTCATACCGGCCGGTGGCGCGGCCATGGTGAAAAAGGCGCGGGAGAAGCGATCAGCGATGTGGTGAACATCGGCATCGGCGGCTCCGACCTCGGGCCGAAAATGGCGACCCAGGCGCTCGCCGCGCATCACCTGCCGCAATTGCGCGTCCATTACGTGTCCAATCTCGATGCCGCCCACCTGACCACCACGCTGTCCCGGCTCGATCCGCGCCGCACCCTGTTCATCATCGCCAGCAAGACCTTCACCACCCAGGAGACCATGACCAACGCCCGTTCTGCGCGCGACTGGCTGGTCTCGGCCTTGGGCGAAGACGCAGTGGCGCGGCACTTCGTGGCGGTGTCGACCAACCTGCCTGCCGTCGCCAAGTTCGGCATCGACCCGGCCAACGCCTTCGAATTCTGGGACTGGGTGGGCGGGCGCTTCTCGCTCTGGTCGGCCATCGGACTGCCGCTGGCGTTGGCGGTCGGCTACGCCAATTTCGAGCGCCTGCTGGCGGGCGCCCATGCCATGGACCGGCATTTCTTCAGCGCCCCGGTAGCACAGAACCTGCCCGCGACGCTGGCCCTGCTCGGCCTCTGGAACACCGATTTTCTGGGTGCGGCAACCCAGGCTGTGCTGCCCTACAGCCAGTCGCTCGAACATCTCTCGCGCTACCTCCAGCAACTCGAAATGGAAAGCAACGGCAAGCAGGTCGGCCGCGACGGCAAGCCGGTCGGCTGCCCGACCGCACCGGTGGTCTGGGGTGAGCCCGGCACCAATGGCCAGCATGCCTTCTACCAGCTGATCCACCAGGGCGGACGCCTGATTCCCTGCGATTTCATTGCGCTCAAGCAAGCCGATTTCGACCTCCCCGGCCATCATGCGGCGCTGCTGGCGAATTGTTTCGCGCAGAGCGAAGCCCTGATGCGCGGAAAAACGCTGGACGAAGCAAGCGCCGAACTCTCCGCCGCCGGCATGGCCGCCGAGAAAATCCGGCAGCTCGCGCCGCTCAAGGTTTTCCCCGGCAACCAGCCCTCGACCACGCTGCTGCTGGATCGTCTCGACCCTTACTCGCTGGGCCAATTGATCGCGCTCTACGAGCACAAAACCTTTGTGCAAGGCATCCTGTGGGGAATCAACTCCTTCGACCAGTGGGGCGTCGAATACGGCAAACAGCTTGCCGTGCGCCTGCTGCCGATGCTGGAGGGCAAGCAGCCGGCAGCAGGACTCGATAGCTCGACCGCCGGTTTGATCGCTCATTGTAGGACCTAGCCGGAAGGATGAAGAAGCTCAAGGTTCTGTTTGCCACTTCCGAAATCGCCCCCTGGGTCAAGACCGGCGGACTCGGCGACATCTCGGGTGCGCTGCCCAAGGCGCTGCGGGCAAAGGGGGTCGATGTGCGGCTGCTGGTGCCGCGCTACCCGGCTTTGGCCGATGCCTTCCCGAAAGCCACCGTCGTCGCCGAGGTGAGGGATCTCGGCGGTCTGCTGCCGTCAGCCAGTCTCTGCAAAGCCAATA
This sequence comes from Sterolibacterium sp., assembly GCA_041674385.1. Lineage (GTDB taxonomy): Bacteria > Pseudomonadota > Gammaproteobacteria > Burkholderiales > Rhodocyclaceae > JACRAR01. The sequence goes on from JBAYVU010000038.1 coordinate 31,453, forward strand.
CGGCCGACGGCGTACCCTTGCTGTTGCTCGACTGTCCGGCACTCTACGCGCGCCCCGGCAACCCCTACCTGGACAACGACGGCCGCGACTGGCAGGACAATGCCATGCGTTTCGGCCTGCTTTCACGCGTTGCCGCGCTGCTCGGCAGCGAAGCCAACCCGCTCCCCTGGCAAGCGCAGCTGATCCATTGCCACGACTGGCAGAGCGCACTCGCACCGAGCTATCTCAACTACCTTGGCGGTGCGCGCGCGGCAACCCTGCTGACCGTGCATAACCTCGCCTTCCAGGGGCTGTTCGGCCAGTCCCTGCTGGCCGAACTCGGCCTGCCGCCGCAGGCTTGGCACATGGATGGCGTCGAGTATCACGGCTATCTGTCGTTTCTCAAGGCCGGCCTGCAACATGCCGACTGGATCACCAGCGTCAGCCCCAGCTACACCCGCGCCATCCAGACCGATGTCGAAGGCATGGGACTGGCAGGTGTGCTGCGCTGGCGCAGCGCTTGTCTGTCGGGTATTCTCAATGGCATCGACAGCGAGATATGGAATCCGGCCAGCGACCCGCATCTGGCGGCCAACTACGATGCCGCCCGCATCGCGGGCAAGGCCGCCAACAAAGCCGCCTTGCAGCGCCGGCTGGGTCTCGATCAACGCCAGGATATCCCGCTGTTGGGCGTGATCAGCCGGCTCACCGAACAGAAAGGCGTCGACCTGATCCCGCCGCTGGCGGCCGAACTCGCCGCGCTGCCGGCACAGCTTGCGCTACTCGGCAACGGCGCGCACGAACTCGAACAGGCGTTCATGCGCCTGGGCGAAAAGTATCCCGGCCGGTTCTCGGTGAACATCGGTTTCGACGAGGGACTGTCCCACCTGATCGAAGCCGGCGCCGATATCTTCCTGATGCCATCGCGCTTCGAACCCTGCGGCCTCAACCAGATGTACAGCCTGCGTTACGGCACGCCGCCGATCGTGCGCAACACCGGCGGCCTGGCCGACAGCGTGGTCGATTGCATTCCGGCGACCCTGGCCACGGCCGCCGCCAACGGCTTCGTATTCCAGACAGCGACTGCGGCGGCGCTGCTGAAGACCATCCAGCGCGCCATCGAGGCCTGGCATCAGCCCGCCATCTGGCGCCAGCTTCAGCACAACGGCATGAACCGCGACTGGAGCTGGAATGCGCCGGCGCAGCAGTACGTCGAACTCTACCGGAAGCTTGTCAGGGACTAAGAGCCTATTTCAGTAGGAAGAGTGGCATGCGTTGTGGTCCAATGCGGATGATCGCGCGAAGCGAGCCGCAGTGAATGGTCGATCCCTTCACAAGGTGAGCGACAAAGCGAGCGCCGCATTGGGCCACAACCCGCAGGGCAGAGACAAATTGGGCGCGCTGC
>JBAYVU010000039.1:0-29952 GCA_041674385.1 Sterolibacterium sp.
AGCTGGGCAATGTCACCATCAGTCTCGGAATAACCCATGTCTACCCGTTCGACAACCCCCCAACGCTAATCGGCCGCGCAGACGAAGCGTTGTATCATGCCAAGAGCCATGGGCGCAACCAACTTCAATACTACGAATCCCTCGCCAGCGCCGGCAATGTCTCGGTCAAAGAAGTCCACACGGAGGCGGATATCTTTTAGTATCAATCGATGCCGAACCGGGGCGGTCGCACGTCGCATCGGAGGCTTCGCCGCCGACGGTGCGTAGGATTACCGGTACAGGCAAGCCATTGCGACGAGCGCCAAAGTCGCCAGCGATTGCCGCCTTGCCTGCCCTGCCGCTTCGGCGCTATAATTCGCGCGCTTAACAAAGCGGGGTGGGCCAAGGCCGACCCCGCTTTGCACATCTAGCTTGGAAACACCCAGCGCCAATTCAGGAGCCCCACCGTGAGCCAGTTTCCGCCCGCCATCCTCGCACTTGCAGACGGGACGGTATTCCGGGGCCAAGGCATCGGCGCGTCCGGGGAGAGCGTCGGCGAAGTGGTGTTCAACACCGCCATGACCGGCTATCAGGAGATACTCACCGATCCTTCCTATTGCCGCCAGATCGTCACGCTGACTTACCCGCATATCGGCAATACCGGCGTCAACCGCGAAGACTGCGAAGCCGGCCGGGTCCATGCCGCCGGGTTGGTGATCCGCGACCTGCCGTTGGTGGTCTCCAACTTCCGCAGCCAACAGACGTTGGCCGCTTATCTGCAAGACGAGAACATCGTCGCCATCGCCGGCATCGACACGCGCAAGCTGACCCGCATCCTGCGCGAACACGGGGCGCAATCCGGTTGTCTGGCGAGCGGCGACCGCCTGGCCGACCCGCTCCACGAAGCCGCCGCAATCTCCAAGGCCAGAGCATTCGCGGGACTGGCCGGGATGGACTTGGCAAAGGTCGTCAGCGCCGCACAAGCTTATCCCTGGAGCGAGGGGGAGTGGCAATTGGGCAAAGGCTTTGTCGCTCCCGATGCGGCTGACCAGCCGACGAAATTCCATGTCGTCGCCTACGATTTCGGCGTCAAGCGCAACATCCTGCGCATGCTGGCGAGCCGCGCCTGCCGGCTGACCGTGGTGCCGGCGCAGACCTCGGCGTCCGAGGTGCTGGCGCTCAATCCCGACGGCATTTTCCTGTCCAACGGCCCCGGCGATCCCGAACCCTGCGATTACGCGATCGCGGCGATCCGCGAATTTCTCGCCCGCGACCTGCCGACCTTCGGCATCTGTCTCGGCCACCAGTTGCTGGCGCTGGCCTCGGGCGCGAAAACCATCAAGATGAAATTCGGCCATCATGGCGCCAACCATCCCGTCAAGGACCTCGATACCGGGCAGGTATTGATCACCAGCCAGAATCACGGTTTCGCCGTCGACCCCGAATCGCTGCCGGCCAATCTGCGGCCTACCCATGTTTCGCTGTTCGACGGCAGCCTGCAAGGCCTGGCGCGCACCGACAAGCCGGCCTTCTGCTTCCAGGGCCACCCCGAAGCCAGTCCGGGGCCGCACGACGTGGCCTATCTGTTCGACCGCTTCGTCAAGCTGATGCAAGACAGGACGCAAACGAGGGCAAGCAATGCCTAAGCGCACCGACATCCACAGCATCATCATCATCGGTGCCGGTCCGATCATCATCGGCCAGGCCTGCGAGTTCGACTATTCCGGCGCCCAGGCCTGCAAGGCGCTGCGCGACGAGGGCTACAAGGTCATCCTGGTGAATTCCAACCCGGCCACCATCATGACCGACCCCGGCATGGCCGATGTCACCTACATCGAGCCGATCACCTGGCAGGTGGTGGAGAACATCATCGCCAAGGAGCGCCCGGATGCGCTGCTGCCGACCATGGGCGGGCAGACGGCGCTCAACTGCGCGCTCGATCTGGCCAAGCACGGCGTGCTGGAAAAATACGGCGTCGAGATGATCGGGGCCTCGCGCGAAGCCATCGACATGGCCGAGGACCGCGAGAAATTCAAGCAGGCGATGACGCGCATCGGCCTCGGTTCGGCGCGCTCCGGCATCGCCCACAGCCTCGAAGAATCCTGGCAGGTGCAGGCAGTGCTGGGCTTCCCGACCATCATCCGTCCTTCGTTCACCATGGGCGGCAGCGGCGGCGGCATCGCTTACAACCAGGAGGAGTTCGTCGAAATCTGCAAGCGCGGCCTGGAGGCCTCGCCGACCAGTGAGCTGCTGATCGAGGAATCGCTGCTCGGCTGGAAAGAGTTCGAGATGGAAGTGGTGCGCGACCGCAAGGACAACTGCATCATCGTCTGCTCGATCGAGAACGTCGACCCGATGGGCGTGCATACCGGCGATTCGATCACCGTCGCGCCGGCGCAGACGCTTACCGACAAGGAATACCAGATCATGCGCAACGCCAGTATCGCGGTGCTGCGCGAGATCGGCGTGGATACCGGTGGCTCCAACGTGCAGTTCGCCATCAACCCCGCCGATGGCCGCATGATCGTGATCGAGATGAACCCGCGCGTATCGCGCTCCTCGGCGCTGGCATCCAAGGCCACCGGCTTCCCGATCGCCAAGATCGCCGCCAAGCTGGCGGTCGGCTACACCCTCGACGAACTCAAGAACGACATCACCGGCGGTGCCACGCCGGCCTCTTTCGAGCCATCCATCGATTACGTCGTCACCAAGGTGCCGCGTTTTGCCTTCGAGAAGTTTCCGCTGGCCAATGATCGCTTGACTACCCAGATGAAATCGGTGGGTGAGGTGATGGCCATCGGCCGCACCTTCCAGGAGTCGTTCCAGAAGGCGTTGCGGGGCATGGAGGTCGGCGTCTATGGTCTCGATGAAATCGAGGCCGAGCGCGAGGAGATCGAGCACGAGTTGGGCAACCCCGGTCCCGAGCGCATCTGGTATCTCGGCCAGGCCTTCCGTAGCGGGATCGGTTTTGAGGAAATTCACCAGCTAACCAAGATCGATCCGTGGTTCCTGGTGCAGATCGAGGACCTCGTCCATAGCGAGCGGAATCTCGTCGGCCGCGCCCTCAAGGATTGCGACGCCGAGGAAATGCGCGCCTTGAAGCGCAAGGGTTTTTCCGACCGGCGTCTGGCGAAGCTGCTCGACACCACGGAAACGGCGCTGCGACGCCATCGCCATGCGCTCGGCATCCGTCCGGTGTTCAAGCGCGTCGACACCTGTGCCGCCGAGTTCGCCACCTCCACCGCCTATATGTATTCGACCTACGAGGACGAATGCGAAGCCAGACCGAGCGCGCGCAAGAAAATCATGGTGCTCGGCGGCGGCCCCAACCGCATCGGCCAGGGCATCGAGTTCGACTACTGCTGCGTGCATGCGGCGTTGGCGATGCGCGAGGACGGCTATGAAACCATCATGGTCAACTGCAATCCGGAGACGGTATCGACCGACTACGATACCTCCGACCGCCTCTACTTCGAGCCGGTGACGCTGGAGGACGTGCTGGAAATCGTCCATGTCGAACAGCCGACCGGCGTCATCGTCCAGTTCGGCGGCCAGACCCCGCTCAAGCGCGCACGCGAACTGGAAGCCAACGGCGTGCCTATCATCGGCACCAGCCCGGACATGATCGATGCCGCCGAGGACCGCGAACGCTTTCAGCAACTCATCCACGATCTCGGCCTGAAGCAGCCCCCGAACCGCACCGCGCGCACGCCGGAAGAAGCGATCCGGCTGGCGGCCGAAATCGGCTACCCGCTGGTGGTCAGGCCCAGCTACGTGCTGGGTGGCCGGGCCATGGAAATCGTGCACGAGCAGAAGGATCTCGAACGCTACATGCGCGAAGCCGTCAAGGTCTCCAACGACTCGCCGGTGCTGCTCGACCGCTTTCTCAACGACGCCACCGAAGTCGATGTCGATGCGCTGTCCGACGGCACCCAGGTGATCATCGGCGGCATCATGGAACACATCGAGCAGGCGGGCGTGCATTCGGGCGATTCGGCCTGTTCGCTGCCGCCGTATTCGCTGTCGCAGGAAATCCAGGATGAGATGCGTCGCCAGACCCGGATGATGGCGCAAGGCTTGAACGTGGTCGGCCTGATGAACGTGCAGTTCGCCATCCAGAAGAATGCGCACAGCGAAGTGGTCTATGTGCTGGAAGTCAATCCTCGCGCTTCGCGCACCGTGCCCTTTGTTTCCAAGGCCACCGGCCTGCCGCTGGCGAAAATCGCCGCACGGTGCATGGCTGGCCGCAGCCTGGCCGAACAGGGTGTCGCCGCCGAAGTGATCCCGCCCTATTATTCGGTGAAGGAAGCCGTGTTCCCCTTCATCAAGTTTCCCGGCGTCGATACCATCCTCGGCCCGGAGATGAAGTCCACCGGCGAAGTGATGGGAGTCGGCCGCAGTTTCGCCGAGGCCTTCGTCAAGAGCCAGCTTGCCGCCGGCACCAAGCTGCCGGGCGCTGGCCGCGCTTTCATCAGCGTCAAGCCATCCGACAAGCACAAAGCCGTCGAGGTGGCGCGCGAACTGGCGGAAATCGGCTTCACCTTGGTAGCCACGCGCGGCACGGCGGCGGCGATTGCGGCGGCAGGGATCGCGGTGACGGCGGTGAACAAGGTGGGCGAGGGCCGCCCGCACATCGTCGATATGATCAAGAACAACGAAATCAGCTTCATTGCGAACACCGTCGAGGAAAAACGCTCCGCGATCGTTGATTCGCGCTCGATCCGCACCAGCGCCCTGGCTGCCCGCGTAACGCTGTACACCACCGTCGAAGGTGCGCGCGCCGCCTGTGCCGGCATGCGCCACTTGGCCGAACTGGAAACCTATGCGCTGCAGACGCTGCACGCCGAATTGACACCATGAGCAAGTTCCCCATCACCATCCACGGCGCCGAGTTGCTGCGCACCGAACTGCATCGGCTGAAGACCGTCGAGCGGCCCAACGTCATCGCCGCCATCGCCGAGGCACGCTCGCACGGCGACCTGTCCGAGAACGCCGAATATGATGCCGCCAAGGAACGCCAGGGCTTCATCGAAGGACGCATCAAGGAGGTCGAAGGCAAGCTCGGCAACGCGCAGATCATCGACCCGAAACTGCTCGATGCGGACGGACGGGTGGTGTTCGGCGCCACGGTCGAACTGGAAGACCTCGAGGAAGGCAAGACGGTCACTTACCAGATCGTCGGCGACGACGAAGCCGACATCAAGGCCGGCAAGATCTCCATCAGTTCCCCGATTGCCCGCGCACTGATCGGCAAGTTCGAAGGCGACGTCGCCGAAGTGCAGACGCCCGGCGGATTGCGCGAATATGAAGTGCTCGACGTCAAATATATCTGAGCACGCCGGGACTCCGGCGGGCGCTCTGGTAGGAGCGCGGTAATAGGTAATCGCTTAAACTGATATCTGTCGCAGTATTCTTGCCAGTGTTTGTTCTACCAGCGTAATTTAGCGAGGGAATCGAGTGGCGATAGGATCGGCAACCAGCAGCAGTGGCATCCGAGACAATCATACCCAAGGGAAAGTCGCCGATTTTCTGGCCGAAAAAATATCAACAAACAGTGCACTTTCGATTGTCTCTGCTTATTTCACCATTTACGCTTATGAAGCCTTGGCTGGCGAGCTTAACCAAATAGGGACTCTGCGATTTCTTTTTGGCGAGCCCAGCTTTATCGCCACCATCGATCCGGAAAAAACAGACAAGAAGCGATTCAAAATTGAGGATGAAGGGCTAGAACTCGTCAACCGTCTGCAACAAAAAGAGATCGCACGCCGTTGCACCGCATGGATACGCGACAAGGTCGAGATTCGTTCCATCCGGCAGGCCAACCTGCTGCACGGCAAGCTATACCACATTCATGATGGTCACCGGGAACACGCCATTCTGGGCAGTTCCAACTTTACCCGACGCGGTCTCGGCCTGTCTGCGACGCCCAATATCGAACTCAACCTGATCGTCGATAGCGACCGCGACCGCGCCGATCTTAAGGCCTGGTTCGACGACATCTGGGCAGATGACAAACTGGTAGCGAACGTCAAAGACGAGGTACTGCGCTACCTGGAGCAGCTTTACGTCAATCATGCTCCCGAGTTCATCTACTTCAAAACGCTGTTTCACGTTTTTGAGCGCTTCCTGTCCGGCCAGGCCGACGATGCCCAACTTTTTGACCGAACCGCCATTGTCGATTCTGTGATTTGGAAGACGCTCTTCGATTTTCAGAAAGATGGCGCCAAGGGCGCGATACACAAAATCAATGCGCATAACGGTTGCATCCTTGCCGACAGCGTCGGCTTGGGCAAAACCTATACGGCTCTGGCAGTCATCAAGTACTACGAGCTCCGAAACCTTCGCGTCCTCGTTCTCTGCCCCAAGAAACTGCGCGACAACTGGACCGTCTATCTGGCCCAGAACAACAGCGAACTAAATCCCTTCCTCAAGGATCGCTTCGGCTACACGGTGCTTTCCCATACCGACTTGTCCCGCGAAACCGGGAAAGTAGACGGCATTGACCTTGCCGCCCTGAACTGGGGAAATTACGACCTCATCGTCATTGACGAATCCCACAACTTCCGCAACAACGTCAAGGGTAAGCGCGACGAGGACGGCAAAGTTATCCGCAAGAGCCGCTATGAGCGGCTGATGGAAGACATCATTCAGTCCGGCGTCAAGACTAAGGTGATGCTGCTCTCCGCCACCCCGGTAAACAACGACCTCAAGGATTTGCGCAACCAGATCTATTTCGTAACCGAAGGACGCGACGCCGTGTTCTCGCAAAACCTGGGCATCCACAGCATCGGGGACACACTCTCCACCGCGCAGAAAACCTTCATGGAATGGGCCAAACGCGCCGGCGAAAAGGATTCCAAAGAGTTGATGGATCGTCTGCCGGCGGGCTTTTTCACCCTGCTTGACGAACTCACCATTGCCCGCTCGCGTAAGCATATTCAGCGCTACTACCGTACTTCTCTGGCTGCCATCGGCCAGTTCCCAAAACGTGCCAAGCCGCAGTCCATATATGCCGACATCGACAATAAGCATCGTTTTCCGACCTATGACCGGTTGAATCAGGAGATCGAGAAATATCAGCTCTCTCTGTTCAAACCTTCTGGATACGTTAGAGATCCGTTTAAGCACCTTTATGCCGGAGAAAGCGCAATCAAGAACTTCAGCCAAGAAAAGCGGGAAGGGTTTCTGATCGGCATGATGAAGGTCAACTTCCTCAAGCGTCTGGAAAGCTCAGTGCGTTCTTTCGCCATTACCATGGATCGCACCGTCAAGAAGATCGAAGACCTGGAAGTGCGCATCGGCAAGTTTCAGGAGTTGCGTGATTCAAAAGCGCAGGAATTGCAGGTCGAGTTGTTTGTCATGGAAGCGGAAGAAGACGAAGAACTGCGTGAGGCATTTGAGGTTGGTACGCTCAAATACCGCCTGGAGCACATGGACGTGGATCGCTGGCTGGCGGATTTGGCCAGCGACAAGCAGCAACTGTCGATGCTGGCGGAAAGCGCCGACGGTGTTAGCCCGGAGCGCGACGCCAAACTCGCCGAACTGAAAAAGATCATCGAACACAAGGTCAGGCACCCAAGCATCAACAACCATGGGGAAGAAAACCGCAAGATCATCGTCTTCTGCGCCTTCGCCGACACCGCCGCCTATCTTTACGAGGAGCTTGAAGACTGGGCGCGAGAGAAGCTAGGTGTCCATATCGCATTGGTTTCCGGCGGCGCCAAGCCCAACCGCAGCACCTTCGGTCAGGCCGATTTCTCCCAGATCCTGACCAACTTTTCACCCCGCGCCAAACAGCGGGCGAAGATGAAATCCATGCCGCATGACGGCGAGGTCGACATCCTCATTGCCACCGACTGCATTTCCGAAGGCCAGAATCTCCAGGACTGCGACCTGCTGGTCAACTACGACATCCACTGGAACCCAGTGCGCATCATCCAGCGATTCGGCCGGATCGACCGAATCGGCAGCCAGAACAAGGAAATTCAGCTCATCAACTTTTGGCCGACGCCCGACCTCAACAAATACATCAACCTCAAGAACCGGGTCGAGGCACGCATGGCGCTGGTGGATATCGCCGCCACCGCCGAGGACAACATCCTGGAGGCGGAAGACCTGCACGAACTGATCCAGGAAGACCTGCGCTACCGCGACAAGCAACTGCTCAGGCTCAAGGACGAAGTGCTCGACCTGGAAGACTTCAACGAATCCGTCGCCATCAACGAATTCACCCTCGACGATTTCCGCATGGAACTGGCCACATATATCGAGGCCAACCGCGAAAAGCTGGAAGAAGCTCCCTTCGGTCTGTATGCCATCGTGCCACCTCACGCCGAATATCCGGTCATCAAGCCCGGTGCCATCTACTGCCTCAAGCAGCGCATCGAAGCCAGCGGCAACGAAGCCGTGAACCCCTTACAGCCGTACTTCCTGGTCTATATCCGCGACGACGGCGAAGTGCGCTACAACTTCACCAGCCCGAAACAGATACTCGAAATCTTCCGCGCCGTGAGCCAAGGCAAGACCGAGCCCTATGCCGAGCTGTGCGAACTCTTCGATGCGGAAACGAAGAACGGCGAGGACATGAGCCAATACAGCAGCCTATTGGATCGTGCGGTTATCGCCATCGCCACGCAGTTCGAGCGGAAGAATGCGGGCAATCTGTTTTCCGGGCGCGGCGGCAAGCTCACTGACGCAGGCAAACAAGTGAAATCCGCAGGAGACTTCGAACTCATCACCTGGCTTGTGATCAAGGCGCCGGATTGAAATATTGTTTGCATGGGAATACCATAAATGCCGTAATCCCATATTCCCGGAAGGATGGCAACAAATGAAAACCACCATTGAAATGCCGGATGACGTATTTCGGCGAGCCAAGGCAGCAGCGGCTCTGCAGGGGCTGAGCATGAAAGACTGGCTGACGAACCTCTTGCGCAGGGAAATTGACGCCCCTGCTCAGTCCGCTCAGTCCGAGCCGATCGGTACTAAACAGCAGGAGATCGAGGCGTTCAACCGCGAACTTGATCGACTGACGAAATTGGTGAGTCAACACTGGCAGGGCGAGCCGGATGCCGTTGCGGCGATCCGCGAACAGCGACGGGATCTGGGCGCGTGATCGTCGACGCATCCGTATGGGTTGCCAGGTTTCTTGAGATCGACAGGCATCACGATATTGCCAGAACCTGTATCACAACCCTGTTGGAAAGTGAATCTCGCCTAGTCATTCCCGTATTGGCGTGGCCCGAGGTTGCTGGCGCGATCGCCCGACGTACCGGGACTGCCAGGGATGGCCAGGATGCGGTCGATATCATCCGGGCATTGCGCTGGATCGAGAGTGTTCCGATGGATCAGTCGCTTGCACACGAAGCAGTGAAAATCGCCAGCTCCCGAAGACTGCGTGGTGCCGATGCAGTTTATGTCGCCCTCGCGGTCGCCCGCAAGGAGCCGCTGATCACGTTGGATACGGAAATGCTCGAACGTGCCCGCGGTGTGGCGGAAGTTCTCACGCCTGAACAGTGGCTTCAGAAAAACTGACCATGCCCCCAGTCAACTCTGCCGCCGCACGTCGGCAGGATGTACAAGCCGCGCTAAAGAGTTTTGCCAATACATCACTGGCAAAGGCCTCGGTTAACCTGTTGAACTCACTTGGCTACACCAGCGACAAGACTGTCGACCTCGGTGCCAAGCCCGCCGAATTCGTTGCCAACCTCAAGCAATTAAGCAAGATCCCGGCTGCGTTCGACGAGAAGAAAGCCCAGGTGGCGCAGTGGCGTTCCGCTCATTTTGTCTTCCAGCTCACCAACGACGAAATCCCCTCGCTGATGCTGGGCCAGCGCAGTTTCAGCACCGGCGCGGAAGTGCTGGGACAGCAAATCGAGTCCTTCGTATTTCTCGCCATCGATCTTGCCGGAGATGACTGGTCGCGCACCGCGCTGGCCACCATCGCACGCGAGCTGAACCGGCAGTTTCCGATGCCGGCTATCCTTGTTTTTCGTCATGGCGCGCGGCTGTCGGTCGCGGTGATCGACCGGCGCACGCACAAGCGGGATGCAACGCGCGACGTGCTGACCGACCGCATCTCGATCATCAAGGATATCCGCCTCGACAAACCCCATGCCGCCCATCAACGCATCCTGGCTGCGCTCGCCACCGACGCGCTGGGCGAGGGTGCTCGCCGCCCCGGCAATTTTCGCGAGCTGTACGACGCCTGGCTGAATGCCCTTTCGGTCCAGGAGCTCAACAAGAAGTTCTATACCGAGCTGTCGCACTGGTACTTTTGGGCACGCACGCAAGTCAAGTTCCCGCCCGGCGCACCATTGGATGAGGAAGGCTACCCCTCGATTGCCGTCATCCGCCTGCTGACGCGGCTGATCTTCGTCTGGTTCATCAAGGAAAAGGGGCTGGTTCCCGACAACCTGTTCGACGCGGACGCGCTCAGCCCTTACCTCAAGGAGCCGCCGCACAAAGCGCCGGATGGCATCGGCTACTATCAGGCGATCTTGCAGAACCTGTTCTTCGCCACACTGAATGTCGAGCTTGGCGACGACGAGAAAGGCCGCCCGCGCCGCCGCTGGACCGACAACAGCGCCACCAATCAACACTACCTGGTACCCAACATCTACCGCTTCGCCGAACGCTTCAACGACCCCGCCAAGGCGCTTGATGAGCTGTTCGGCCAAGTGCCTTATCTCAACGGTGGCCTGTTCGAATGCCTCGACCGCGAACTGACCGACAAAGATTTCAAGCGCGACCCCAGTCTGCGCAGGCTGGCAACCGAAGAAAAGACCAGCAAGAAAACTTTCCTGGTGTTGCGTTCGGATGGTTTTTCGCGCCGCCCGGAGTCCCAGGCCAAGGTGCCCAACCGGATTTTCTTCGGCACTACCCATGCCGACCTCGCCGACGCGCTGGGCGACAGCAAGCGCGCCCGCGACGTGGAAGTCAAAGGCCTGCTCGACATCTTTGCCAACTACAAATTCACCGTCGACGAAAACACCCCGGTGGAAGAAGAAGTCGCGCTCGATCCGGAGCTGCTCGGCAAAGTCTTCGAGAACCTGCTCGCCAGCTTTAACAAGGACACCAAACTCAGCGCGCGCAAACAGTCCGGTTCGTTCTATACGCCGCGCGAAGTGGTGGACTACATGGTGGACGAGGCCCTTGTCGCCACCTTTGCCACCGCCCTGGGTTCTGGCGCGGCCGGCAAAGACAACGATCGCCGCTTGCGTCACCTCCTCGGCTACCGCGACGAAGCTCATGGCTTTTCGCCCAAGGAAGTGGATGCGCTGATCACCGCCATCGAGCAGCTCAAGATACTCGATCCGGCCTGCGGCTCCGGCGCCTATCCGATGGGGGTACTTGCCAAGCTGGTGCATGTGCTGCGCAAGCTGGACCCCGACAACCGCCGTTGGCGCAAGCAAAACCGCACTCCGCTGGAACTGCAACTCGCCGTCGCCAAGACCACGCCCGACCCGTCGGCCCGCGCCCAGGGAGTGGACGACTGCGAAGCCGCGCTCAGGAAATTCGACGCCACCTTCAACGCCAACCACGCCGACTACACGCGCAAGCTTTTTCTCATCGAGAAGTGCATCCACGGCGTGGACATCCAGCCTATCGCGGTGCAGATCGCCAAGCTGCGCTTCTTCATCGCCCTGATCGTCGAACAGCAGCGCCAGGAAGGCAAGGAGAATTACGGTCTCACCACCCTGCCCAACCTGGAAACCAAGATCGTCGCCGCCGACACCCTGTTACCCATCCCGCGCCATAGCGTGCAAGGCTCGCTGCTCGATGATCCGCGCATCGCGGAAGTGGAAGAAGCGCTGCGCGACGCCAGCGCTGCTTACTTCAGCGCCCGCACCCGCCGCACCAAAGTCATCAAGCGCGAGCGTATTCAGGAACTGCACGACGAGCTTTGCCGCCTGCTCGAAGCAAACAGCCTGGTCACTCGTGAAGATGCCCGGCGCATGGCCAGCTACGATCCTTTTGACCAGAATGCCCATGCAGGCTTTTTCGACGTGGAGTGGATGTTCGGCATGCACCGCAACGCCACGCATGGTGAAGGCGTGTTCGACGTGCTGATCGGCAACCCGCCCTATGTGCGACATGAAGAATTGGCCGACTACAAGCCGCACTTCAAGAAGCTCTATGAATGCGCCAGCGGCACCGCCGACCTGTATGTGTATTTCTACGAACGCGCGATGCAATTGCTCAAGCCGCATGGGGTGTTGAGCTTCATCACCAGCAACAAGTGGTACCGCGCCGCTTACGGCAAGGCGCTGCGCGGCTATTTGCGCAGCCATTCGAAATTACTGTCCATCATCGACTTCGGCGACGAGGCGGTGTTCACCGCGCTCGCCTATCCGACCATCGTGGTGGCGCAAAAACGCGAAACACCGCTCAACCCGCCACCGGATGCCGACGAAGTGCTGGCATTGAACTGGAGCAAGGAGCAGCCGGTCGATCAGTTCCCGCAGATATTTGCGCAGGAGGCCTTTGCGGTGCCGCAGGGCGAATTGAAGATGGAGGGCTGGCAACTGGAACCGCCGGTCAAGCGCCGTCTTCTGCAGCGACTGCGCATGGCCGGGAGAGCACTAAGCGAGTACTGCAACGATGGCCTCCACTATGGCATCAAGACCGGATTTAACGAAGCTTTTGTAATTGACGGAACGCGACGAGCGCAATTGATCGCTGAAGACCCAAGGTCGGCTGAGGTTATCAAACCATATTTACGTGGGCGGGATGTAAAGCGTTGGGCAGTTATCCCTCAAGACCTTTGGCTCATTTTCATTCCGTGGCACTTCCCGCTGCATGAGGAAGCCTCCGTATCTACCGCGTCACCCAAGGCCGAGAAGGCTTTTCGGAGCCAATATCCAGCAATTTACGAACATTTACTCCCTTATAAACCTCAACTTGAGGCACGAGACAAATCCGAAACTGGCATCAAGTATGAGTGGTACGCATTGCAACGTTATCGCGAGTATTGGAAGAAATTTGAGGCGCCGAAGATAATTTTCCCAGCGATCGAGAAGCAGGTTAACTACGCCATAGACTTATGCGGTCATTTTGGAAACGACAAAACAAATATCATCGTTAGCGAACAGTGGCAGTACCTGCTGGCAGTGTTGAACTCGTCAGTTTCGTGGTGGATAGTTCAGCAGGTCTTCTCGGAAAAGGCAGGTGGTTTTTTTGAGTTCAAGCCTATGTATGTCAACACGATGCCAATTCCCGAGGCAACCTCGGCGCAACGTGGCGTATTTTGTGGTGTGGTTTTCGCTGTCCTGAATGCTAGTACCTCTGTACCGCGCTTCGAGCAACTCGTCAACGGCCTCGTCTACGAACTCTTCTTCCCCGACGAACTACACGCCGCCGGCATCCGCTTGTTCGCCGCCTGCGAACAGGAAAACATCGCCCACATCTCCGCGCTGCAAGGCGCAGCCCTAGCCACTGAGACCGAGGAACTGGCCGAACGCATTTTCAGCAACAGCCACCCCATCTACGCCATGCTGTTCGACCTGCAAGCCCTGGATGTGGTGCGCATCATCGAGGGGCGGGAGTGACCGCTCAACCCGCTACGGCCAGTACACCGCTGCGCATCAAGCGCCTGACGCTCACCGATTTCCGCGCCTTCCCTGGTGCAGCCCCGGTGCACTTCGATCTCGACGACAAGAACCTGCTGGTCTATGGCGAGAATGGCTCGGGCAAGTCGTCCATATTCCACGCGCTGGCCGGGTTCTTTTCGGTCAAGCGCAACCGCAATCTTCAAAGCCACAAGAACGCGTTTTCGGGCGAGCCAGAAACAGCTTGCTCGGTCAATATCGATTTCAACGATGGTGCGCCAAGTGCATCCTGGTGCTTGCAGACCACCTCAGGTGCATTTGGCGCGGCGGCTTTTAATAGCCATGCCATTGGTGGTGCAGGACCGATTCGCGAGAGACACCCTGCGGGCAACGATGCACGCGTGATTCAGACGGCGCTACGCCGGGCCTGCCTCGACTACCGTGCGCTGCTCGATACGAACTACAAGCACGATGGAGTAGTCAATCTGTTTGACATCGCGCTCGATAGCTTACTGACTGACTACCCCGTTGTAGTTTCTGGTGTCACTCGTACTATTGGCGAGTTGTGGACCGCCGTGGAGCAGGCCAAACCGACCAAACACACAACACCGAAGCTGGCGCGGGTAAATCAGGCGTGTGCGGAGTTCAACATTGGCTTCAACCAGGCGCTCGCCGCCCTTCATCCTGTTGTCGGCAGCCTACTCGATGAATTGATCGGAGCGGATGTCACCGTGGCGCCATTCGTGTTCGGAGGGATTACTTACACAGCCGCCTACTACAAGACTGCCCGCGTGTTTGCCGGTCGCACACTCACCCTTGAAGTAAGCTTTCGTGCCCACAGACTTACAACGCCTCAGCATTTCCTGAATGAAGCGCGCCTTTCGGCACTGGCCTTATCCATCTATTTGGCCGGGCGTCTCGCTTGTACGCCAACGGCTACCTCAAATGCCTTGAAGTTGTTGGTGCTGGATGACGTATTGATCGGCCTCGATCACTCGAATCGTCTCCCCGCGCTGGATGTGCTGCATACCCACTTTGCGGATTGGCAAGTGGTGCTGCTCACCCACGACAAAACCTGGTTCGACTTGGCGCGCGAACGTTTGCCCAAGGACGATTGGGCCTGCTGCGAAGTCTATGAAGGCGACCCTGCCGCCAAGGCGCCGATGCCTATTGTTCGGCCAACCATGAACAGACCGGCCAAGGCGCTCCTCCAGAAAGCGGATGAGTTGCTGAAGCTGGGCTACATTGAGGCCGCCGCGAACTATGCACGGCAAGCGTTTGAGATGGGTGTGCGAATTACCTGCGAGCTGAAAAAGATCAAGATGGAATATCGATTGGACCCCACGGCACACCAAGCGCAAGACTTCCTCGACAAGTTGAAAGACTGGCCGGGTTCGGCCAACGTACCGAAAACCGACTGGGATGCAGCCATTCATCGCCTGGAGTTGCTCAAGAATGTGGTGATGAATCCTTACTCCCACCCGAGCGCGCCGAACATCCCCAAACAGGAAGTCACAGATGCCATCGCAGCGGTAACGACCTTTCTTGATTTGGTCGCGAGGAAATGAAGCGGGGGAGAATATGAGCAAGAAAATCCAGGTAACCGAACCAGCAAACCATATCGCCGTCTTTCAGGAACAGGCTATCCGGCGTACTTGGCATAACGAGGAATGGTGGTTTTCGGTAGTCGATGTCTGCGGCATTCTGACCGAAAGTCCCGATGCCGGGGCATACTGGCGCAAGCTGAAACAGCGCTTGGGCGCAGAGGGCAGTGAAGTCGTGACATTTTGTCACGGGTTAAAACTTCAGGCCCCGGATGGCAGGCAACGCGTCACTGACTGCGCCAACACCGAGGGCCTATTCCGCATCATCCAGTCCATCCCTTCACCACGCGCGGAACCCTTCAAACGCTGGCTGGCGCAGGTGGGGTACGCGCGGGTGAAGGAAATCGAGAACCCGGAACTGGCCAGTGCCCGCGCCCGTGAGCTGTATCAGGCCAAGGGCTACCCGCAGGCGTGGATCGAAAAGCGACTGCGCTCCATCGCCATTCGCGGCGAACTGACCGACGAATGGAAAGAGCGCGGCGTGCGGGAAGGTAAGGAATACTCCATTCTCACCGCTGAAATCGCTCGCGCCACCTTCGGCGTGACGCCCGGCGCGCATAGCCGCCTCAAAGGTCTGGACAAGGTCAAGACCGGCAACAATCTGCGCGACCACATGACCGATCTGGAACTGATCTTCACCATGCTGGGCGAGGCAGGCACCACGGAAATCGCTCGGCGCAAGGATGCCCAAGGCTTTGTCGACAACCGCAAGGCAGCGAAGGAAGGCGGCACCATTGCCGGCGATGCGCGCAAGGCGCTGGAAGCCAAGAGCGGCAAACCGGTGGTGAGCAAGAATAATTATCTGTTGCCGCCTTCAACCACCTTGCCGCGGGAAAAAGCTGTTCCCGCACTGCCCGCCAAGAATAAAGTTGCTGCTACGCCGAAAAAACCCAGAAGCGGAAACGCATGACAGCCTTGCACATCAAGCGGCTGAGCGCCTTTCGGAAAAGTCAGCTCCGCGTCGGTCGGCGCGGCTTGCCCAGCACGATCTTGCGGGACCGGGCGGCCTTGTCGGTTTTGGCGGCGGCAGCCTTTTTGGTGAGCATCGGGACGGTGCGCCGGCGGCTGACCGCCGCTACCGGATCGGCGGGGACAGGGACAGCTGCCTTCTCGCGCCAGACCACCAGCAGGTGGCCGATGTGCTGAACGGCTGCGGCTTTGAGCATGGTACAAACTCCGACGAGCAACGCCTCGCGCTGGTCGCGTTCGTGACCATAGACACGGATCTTGATGAGCTCATGGGCGTTAAGGCAGCGATCAATCTCCGTCAGCACGGTCTCGGTCAAGCCTTTCTGGCTGATGCTGACGACGGGCTTGAGCGGATGGGCCAACGCACGCAGGCTGCGACGCTGGGTTGGCGTGATGTCTGGGATGGAAGTGTTCATGGGGGCATTGTAACCGCTTGAAGAAGCACAAAACCAACAAGGCTTGGATTCACGAGCATGTCACCGATCCTTACGTGCAGCGGGCAAAGGCGGAAGGCTGGCGGTCGCGTGCGGCGTTCAAGCTCATCGAGCTCGACGAGAAGGAACATTTGCTGAAGCCCGGCATGACGGTGGTCGATCTCGGTGCCGCACCGGGCAGCTGGTCGCAGTATGCGATAAAGCGCATCCAACCGGGCGGCATACTGCTGGCATTGGACATCCTCGACATGCAGCCAATCGAGGGCGTCGCTTTCGTCCAGGGCGACTTTCGCGAGCAGGCCGTGCTGGAACAATTCGAAACCGCGCTAACCGGCCGGGCGGTGGACCTTGTATTGTCCGATATGGCCCCCAATATGTCAGGCATTCAGATGACCGATCAGGCCAGAGTGATGGACTTGGCCGAGCTGACCCTGGCATTTGCCGCGCAACACTTGAAAGCGGGCGGCGACATGCTGGTCAAGGTGTTTCAGGGCGCGGGCTATATGGAGCTGCGCGAAGCGATGCGGCAGATATTCGAGGTGATCCTGGTACGCAAGCCGAGTGCTTCGCGCGGACGCAGCGCAGAAACCTTTCTGCTGGGGCGGAAAAAGCGCCAGCAAACTGTCCGATAAACCTGTTCCGGGCGTTTGCGCCTCGGTGCAAACGGTTCTAGAATCGTCATTCCCAAGTTTCGGCCCGCGGGCCGAAGGAGATGCAAGCTTGAACAATATGTTTAAAAACCTGGCGATCTGGCTGGTAATCGGTATCGTGCTGATGACCGTATTCAACCAGTTCAGCGCGCGCCAGACCGCGCAGACCACCATGGACTACTCGCAGTTCCTGGATGAGGTGCGCCTCGGCCACATCACCAAGGTGCTGATCCAGGGGCGCACGCTCGACGCCACCACCACCGAAGGCAAGAAGATCATCACCTACGCCCCGCCCGACCTGTGGATGGTCAGCGACCTGCTCAAGTACAACGTCAAGGTGGTCGCCAAGGCGGATGAAGAGCAGTCGTTCCTGATGAATTTGTTCATCTCCTGGTTCCCGATGCTGCTATTGATCGGCGTCTGGATTTTCTTCATGCGCCAGATGCAGGGCGGCGGCAAAGGCGGTGCCTTCTCGTTCGGCAAGAGTAAGGCACGCCTCATGGATGAATCGACAAACACCATCACTTTCGCCGACGTGGCCGGTTGCGACGAGGCCAAGGAGGATGTCTCCGAGATCGTCGATTTCCTGCGCGATCCGACCAAGTTCCAGAAGCTCGGTGGGCGCATCCCGCGCGGCGTGCTGATGGTCGGCTCGCCCGGTACCGGCAAGACGCTGCTGGCCAAGGCCATCGCCGGCGAAGCGAAAGTGCCGTTCTTCTCGATCTCCGGTTCCGACTTCGTCGAAATGTTCGTCGGCGTCGGCGCGGCGCGCGTGCGCGACATGTTCGAGAACGCCAAGAAGCAAGCGCCGTGCATCGTCTTCATCGATGAAATCGACGCGGTCGGCCGCCAGCGCGGCGCCGGTCTGGGCGGCGGCAACGACGAGCGTGAGCAGACACTGAACCAGCTGCTGGTCGAGATGGACGGCTTCGAGGGCACTTCCGGCGTGATCGTGATCGCCGCCACCAACCGCCCCGACGTGCTCGACCCGGCGCTGCTGCGTCCGGGCCGCTTCGACCGCCAGGTAGTGGTGCCCTTGCCCGATATCCGCGGGCGCGAGCAGATCCTCATGGTGCATATGCGCAAGGTGCCTATCGCACCCGACGTCAAGGCCGACATCATCGCGCGCGGCACGCCGGGCTTCTCCGGTGCCGACCTGGCCAATTTGGTGAATGAGGCCGCGCTGTTCGCCGCACGCCAGAACAAGCGTCTGGTAGACATGGAGGACTTCGAGCAGGCCAAGGACAAGATCATCATGGGTTCCGCCCGCCGCACCATGGTGATGCCCGAGGAAGAGCGCAAGAACACTGCCTATCACGAGTCCGGCCACGTCGTCGTCGCCAAGCTGCTCACCAAAACCGACCCGGTGCACAAGGTGACCATCATCCCGCGTGGCCGTGCGCTCGGTGTGACCATGCAGTTGCCGGAAGAGGATCGCTACAGCCAGGACAAGGAACGCCTGCTGCAGACTATCGCGGTGTTGTTCGGTGGGCGCATCGCCGAAGAAATCTTCATGCACCAGATGACCACCGGTGCCTCCAACGACTTCGAGCGTGCCACCGGCATCGCCCGGCGCATGGTGACACAGTGGGGCATGACGGACGCCTTGGGACCGATGGTGTATGGCGAGAACGAGGGGGAGGTATTCCTCGGTCGTTCCGTCACCACCCACAAGAATGTCTCGGAGGCCACCATGCAGCAGGTCGACGCCGAAATCCGCCGCATCATCGATCAGCAATATGCCGTCGCGCGCAAGCTCATCGAGGACAACAGCGACAAAATCGAAATCATGGCAAAGACGCTGCTGGAGTGGGAAACCCTCGATGCCGAGCAGATCAGCGACATCATGGCCGGCAACCCGCCGCGTGCGCCCAAGCCCGCCACGCCGCCGCAGAAGCCGACGCCTGACAGCACGCCGGGCGCCGCGCCGAGTGCCACCGCACCGGCCTAACCCAGCTTGAAAGGCCGCGCATGCGCGGCCTTTTCACATGCCCCAGCATCTTCTCTGCGGCCGCTTCAATCTCAGCCTGGCAAGGCCGCTGATCATGGGCATCGTCAATCTGACCGACGACTCGTTTTCAGGCGACGGTCTGGGCAGCGACAGCGAGCGTGCCATTGCGCACGGACTGCGGCTGGTGCAGGAAGGCGCCGATATTCTCGACCTCGGCGGCGAATCCTCGCGCCCCGGCGCGCTGCCGGTCTCCGCGCAGCAGGAACTGGCGCGCCTGCTGCCGGTGCTGGAAGGTTTGCACGATTGCGGTGTGCCGCTGTCGGTGGATACCCAGAAAACCGAAGTCATGCGCGCCGTGCTGGCGGCTGGCGCCGACATGATCAACGACATCGCCGCATTGCAGGCGCCGGGCGCTCTGGAGACGGTGGCAACGAGCCGGGCTGCGGTCTGCCTGATGCATATGCAGGGCGAACCGCGCAGCATGCAGCAGTCGCCGCATTATGTCGATGTCCTCGCCGAGGTGAGGGACTTCCTTGCCGCCCGGGTACAAGCTGCCGAAAGCGCGGGCATCGGTGCCGAGCGCATCGTGCTCGATCCGGGTTTCGGTTTCGGCAAGACGCTGGAACACAATCTCACCCTGCTGCGACGACTTGCCGAACTGCGGGTGGCGGACTTGCCGCTGCTGGTGGGAGTTTCGCGCAAGTCCATGTTAGGCTTGCTAACCGGGCGCACTGCCGGCGAGCGGTTGCCTGCCGGCATCGCCGCAGCGCTGCTGGCCTTGCAGCGGGGAGTTCGGATCGTGCGGGTACATGACGTGGCGGCGACGCGCGACGCCCTGGCCGTCTGGAATGCAGTGGAGGGAACTTGATGGGACGCAAGTATTTCGGCACCGACGGAGTGCGCGGGCTGGTCGGCAAGCCGCCGATCACGCCGGAATTCGTGCTGCGTCTGGGCTATGCCGCCGGCACCACGCTGGTAGCGCACGAGCAAGTGCGCACTCCCGGCCACGAGGCCGAACGCCCGGCCGTGCTCATCGGCAAGGACACGCGCATCTCCGGCTACATGCTGGAGGCGGCGCTGGAATCCGGATTCGCGGCGGCCGGCGTGGATGTCATGCTGTGCGGGCCGATGCCGACGCCCGCCATCGCCTACCTGACCCGCGCCTTGCGCCTGCAAGCCGGTGTGGTGATCTCCGCCTCGCACAATCCCTATCAGGACAACGGCATCAAGTTCTTTTCCGCCCAGGGCACCAAGCTGCCCGATGCGGTCGAGGCCGAGATCGAGGCCCGCCTGGACCAGCCGATGGGCTGCATGGATTCGCTGCACCTGGGCAAGGCACGCCGGGTCGACGATGCCGCCGGACGGTACATCGAATTCTGCAAGAGCACCTTTCCCAACGAACTCGACCTGCGTGGCCTGAAGATCGTCGTGGATTGCGCTCATGGCGCGGCCTACCATATCGCGCCGAGCGTATTTCACGAATTGGGCGCCGACGTGATTGCGGTCGGCGCGGCGCCGAACGGCCTCAACATCAACGCCGGCGTCGGCGCCACCACGCCGCAGAATCTGTCGCGCAACGTGCTCGAACGGCATGCCGACCTGGGCATAGCGCTCGACGGCGACGCCGACCGACTGTTGATGGTCGATGCCGCCGGCAAGCTGTTCGACGGGGACATGCTGCTTTATATCATCGCCCGCCAGCGCGCTGCGCTGAGCGGCGCAAATGGCAAATTGGGCGTGGTCGGCACGCTGATGAGCAATCTCGGCTTCGAACATGCGCTGGGACGCCTCGACATCCCCTTTGCGCGTGCTCCGGTCGGCGACCGTTACGTGCTGGAGATGATGCAGGAGCGCCGCTGGCTGCTGGGCGGCGAAAATTCCGGGCATATCATCTGCCTCGACAAGCACACCACGGGCGACGGCATCGTCGCCGCGCTGCAAGTGCTGGCGGTGCTGCGCAAGCAAGAACAAACACTGGCCGAAACCTGTGCCGACCTCCACATGTACCCGCAGCAATTGACCAACGTGCAGATCCCGGCAGACTTCGACTGGCGCACCAACGCAGGCATCCGCGCCGCACAGGCTGCGGCCGAGGGTGCGCTGTCAGGCCGCGGCCGGGTGTTGTTGCGCCCGTCCGGCACCGAGCCTTTGCTGCGGGTGATGGTCGAAGGCGAAGACGGCGCTGAGGTTGTGCGCTGGGCGAAGACGATTGAAGACGCCGCGCGTGCCGCAATCAATCATGGCTGTTTTGCCGATAATCACCCAAATACCGGAGTCGAAAATGGATTTGACTGAAGCCGAAGCCATACACAGGGAATGGAAGTTGAAACTTCGCAGCGCGTTGCTCAATCAGGAGCACCTGGATGAAACCAGCATTGCCTCCGACAACTGCTGCGGTTTGGGGAAATGGCTGCATGGTGAAGCGAAGGCAAAATTTGGCCGGCTCAAAAGCTATGCGGACTGCGTCGAAAAACATGCCACTTTCCATAAGTGTGCCGGTAAGGTCGCCAAAGCGATCAACGACAAGAAATATCAAGAAGCCGAAGCCATGCTTGGCGCAAGCACCGAATACATGTACGCATCGGTTGCGATATTGGAAGCAATCTCAGAATTGAAGAGCGAAACAGGGCTCTGACACCGACAAATTCCACAAATCCATTCAGCATTTTTTAGACACAATGAAATTCAAGATCATTCCGGTGACGCCGTTCCAGCAAAACTGTTCCCTGCTCTGGTGCGAGGAAACCATGCAGGGCGCCGTCGTCGACCCCGGCGGCAATCTCGACCGCATCATTGCCACTGCAAAGCAGTTGGGAGTGCGCATCGAAAAAATCCTGTTGACCCATGGTCACATCGACCATGCCGGGGGCACGGCAGAACTCGCAACGCGCCTTGGCATCCCGATCGAGGGTCCGCACCAGGGAGATAAATTTTTAATCGACCAGTTGCCTCATCAGGGGCACATGTACGGGTTCGACCAGGTCGCCACATTTACTCCCGATCATTGGCTCAATGACGGCGATACGGTCAGTTTCGGCAATGTCACGCTGAACGTGCTGCACTGTCCTGGACATACGCCGGGTCACGTGGTGTTTTTCAATGCACAGGAGAAACTGGCCATTGTCGGCGATGTCCTGTTCCAGGGTTCGATCGGCCGCACCGATTTTCCGGGCGGCAATCACGCCATGCTGATCGGTTCCATCCGTGGCAAGCTCTGGCCGCTGGGCGACGATGTCAGCTTCATTTCTGGCCACGGACCCATGTCCAGCTTCGGTGAGGAACGACTTTGCAATCCGTTTGTCGGCGACAGCGCATAAGTCGCCGGCATATTCTGCGAATCGCGGATATTGATCATGCGGATCGGCATCGATCTCGGTGGCAGCAAGATCGAGATCGTTGTACTCGACGACATTGGCAGTGAGCGCTTGCGGCGCCGGGTCGCGACGCCCCAAGGCGATTATGCGGCCACAGTGATGGCCATTGCGGCCCTGATCGGACAAACGGAACAGGCGTTGGGGCAACAGGGCACGATCGGTATCGGGATTCCCGGTGCGCTGTCCGCAGCCACTGCTTGCGTCAAGAACGCCAATTCCACCTGCCTGATCGGCAAGCCCTTGCAGCGCGACCTGCAGCAAGCGCTGCGCCGTGAGGTCCGCCTGGCGAACGACGCCAACTGCTTTGCCCTG
Organism: Sterolibacterium sp.; assembly: GCA_041674385.1. Lineage (GTDB taxonomy): Bacteria > Pseudomonadota > Gammaproteobacteria > Burkholderiales > Rhodocyclaceae > JACRAR01. The sequence goes on from JBAYVU010000039.1 coordinate 22,824, forward strand.
TCGGAAGCCACAGATGGGGCCGCGGTCGGTGGGACGGTGGTGTTCGGCGCAATTCTTGGCACCGGGGTGGGGGGCGGCATCGTCGTGCATGGTCGAGTGCTGGCCGGCTGCAACGCGATTGCCGGGGAATGGGGCCATAATCCTCTCCCGGACTGGCCGGCACAAAGTTGCGCTGAAAGTCGCGTACCGCGTCCTGCCTGTTATTGCGGCCGTGCCGGCTGCATCGAAACCTTCTTGTCGGGTCCGGGAATGAAGCAGGACCACCTCATCATCAACAGCCAATCCCTCGACCCGCCCGAGATTGTCGCACGCGCCGGCACCGGCGATGCCGCTTGCGAAGCCACTTTGCAGCGCTACGAAGCGCGTCTCGCCCGGGCCCTGGCGCAGGTGATCAACCTTCTCGATCCCGATATCATCGTGCTCGGCGGCGGTTTATCCAACATCGCGCGGCTTTACGACAATGTGCCCAAACTGTGGGGCGAGCATGTATTCTCCGATCAGGTGCTGACACGGCTGGTCCGCAACCGTCATGGCGATTCTTCCGGCGTACGCGGCGCCGCCTGGCTGTGGGAGACGCAGGCAGGCGGCGCAGCATGAAGGATTCCCACCCTTGGCTGCGCATCTTCCTGCCGTTCGCGGTCGGCTATTTCCTTTCCTATCTGCTGCGCAACGCCAATGCCGTGATCGCGCCGGAACTGGTGCGCGAATTGAATTTTTCCGCCGCCGGCCTCGGGCTCTTGACCAGCACCTATCTGGCCGCCTTTGCCGCCTTCCAGCTGCCGCTGGGTATCCTGCTCGACCGCTATGGTTCGCGCCGAATCGAATCGGCACTGCTGATGCTGGCCGCAATCGGCGCGGCACTGTTTGCGCTTGGCCAGAATCTGGCCGAGTTGGCCCTGGCGCGCGGGTTGATCGGGCTCGGCGTATCCGCATGTCTGATGGCGGCCTTCAAGATTTTTTCGCTATGGTTCCCGATCCAGCGGCTGGCGTCTCTAAATGCCGCGATCATGGCCGCAGGCGGCCTGGGCGCGCTGACTTCCAGCACGCCGCTGACCTGGGCGGTATCACTGGTCGGCTGGCGCGGTGCCTTCCTCGGGCTGGCATTGCTTGCCGTGTTGGCCTCGCTGCTGATCTTCGCCACGCCGGACAAGCCGGCTGCGGCCGGCAAAGAAACACTGGCCGAGCAATTGCGCGGCGTCGGCCAGGTTTTCAACAGCTTTGCTTTTTGGCGTTATGCCCCGCAGACCGCCATGATCGTCGGCGGCTTCATGGCCATGCAGGGATTGTGGGCGGTGCCCTGGCTCATGAACTTCAACGGCATGACGCGCGATGCCGCCGCCTTTCATTTATTGCTGATGAGCATAGGCATGCTGAGCGGTTTTGTTTCAATTGCCGCCTTTGTCACCCGCCTTGCTGCGCGCGGCATCCATCCCGAACGCATCTTGGGCTTCGGCATTGGTGGCGGCATGATCGTCACGCTGTTGATCGTAATCGACGGCGCACCGACTTATCTGCTCTGGTTTGCGATGGGACTCGTGTTCAGTATCGGCAACCTCTCCTATGCGCTGCTGTCGGCACAATTTCCGCTGCATCTGGCGGGGCGGGTGAACACCACGCTCAATTTGCTCACTTTCGCCGGCGCCTTCGTCATCCAATGGGGATTCGGTGCAGTGGTCGATAGTCTTACCGCAAACGGATTGTCGCCCCACGCTGCCTACCAACGCAGCTATGGGCTACTCCTGGCGTTGCAGGCGGCAAGCTATGGCTGGTACCTCCTGACCAGACGGCGTCAGCGGCAATAGCGTCCCTGCCGGTCCGCCCTGTACCGCGCGTTCTGTCAGACGATGCGCACGGAAATTTCGCCGAGGCCATCGATGCCGCCTACCAGCATGTCGCCGAGCACCACCTTGCCCACACCCTCGGGCGTGCCGGTAAAGATCAGGTCGCCCGGCGCCAGCCGGAAGTACTTTGACAAATGCGCAATGGTTTCGGCAATGTTCCAGATCAAGTGGTCAATCGTTGCGCGTTGGCGCTCGATCCCATTGACGGCAAGCCATATGGCGGCCTTGTCGACGCCCGGCACCTGTGCCGCCGGCGTGATCGGTCCGATTGGCGCGGAAGCGTCGAAGGCCTTGCCCGGCTCCCAGGGGCAACCCTTGTTGCGCAGGGCCAGTTGCAGGTCGCGCCGGGTCATATCCAGTCCCACGGCATAGCCCCATGCGTGATCCAGCGCTCGCGACACGTCGATATCGGCGCCGGCGCGGCCGATGGCCACCACCAGTTCGATCTCGTGCTGGTAATCCTGCGTAGCGCTCGGATAGGGAATCTCGGCCGTGGCCCCAGGCAATACCGCTACCACGGCATCGGCCGGCTTGGCGAAAAAGAAGGGCGGATCGCGGTCCGGATCGAAACCCATTTCCCGCGCGTGGGCGGCGTAGTTGCGTCCGACGCAGTAGACGCGGCGCACCGCGTAGCGTTCCGACGATCCCGCTACGGGCAGCGAGGGCAGGGCAGGCGGCGGAAAGACATAGGTCACGAACCGCTCCGGCAATAAAATCAGTAAACGTGCAGGTAGCGGAAGTTGACGCGCGAATTCTCTTTTAGCCCGTTTTCCACGGAAATATCCCTGCCCCAGGAAATGAGCAGCTGATTCTGCGGATCGACAAAAGTCGATGCGGTCAGCAAAAACTTGTCCGTCTTTACCCTATCGCTTTGCGCCACCCCATCCACCCGGGTTTCGCCTCCCCAGGTTCGATACAGGCTCAAAGCGACCCGGGTGGCGCTGCTGATATGATAACTCAGCGCACCCTGAAGCTGGCTCAGCGGGTCCTGACGCAGGGTTTTCTCGGTCGGACCGAGCTTGTCGTTCTTGCCGAAATAGGTCACGTCAAACACCACGTCGAGAGTAAAATCGGATTTGCCGATCCCGGTCACGCCCCCCGCCTGAAAAGCCATTTTCCAACGGTTCTCGCCGATGTTCGATGGTTTGTTCTTGTCATAGCTACCGATAGGGACAAACACATAGGGGCCTGCCGCAAAGTGCCGTCTTGCCACCCGGTCGCCCACTAGCCAAACCGGAAACACCAACATGAGGTCGCCCACGCCGGAGCTGCTGCCCAGCGCCGACAGGTTGTCAGTCGCGTCGGTTCGGGCAATCGGCAGCACGAACTGGGGGTTGAAAACGCCCATGTCCAGCTGCATCGGGTGGGTATACCGGAGCAGTGTCACGTCGCTGGAGAGCTTCGCATTGTCGAGCGCCTGGCTCCCGTTGACATACTGCTTTGACCTGGTTGCATGCTGCATGTAAATCAAGGCGAGGTCATGGCCTGGCACGGGGGACTCGTAATCGCCAGGATCACATTCGATGGCATGCGCTTGCAGCGAAACCGCCAATAGCGTTGCCGCCAACGCGGCAATCCTACCCACAGCGCAAGCGCCGGCCTGAGAAAACGATTCCCCACGTAATGCCATGCTGACCTCCTCCCAAGGTTATCGCTGGTTTTCCAGCGGAATTTTTCTGATTTGTAGCTGCTTGGCGTAACTATACCTCAGTTATACGGCGCCATAAAAATGGGTGCGTTAGCAAATAGGCTCCTTGCATATCCTTGGTCACAATCGCAAGCTCGGTGTTTTCCGTCATGACGAACTGTTATACAGTAAGCATTTCGCGATCGAGGATGACGCCATGAAAAACTATCGCAAGGAACTTTGGTTCGACGTTCCCTCTCGCGTCGGCTTTATCAACATCACGCGACAAGTCCGGGATTGCCTGGCCGAAAGTGGGATAAAGGAAGGCTTGTTGCTGGTCAATGCCATGCACATAACTGCCAGCGTGTTCGTCAATGATGACGAATCGGGGCTGCATCGGGATTACGGGCAGTGGCTCGAACGGCTCGCACCCCATGAACCCGTGTCTGCCTATCGCCATAACGATACCGGCGAAGACAATGCCGACGCGCACATGAAGCGACAGATCATGGGACGCGAAGTGGTGATTGCGGTGACTGAAGGACAACTCGACTTTGGGCCGTGGGAACAAGTCTTCTACGGAGAATTCGACGGTCGCCGAAAGAAACGCGTGCTCGTGAAAATCATCGGCGATTGAATGCCGCGACCGTCATTTTGTTGGCGGATCGCGTGGCAGGGCATTCCGCTCGACCACCTGGTATTCCTCAACGATGGTTGCCTCGCCGTCAATGACCTGCCCGTTCGGATGCTGTTCTCTCATCGCTTTTCGGATGGCCCTGGTTCTCCACCAGAAGTAACACCCGGCAGCGAAACCAAGAATCACGATGACGACAAGCAGCGCCAGGGAAAACACGAGCCCCAGGATCAGCAGGATCGCCCCCGACACGAGTGCTACCAGTTTCCTGAGCAAACCGGGGTCGGTGGCCGGTCGCATTATTCCGCCTCCCTGGAGTCGATGGCGATCGTGACAGGACCGTCGTTGACGAGGCTGACCAGCATGTCCGCGCCGAAAATCCCGGTCGGCACAGGACGCCCCAAGGCTGCTGAAAGCAATGCGACGAAGCGGTCGAATAACGGCTGTGCGATATCTCCACGGGCGGCGCGCCCCCAGGAAGGCCGATTGCCCTTGCGTGTCGAGGCATACAAGGTGAATTGAGACACCGCCAGTATCTGTCCGCCGACATCGGCGACGCTGCGGTTCATGACACCCGCGGCATCAGGGAAGATACGCAGGCGCACCAACTTCTGCACCATCCAATCCAGATCGTCCGGCTGGTCGGCATCCTCGAAACCAGCCAATACCAGCAACCCCGTCCCGATCCGGCTAATGACTTTGTCATCAACGCTGACCGCTGCTTCCTTCACCCGTTGGACTACCGCTCTCATGCCGTGACGATCTCACAAATTGCCGGTGCCCACAACACTGCGGGCGTCGACGGCTGGCAGATATCAAGCAAAACATGTGCATGCGCTAACAACAGCGAAAATGTGCACCGCAGCATTGGTTTCGTTTCATTATTTCAACAATCATTTCATGATGCGAAATATATTATTCATATCATTGATTTAATAGCCAAATAAATAACTCAACTATTATGTATCGACGCTGTTGCACTGCAATATTTTATCTATACTTCATCTAACGGCGGGCCTCGAAAACAGGATCACCGGAAAGCTCCCTTAATGACCATTGCGAGGTATCAAGATGAACAATCGACAAATAGCAGCAGACCAGCTCTCCAAAGATTGGGCCGAAAATCCTCGTTGGAAAGGCATCGAGCGACCCTATAGCGCGGAAGACGTTATCCGCCTGCGCGGTTCCTTGCCGATCGAATATTCGTTGGCACGTCAGGGCGCGGGGAAACTCTGGGGATTGCTGCATGACGAACCTTACATCAATTGCCTGGGCGCCCTCACCGGCGGACAAGCCATGCAAATGATCAAGGCCGGCATGAAGGCGATTTACCTGTCCGGCTGGCAAGTTGCCGCCGACAACAACAATTATGCGTCGATGTACCCGGACCAATCGCTATATCCGGTGGACTCGGTCCCGCTGGTGGTCGAACGCATCAACAACTCGTTCATACGCGCCGATGAAGTCCAATGGGCCAAAGGGATCAACCCGGGCGATGCGGGATATATCGATTACTTCGCACCGATTGTCGCGGATGCCGAGGCAGGCTTCGGCGGCGTACTGAATGCCTTCGAACTGATGAAGGCGATGATTCGTGCCGGTGCCAGCGGGGTGCATTTCGAAGATCAGCTGGCCTCGGCCAAGAAATGCGGACACATGGGCGGCAAGGTCCTGGTGCCGACGCGGGAAGCCGTGCAAAAACTCATTGCCGCGCGTTTCGCCGCCGATGTTCTCGGCGTCCCCACCCTCATCCTGTCGCGTACCGATGCCGAAGCGGCGGATCTGCTGACTTCCGACTACGACGAGAACGACCAGCCTTTTGTCACTGGCGAGCGGACTGTGGAAGGCTTTTTCAAGACCCGCAAGGGACTGGAACAATCCATCAGCCGCGGCTTGGCATATGCGCCGTACTCGGACCTGTGCTGGTGCGAAACCGGCACACCGGACCTGGTTTTTGCCAAGGAGTTCGCCGATGCCATCCACGCCAAATTCCCCGGCAAGCTTCTCGCCTACAACTGCTCGCCATCCTTCAACTGGAAGAAGAATCTCGACGACGCGACGATAGCCAAGTTCCAGCGCGAACTCGGCGCCATGGGATACAAGTACCAGTTCATCACGCTCGCCGGCATACATTCCATGTGGTTCAACATGTTCGACCTGGCCCAGGAATATGCCCAGCGCGGCATGTCCGCCTACGTTGAAAAGGTGCAGGAACCCGAGTTCGCCGCCCGCGACCGCGGCTATACCTTCGTTTCCCACCAGCAGGAAGTCGGTACCGGCTACTTCGACGATGTCACGACCGTCATTCAGGGCGGAGCCTCCTCCGTGACCGCCCTGACGGGTTCGACCGAGGAACAGCAATTCAAAGAACGCAGCCAAGACGATCGCCCTCGACTGGTTGCCTGAAGACCGCCCGGAAATCATCAAACACTATCCATCGACATGACAAAGGAGTAATACCATGACACTCACCACCTACTACGCCGCTTACAGCCTTGGCCGTTCCGACAAAGAAGCAGACGCCATCGTCCACCTCATCAACGACATGACCGCCAGCAACGGCGACAACCGCTCATGGGATTCGACGCGGGCTTTTGTCAATGCCGTGGCAGATCCGGAGACGCAACAGCGGTTCGGCATCGTCATCGAAACCGAGAAGTTCGAACTGGTGGCCGATGATGAATAACCCTGCCTGTCCCGTTCTGGAGCGGGTTCCCATTGCCGAGGATCAAGGCAGGATTCCCGCTCCGCCTGCAGGCGTGGAAATCGACGCCCCCATCCATCCTCGCTTCGACGAAATCCTCTCTCACGATGCGCTGGCCCTGGTCGCCAAATTGCATCGCACGTTCGAAGCGCGCCGGCGGGAGTTGTTGCAAGCCCGCAGTCTCCGCCAGGCGCGCATCGACGCGGGCGAGATGCCCGACTTCCTGCCCGAGACCCGGCACATCCGCGAGGGCGACTGGCAGATCGCGCCGTTGCCCAAGGCTCTCGAATGCCGCCGTGTAGAGATCACCGGCCCGGTTGAAC
>JBAYVU010000040.1:0-28931 GCA_041674385.1 Sterolibacterium sp.
AAGGCAACGAGGGACTATCTGAATCAAGGTGAAACAGATGCCGAAAATTGATGCCTACGAACATGAAGTCCTCACCGCCTTTGAGAAAGGCCAACTGAAGTCCGTTGCCACGAAGGCCGAGCTAGCGAAATTCAAGGCAGCAGCGCGCGCTACGGCTATTAAAGATCGCCGGGTCAACATCCGCCTGTCCTCTGGCGATTTGAGCGACATTCAAGTGAAGGCACTTGAAGAAGGCGTGCCGTATCAAACGCTCATCGCCAGCGTTCTTCACAAGTATGTTACGGGCCGTCTGGCCGAGCCGCGCGTCACCAAGCAATCAAGTCGCCCCGCGACAAAACGCCGCGTTACGTCTGGCAGTTGAATGTTCGTTTTGGCCCCGACGCCCAACCCGGCGGTCAACCGGACGCTGCGCGTTAGAGCCGCGCAGCGCCGGTTACCTTGAACGTTGGGCATTACAGTCTTAATCACACACTCACATTTCCCGGAGGAAGAACATGGCAGCTATTCCCAAGAAAGTCGGCGAACGCTTGGTTGCCGGAATCAAGAGATATCAGCCCATTCTTGTTGCTGCGAAGGCACGAGATGTTGGTGAGGCCGATACCGTCACAATCATCAAAGACATGTTGAGTGACATTTTTGGATACGACAAATACACGGACCTTACGTCTGAATATGCCATCCGCGGAACGTACTGCGATCTTGCGACAAAGATCGATGGCGTATTGCAGGCGCTTATCGAGGTCAAGGCGATTGGGCTGGACCTCAAAGACCAACACGTAAAACAGGCAGTCGACTATGCCGCCAACCAAGGGGTTGAATGGGTTCTGCTCACGAATGGAATGTGCTGGCGAGTATACCGTCTGACATTTGCAAAACCAATAGATCATGAACTCGTCGTCGACATTGACTTCTCGACTCTCAACTCCCGCTCCGAGCACGACCTTGAACTCATTTACCTGTGGTGCAAGGAAGGCTGGCAGCGATCAGTCTTAGGCGAGTACCACACCCAGAGGCAGGCGTTATCTCGTTTCTTTGTTGGAGCAATGCTCCAGACCAACCCTGTTCTTGAAGTTATTCGCAGAGAGCTTCGCCGCGTTTCCCCTGACGTTCGGATCGATATTGATCAAATCAAGGAGGTACTCCTAAGCGAGGTTATCAAGCGGGAAGTGATCGAAGGCGATAAGGCAGAAGAGGCACGGAAGAAGATTTCAAAAGCTGCCGCGAAAGCGTTACGTGCATCGAACTCAAAGGTAAGTGAAAAGGAACCTGGCGTTGTTTCGGAACCAATCCCGGATGGTTCCGTGTGATGCCCAACCCGGCAGTCCACACGGACGCTACGCGATAAAGCCGCGCAGCGCCGGTGACTTTTGTTGAGCGTCAGCAGTTGCCTATCGCTGACCATAGAATGATAATCACGTTTTCCGTGCGATTCTGAAGCCCGAAATGAAAGTCTATTCAGCGGTAATTGAGCGGTGTCCACAAACTGGGCTGTTCGTCGGTTTTGTTCCCGGTTTTCCCGGCGCTCATTCCCAAGGGGAGACACTGGATGAAGTCAACCACAACCTGCACGATGTAATTGCAATGCTTCTGGAAGACGGCGAACCCACGATGGAGTCCGAGTTTGTAGGGGTTCAAAACGTCGCCGTCGCTTGAGTCATGGGCAACATCCCATCCTCAAACCCAATGAAGTTATAGCTATTCTCGTCAAACTCGACTTCTCTGAAGTCCGTCAAAGCGACTCACACAAACAATTCCGCGATACAGCAGGTCGCTGCACAACGGCTCCATTTCATCAAGGTCGAGATATTTCCCCAATCTTGCTCCGTCAAATCGCCAAAGACATTGGCATCTCGCTTGATGAATTGCTCAAACACAGATAGCCCAACGTAAAGGCTGGTGGGATCTCCATAGCCTCTAATCCAATCCCTGCTATGAAAGGCTTTCTTATATGAGAGTTCTTCGGAGCGCTTTGGTCGTATTTGCGTCTTGCCAGTTCTTTATCTCTTTGGCTCACGCCGAATCGGTTGCTCCACCTTCGTTGTTTTCGCTCGGGAGCGAATTCGAACCGGTCATCGCAGAAATCAAAGCCATGATTAAGACCGACACAAGCCAAGTACCTAACTTCGTTGTTCGAGAAGCAACCCCTGACCGTATAGAGAAGCTATTTCGATTACCGGAAGTGGTGCAACTGCCGAAAGATATTCGCGAGAATGGTTTGATTTTCGCGGGTCTTGGTTCGGCGCTTCTAACCTTTGATAAGCCTTCCGACATCATCGCAAAGGTATCGTCCTGGTTCCCTGCGGAGATCGCCACAGCGCGCGAAGCAAAAGATCCACGATTTTTCGGCCACCTTCATCTATGGGGGCCATATGAGCATTGGCATACCGAACCCGCTGCCTTTCTGTCGCTATGGAATTGCATGCCGCAGAACGCTTGGTTAAGACCAAATCAGAATCCTTTCATCCGTCGTCTGAACGATGGAATTCCTCTTTATCCGATAGCGGCCATGCAATCGAGTTATGAGGAATTCGACTTTGAGTTCTGCATTCACAAACGAAGCGGATATCAGCCCAGTTGGAACCCGGAAGATATTCCAAAAAATCAAGCGCGAATACAAAAAATGGGAGAGATGGTCGCGCCTTTGCTGCGTAGCAAGTTTGCCGCCGTCTTGAACGACTCTCGTTGTCGAGGAACTGGCCCCGATGATTGCGTACTGATTATGCGTCTATGGGCGAGTTTGTCGCCATCCGACGCGAGCCTAGCAGCAATGATCCAGAGCCTGGAAGCCGATGTGGCACCTGATACTCCCTTGCCAGAATTGCTTAATCCGAAAGCCTCGTGGTCAGAATCGAAACTTGAAGATGGACAAGATCGATTTGATCTTGGACTTCGTCGCGCTGCATTCTTGCGCGCGAAACTCCGATCAGTGCTCAATGCACAGCACGCATGGCCAACTGATGCACTTTCAACCACCTTACGGCAGCTATCGAGCCTGCGCCAGGATTTCGCGGTTCCCTTTGTTCACCGCTGGTATCAGTACGAACTCGATTACAGAAACGATCCGATTAATCCTTGGCGCATTTTCGATTCAAGGTCGGCGATGACAGATGAGATAAGGGTCGCCATTTTGGCTGAATTGGAACGCCTTTCTACGAGAAAAGACACGGAGTGCGAGGTTTTTGATCAGTGGTTCAAGCATGGTGGCGAATCGCTGCAAACCGAGTATGTACTTAGGCGTTTGCGTCGGACTGATAAGGGCACAGTCCAATGCGGTCTCCCAGATTTTGAGTGGCTGAGACAGCAAACGGACACACAATACCGCCATGTGCTCTATGGCTACTTGGCCTTGATGGAATACTTGCCGGAAACCGAAAAGAACATGTTGGCAGGTGGCCTAACGAACGGCGCTGCCCTATGCAGTGGCAAGAAGGAAGCCGCTTTGCCTAGCTGGCTACGGCAAATATGCAATAAGGGACGTTCTGGGGAGTTCTTGTTGCGCGAAAGGTTGGATGGAACATAACCTTTCGGCCCACCGGACGCTGCGCGATAAAGCCGCGCAGCGCCGGTGATCTCCACGTTGGGTTATCCATATCGCCGTATGGCTTTTTGTATGGACTAGTGCTACTCTGTGTCCATGGCAAAAACTCGCTTTGATTGGGACCCCGACAAGGATGCCGAGAATCAGGGAAAGCACGGAGTCTCCTTCTCCCGCGCCCAATACGCGTTTGCAGACCCGCAGCGCGTGATTGCCAAGGACGAGACACACAGCCAGACCGAAGAGCGGTTTTATTGCTTTGGCGAAGTTGATGGCGGTGTGCTCACCGTGCGGTTTACTTACCGCGCTTCGGTTATTCGAATCATCGGCGCCGGTTATTGGCGCAAAGGAAAGGCTATCTATGAGCGCGAAAACGAAGTTTCAGAGTAGGGTAATGCCTGCGCAGCAGGCGTTAGCCGGAACTAAAATCAAATATACCGATGAACCCCTTGGCAAGGTTCAGGTGGTTCCCGATTTCCTTCCTTCGCCAGCCGAATTGGCATTTCGTGAAGAAGGTGTGAAAGTAACTCTGGCTCTGAGCAAGAAGAGTATCGAGTTCTTCAAGTCGGAAGCTACAAAGCATCACACGCAGTACCAGCGCATGATTCGCCGGCTTCTCGACGCTTATGTTGACGGCCAAGCCCCAACCCGGCAGTCCACACGGACGCTGCGCGATAAAGCCTCTCAGCGCCGGTGATTTCTACTACAAGGGCTTCCCCCGTGGAGTCGACGGTAGGTTTTCATTCGTTGTTGATCCTCGCCCGCAGGGCGCATCCTGGTCTTTCCGGTGTCGCAGTTCCCCGAAAGTAGTCGATCCAAACGCTGGAATCGACCAAGATCACTTGTCGGTTCTCATCGCGTCAAGATCGCCTTGCCAGTTCAGTTTGCCGCGGAAGCGCCGAATCTGTTCTTGCTGGCGCAAACGCAGCACTGTGCGTAGCCCAAGTTCAACCGCTTCACGCTTGGTTTTCAGTCCCGTCGCCCGGAGCGTATCGTTCATAAGTTTGTCGTCGATTACAATATTTGTTCGCATAGGTGTATCACCTGTAACATTTATACACATAATAGCGGCAAGCAGTTTGCCGCGAAACATAACCCGGCGGTCGGCCGGACGCTACGCGATAAAGCCGCGCAGCGCCGGTTATTTTTCCAAGGTCGTTCAGCCATGAGCACAACGCTTTTCTCCAACCCTGTCGAACAAGAAATTTGGGCTACTGTCCGAGCGCTGAATGATGCCTGGACAACAGGCAAGCCTGATGAGTTGTCGCGCTATTTCCACCCCAACATGCTTGCCATCACAGCAACGGATCGCCACCGTTTAGATGGCGGCCCGGCTTGTGTTGCCGCGTGGAAAGCTTTCGCCGACAATGCACGAATTCATTTCTGGAAAGAAATTGATCCCGTCATTCGCCTCTATGGCGAATCGGCGGTGGTTGCCTACGATTTTGAGATGTCTTTCGACATGGCAGGTCAAACCGTCAATATGGGTGGCAGGGACATGTTCTTTCTTGCCAAAGAACATGGCAAGTGGTGGGCGGTTGCTGACCAATTCTCGCCCTATCCCGGCTAGCGTCGGTGTGTTTTTAAGGACGATCTTCCGCTGCGATCGCCATAAGCGCTAGCGGATTTGCCTAAAACAGGTACGCACTTCGTCAACGAAGCTTGCGGGTTGCTCAAAGGCAGCGAAATGACCGCCTTTGTCGGGCATATTGAAATGGATAAGCTTTGCGTAGCGCTCTTCGCACCACCGCTTCGAGGCACTAAAATCTCCTTCGGGAAGAGGGAAACGCCGACCGGGATATGAATGCTGGGCTTAGGCGCAAGAAGTTCGGCAAAGCTTTCCCAATAGAGGCGGGCTGAAGAGGCTCCGGTGGCGGGAAGCCAGTACATCATGATGTCGTCGAGCATCTCGTCTTTGGTCAGTGCGTTTTCAGGATGCCCATTACAGTCCGTCCAAGCCCAGAATTTCTCCAGGATCCAGGCGCATTGACCTGCGGGAGAGTCCACGAGGCCGTAGCCAAGCGTCTGGGGGCGTGTGCTTTGCTGTTTGGAGTAGCCGGAGTCCCAGTCCATATAGTGCTGAAAGGCGGCAAGGGCGGATTGTTCCTGTTCCGTCGGATTTTGCAGCAATGGCTCACTCGGCGATACAAGCGGCAAGTTGACGTGGATGGCCGCGCAATGTTCGCTTTCCGACATCGCCATCGCATGGGTCACAATGGAACCCCAGTCGCCACCCTGTGCCACGTAACGATCGTAGCCCAATCTGGCCATCAGTTGCCCCCAAGCGCGACCGATACGCTGGATATTCCATCCGGGCGCGCTTGGCTTGCCTGAGAAACCGAAGCCGGGCAGTGTGGGACAAACAACGTGGAATGAATCCGCCTCGGTGCCGCCATGGGCGGTCGGATCCGTCAGTGGGCCAAGAACCTTTAGAAATTCGATGACTGAACCTGGCCAACCATGGGTCAAGATTAGCGGCAGCGCATTCTGATGCTTGGAGCGTATGTGAATGAACTGAATGTCGATGCCGTCGATCTCGGTGACGAATTGCGGGAGGGCATTCAGTTGTGCCTCGCAACGGCGCCAGTCGTATTGGGTTCGCCAATACTCGCACAGCTCTTGAACGTAGGCTAACGGCGCGCCCTGACTCCAGTCATTTGGCGTTTCACGATCTGGCCATCGGGTTTCCTTTATCCGTCGACGCAGATATTGAAGCGCGGATTCCGGAATGTCGAAGCGAAAGGGATGAATGATGGTCATCTTGATCTCCTAAAGTTCACGCAGATAGAAATTCGATAATTTGGTATGTCGAACGTATGACAAGTAAAAGGTCGAGCCCCCGATCAACGCTGGAGGAGTTTAGGGAATCGTCAGACCTTCGGCCGTATCGCAATCGCACGCCTGGCTACCTTGGTCCACCTAGCCCGCGTTGAAGAGCCAATAAGCCCGCTTTTCGTAGGTCATCAACCGACTGCGCGTCTAGCCTTGGCGCCTTGACGTTTCTCGCGTGGTTGCGGCAGGCAGGAAAGCCTGTTCGGTCGCCCGGTTCTCAGGCCATCGCTGCGGCGCTGCTGACGGGGTATACCTCGTCCAGTTGCCGTTCGATCACGTCCAGCGTGGCACGCCCGATGTATTCGCTGGTCGGGTCGAGCGACTTGATCGCTTCGAGATAGGCGCGACCGATGATGCTGCCCAGCGGCTTGGGGTTGTAAAGCAGCTTCTTGATAATGAAGGGGTTGAGCGTCAGCGGGTTGTAATCGGCCTTGAGATAGCCGCGGTCGATAAGCAGTTTTTCCACCGGCGTGCCGGGCTGGACGCCGATGAAAAAGATGAACGGCAGCACGTTGTCGCGGCCGAACAGCTCGTAGATTTCCTTGACCTTGTAGATAGTCCGGCGCAGCGTCTCCAGCGTTTCGCCGGGCGCGTTGAGCGGGATGTAGAGCTTGATCTTCTGGTCCGTATGGCCATTGGCTTTCAGCATGCGGAAGGCTTCCATCTGCTGCTCCAACGAATAGCCGAGCGTCAACTCGTCGATGACCTCCTGCGAACCCGTGAACGACAGATCGACGCTGCGCATGCCGGTGGCCAGCATCTTGCGTGCGATGTCCGGCGTCAGGTAGTTGAGGCGGAGATAGCCGGACCAGTTGATCTGGGTGTTGCGCGCCAGCATCTCGTCGAGCACCTGGTCGACATGTTCCATGGTTTTCCGCGTCGAGCAGAACTGCGCGTCGGTGAACCAGATGCGCTTGACGCCGTAGCGCTTGTTGAGGGTGTCGATTTCCTTGGCGATTTCGACGGGTTCGCGGTAGCGCTGATGCGCGCCTTCGATCTTGTTGTAGAGGCAGAAGTGGCACTGGAAGGGGCAGCCGCGCTTGGTGTGGACGCCGATGTCGTCGTTGAGATAGTCCTTGAAGTTGGGGAAGATCGACTCGATGTAGGAAAAATTCACCGCAGTCAGGTTGGCGAGATTGAAGTTTTCTCTGCGTTGCCGGTGGGTGATCTTGCCGGCGGCATCCTTGTAAAAAATCTCGCCGGTCGGTTTGGTGAAGCCATCGACGACGGAGAGCATGGCATCTTCGCCCTCGCCGACGACCACGACGGTGTCGGTCGGACATTTCTGCGCCACGTACTTGCCGAAGATGGAAACCGCGGTGCCGCCGACCACGATGCGAGTCTCGGGCAGGAGCCGGCGCACCAGCTGCATGTAGCCGAAGTTGCGCAGACGGCTGACGACGTAGTCGCCGATGATGCGCAACGCGTCCTTGGCCGACTTCAACTTCTGCCAGAGACTTGGCGAGTGGTCGAAGTTCATCACCACGTCGAGCGCGTCGTCTTCGGGATGCGGGCCGAAGGACTGCATGTTGCGCCAGGAGAAGGCCACCACGTCGGGACGCATGCTGCCGATCTTCTCGCGCAACGCGCTGGTGCGACGGGACGGCGGCACCAGCGCCAGGTCGAGCAGGTGCTGGCTTATCCCGGGACGCTGCTTGTGGATGTAGTCGGCGACATAAATTACGCCGCCCGGATAGATCTTCCAGCAGGGCAGGCGCACATAAAGGATGGACTTAACGGCAGCGGTGGGAGCAGACATCGTTTGCCCATTGGCGAGTTTGATTGATCAATTTTGCATTCTAACGCAAGCATCGACGGGGGGCTTGAGTTACGTCAAAACTGAATCTCAATGCTTGGACAGCACACGTTCAACCAGTCCCACCCAATAGCGTATCCCCAGCGGGATGATCTCGTCGTTGAAATCGAAATGCGGACTGTGCAGCATGCAACCGCCGCTGCCAGCGCCGTTTCCCAGCCAGACATAGCAGCCGGGTTTTTCACGCAGCAGGTAGGAGAAGTCCTCGGCGCCCATGCTGGGTCTGAGGTCTTTGCGCACCTGTGGGTTGCCCAGCAGGTGCGCCGCCACTTCCTGGCATAGCTCAGTTTCCGCCGCGGTGTTGATGGTTGGCGGATAGCCGGGTATCACCGCCAGATCGACCCGTACCCCATAGGTGACGGCGATCCCGTCGCAGATGCGCTGGATCCCGTCCGCCATCAAGGCCTGCTGGCCGGTGCTGAAAGTGCGCAGCGTGCCGCCCAGGCGCGCTTCTTCTGGCAACACGTTGTCGGCGTGGCCGGCATGGAAACGCGTGATCGAGAGCACCACCGGCTCGAATGCTTCGGTATTGCGGCTGACCAGGGTTTGCAAGGCCTGCACCAGGGCGCTCGCCGCGACCACCGTGTCGGTGGCCTGGTGCGGCATGGCGGCGTGGCCGCCGCGGCCGGTGACGACGATTTCCAGTCGGTCGGTGCCGGCCATGATCGGGCCGGGCATCACGGCCATCTGCCCCACCGGCAGGCCGGGCCAGTTATGCAAGCCGAATACGGCCTGCATGGGGAATTTGGTGAACAGGCCTTGCTCGACCATGAGGCGTCCGCCGCCGTCGCCTTCTTCGGCCGGCTGGAAGATGAAATGCACGCTGCCGTCGAAGCGACCCTCGTCGCGCAAGGCCGTCAGCGCTTCGGCCGCGCCCAGCAGCATGGCGGTATGGCCGTCGTGGCCGCAGGCGTGCATTTGCCCAGGGTGGCGCGAGCGGTGGTCGAAAGCGTTGAGCTCGTCGATCGGCAAGGCATCCATGTCGGCGCGCAGGCCGATGCTCCGTGCGCTGCTGCCGACCTTCAGGGTGCCGATCACGCCGGTGCCGGCCAGCCCGCGATGAACCTCCAGGCCAAGCGCCGCCAGCTTTTCCGCGACGATGTCGGCGGTGCGCCATTCGCCGAAGGCCAGTTCGGGATGAGCGTGCAGGTCGCGGCGCAGCGCCGCGCAACGGGTATGCAAATCAGCTATCAGCTCATCGAGTTTCATATGGTCTCCGCACTGCTTTAGACTGTAAACATTCTGCCATAGCCAGACGCTTACCCTGCCATGGAAAAAATTGATTGTGCCGTGATCGGCGCCGGTGTGATCGGCCTCGCCGTGGCGCGCTGCCTGGCGCAAGCGGGACGCGAGGTGCTGATCCTCGAAGCCGAGGCGGCTTTCGGCAGTGGCATCAGCGCCAGGAACAGCGAGGTCATCCACGCCGGCATCCATTATCCGCCCGGGTCATTGAAGGCGCGCCTCTGCGTTGCCGGTCGCGACAGGCTTTACGCCTATTGTGCCGAACGCGGCATCGCCCACCGGCGCTGCGGCAAGCTGCTCGTCGCTGCCGACGCCGGTCAAGTCGGCCAGTTGGACGCCATCGTGGCCCATGCCCGGCGCAACGGCGTCAACGATCTTGCTCGATTGACAGCCGGCGCAGCGCGGCAAATGGAGCCGGCACTGGCATGCCTGGCGGCGCTGTATTCGCCGTCCACGGGCATCGTCGATAGCCATGCCCTGATGCTTGCGCTGCTCGGCGATGCGGAGCAGGGCGGCGCGGTGCTGGCTGCGAATAGCCCAGTGCTCGGCGGGGAAATTACCGCGGACGGCATCCTGCTCGAAACCGGCGGCGTCGAACCGATGCGGCTGTTGGCCAAGCGCGTGTTCAACTGCGCCGGCCTTGGCGCGCAGGGCTTGGCGCGCAATCTGCGCGGCCTGCCGCCGCAGAGCGTGCCGCCGCTCTCTTATGCCAAGGGAAATTACTATGCGTTGACCGGGCGTGCGCCGTTTTCGCATCTGGTTTATCCGCTGCCCGAAGCTGCCGGCCTGGGCGTGCATCTGACGCTGGATCTGGCTGGCCAGGCGCGCTTCGGCCCGGACGTGGAGTGGGTCGACCGTATCGACTACCGGGTCGACCCGTGCCGCGCCGAGGCTTTCTACGCGGCCATCCGTCGCTATTGGCCGGCGCTGCCGGACGCTGCACTGGTGCCCGCCTACGCCGGGATTCGTCCCAAGCCGCATGCGCCGGGTGCTGCGTCATGCGACTTCATCGTCCAGGGAAAGCAAGCGCATGGTGTGGCCGGCGTGGTTTGTCTCTACGGCATCGAGTCGCCCGGACTGACCGCTTCCCTGGCGCTGGCCGAACATGCCGTCGCGCTTGCCTAGCAAGCTGACCTGCATCGGCCTGGCGGCAACATGCCGGGATATGCGTGGCTCAACCTGCTCGGCGTGCAATCTCCCCATTGATCTGGCAGAATGCTCAGGGAATATCCTATGAAAACTCGCTCGATTTGCCTTTCGCCCGGGCGCCTGCAGCCGGGGATGACGATTGCCGCTGCCATTCTTACTCGGCAGGGGGATGAGCTGCTGCCGGCCAATTGCGTTCTCGATGAGTCGTTGATTGAACGCATCCGCAGACGCATGATTCATTGCATCGTCGTCAACGTGCCCGACGATCGTGACCCAGCGACGATTGCCCACGAGATCGAGACTGAGGAAAAGCGGCTCACATACATCTTCCGCGGCGACAGCCGCGAGGAACGGGCTGAACTGTTAAGTGCAGTGCGCTTGTTTCGCCGCAATCAGGCCCAATGATTCCGCCCACCCTGACTGAAGTGCTGTCGCGCGCGTCTGCATTGCCGACCTTGCCTGAGGTCGCCAGCTTCATCATCTCGACCATCGAAGATGATACCTCCAACGCCGACAGCCTGGTCGCACTCCTCAACACGGATCCGGCCATCGTTGCGCGTATTCTTGCAGCAGCCAATTCGAGCGTTTTCGGGCTGTCTTCCCGTGTGGATTCGATGCGCGAGGCGATCCTCGTGCTTGGTCTGGAAGAAATCCGCAGCATTACCCTGGCCACCGCGATCGTGGACAGATTCAATATGAAATCTGCATGCTTTGATCCTCGCATGTTGTGGCGACATAGCATGGGGGTGGCCACCTGCGCCCGCGTCATTGCCGAGGAGAATCAGTTCAACGCCGAGGCGGCCTTTACCACGGGGCTGTTGCACGACATCGGGCAACTGCTGTTGTTTGCGGTGGCCCCGAAGTTCTTCGAAGAAGTGCTGGCGCGTCGGCAACGTCTGGACGAAACGATTATCGAGGCCGAGCGGGCTGTGTTCGGCTTTGATCATGCCATCGCCGGCGGCGAGCTGATAAAGAACTGGCGGTTACCCGCTGATATTGCCGATGGCATATATGGCCACCACGATCCGGAGAGCGGCGATTTCGGCGAAATGGGCGACTTGATCCATGTCGCCGAAGTGCTTAGCCATGCGCTTGATCTCGGTGAACTGCCCAACAACAGGGTGCCGGACCTGTCAGGTCTTGCCTGCGCAAGGATGGGCATTGAATGGCCCGCATTTTCCGCAAAATTCGCCGAGATCGAGGCGCGCTACGAAGAAATCCTGAATGCGCTGAGCCTTCAGTATTGAATAGCGGCATAGCCAGAAACGAATGAGGCCGCGGTATGCGGCCTCATGGTTGCTTTCGCGGCAGACAGCAATTATTTTTTCTTGGCTGCCTTCTTGCCGGCGACAGCAGCTTTGAAAGTTGCGCCAGCTTTGAACTTTGGCACCGTCGTTGCAGCAATCTTGAGCGTAGCACCGGTTTGCGGATTGCGGCCGGAACGTGCTGCACGCTTGGAGGAACTGAACGTGCCAAATCCAACCAGAGTCACCGAGTCACCCTTGGCGACAGCCTTGGTGATGGCTCCGACGATGGCATCAAGCGCTTTCCCGGCAGCGGCTTTGGAAATGGTGGCTTCTTTGGCTGCAACTTCGATGAGTTCGGATTTGTTCATTTGTTTTCCCTTTTGAAATTGATGAAAGACTTACGGCAGAAAGATTTTAACCTGATATCTCATGCCGGACGGGCCAGCATGACAATCCTCATTGACTTCAATTCCAGTTCTCTTTTTTTGGTGAATGTCTCCTGATTGCGCGCCCAGTATAGTGAAATCTTTCACGAGTTTCCATATTCTGGCGGCGTTGGTGAAAATTTTTTTTGATTCGTTCTCGGCTCCAGCCCCGCCAGCCGCGAGAAGAGCCATTGCAGTGCATCATTGCGGTGCGTAAATCCTGCTGTATAAAACACCGGCGCTTGTCAGCCAGATGCCGCAGGATCGCGCTGGTTTCTAAAATCGACAGCGTCCCGCTGCCATCGAGGGGCACCGATCGGCAATTGCAGGAATCAGGCTATTGAGGGATGTCTTCAGGAAATCCTCAGTAAATTGTTCCCTCTTGCCGATATTCACCGGGATAATCGGCAGGGTAGATCGGCTTTCTTTAAGAACATGGTGGTTTTATGTCCGCTCGGTGCGCTCTAACCATACAATTCGATCATGTCGCCGCCTTTGTTGCAGCTTTTGGCATCTATGCGGCCTCGCTGTTGAGTGGATGCTTGCGGAATATCTGTCAGTCAGCATGCGAATAATCCTCATCACGCCGGCCAAGCCCGGCTCTTTGCAAGGCAACCGACGCACGGCGCTGCGCTGGGCGAGGTATTTGCGGGGGCTGGGACATGATGTCGAGATTGCCGTGTCCTGGCGTGGCCAAGAGCATGACGCAATGATCGCCTTGCATGCGCGCCGCAGCCATTCCTCCCTCAAGGCATGGAAGACCGCCTATCCCCAGCGTCCGCTGATACTTGTCTTGACTGGCACCGATCTGTATCGCGACATCCGCAGCGACTCGTCGGCACAGGAATCGTTATTGCTCGCCGACCGCCTGGTGGTGCTCCAGACGAAAGCTTTGGAAGAGCTGGATCCCGTATGCAGAGCCAAGGCGGAGGTTATCTTCCAGTCGGTCGGCGCGCATCGGCGGCGGGATCCTCCACGCAGCTATTTCCTTGTGAGCGTGATCGGACATTTGCGCGAGGAAAAGGATCCCTTCCGCGCCGCCTTGGCGCTCGGACAGCTTGCCGACATCGGTAGATTGCGCGTCGTGCAGATTGGCAAGGCGCTGACCCCTCAGGCTGCGGCCCAGGCCAGGAAGCTGATGCAGGCGGACCGCAGATACCGCTGGCTGGGCGAGCTGGATCATGCCAGCACGCTGCGCTGGCTCGCCCGCAGTCATGTCATGGCCATATCCAGCCGGATGGAAGGTGGCGCTCACGTGGTCTCCGAGGCGATCGGTATCGGCGTGCCGGTGATTGCTTCGGAAATTCCCGGCAATATCGGCTTGCTCGGCAAGACTTATCCCGGCTACTTCAAGGTTGCCGATGAGACGGCACTGGCCCAATTGCTCCGCCGCGCAATCAATCGACCCGCCTACCTCGACGAACTTGCGGCAGCGGTCAAGGCGCGACAATATCTGGTCGATCCGGCGACCGAACGCAAGGCGCTGGCGGCCATGCTGACATCTGCCTCGACACCATCCATCCAGGTTTGACATCCATGATCCCGATTGACACGCTAGGCGTATTCTTTGCCGCTTCGTTGCTGCTTTGCCTGGCGCCGGGGCCGGACAACATTTTCGTGTTGACTCAGTCCGCACTGAGGGGGCCGTCGGCCGGATGCCTCGTGACCATCGGGTTGTGTTCCGGGTTGGTGGCGCATACGACGGCGGTTGCTCTCGGCGTAGCCGCCATTTTTCAGGCCTCGGTACTGGCTTTCACGGTGCTCAAGATCATCGGCGCCGCTTACCTGCTGTATCTTGCATGGCAATCGTTCCGTGCTTCGGCTGCCGGGATCCAGGCCGCTGGCGAGCGCAGCCTGAGCGGCTGGGCGCTGTATCGACGCGGCATCATCATGAATGTCACGAATCCCAAAGTGTCGATTTTCTTTCTGGCATTCCTGCCCCAGTTTGCCGATCCGGCGCATGGCTCTTTAAGCCTTCAGTTGATGCTGCTGGGCGGCGTATTTATCGTAGCCACTTTGCTGGTCTTCGGCGGCATTGCCCTGCTGGCGGGAAAACTGGGCCAGTGGTTGCAACATTCGGAAAAGGCGCAGCGGGCGATCAACCGGGTGGCCGGCACCGTGTTCGTCGCGCTGGCCTTGAAGCTGGCAAGCACCGAGCGGTGAAGGATCTTTAGAACGGCCAGACGCCCGAATGCCAATACTGCCAGATGGAATAAGCGCCGAAAAGCATCGTGACATACACCAGCAGGTCAGCCAAGGGACTGGTTTTGCCTGGGTTGAGTCCACCGCGCATGAATAGCGTGACCAGCAGCACTGTGCTCCCGATTACCGGGATGGCCAGGATAGGGTGCCGCATCTCGGTGTCCCAAACCACTCCCCATGAACGTTCGATCCAGCCTTCTTCGCCAAATGCACTCCAGGACAATCCCACGATGCCGACCAGAACCAGCGCGAAGCAAACGTAACTCCAGAGTTCTTTCAGGATTTTATTCATGGCGATTCTTCCTGGAATTGGGCCCTATCGATCCATACTCGGTCGAACACGGTAACACTGCGCGCGTCGCCAATATCTTTTGCGGCTTCGACTGCCGATAGACAAAACGCCAACCAGCTGAAAATAGCGAAAAAATGAATTCCCGGGCTGGGTCTTGCCACGATCAGAGCGATTGAGACAGCTGACGGGGAAGGTGAGAGCTAACGGCAACTCTTACTAGCCACCGCGCTCTCATCAATAGTAACGACATTCCGTTGGCCAACTTTAATAAATCAGCACAGGAGGAAGCAGAGCGGTCGGGACGGTGGTTGCTGCTCGATGATGCATGTAGCCCGGCCCGTGGAAGAAGCCCCAGCACCTTGGCAACGCATCATGATTTGATATCGCCAGATGCCGGCTTGTTTCCCATGGCATCAGGTTTCCCGTTGCAGGCAAATACCATTTCCTTTTCGTCTTCGCCATAGTTCCTGGAATTCGTTTTTTCGAGAATGGTGTAGCCGGCATTCTTGCAAATCACCCCGGCTTGCTCCAGACAGGGGCCCCAATTGGCGGATTTGCATGAAGCGACATAGGCAAGACGACCGTCTTTGTAGTAGATCTCGCTTGGCCGGTTAAAGGAAAAAAATGCGGAATTTGCGGCACAGGCAGTCAACATGGCCACGGCCGCCAGGGAAGCCAGCATGGGCTTGAGCTTGATAGAGGTTTTCATAGGTTTTGCAGGGGAGTAACGACTCGTCAATTCTACAGTACGCTGTAAATGTCAATCAAGGGAACCTGTCCAGATCATTCCCCTCGCTTGATCCGTCCAGGACGAATGTGAATTGGATTTCCTGTCCGGCATCGCTCGCAATCGTGCCAGATGTGTGATTTTTGACAACGGTTTCCGGTGTCATATGTAGTAGACTTTGCTGAGATTAACGATGTTAAAGGGGAAGCTGCTATGCAAATGAGAAAGTTGGTCGTATTTTTTGCTTTGATAGGTGGGACTTCTGTCGCTTTGGCGCAAATGTCCCAACGTGCCCCAGGTCGCGGAGTTCAGAATTCGAACGATTCTGTGCGGATTCAGGGAAACACCGACATCAAGGCAAAACAGGAAGATGCCTCAGCCGTTGCCACCGGTGAGGATAACTCCGCCAGGAACACCGCTGGAGCGATCAAGGGCGGCACCCAGATTAAAGGCAACACCAAAATCAATGCCGAACAAAAGAAAGTTACCGCGGTGGCTGCCGGCAAAGGCAATACCGCGGGCAATGAAGCGGGCATGATAGGCGATTCAGCTCCCGCTCAAAAGCTTGACTCAAGAAAAACCTCCCAGTCGTTCGTCAAAACACCGGCCGCAACTCAGCCAATAAGCTCACCGCCATCGAATGGTGGCAAGACCCCAGCACCAGTAACGCCTACGAAAACCGATGGTGGAGACAAAGCTCCCCCACCGAAAGCGGCTACTCCCGACGACAAGAAGGTAGCCGACGACAAGGCGAAGAAGGACGCTGCGGACAAGAAAGCCGCCGATGACAAGAAGGCAGCCGACGACAAGGCGAAGAAGGATGCTGCGGACAAGAAAGCCGCCGATGACAAGAAGGCAGCCGACGACAAGGCGAAGAAGGATGCTGCGGACAAGAAAGCGGCTGATGACAAGAAGGTAGCCGACGACAAGGCGAAGAAGGACGCTGCGGACAAGAAAGCGGCTGATGACAAGAAGGCAGCCGACGACAAGGCGAAGAAGGACGCTGCGGACAAGAAAGCGGCTGATGACAAGAAGGCGGCCGACGAGAAGGCGAAGAAGGATGCTGCGGACAAGAAAGCGGCTGATGACAAGAAGGCGGCCGACGAGAAGGCGAAGAAGGATGCTGCGGACAAGAAAGCGGCTGATGATAAGAAGGCGGCCGACGACAAGGCGAAGAAGGACGCTGCGGACAAGAAAGCAGCTGATGACAAGAAGGCAGCCGACGACAAGGCGAAGAAGGACGCTGCGGACAAGAAAGCGGCTGATGACAAGAAGGCAGCCGACGACAAGGCGAAGAAGGATGCTGCGGACAAGAAAGCCGCCGACGAGAAGGCGAAGAAGGGTACTGAGAAGAAAACCACCGATAAGCGGAGTGGCGGGAACTTACAGACTCAAGACACCGGCGGTGGAGACTCGCAGCAACAGAGTGGTGGAAGTTCACAGCAACAGAGCGGGGGGAACTCGCAGCAACAAAGCGGTGGAAGTTCGCAGCAACAGAGTGGCGGGAACTCACAGCAACAAGGTGGTGGAAGTTCGCGGCAAAAAAACTAGCTTTCGCGTCTGGACCTATCGACACGCCCCGGCCAGTTATGCCGGGGCGAATGTCTTATATGGTTTCCGATATTCAATCGTCAATGAACTATATCGTACGAAATGGACGACAAAAAACCCGCAGAGGTTATCACTGTGCGGGTTTCTTAAGGTATTTCGGACTTCTTTGGACGCTACTGGAGAGTAGGGTGGTGGGTGCTAACGGGATCGAACCGCTGACATTCGCCGTGTAAAGGCGACGCTCTACCAGCTGAGCTAAGCACCCGTTCTGCAAACAGCCAAATTATTTATTAGCTCAGCAGGAAAGCAATATTTCAGTTAACCGCGTCCTTGAGTGCCTTGCCGGCACGGAACTTCGGAGACTTTGCTGCCTTGATCTTGATCGCGGCGCCAGTGCGCGGGTTTCTACCCACTCGTGCCGCACGTTTGCCGACATAAAACGTACCAAAGCCGACCAGCGTGACCATCTGGCCCTTTTTCATAGATGCTTTTATTGCACCAATCGCAGCGTCAAGCGCTCGACCTCCCGCAGCCTTGGAGATGTCGGCCGACTTGGCGATTTGATCGATCAGTTCAGATTTGTTCACTTAATTCCCCTCTTAGAATGTGTTGAGTGAAAAAACGATCCCTATTGTGACGCATCGCGAGATTGCGGGACGTCGAAAAATCCTGCCCACGTTTTATAACAAGCCGCAAAACCTTGTGTCAAGGGGTTTTCGCAACGATAGAAGAATAAACTTGCAAGTGCTGAAACGTACCCACGACATAACTGCCGTGGGTGTTCGTCTCGGTTTCCTGGGGGCTAGTGAGTGATGATACCTGTCACCGGTTGACCGTCGGCGGGCGTCGCCAAGGGGACTTCCGTGGTGCTAGCCGGTGCCGTAGTTTCGGTTGTCGGTGCCGGGATACGCTCCAACGCCAGTTCCAGCACCTTGTCGATCCACTTGACCGGGAGGATCTCGATACGGTTCTTGATGGTATCTTGAATCTCGGCAAGGTCCTTGACGTTCTCCTCGGGAATCAACGCCGTTCGGATGCCACCGCGCACAGCGGCGAGCAGTTTCTCCTTGAGACCGCCAATCGGCAGGATTTCGCCGCGCAGGGTGATTTCGCCAGTCATGGCGACATCGGCCCGCACCGGGATGCCTGTCAGCACCGACACCAAAGCCGTGGCGATGGCAGCGCCGGCCGATGGTCCGTCCTTGGGCGTCGCGCCTTCGGGCAAATGGATGTGCAGGTCGCTCTTCTGGTAGAAATCCTCGGCGATCCCGAACTGTTTGCTGCGTTTCCTGACCACTGTCAGCGCGGCCTGGATGGACTCCTGCATCACTTCGCCGAGCTTGCCGGTCGTCATGGTCTTGCCCTTGCCGGGCACCACCACGGCTTCGATCGTCAGCAACTCGCCGCCTACCTCGGTCCAAGCCAGGCCGGTAACCTGGCCGATCTGGTTTTCCTTCTCGGCAATGCCAAACGAATAGCGTCTGACGCCGAGATATTTGGACAGGTTCTTGGTATTGACGACGACCTTGCTGGTGCGTTTTCTGAGTACCAGCGCTTTCACCACCTTGCGGCAGATCTTCGAGATATCGCGCTCCAGTGCGCGCACGCCGGCCTCCCGGGTGTAATAGCGTACGATGTCGCGCAGCGCCTCATCCGTCACAGTCAGTTCGTTGCGCTTGATGCCGTTGTTCTTGAGCTGCTTGGGCAAGAGGAAGCGCAACGCGATATTCACCTTCTCGTCTTCGGTGTAGCCGGACAGCCGGATGACTTCCATGCGGTCGAGCAGCGGTGCCGGTATGTTGAGCGTATTCGCCGTGGCGACGAACATCACATCGGAAAGATCGTACTCGACCTCGACGTAGTGATCGACAAAGGTTGAGTTCTGCTCCGGATCGAGCACTTCCAGCAGCGCCGAGCTCGGATCGCCGCGGAAATCCTGGCCCATCTTGTCGACTTCGTCGAGCAGGAACAGCGGGTTCCTGACTCCGACCTTGGCCATGTTCTGCAGGATCTTGCCGGGCATCGAGCCGATGTAGGTGCGCCGGTGGCCGCGGATTTCCGATTCGTCGCGCACGCCCCCGAGCGACATGCGCACGAACTTGCGGTTGGTGGCGCGGGCAATCGACTGGCCGAGTGAGGTCTTGCCGACACCGGGTGGTCCGACCAGGCACAGTATCGGCGCCTTGAGCTTGTCGACGCGTTGCTGCACGGCCAAGTATTCGACGATGCGTTCCTTGACCTTGTCCAGGCCATAGTGGTCCTTGTCGAGCACCTTTTCGGCGGCGCCGAGATCCTTGCCGATGCGGCTTTTCTTCTTCCATGGCAAACCGACCAGGGTGTCGATATAGTTGCGTACCACGGTTGCTTCAGCCGACATCGGCGACATCAGCTTGAGTTTCTTCAGTTCGGACTGTGCCTTGGTCAAGGCTTCCTTGGGCATGCCGGCGTCCTTGATTTTCTTCTCCATCTCGTCGAGTTCCGCGCCTTCTTCGCCCTCGCCGAGTTCTTTTTGGATGGCCTTGACCTGTTCGTTGAGATAATACTCGCGCTGGCTCTTTTCCATCTGGCGCTTGACGCGGCCGCGGATGCGCTTTTCGACCTGGAGTATGTCGAGTTCGGCTTCGAGTTGGGAGAGCAGTTTTTCGAGTCGCGTTGCGACATCGAAGATTTCCAGGACTTCCTGCTTCTGTTCGAGTTTCAGCGGCAGATGCGCAGCGATGGTATCTGCTAGCCGGCCGGCATCTTCGATCCCCGACAGCGAGGTGAGAATTTCCGGGGGGATTTTCTTGTTGAGTTTCACATACTGGTCGAATTGCGCCAGGATCGCGCGCCGCATGGCTTCGACCTCGTTGTTGAGTCCCTCTTCCAGGGGCACCGGGAGCACTTCGGCGACGAACAGGGTGCGGCGATCCTCGATGCTTTCCAGACGGGCACGTTGCACGCCTTCGACCAGCACCTTGACGGTGCCGTCTGGCAGCTTGAGCATCTGGAGGATGTTGGCAATGCAGCCGATACGGTACATATCCTCGCTGTCGGGCTCGTCCTTGGCGGCGGATTTCTGAGCTACCAGCAGGATGTTCTTGCCGGTTTCCATGGCAGTTTCGAGGGCCTTGATCGACTTGGGTCGTCCTACGAACAGCGGGATCACCATGTGCGGGAAGACCACGACATCACGCAGCGGTAACAGCGGAAGATCCAGTTTTTCCACGGGTAGGTCCAATTCGCTCGACATGGCGATTTCCTTTTGTGATTGCATACAGCACCCCAATTGGGGGTGAGATGCGGTAATTCAAGCATCCTGCAGCCGGATGCGATCGGCTATGGCTTGACTTTCAAGCGCAGGCCTAGTTGGGCAATAGGCATGGCCAAATGGGAAAACTTAACTTGAACTGGCGACTTTGGGCTGGTCGGCATAAATCAGTATCGGTGGCGTTGCGTGATCGACCATCCCTTCGTCGATGACCACCTTGGAGACGTTTTCCATGGTCGGCAACTCGTACATGATATCCAGCAGCACATTTTCCAGTATCGACCGCAAGCCCCGGGCACCCGCCTTGCGCTTCAAGGCCTTCTTGGCGATGGCCTGCAGGGCATTGGGGCGTATCTCCAATTCAACTCCCTCCATCTGGAACAGCTTCTGATATTGCTTGATCAGTGCGTTCTTGGGCGCGATCAGAATCTCGATCAGGGCTACTTCGTCGAGTTCCTTCAGCGTCGCCACCACTGGCAGGCGTCCGACGAACTCTGGAATCAGGCCGAATTTGATCAAATCCTCGGGTTCCACTTGTTTCAGGGTCTCGGAAATATCATTGGTATCGCGGCTTCTGACTTCGGCATCAAAGCCGATACCGCTCTTCTCGGAGCGATTGAGAATGACCTTGTCGAGTCCGTCGAAGGCCCCGCCGCAGACGAACAGAATATTGGTGGTGTCGACCTGCACGAAGTCCTGGTTGGGATGCTTGCGTCCGCCCTGCGGCGGTATGGCGGCAGTGGTTCCTTCGATCAGCTTGAGCAAGGCTTGCTGGACGCCCTCGCCCGAAACATCGCGGGTGATCGAGGGGTTATCCGATTTGCGCGAGATCTTGTCGATCTCATCGATATACACGATGCCCTGCTGCGCTTTCTCGATTTCGTAATCGCACTTCTGCAACAGTTTCTGGATGATGTTCTCGACGTCTTCGCCGACATAGCCGGCTTCGGTCAAGGTGGTCGCATCGGCCATCACAAACGGCACGTTGAGCAGCCGTGCCATGGTTTGCGCCAGCAGCGTCTTGCCGGAGCCGGTCGGGCCGATCATGAGAATGTTGCTCTTGGCCAATTCGATGCCGTCATGGTCCTCGTGCTTGGCGAGATGTCTGAGCCGCTTGTAATGGTTATATACCGCCACGGCCAGAATGCGTTTTGCCGATTCCTGTCCGATCACATACTGGTCGAGGATGGCGCAGATTTCCTTGGGCGTCGGCAGGTCGGTCTTGCCGCCCTTGTTGACTCCTTGTTCAATTGATGCCTCGTCGCGAACGATGTCGTTGCAAAGCTCAATGCATTCGTCGCAGATGAAAACGGAGGGGCCGGCGATAAGCTTTTTTACCTCATGCTGGCTTTTTCCGCAGAAGGAGCAATAAAGCAGTTTCTCCGAGCCTGATTTTTTTTCCGTCATTTGCGTATCTCCAAGACCGTCTTACTTTGCGTCTTTCTTGGCAATTTCGGTGCGGCTTTCCAAGACCTTGTCGATGATGCCGTAGTCCACTGCTTCCTTGGCCGAGAGGAAGTTGTCACGGTCGGAGTCACGCTCTATGCGCTCGATCGGCTGACCGGTATGCTTGGCCATCATCTCATTGAGCCGCTGCTTGGTAAACAGAATTTCCTTGGCATGGATCTCGATATCCGAAGCCTGTCCCTGGAAGCCGCCCATCGGTTGGTGGATCATCACGCGCGAATTGGGCAGGCAGTAGCGCTTGCCCTTGGCGCCTGCCGTCAGCAGGAAAGCGCCCATGCTGGCCGCCTGGCCAACGCACAGGGTCGATACATCAGGCTTGATGAACTGCATGGTATCGTAGATCGACAGTCCCGCCGTGACCGAACCCCCGGGCGAGTTGATGTAGAAATGAATGTCCTTGTCGGGATTCTCCGACTCGAGAAACAGCAACTGCGCCACCACCAGATTGGCGGTCGAGTCGTTCACCGGGCCGACCAGGAAGATCACACGCTCGCGCAGCAAGCGTGAGTATATGTCATAGGCCCGCTCGCCGCGGCCGCTCGTCTCGATCACCATCGGGACTAATCCGAGCATGCTTGGATCCCAATCGCTGCTGCCCTGCCGAATTGCCATGGTCATGCTCCGCCGTTGCCCATCAGTTCGTCGAAGGATATGGGTTTGTCCGCCACCTTGGCGTTGGTCAGCACCCAGTCCACCACGTTGTTCTCCACGACCAAGGCTTCGGCCTCGGATAAACGCTGCGGTTGAGAATAATACCAGCGTACCACCTCGGCTGGGTCCTGATAGGTGGCAGCGAACTCGTTGACCATTGCACGCACTTGTTCCTGCTTGGCGTGGAGCTGTTTTTGATTGACCAGTTCAGCGAGAATCAGGCCCAAGCCGACTCTGCGCGTCGCTTGCGCTGTGAACCAGGATGGATCCACTGGCATGGTTTTCTCCGACATGCCACGCGCTTTAAGGTCTTGCAGCGCGGCTTCGGCCATCTGGTGCGACTCGATTTCAACCAGAGATTTGGGTATTTCGACGGGATTGACGCTCAGCAGCTTGTCCATGACCTGATTCTTGATGCGAGTCTGGAGGCGCTTGGTGACCTCGCGTTGGAGGTTCTCCCTGACTTCTTCACGCATCTTTGAGACATCGCCGTCGGCGATGCCCATCGACTTGACGAAATCCGCATCCAGTTCTGGAAGGTGTGGCCCTTCCACCCGTTTCATCGTGACCTCGAACTGCACGGTTTTTCCCGCGAGGTCCTTTGCTTGGTATTCGGCCGGGAAAGTCAGGTCGAAAGTCTTGGTTTCGTCCACCGACAAGCCGATGATTGCAGTCTCGAAATCCGGAAGCATTTGGCCGTTGCCAAGGCGAATTGCCACGTCGGCGCCTTGTCCGCCAGGGAAAACCTCTCCATCCTGTCGTCCAATGAAATCGATTACGACGCGGTCGCCGCTGGCTGCCGGACGTTCTGCCTTGAGATAGGTGGTGCGTTGCTTGCGGAGTACCTCGATGGTCTGCTCCACTTCGGCATCGGTGAGAGTCAATACGGGTCTTTCAATCTCCTGGTCGGTGACCTCGCCCAATTTGATCTCGGGATAGACTTCGAAAACCGCCGAGAATTCCATCTTCGTCTTGTCTTCGCCGCTTTTCGGCTCAATCCGTGGGTATCCGGCGATGCGCAGCTTTTGTTCCCGCAGCATTTCGCCGAAGGCTTTATCCACTGCGGCGCCAATCGCTTCCGAACGCACCTCCGGGCCATATTGCTGGACTACCATCTTGAAGGGCACCTTGCCCGGCCGGAAGCCCGGCATTTTCACGGTACGCGATAGCTTCTTGAGACGCTGTTCGACGTCTTGATCGACGCTGGCCATGGGAATGCTCATGTCCAGGCGTCGCTCCAATGCGCTGACAGGGGCGGAATTGGGTGCGCCAACGGTGTCGCTTTGCTGATTCGTCTGCATTAAAAAATCCTTGGGTTTCTGAATGGTTGCCGTGAAAGATTCAGGTATCGATAGCCTTCACCGCCCTGTGTAATTACGCGGAAAATTGTACCACGACTGCCCCCCTTCAATCGGCTCGACTTGGGGCCGTTGCGGGAATGATCCATACCGGGCGGGGTATAATCCGAGCTTTCGGTAGCACTCACCGCCTGATACTTCTAACATGACCGAGATCATCAAGCTGCGCGGTGGCTCCGCGTTTTCCCCGAGTCGAATTTCCCGCATCGCCGAACAGGTGCGCAACGTCGTTCCCGGTCTCCAGCGACTGGACGCCGAGCACTGGTATTTTATCGAACTGACGGCGGCGCTGGCGGCTATCGAGCTGACCCGCCTGGAGCAACTGCTCGGCGGGAAGTTGTCGCAGAGCGCACCGCCATCCGGCACGTTGCTGCTGGTGACCCCGCGTCTCGGCACGATTTCGCCCTGGTCGACCAAGGCCACCGAGATTGCCAGGCAGTGCGGCTTTGCAGGCATTGCCCGGATCGAGCGGGGGATCGCATATCATGCCGAATTCCAGGGAGACCGCGGCAAGCTGGCGAGCATGCTGCACGATCGGATGACCGAGTCGGTGCTGGAGAGCATCGATGCCGCTGCCGCGCTGTTTCACCATGTCGAGCCGCAGCCGCTGCTGATCGTCGACCTGCTCGGACTCGGCCGTGCTGCCTTGCTTGAAGCCAATCTGGAGCTGGGCTTGGCATTGTCCGATGACGAAATCGACTACCTCGACGCCGGTTTCCGCAAACTGCAACGGAATCCCACCGACGTCGAACTGATGATGTTCGCCCAGGCCAACTCCGAGCACTGCCGCCACAAAATTTTCAATGCCGACTGGGTGCTCGACGGCAAGGCACGCAATGAAACGCTGTTCGGCATGATTCGCGAGACGCATCGATCCCATCCACAAGGCACCATTGTCGCCTATGCGGATAATGCCTGCATCATAGAGGGGACTCGCTGGCCGCGCTTCTCCCCGGATCGCAATGGGCAATACTGCTACCGGGAGGAACTGACCCATTTTCTCGCCAAGGTCGAGACGCACAACCATCCGACCGCCATCTCGCCCTTTCCCGGTGCCGCCACCGGATCGGGCGGTGAGATTCGCGACGAGGGGGCCACGGGCAGGGGAGCCAAGCCCAAGGCTGGGCTGTGCGGCTTCTCCGTATCGAACCTGCGGATTCCGGGCTTCGAGCAGCCCTGGGAAGCGCCGAGCGCGCACTATGGCAAACCCGAGCGCATCGCCTCGGCACTCGACATCATGATCGAAGGGCCGATCGGTGCGGCTGCCTTCAACAATGAATTCGGCCGGCCGAACCTGGCCGGTTACTTCCGCAGTTTCGAACAGGAGTTTTGCGGCGAGATGCGCGGCTACCACAAGCCGATCATGGTGGCTGGCGGCATCGGCAACATCGCGGCGCGCGATGCCTTCAAGCTCAAGTTTCCCCCGGGAACGCTGCTGATTCAGCTCGGCGGTCCGGGCATGCTGATCGGTCTGGGCGGCGGTGCGGCCTCATCGATGACCACCGGCACCAACACCGCCGACCTCGATTTCGCTTCGGTGCAACGCGGCAACCCGGAGATGCAGCGCCGCGCCCAGGAAGTGATCGACCGCTGCTGGCAACTCGGAGAAGACAACCCCATCCTCGCCATTCACGATGTCGGCGCCGGCGGCATTTCGAATGCGTTGCCGGAATTGGTCCATGATGCAGGCTGCGGGGCGCGTTTTGAATTGCGCCAAGTGCCTTCCGAAGAGCTGGGCATGTCGCCGCGCGAGATCTGGTCCAACGAGGCACAGGAACGTTATGTGCTGGCGATCGCACCGGCGCGGCTGGATGAGTTCCGCAGTTTTTGCGAGCGCGAGCGCTGCCCCTTCGCCATCCTCGGCAGCGCCAGCGACGACGGCCAGTTGACCGTGCATGACGCGCACTTCGATAACGATGCCGTCGACATGCCGATGGACATGCTGCTGGGCAAGGTGCCGCGCATGCAGCGCACGGCATCGCATCAACCGCGCGAAGCGGAAGCGTTCGACCTGGACGGTATCGATTTGCAGGAAGCCGCACTGCGTGTGCTGCGGCTGCCGAGCGTCGCCTCGAAAAATTTCCTCATCACCATCGGCGATCGCAGCGTCGGCGGTTTGACCGCGCGCGACCAGATGGTCGGGCCTTGGCAGGTGCCGGTGGCCGATTGCGCGGTGACTGCCGCTGGTTATGACAGTGTCTGCGGCGAAGCCTTTGCGATGGGCGAAAGAACCCCATTGGCATTACTGGACGCACCGGCTGCGGGCCGCATGGCGGTGGGCGAGGCGATTACCAATCTGGCTGCCGCGGCGATCGAAGACCTTGGCCTGGTCAAGCTTTCCGCCAACTGGATGGCGGCGGCAGGCCATGGCCAGGAGGATGCCGCGCTGTTCGATACGGTGCACGCGGTGGCGCTGGAATTCTGCAAGAGCCTGGGTCTGAGCATTCCTGTTGGCAAGGATTCCCTGTCGATGAAGACATCATGGCGCGACCATGGGCAGCAGAAGCAGGTGGTCTCACCGCTTTCGCTGATTGTCAGCGCTTTCGCGCCCTGCGCTCAGGTAAGGCGCACACTCACCCCGCAACTCTTGGCCGATGCCGGCGAAACCGAACTGCTGCTGGTGGATTTGGGAGACGGTCGCAATCGCCTCGGCGGCTCCGCATTGGCGCAAGTGTACGGTGCGCTGGGCAACCAGGCAGCGGATGCCGATGCGGATTTGCTCCAGCGCTTTTTCGGCGCGGTGCAGCGATTGAACGCGGCCGGACTGATCCTCGCCTACCATGATCGTTCCGACGGCGGCCTGTTCGCCACGCTCTGCGAGATGGCCTTTGCCGGGCACGTCGGCGTGTCGGTCGATCTCGATGCATTGCATGCGGATGGCATGGCTGGGCAGGCGCAAACGCCCGCCTGCTTGTTCGCCGCGCTGTTCAACGAGGAACTCGGCGCCGTATTGCAGATTCGCCGCCAGCAGTGCGAGCCGGTCATGCGGATTCTGGCCGAGTTTGGGCTGAATCGACTATCCCATCGGATTGGCTCGCTCGACGAACATGACCAGGTGAGCATTCGGCATAACGCCAAACTGGTATTTTCGCTCAGCCGCTGCGAACTGCAGCGTACCTGGAGCGAGACCAGTTACCGGATTTCCCGGCTGCGCGACGATCCCGCCTGCGCCCGGGAGGAGTTCGATGCGCTGCTGGATACCGCTGATCCCGGCTTGTCGGCCCGGCTGAGCTTTGACCCCAATACGGCCCCCTTTGTCAATACAGGCGCTGCGCCAAAGATTGCCATCCTGCGGGAGCAGGGCGTCAATGGGCAGCTGGAAATGGCTGCCGCATTCCAGCGCGCCGGCTTTGCCCCTTATGACGTACACATGAGCGATCTGCAAGCCGGGCGGGTAGCGCTCGCCGATTTTCACGGTTTCGCGGCTTGCGGGGGGTTTTCCTACGGTGACGTGCTCGGTGCCGGCCAGGGCTGGGCGAAGTCGATACTGTTCAACGCCCGCTTGCGCAACGATTTTGCCAGCTTCTTTGCGCGGCCCGACCGCTTCGCCCTGGGTGTCTGCAACGGCTGCCAGATGATGAGCTGTCTCGCCGAGCTTATTCCCGGGGCCGATGCCTGGCCGAGCTTCCAGCGCAATCGTAGCGAGCAGTTCGAAGCGCGGTTTGTGATGGCAGAAATTGTCGACTCTCCGTCGCTGTTCTTTGCTGGCATGGCCGGGAGTCGCCTGCCAGTGGTGGTTTCGCACGGCGAAGGGCGCGCCGTGTTTGCCGATGGAGCGCAGGCGTCAGCCGGGTCTGTCGCCGCTTTACGCTATGTGGATAACCGCGGCCGGATTGCCGAGTCTTATCCGGCCAATCCGAACGGTTCCCCCGCTGGCCTGGCCGGCGTGACCACGCCGGATGGCCGCTACACCATCATGATGCCGCATCCGGAGCGGGTTTTCCGTAGCTTGCAGATGTCCTGGCACCCGCCGGGGTGGCAGGATGCGTCGCCCTGGCTGACCATGTTCCACAATGCGCGCAAGTGGCTGGGTTGAGCGGACAACACGGTCAACAAAAACGGGAGCCGTAGCTCCCGTTTGTTCGTTGGGCCGAGGCTTGAAGCTCAGTCAATCTTGGCCTTGCTGGCCAATTCCATGATGTGCTTCTCAACCATCTGCTGTTGCAGACGTTGTAGCAGTTGCGGCTTGGCTTCTTCCATGGCAGGAAGTTTCAGTTCGCGTGCATCTTCGAGCAGGATGATATGGAAGCCGAAATCGGTCTTGACTGGTGTCTCGGTATATTTGCCCTTTTCCAGTTTTACCAGCGCATCGGAAAATGGTTTGACATAGCCCGAAGGAGCCGCCCAGCCCAGGTCTCCCCCGCGCTCTTTGGAGCCAGGATCTTTTGACTGTTTTGCCAGGTCTTCAAACTTCTCGCCTTTCTTCAGCTTGGCGATGATGTCCTTGGCTTCGTCTTCCTTTTCAACCAGGATGTGGCGCGCTTTGTATTCCTTGTCGCCAAGCTTGAGCTTGACGTTTTCATATTCCTTGGCGAGAGCATCGTCGGAGACCGGATGTCCGCGCAGGTATTCGCTCAGATAGGCGTTGATCAATATGCTTTGCCGCGCCAGTTCCATTTGTCCCTGAATAGGGGCTTTCTTGTCCAGTCCTTTCTTCTGCGCTTCCTGCACAATGATCTCGCGGCGTACCAGTTCCTCACGGACAGCCTTGCGCAGGTCGTCGGAGTCGGGCTGGCCTTGCGCGAGCTGTCCCGCGATCAGCGCATCGGCACGAATTTTTGGAATCGCTTTGCCATTCACGGTGGCGATGCTGGAAGCCGACTTGGCGGCATCGTCCTTGGCGAATGCGGAAGCAACGGTCAGTGCAACAGCGACTGCGGCGAGGGAGAAGCGGAATAGAGCGCGGTTCATCGTTTTTCCTTGCAGGATCATTTGGTTATTTGAGTTAGGGCATGCGTATA
Source organism: Sterolibacterium sp. (assembly GCA_041674385.1). Classification (GTDB taxonomy): domain Bacteria; phylum Pseudomonadota; class Gammaproteobacteria; order Burkholderiales; family Rhodocyclaceae; genus JACRAR01. The sequence continues at coordinate 28,706 of JBAYVU010000040.1, forward strand.
GCGGGCATCATTGCAACGTCGATGCGCATCATACACCATGCCAAAGTGGCTGAGTAGGTCATTTGATATTGATAGCCTAGCGTCAAATGCAGGCGTCAGTGCCTAGGGCGTGTTCTCAATTAATCGGCGCGATGCGTTGCTGCCAAATGCGGATGGCCGCGCGACGCGAGTCGAAGTCAATGGCCATCCCCCTTGACGAGACGAGCAACAAAGCGGACGCCGCATT
>JBAYVU010000041.1:0-28814 GCA_041674385.1 Sterolibacterium sp.
GATGTCGGAGGTTCGAATCCTCTCGCCCCGACCAGTGACCGATGGGTGCCCGTAGCTCAACTGGATAGAGCACCAGCCTTCTAAGCTGGGGGTTACAGGTTCGATTCCTGTCGGGCATGCCAAAATGCCGTCTTTTCATGGTATTTTGCGATTTGCAATAAAGTGTCGGCAACATCCGTGGTGGCCGTAGCTCAGTTGGTAGAGTCCTGGATTGTGATTCCAGTCGTCGTGGGTTCGAGTCCCATCGGCCACCCCAAAAATCACTGTTGAAACCGATGGTTAAATCGGTTTCCCGAAATCCAACTAGCATTCGCTAGTTGCGTGTGCGTCGATTTTTTGCCTCCAACTGTTCCCCATGTTGCCTCCGGTGTCTTGAATGGACATCAACGTCCTCTTGTTTCGTCATCCTAGCGGCTTACTCGTGGAAGACGAAATTTCGGAAGAGTTTGTATTTAAAGAATACCGGTTTCTAGGTATTACAAAATACGGCACTTTGAGTATATCCAGGTTCTCCGTCGCCGAATATATTGTGCCCATGTCGTTTTATCTCTCGCATCCCAGGATGCTGGAGGCGAGGTAGTCACTCATGATGGTTGAATGCGCAATGGCACACTAGATGCACTCAGCGGAACACAACATGTATCCAACCGAATCGACCTATGAAACAGAAATCGAGATCGGTACGCTGATCCTAGATGCGTTGGGCAATATCTGCAGTTGCGGGAGTGCGGCGGAAAGAGTGTTTGGCGGAAATCTGACTGGATATGAGGGCAGGTCGATTTCATCTTTGATCCCCGGTTTTGTTATGAGCAATACGTCACAAAGTTATTGCGTCAGATACCTTGCCCATTTGTGTGCAGACGCCGGCTGGCGGAGGTCCGATGCCATCGATATTCAAGGACATCGGTTTCTGATTGAATTTAATTTGTCTCTAGTGGAAACAAAGGCGCAGGGAGTCTTTCTTCTGAATGTTCGCCGGCCGAGGGTGAGTCGCTGAATTTGTGGCCATATGCCACGATAGCCACGATGGCCACGATGTTCAAGGACTTGATCGAAAATGAAATTATGATGGGGAAATCAATTGAATTCGAATGACATGGTATCCGCCGTGGTTAGTCCGCGACAAAAGGAACTGATGAACCTGCAGTTCTTGACTTCGGAAACACAGATCCGGGAAGCATTAGGCAAGATTGCCAGTGCGTTTGGTAAAGTGAATTCGATTGCTCCGCTGACGAAGAATAGCGATTCATCCGAGTACGTGTTCTTCGTCGATTTCGAGGATACCTTGGACGCGATGACGGCTGCCAGAGCTTTGAAAGGGTTCCTGTATGGATTTTCGGCGCTGATGGTTAAGGTCCAAAAGAGCGGAAATGTGCAGTCTTCAAAATTGCAGAGAAGGCTGCCATTGCATTCTGTGGCTCGGTAATCGCCAGAGGCGATTACCGGTGTCCGCAGTCGATTTCGGGGTACCGGTGACCGCCTTTGGATCTGGGCTATTGTTTTCCACCTACTGAGGAGAAACACCATGCTGGCTCAAAAAGAACTGGTTAAACTCGCCAAGAAATTTCATGTTTCCACTGGCGGTTTGTCAAAAACCGAATTGATACGCAAATTCCAACTGAGCGAAGGAAATTTTGACTGTTATGCCCGGGCTTCGAACGGAATGTGCGATCAAGCGGAATGCCTGTGGCGCGACGATTGTCTGCACGAATCGGCTGAAGTCGCTTGAGTGTCCTTAAAATTTTCCTGGCCAGTGGGGTTTGTCTCTGAAAGTGAGAATCTGGCTGGTTTGAGTTTTTGCAGTGGAAAAGGGCTTGGCTTAGAATTGATAAATGTTGTCTAGACTATTGCCCTTTATCCAGATGGACAGGACTGTCCAAGTGCTGATTGCCGTCTGGTTGGTAATCATTGCATTCATTGGCTATCTATTCTTCGGTCTACTCACTTCGCGGCACTCTGTGGAACTGCGCGTCCATGATCAGGCGGTGTCATATGCCCGATTGGTCGAGGAGCACGCGTCAGCGACATTCAATCATGCCAATAATGTGCTGCTAACGGTAATCGACCACGTGGTTCCCTCCGATCTGGCCGGCCCAAGTTCGGCCCGTCGCATGGAACTCGAAAAGTTGCTACGGACTCAGTTGCAGCGCACGCCAGGCATTGTGGGAATGCCCCTGACAAATGCTCAGGGCAGGGTAATTGCCGATCCGTTGAAAGTACCGCCCGGGACGAACCTGAGCGATCGGCAATACTTTCAAACATTGCAGCACTCAGCCCGTGCTACCCCAGTGATATCCCAGGCAATCCTCGGGCGCATATCCGGAAAATGGGGCATCAGGCTTGGGCGGCGAATCGATTTGCCCGATGGAAGTTTCGGCGGCGCAATCGTTGCCAATTTGGGTTTGGACGAGAATTTTACCGATTTTTATGCGACCCTCGCGTTGGGCAATAACGGTGCGGTATCGTTGAGGGATCCCGAAGATCGGCTGCTGGTTCGTTATCCTGTGATCGAACAGAAACTTGGCAAGCCAATTGCCTCCAGCGGGCCGATCAAGGAGCGGTTACAGGCGGGACAGGCCGAGGGCGTGATCGTCATCGCATCGGCAATCGACGATATAGAACGTGTTTTCGCCTTCCGTCGGCTGAAGAACTATCCGGTCTATGCGGCGGTCGGTTTGTCGCTCGATGAAGCGCTTGTCGGCTGGCGCAGAGATCGGGATGTCGCGGCGGTAGGCGCAATCCTGGTGATACTTGCGGGTGGTTTTATTACTGTGGTGCTGCGGCGTAAGGCGCGCACGGAAAACCAGTTGAAAACACTTGCGGTGATTGTGGAGTCTTCGCAGGACGCGATTACTGCGGCAGACATGGATGGCATCATTACTAGCTGGAATGCCGGTGCGCAAAGACTTTACGGATACTCGGCAGAGGAGGCGATCGGCAAGCATTATTCGCTGATAGTCCCCCCCGAGCAGCTTGATGAATACGAGTTAATGATTGAGACTTGCCGTGCCGGCCAATCGACGACAAATCTCGAAACTGTCCGCATGCGAAAGGATGGTCAGCGCTTCGATGTGTCGCTTACGGTTTCTCCGCTTTGCGACTCTGCAGGCCGGGTCGTCGCTTACTCGGTGATTGCGCGTGACATCACCGAAAGCAAGCAGATGCAAATGCAGATCCGCAAGTTCAATATCGATCTGGAACGGCAAGTCTTGCAGCGCACTGCCCAACTGCGCGCTCTGTCAAGAGAACTGACGATGGCCGAGGAGAAGGAACGACATGCGCTTTCACAGGATTTACACGATGATCTTGGACAGATTCTGGCCATGGTCAAGCTTAAGCTTACCTCTCTGGAGGAACCGCATCCGGACGACTGGCGCGGCGATTTTCAGCGGCAGGTCAAGGAAGTGGAGGTTTTGGTCGACCAGGCGAACCGCTCGGTACGTTCGCTATCATTGCAACTGAGCCCGCCAGTGCTGCATCAGTTCGGGTTGGTCCCTGCGTTGGAGTGGCTGGCCGAGGAATTGCATCGTGCTTACGACCTGAGCGTCGATGTCAGAGACGACGGAATATCCAAGCCGTTGGCTACCGCATCTTGCAACATGGTTTTTCGTGCCGTGCGCGAGTTGTTGATCAATGTACACAAGCATGCCAGAGTGGGTAAAGCGGGAGTCGATATCTCTGTTGTAGAAGACCGTCTGATTCTGAGCATCACCGATACCGGGGTCGGCTTTGATGCACAGAAGAATATCGAGCCATCGGCGCATGGCGGTTACGGTTTGTTCAGTGTGCGCGAGCGGATCAGTTACATTGGTGGGGAATTGCATATCGACAGCAGCCCGGGTGACGGCACAGTCGTCGTGCTGAATATTCCCCTGGAGCGGCGAACCAAGGAGAGAATCGGAAATGATACGGTTGCTGTTGGTTGATGATCATAAAATCGTTCGCGAAGCGCTGTGCTCTGTGCTGGAGCGGGAGCCGGATATTTCGGTGGTAGGCCAGGCAGGCGATGGCGAAACCGCGCTGGTGTTGGTTGCCGAATTGCTGCCGAATGTGGTGCTGATGGATATCGCCATGCCGGGCATCAGTGGCATCGAGGTGACACACCGGATCATGTCTGCATACACGGAAGTGAATGTACTGGCACTGTCCACCTATTTTGACCGGCGTATTGTGACGCAGATGCTGGAGGCCGGAGCGGTCGGCTTCGTGAACAAGGCAGCTGGTCGCGACGAGTTGCTGCAGGGAATTCGCGCCGTGGTGGCAGGCAAACCCTACCTGTGCCAAGAGATCGCTGCGATGCTGGTCAAACCCCAAGGTGGTGCAGAGACCCAACTCGGGCGGCGGGAGATCGAGGTGTTGCAGATGTTGGTCGATGGCAGCACCTCTGCAGAAATTGCCGGGAGACTGCATATCGCCACCAGCACGGTCGAGGTTCATCGCCGTAACATCATGCGCAAGCTTGATCTGCACAGTGTTGCCGAATTGACCAAGTATGCCATCCGCCAAGGACTGATCTCGGCCTGATCCATCGAATACCTGATTATAGGTATTTCAAAATACGGCACTCTGAGTATATCCACGGCATCAAACGCCGGATATATTCCATCCAGTTTCTATTATCGTCAGCGCATCAGGGATGCGGAAATTATTCTCAATCGAACAGGAATGGTAGGGAATCATGACACCCAATAATTGTTTCGAAATGGTCCGGAATTCGTCATTGGCCACAGAACTCGACGATGAACAATGCCGGCTTCTTGCCCAGCATGTGACGCCCCGCAGCCTGGGGGACAGCGAGATTCTGCTGCGCGAGGGTGAGGTGGACAATCATCTTTATGTCATCGTATCCGGCAGCCTGGCAGTGACGCGCGAGACCGGCAGCGGTGACTGGATTGCCTTGCATCTGTTGCGGCCCAGGGACATGGCTGGCGAGTTGGGCTTCCTGGATGGACTGGGGCATAGCGCCACCTTGCGGGCAGTGGGTACGACGGAAATATTCACCCTGAAGCGGGAACGCCTGGAAATCTTGTTAGAGACTCAGCCTAGACTCGTCTATCTGGTCATGCGGGCAATTGTTCGTGAAATTCATGGCATCCTGCGGCGCATGAATGTTCAGCATGTGGAGTTTTCCAATTACATCAGCAAACAACACGGGCGTTATTGAATTGCATAACGAGGGAATGCCACGGCGCGGCTGCCATGCCAATCTAGTACGATAGTGCGAAATGTTGCTGGCCGTGAATCAAGGAGGGGAGTCCCCTCCTTGAGGATCAAACTTTGTATTTGAACGACAACGATACTCGGGCCCGGTAGGCAACCACCTTGCCGTCGACGACTTTCATGTCGAGCTTGACGATTTCGGCGACACGCAGATCGCGCAGTGTATTGCCAGCTGTTTCAACTGCCTTCTTCGCGGCATCTTCCCATGACATTTTGCTGGTGCCGACGATTTCCACGATTTTATAAATGCCATCTTCATCGGATTTCTTTGCCATTTTATTCTCCTTAACGATGTATGCCCGGCCTCTAGTTCACGCCCAAGGGTTCGAGCGTGCAAGCATGATACCCCTTTGCCCGGCAACAGGTTCATTTGTGCTCGGAAGGTGAAATTTTCAGGCTAAATTCCCACTGAATTGCCGTGTGAAAGTAGAATTGGCGGCTGGAAACACCACTTGGGAGGAAAACCTGAAATGCCAGGCAATACTAAAGCGGGCCTGCACCCCATCGAGACCGCCAGCCGCGACGAGATCAGCGCACTGCAATTGAAACGCATGAAATGGTCTCTGACGCATGCTTATCAGAATGTTGCGCAATATCGCAAGAAGTTCGACGCAGCGGGGGTTCATCCGGAGGACCTCAAGCAACTCTCCGATTTGGCGAAATTTCCGCTCAGCGACAAGAAGGACTTGCGCGACAACTATCCGTTTGGGATGTTCGCAGTGCCGATGAGCGACGTGATTAGGATTCATGCCTCTAGCGGCACGACCGGCAAGCCGACCGTCGTTGGGTACACCAAGAATGATATCGACATGTGGTCGGACCTGATGGCGCGTTCAATTTATGCCGGCGGCGGCCGGCGCGATGACATTGCGCTGGTGTCCTACGGTTATGGTTTGTTTACTGGCGGTCTGGGCGCCCATTATGGTTGTGAGCGCCTCGGCGCAGCGGTAATTCCGATGGGCGGCGGTCAGACCGAAAAGCAGGTGCAGTTGATACTGGACTTCGAGCCGACCATCATCATGGTTACTCCGTCTTACATGCTGGTAATCGCCGAGGAATTGGTACGTCAAGGCGTCGATCCGCGCAGCTGTTCACTCAAACTTGGCATGCATGGGGCGGAGCCATGGAGCGAGGCGATGCGCGCGGAAATCGAAGCCGTCTTCGATTGCGATGCGGTGGATATTTATGGCCTATCGGAAGTGATGGGTCCCGGCGTGGCTTGCGAGTGCGTCGAGTCCAAGGACGGACCGACGCTGTGGGAGGATCACTTCTATCCCGAGATCATCGATCCGGTTACCGGAGTTCCATTGCCCGACGGTGAATTGGGCGAATTGGTATTTACTTCGCTGACCAAGGAAGCGATGCCAGTCATCCGTTACCGTACCCGCGACCTTACCCGCATCCTGCCCGGCACTTCTCGCACCATGCGGCGGATCGCCAAGATTACCGGTCGTTCCGACGACATGCTGATTATCCGCGGGGTAAATGTCTTTCCCTCGCAGATCGAGGAACTGATCCTCAAGCAAGCCGACTTGACGCCGGTGTATCAATTGCACGTCGACAAAGATGGGCCGATGGACACGCTCGATGTGTATGCCGAGGTTCGCGTGGAATCTCTCGAAAAGCTCGGGAAAACAGGGATGGTGCAGATCGGCAAGGATTTGCAGCACCACATCAAGAGCCTGATCGGCGTCACTTGCGATGTGCATATTGTGGAGGAAGGCAAGGTTGAACGTACGCTGGTTGGAAAGGCAAAACGGGTGGTGGATAAGCGGCCTAAATGAGCACTTTGGGGCATCTCAGTTCGCCAGGAACCGGCGTTTCCAGTCGTAAGGGCAATAACTTATTTACCTTGCGAAGCTCACAAACTTCGCAAATTTATGGAGAGTTTCTATGCGTGAAGCAGTGATTATTGATGCGGTAAGAACGCCGGTCGGAAAATTCGGCGGCGTTTTGAAAAATGTTCGCCCGGACGATCTGGCGGCACTGTGTATAGCGGAAATCGTCAAACGCAACCATCTCGATGCGAACCTGATCGAAGATGTGGTGCTCGGTTGCACCAACCAGGCGGGCGAAGATAATCGCAACGTCGCACGCATGGCGGCTTTGCTTGCGGGTTTGCCTTACTCCGTCGCAGGACAGACGATCAATCGCCTTTGCGCTTCGGGGTTGAACGCCGTCAATAGCGCGGCGCAGGCCATCAAGGTCGGCGAAGGCGAGGTGTTCATAGCCGGTGGCACCGAGTCCATGACACGCGCACCGTTCGTCTTTGCCAAGGCCGAGACGGCGTTTTCGCGCGATATGAAGATTTTCGATTCGACCATCGGCTGGCGTTTCACTAATCCGAAAATGACCGAGCCTTACGCAAAAGAAAGCATGGGCGATACTGCGGAGAACGTCGCGCGCAAGTATGGCCTGACTCGCCAGGAACAGGACGAATTCGCGTTGGCATCGCAACAAAAATGGGCTGCGGCGGATGCCGCCGGAAAGTTCAAGGATGAGCTTGTACCGGTTGTGTTGCCGCAGAAAAAGGGCGATCCGGTTATTGTCGGCAGGGATGAGTTTCCACGTCCCGATGCGACACTCGAACAACTGGCCAAACTGGCACCTGCCTTCAAGAAGGATGGCACGGTTACCGCCGGCAATTCCAGCGGCATCAACGACGGTGCGGCGGCGCTGTTGCTGATGGAGGCGGCGACGGCGAAACGGCTGGGCTACAAACCGCTGGTGCGGGTTGTAGCGAGTGCCGTGGCCGGCTGCGATCCTTCCTACATGGGCTTGGGACCGATTCCGGCGACCCGCAAGGCATTGTCTCGCGCAGGTTTGAAAATCGGCGACATTGACCTGATTGAACTGAACGAAGCCTTCGCTGCGCAATCGCTGCCCTGCATACGCGAACTGGGAATGGACCCGGCCAAGGTGAACGTCAACGGCGGTTCCATCGCCATGGGGCATCCGCTCGGCTCGTCCGGCGCACGCATCATGGGAACCCTGGTACACGAAATGAAACGGCGTGGTTCGCGTTACGGCCTGGTATCGCTTTGCATCGGCGTGGGACAGGGGATTGCGACGATCGTTGAGCGCGTCGACTGAGGATTGCGGTGCTGGCGGTATGCCTATACCGTAGGCCACTGTTCGAAACAGCCGAACGAGCCAGAAGCATCGTAAACCTTCACTGACGCGACCTCTGCCGAGGGCGGACCTGTATGCGCCCAGGCTATGATCGCTTCGATGGCAGCGTCGTTGCCGGCAACGGTGGCCTCGACGCTGCCGTCGCGGCGATTCCTTACCCAGCCCGTGATTCCCAAGGTTTCGGCTTCCCTTGTCATCGAATAGCGATAACAGACGCCTTGGACGCGTCCAGAAATGATTAATCGTTTGACCATGAATAATTTTCGCATCAGCACGGGTCGGGATGCAAGCGTAATATATCGTGTAAGGGACAACTTGGATCGATAGACTTCCCGTACCGCGGCCAGATTCAAGTTCTGTTCAGATTGATCCAACCCATGACGATAATCCTGACCACGCTGAATGCGCGCTATTCCCACGCCTCGTTGGGATTACGCTATCTGCATGCGAACATGGGCGAATTAAGGGATCGCACGCAAATCCTTGAGTTCGTGCTAGGCCTTCAGACCTCGGCCATCGTCGAGCGCTTATTGGCGCTACAGCCGCGCATCATCGGCTTCGGGGTGTACATCTGGAACGTGACAGAAACGGCGAGAGTTGTCGCCATGCTCAAGCGGGTTGCCCCGGAGATCAAGATTGTCCTGGGGGGGCCGGAAGTCTCTTATGAGAGCGCCGAGCAAGCCATCGTACAGCAGGCAGATTATGTCATTACAGGTTGGGGCGAGATCGGTTTGCCAGTGCTATGCCGGAATATCTTGCATGGCGCATCACCCTTGGAGAAGATTCATGTGGGCGAACAGGCCGCGTTGGATGACTTGGCGTTGCCCTATCGGCTGTACAACGAAAATGATATTGCACACCGCAACATCTACGTCGAAGCCTCGCGCGGCTGCCCGTTCAAGTGCGAATTCTGCCTATCCGCGCTGGATAAGACAGCGCTGCCGTTCGATACGGACAGGTTCCTGGACGAAATGGAGGCACTGTATGCACGCGGTGCGCGCCAATTCAAATTCGTGGATCGCACCTTCAATCTGAATCCCAATTCGAGTGCCAGAATCCTTCAATTCTTCCTCGATAAATTGACCGATAGTCCGGATGGCTCGATTTTCGTACATTTCGAAGTGGTCCCCGATTATTTGCCGGATGAGTTGAAACTCAGCATTGCCAGGTTTCCGCGCGGCACCTTGCAATTGGAAGTCGGCGTTCAGACGCTGAACCCTGAAGTGCAGAGTCTGATAGGACGCAAGCAGAACAACGAAAAAGCCTTGAGCAACATTCGCTGGTTGCGCGAAAATTCGCAGGCGCATATTCATGCGGATTTGATCGTTGGCTTGCCGGGGGAAGATCTGTCCAGCTTTGCCAGGGGGTTCGACCGGCTTTATGCGTTGAAGCCGCAGGAAATCCAGATCGGTATCCTGAAACGCCTGCGCGGCACCCCGATCATTCGCCATAGCGAAACCTTCAGGCTGGTCTTTGATCCATCTCCTCCCTACCGGATTCTGGCGACGGATCGTATCGATTTTTCGAACATGCAGCGACTGGTTCGTTTTGCGCGCTATTGGGAATTGATCGCCAATTCGGGACGTTTTGCGCTCAGCTTGCCGGTATTGCTAGGCAATGCCCCTTTTGAAAACTTCATGGCATGCTCGGAGTGGCTCCATGGCAAAACACAAGCCACCTCCCGGATTGCCTTCGACCGGCTCGTTGGACTCTTGGCGCAATGGCTGGAGTTCGGCGGGTTGTCCAAAGAGGCGGCGACTGCTTTGGTATCGGTCGAATGCGCAGGCAAACCCCGGCAGTTCAAGCAAAGCTCCGAAACGCTGGTGAAACCGGAAATGAGCTTGCCCCGACGCCAGGCGCGGCATCTGGGGTAGAACACGCCCAGATCCGAAGTTTGGCGGTAGTCGTCAATATCGTTGAATCTCATGGCAAACCCAAGCCAACCCTCCTCCAGGGAATCCCCTTGTTGCTGAACTATTTTCGTACAACGTTGTCTTCCGACATGACGATGAATGCCAGGTCGTTTGGTCGTCGCCGGCGATGGGATAGCGCCAGTATCGGGAAGCGGAAGTGGTTGCATCGTTTGCGGGGCGGAGTTTGAAGCATCGGGTATACTTGACCGCTGATTCCAATTACCGACAAAGCCAACCGATGGGAGACCGCGAAACTGACCAGATTCTGGTCGAACGCGTGCAACAGGGGGACAAGCAAGCCTTCGGGCTGCTCGTTTCCAAGTACCAGCGCAAGCTGGTACGTTTGATATCGCGCCTGATTACCGATCCGGCTGAAGTCGAGGATGTTGCCCAGGAAACGTTCATCAAGGCATATCGCGCTTTGCCGGACTTCCGCGGTGATAGTGCTTTTTATACTTGGCTGTATCGAATCGGAGTCAATGCCGCGAAGAATTACTGGGCTGCCAAAGGCCGCAGAACGCCGACGACATCGGAATTCGACAGCGAGGAGGCAGAAGGCTTAGAGGATGGCGATCAATTGCGCGATAACAACACGCCAGAGCGCATACTGATGTCGAAACAGATTGGAGCTACTGTGAATTCGGCCATGGATGCGCTACCGGAAGATTTACGCAATGCCATTGTTTTGCGCGAGATCGATGGTCTGAGCTACGAGGAAATTGCCCAGATCATGGCTTGCCCGATCGGTACTGTGCGCTCGCGAATTTTTCGCGCGCGTGAAGCAATCGCGGAAAAATTGAAGCCGCTCCTGGATACTGCGCCGGATAAACGCTGGTAATCGAAAATGACTGGTGATCCCAACATGAAAAACGAACTATCAAGCCTGCTCGACAACGAACTCGAAGCGCATCGGCATCAGGTGTTGCTGGCTGCCCTGAGCAAGGATGCCGAACTGCGCACCGCCATGGCCAGCTATCTTCTGATCGGCGATGCGCTACGCGGCTCCGGGGGGCTGACAACCGACCTGACCAGCCGCGTCATGGCCCGTCTCGACGACGAGCCGACGATATTGGCGCCGCCTGCACGTCGGTCCGTGAGCGTGTTACGCAACACGGCAGCGCTGGCCGCTTCGTTAACCGGGGCGGCCGTGGTGGCTTGGCTGGCATTTGTGCCGTCGGCGCCGCAAACAATGGCGCCTCTGGCCAAGATGGAAAAACCGCAGATGGTCGCCACTTCGGAACGCATGCAGGAATACCTGATGGCGCACCAGGCTTATTCGCCGAGCAGCCGCATTCAGGGGGGCGCCAGCTATATTCGTACCATTTCGGCCTCGCGATGAAACTCCGTTGGGTTCAGGCAGCCTGTTGCCTGTTATTGAGTTGGCCGGTGCAGGCAGAACAGCAAGAAGGTTTGTATTGGCTCGGTCGCGTCGTTACGGCGGCGCACAAGCTCAACTACACGGGCACTTTTTCCTACCGGAACGGCGGCATTGACGAAACGTCGCGCATTACCCATCTGGTCGACGCAGGAGGGGAAGTTGAACGGCTCGAAGTGCTTGATGGCAGTCCGCGGGAGTTGATCCGCAACAATGATGAAGTGAAATGTTACCTGCCCGAGAGCCACACCCTGATTATCGACAAACGCGCACATCGGCGAAGTTTCCCGGCATTGCTGTCGGCATCTCTGAGCGGACTCGCGGAATATTATTCCATCCGCAAGGGGCCGGTCGGTCGGGTTGCGGAACGCGAAAGCCAGGTTATCTTTCTTGAACCCAAGGATGACCTGCGTTACGGACAGCAGTTGTGGATCGATGTGAACAGCGGATTGCTGCTCAAGATCAGCCTGATGAACGAACGAAACCAGGCGATAGAAACCTTCGCCTTCACCCAGTTGCAGATCGGCGGCAATATTGAGCGTGGGGCGCTTAAATCCAAGTACGTTACACAGAGCGCCAAGTGGCGCGTCCAACGTGTGCATTCCAACGAGAGTCGGGCAGAAGACGGCGTATGGCAATTCAATGTGGAATTGCCGGGTTTTCGAAAGCTGACCAGCTTGAAGCGGCAAACCCACGCGGATGGCACGGAAGGTCAGCAGGTGGTGTTTTCCGATGGACTGGCTGCAATCTCGGTATTCATCGAGGCGTTGCCGGAAAAACCCGAACTGGGTATGCTTTCAATGGGAGCGATCAATTTCTACCGTCGTTCAGTAAGCGAATATCTGCTGGTGGTGATGGGCGAAGTTCCACCTGCCACGCTCAAAAAACTGGGCGACGGGATCGAGTTGAAGAGGAAATAAACAGCGTTGGCCGTGGCATTTCACCGCTGCCTGGGAACCGTTGAAAAACGGTGAATCAAATTTATTCGTTTAAAAGGAAATAGCCACATGGCGAGGAAAATACTGCTGCCGCTTTGGTTGCTTCTGGTTTCTTTGACAGCGATTGCCCAGATCAGGGAATTGCCAGATTTCACCGACCTTGTGGAAAAACAGGGAGCGGCAGTAGTCAATATCAGTACTACTCAGATCATCCGTGGCAGCCGGGGCCATCCTTTTGGGCAGCAGATGCCTTTTGACGGGGACGACCCGGCTTTCGACCTTTTCCGCCATTTCTTTCCGCATCAGCAACCGGGGATACCGCGGGAACAAGAAAGCAAGTCGCTCGGTTCCGGCTTTATCATCAGTGCTGAGGGACATATTCTGACCAATGCGCATGTGGTGGATGGCGCGGATGAGGTATTGGTCAAACTAACCGATAAACGCGAATTCAAGGCCAAGGTGCTGGGGACCGACAAGCGCACCGATATTGCCTTGATCAAGATCGAGGCGGGCGGACTGCCTGTGGCCAAACTGGGTGATCCGAACCGGCTCAAGGTCGGCGAATGGGTCATTGCCATCGGTTCGCCGTTCGGCTTCGAGAACAGCGTTACCGCGGGCATCATCAGCGCCAAGGGACGCTCGTTGCCCCAAGAGAGTTATGTGCCTTTTATCCAGACCGATGCCGCCATCAATCCCGGCAACTCGGGGGGGCCGCTGTTCAACATGAAGGGCGAAGTGGTTGGGGTCAATTCGCAAATATACAGTCGCACAGGTGGGTATATGGGGCTGGCGTTCGCCATCCCGATCGATGTCGCGATGGAGGTGCAAAGCCAGCTCAAAAGCACTGGCAGGGTCAGCCGTGGCCGAATCGGCGTGGTCATCCAGGAGGTTACCAAGGATCTGGCGGATTCTTTCGGTCTGGCTAAACCGGCGGGAGCGCTGGTGAGTTCGGTGGAGAAGGGCGGCCCGGCGGATAAGGCGGGGATCGAATCCGGCGACATTATCCTCAAATTCGATGGCAAGACAGTCGTCCAATCGAGTGACCTGCCACGCCTGGTCGGAGCCACCAAACCGGGTAGCAAATCGGTGATACAGCTCTGGCGTAAAGGGACGATCAAGGATTTGAGCTTGGTTGTCAGCGAAATCACGGATGAGAAAGCCATTTCGCGTGCTGGCAAGCGCAGCAAGCCGAGTGGTCCCGTTGCGGCGAATCGCCTGGGTCTGGTGCTATCGGAACTGACGCCTGAGCAGAAAAAAGAACTCAAGCTGGATCACGGCCTGCTGGTCGATGATGTCCGCAACGGCTCCGCCAGAGCTGACCTGCGTCCCGGGGATATCATTCTGGGTTTGGCCAGCAAGGGCGTCCAGACCGATATCAAGTCGATTGAACAATTCAACAAAGTGCTTGCTCAACTGGACAAGTCGACAACCGTCACGATACTCGTCAGGCGTGGGGAGAACCAGACCTTCATTATTATCAAGGGCCTTGGTGACAGCAAATAAGCCGCGGCTTACTCTCTACAGCAGGGGGTATTGCCACCTCTGCCAGGACATGCTCGACGCGCTGAAGGTGCTGCGCGCCGAGCATGGGGGCGGCTTCGAGATTGAGGTGATCGACGTCGATGCCGATCCGGCGCTACTGCCGCTCTATGACGAACTCGTACCGGTGCTGGCGGTGATCGAGGGCGAGGAAGTCCGAGAACTTTGCCATTACTTTCTGGATCCCCCCGCAGTGCTTGCCTACCTGGCGGAACTCGGCTGAGCTTCTGCCACTACTTGCGCGGCTCGAGTGCTTGGTCGCGGATGGCGGTAAGCGTGGTTGACGGCGTGATCACTTCCTGGGACAGACGCAACTCGAGCAAAGCCGGCTTGCCGGATTGCAACGCCCGTTCGAAGGCCGGAGCAAACTGCTCGGTATGCAAGACGGTTTCGCCGAATGCGCCGAATGAGCGCGCATAGGCGGCAAAATCCGGATTGGTGAGCTGTGTGCCATGTACTCGCAGCGGGTGTTCGCGCTCCTGATGCATGCGGATGGTGCCGTATTGATTGTTGTTTACCACGATAAAAATGACCGGCAGCGAATAATGCATCGCCGTGGCGAGTTCCGCGGCGCTCATCATGAAGCAGCCGTCGCCGGCAAAGCATACGACGATACGTTCGGGATGCACGGATTTTGCGGCGATGGCGGCCGGCACACCATAGCCCATGGCGCCGCTGGTGGGTGCCAATTGCGATTTGAAGTGGCGGAAACGATAGTAGCGATGAACCCATATGGCATAGTTTCCGGCGCCATTGGCGATAATGGCATCCGCCGGCAAAGTCTGGCGCAGATAGGCCATGATCTCACCCATTTGCAGCGAGCCGACGGTGGCTGAAGGAGTGCTCCATTCCAGGTAGTCGGCATGCGCCACAGGCGTGTCCGGGCTCCAGTTCGGTGTTGCGTCCGCCCGGAGTTCTCCCAGCGCGGCAGCGATCTCGGGCATCCCGGCATTGATCCGCAGATCGGCGGCATAAACGCGCCCCAGTTCTTCCGCCCCGGCATGCACGTGTACCAATCCTTGTCGAGGTTTGGGGATATCCAGCAGGGTATAGCCGCCGGTCGTTATTTCGCCCAACCGTGGTCCGATGGCAAGCACCAGATCGGCTTCCTTGATGCGCTGGGCAAGCTTGGGATTGATGCCGATGCCGACATCGCCGGCATACTGGGGATGGCTATTGTCGAAGACGTCCTGGAAACGGAAGGCGCAGGTCACCGGGAGAGCCCAGGCTTCGGCAAAACGGCGCAAATTTTCGCAGGCGGCAGTTGTCCAGCCGCTGCCGCCAACGATGGCGATGGGCCGATGGGCGGCTTCCAGCCTGGTTTTGAGACAGGCCATTTGGGCGGACGAGGGAGATGCGGCAACCCGCTGGTAGTGCGGTGCGGCTGCTGCTGTCGCCTGTTCGACCAGCATGTCCTCGGGGAGTGCCAGCACTACCGGCCCGGGACGGCCCGACACGGCGGTTGAGAAGGCGCGGCCGAGGTATTCGGGGATACGCCGCGGGTCGTCTATTTGCGCTGCCCATTTGGCCATCTGGCCGAAGAAGCGGGCGCAGTCGATTTCCTGAAATGCCTCGCGTTCCCGACACTCACGTGCGACTTGACCGACGAAAAGTATCAGCGGCGTTGAATCCTGGTAGGCGGTATGTATGCCGATTGCAGCGTTGCTCGCACCCGGTCCGCGCGTTACCATGGCGATGCCGGGACGACCGGTAAGCTTGGCGTAGGCCTCCGCCATGTTCGAGGCGCCGCTCTCATGGCGGCAGACCATTAGTTTGATGTTTTCACGCACGTCGTAGAGGGCGTCGATCACTTCCAGGTAGCTTTCGCCGGGGACGCAGAAAACCCGGTCGACGCCGTGTTTGAGCAGGCAATCGACCAGGATCTTGCCGCCGCTGCCGGAGATTGTTTCAGTGGATGACATCGCTATGTTTTATCGAGATACATGATCAGGTGACGCCAGAAGCCTCGCCGTTCCGGTGTTTCCGGGCCTAGTTTAATGGGTTTTCATCGGTCTGCGTTCCTTCCGGAAAACCGGCTTAAACCGCTGGAGCCCACTTCAAGGTACAATCCGGCGCCGTCAAGAATCCTGCAGAATGACTCTGTAGCACCGTAAACCAGATGCAGCATATTCGTAACTTCTCCATTATTGCCCACATAGATCACGGTAAATCGACCCTGGCAGACCGTATTATCCACCTGTGCGGAGGCTTGTCCGACCGCGAGATGGAAGCCCAGGTGCTCGACTCGATGGATCTCGAACGGGAGCGCGGCATCACCATCAAGGCGCAGACCGCCGCGCTGTCGTACAAGGCACGCAACGGGCTGACATACAACCTCAACCTGATCGATACGCCGGGCCATGTCGATTTTTCCTATGAGGTGAGCCGTTCCCTGTCCGCCTGCGAAGGCGCATTGTTGGTGGTGGACGCTTCGCAAGGCGTCGAGGCCCAAACTGTGGCGAATTGCTATACCGCCATCGAACTGGGGGTGGAAGTTGTCCCCGTATTGAACAAGATCGACCTGCCTGCCGCCGATCCCGAGGCTGCCCGCCAGGAAATCGAAGACGTGATCGGCATCGACGCCACCGATGCCATCCTTGCCAGCGCCAAGACCGGCCTGGGGGTGGATGAGATACTCGAAGCGGTGATCACCCGGATTCCGCCGCCCCAAGGCGATCCCGACGCGCCGTTGAAAGCGCTGATCATCGATTCCTGGTTCGACAATTATGTCGGGGTGGTCATGCTGGTGCGGGTGGTGGATGGCAGCCTGCGGCCGAAGGATAAGATCCGCCTGATGGCCGCCGACAGCGTGCATTTGTGCGAGCAGGTGGGCGTGTTCACGCCCAAGTCGCAGACGCGAGAACAGCTTTCGGCCGGCGAAGTGGGTTTCATCATCGCCGGCATCAAGGAGATCAAGGCCGCCAAGGTCGGCGATACGGTCACCCGCATCGATCGTCCGGCCGCCGAGCCGCTGCCGGGCTTCAAGGAAATCAAGTCGCAGGTGTTCGCCGGACTCTATCCGATAGAACCGAACGAGTACGAGGGACTCCGCGATTCGCTCGAAAAACTCAAACTCAATGATGCCTCGCTGCATTACGAGCCCGAGGTTTCGCAAGCGCTGGGTTTTGGCTTCCGCTGTGGATTCCTCGGGCTGTTGCACATGGAGATCATCCAGGAACGGCTGGAGCGGGAATTCGACCAGGATTTGATCACCACTGCGCCGACGGTGGTCTATCAAGTGCTGCTGCGCGACGGCAGCGAGATGTTCGTCGAGAATCCGGCCAAACTGCCCGATTTGTCCAAGGTCGAGGAAATCCGCGAGCCGATCATCACGGCGACGATCTTCGTGCCGGAAGAATACCTCGGCGCGGTGATCACCTTATGCGAGCAGAAACGCGGCTCCCAGGTGAACCTGCTGTACCGCGGCCGCCAAGTGCAGCTCAGCTACGACATGCCGATGGCCGAAGTGGTGATGGATTTCTTCGACAAGCTCAAATCCGTCTCGCGCGGCTATGCCTCGCTCGACTATGAATTCAAGGAGTATCGCGCCGCCGACGTGGTCAAGCTCGATGTGCTGATCAACGGCGACAAGGTCGATGCGCTGTCGACCATCGTCCATCGCGCCAATGCGCCGTTCCGAGGCCGTGCGCTGGCGGCCAAGATGCGCCAGCTGATTCCGCGCCAGATGTATGACGTTGCCATTCAAGCGGCGATCGGCACGAACATCGTCGCCCGCGAGAACATCAAGGCGATGCGCAAGAACGTGCTGGCCAAGTGCTATGGCGGCGACATCACGCGCAAGAAAAAACTTCTGGAGAAACAGAAGGCCGGCAAGAAGCGCATGAAGCAGGTGGGCAGCGTGGAAATCCCGCAGGAAGCCTTCCTGTCGGTTTTGCGCGTCGATGACAAATGATCAACAGGAAGTCCACATGAACTTTGCCCTGATATTGTTTCTGCTGCTAATCGCGACCGGCCTGATCTGGCTGGTCGATCACTTCTGGTTGAAGAAACGTCGTGCCGCCGATGCCAAGGATCCCTGGTGGGTGGAGTATGGCGCGAGTTTCTTCCCGGTCATCCTGGCGGTATTCCTGCTGCGCTCGTTCCTTGTCGAACCATTCAAGATTCCCTCCGGATCGATGATTCCAACCTTGCAGGTGGGCGACTTCATCCTGGTCAATAAATACACTTACGGCATCCGTCTGCCGGTAATCAATAAAAAAATCCTGGATATGGGTACGCCGCAGCGCGGCGATGTGATGGTGTTCCGTTATCCGGACAACCCCTCGCTCGACTACATCAAGCGGGTTGTCGGTGTCCCTGGGGACAAGATCGTCTATCTGAACAAACGGCTCGGTATCAACGGTAAGGAATTGCCCGTCAAGAAAGTCGAGGACTATCTCGACAAGGAACGCCTCTACTACACGCCGCGCTACATTGAAACTCTGGGTGAGGTCAATCACGAGATTCTGGTTGAAACAGATGCCCAGTCCCTTGTGGCTCCCACGAGCCGGTTTCCCTTCCGCGACAAATGCCACTACAATAGTTCCGGTGTGGTCTGCGAAGTGCCTGCGGGGCATTATTTCATGATGGGCGATAACCGCGACAACTCTCAGGACAGCAGATTCTGGGGATTTGTCCCGGATGAGAACATTGTGGGGCGGGCTTTTTTCATCTGGTTCAATTTCGGCGACCTGAAACGCATCGGATCGTTCAAGTGAGCAGGAGAATGGTATGACACTATCCATTAGACGGCAGCGCGGGATTGGCATCCTGAGTTTGTTGATAGGCGGCGGCTTGCTTTTCTTTATCGCTGTGCTGGGCATGAAAGTGGCTCCGGATGTTCTCGGATATTTCACGGTACTTAAGAACGTCAAGGCGACTGCGCACGACCCCGGCATGGCTGGGGCAAGTGTTTCCCAAGTTCGCAGCGCTTACTTGAAGCGCGCCCAGGTTGAGGGTGGCACTAGCGTCAATGCGGAAGACATTGAAATTACCAAGGAAGGCAATGAGATTGTGCTTTCGTTTGCCTATTCGAAGAAGATTCCGCTCTTTGCCAATGTCAGCCTCCTGATCGACTTTGAAGGATCAAGCAAGTAGCCGATGCAGATCGAGGCTGGCCCAACGGCGAATATTATTGGGAAACATAAGAGAACTGCGCCGACCCGGCTTGAGCAGGCGCTCGGCCACCGCTTTTCTCAGCCGGCGCTGCTGCAGCAGGCACTGACTCATCGCAGTTACGGCACGGCCCACAACGAGCGCTTCGAGTTTCTGGGCGACAGCATTCTCAATTGTGTCGTCGCCGCGTTTCTCTTCGAGCGTTTCCCGTCATTGCGCGAAGGGGACCTGTCGCGATTGCGGGCAACGCTAGTGAGGCAGGAAACCTTGTTCGAGATCGCCCAGACTCTCTCCTTGGGCGATGCCTTGCTGCTTGGCGAAGGAGAACTGAAAAGCGGCGGATTTCGCCGTCCGTCGATTCTTGCCGACGCACTCGAAGCGCTGTTCGGCGCAATTTTTCTGGATGTTGGTTTCGAATCGGCGCGCGCTGTCATCGTCAAACTTTATCAGCCTTTGCTGGACAGGATCGACCCGCATCATGCCAACAAGGATCCCAAGACCGAATTGCAAGAGTTGCTTCAGGGACGCCATTTGCCCTTGCCGCAATACGCGTTGCAAGCCACGCGCGGAGAAGCGCATGAGCAGGAATTCGAAGTGGAATGCCGTCTTCCTGACCTGAATATCTGCGCTGTGGGCAGAGGGGCGAGCCGTCGCGCCGCCGAGCAGGAAGCTGCGCGGCGGGCCTGCGAAATGATTTCCGCAAAATGACCGAACCCTTCCGGACGGGCACCCTGGCCATCGTCGGACAGCCCAATGTCGGCAAGTCCACCTTGCTGAACCGATTGGTCGGGCAGAAAATCAGCATCACTTCGAGAAAACCGCAGACCACGCGCCATCGTATTACCGGCATTCTGACGACGCCGCACTGTCAATATGTCTTTGTTGACACCCCGGGTTTCCAGACCCGCCACGCCGGCGCCTTGAACCGGGTTATGAACCGCAGCGTCACCCAGGCGCTGGCTGAGGTGGATGTGGTCGTCTGCGTCGTCGAAGCGGGGCATTGCACCGAGGCTGATCGTGCCATCTTCAAACTACTGCCGCGTGAACGACCCGTATTGCTAGTGATCAACAAAGTTGACCGGCTTGCCGACAAGTCGCAGTTGCTGCCGTTTATGGCTCGATTGGCGCAGGAATATCCTTTCGCCGAAATCCTGCCGCTTTCCGCTTTGCAGGGTTCCGGTAGCGAGCAGATGCTCGAAGTGGCTGCGAAATATTTGCCGGAGGCACCCCCGTTATTCGGGGAAGACGAGATTACCGATCGCAGCGAACGTTTTCTTGCTGCGGAATTGTTGCGCGAGAAGTTGTTCCGCAATCTCGGGGAGGAACTGCCTTACAGCATCACCATCGAAATCGAGCGCTTTGAGCAGGAAGGCGAGTTGCGCCGGATTTTCGCCGCGATCATCGTCGACAAACCCGCGCATAAGGCGATGGTGATCGGTAAGGGCGGCGGGAAACTGAAGACGGTGTCGTCCGATGCGCGGATCAGCATGGAAAAGCTGTTTGGCGGCAAGGTGTATCTGGAGACCTGGGTGAAGGTGAAGGGCGGCTGGGCCGACGACGAACGCGCGCTCAAGAGCCTGGGTTACGAGTGACGCGGATTGGATACGGCGCGTGGTGAGTGAGCGGTCATGACAGGCAGGCAACGTGTCGATGGACAGGCAGCTTACATCCTGCATTCCTATGCGTACAGCGAGACCAGCCTGATCCTCGATGTGTTCGCGCGGGATTACGGGCGGATGCCCCTGCTGGCGCGTGGGGCGCGCCGGCCGCGTTCGGCGCTGCGCGGCGTACTGCAGGCATTTCAGCCGCTGGAACTGGGCTGGTTTGGCAGCGGTGAAGTTCGCACGCTAGTCCGGGCAGAGTGGCTCGGCAGCATGCCGATACTGGGCGGCACGGCCCTGCTGCTGGGCTACTATCTCAACGAATTGCTGATGAAACTGTTGCCGCGCGAAGATGCCCATGTAGCGTTGTTCGAGGCTTATGGGGCCACCTTGCAGGGACTCGTGCGGCGCGACAGCGCTTCTCCTGCGGCAAGCCTGCGCCAGTTCGAGAAGAGCCTGCTGAGGGAACTTGGCTATGGCATTGCACTGGAGCATGAGGCCATCACGGGCGAAGCCGTGCTGCCAGACCAGAACTATCATTACCTGATCGAGCGCGGTCCGGTGTTGGCGTCGTACGCGGATGGCGATCGGACACGCAGCCTGGCCATTCGCGGCAAGACGCTGCTGGATCTGGCACAGGACGATTATGCGGATCCGCGCACCCTGGCCGAGAGCAAAATGCTTATGCGCATGTTGATTAACCACTACCTGGCCGGGCAAGCCTTGCAATCGCGGCGGGTTTTTATGGAGTTGCAGGAGCTTTGATGATTGAACTCGGCGTGAATATCGACCATGTTGCCACGTTGCGCCAGGCACGCGGCACTTCCTATCCGGACCCGGTCCAGGCCGCTTTGCTGGCGGAGACATACGGCGCCGATGCCATCACCTTGCACTTGCGCGAGGACCGGCGACATATCCAGGATCGCGACGTCGAAGTGCTGCGCGACAAATTGACTAAACGCATGAACCTGGAATCGGCGATCACCGAGGAGATGCTTGCCATCGCCTGCCGTATCCGTCCGCACGATGTCTGTCTGGTTCCCGAACGACGTCAGGAACTGACCACCGAAGGCGGACTGGATATCGCCGGTCATTTTGCCGCGGTGAGTGCCGCATGCAGCCGTCTCGCGAACGCCGGGATTCGCGTCTCCCTGTTCATCGATCCGGAGCCCAGGCAGCTGGATGCCGCGCTTGCCGCCGGCGCTCCGGTGGTCGAGTTGCACACCGGCCGGTATGCCGACGCGAAAGACGCCCGGGAGTGCGAACAGGAACTTGAACGCATCCGCAACGCAGCGGCCTACGGGATGGGAATCGGTCTCAAGGTGAATGCGGGGCACGGCCTGCATTTCGCCAATGTCGGCGCTATCGCTGAAATTTCCGAAATCACCGAACTGAATATTGGTCACGCCCTGGTTGCCGAAGCCATCTTCATGGGCTGGGAAAATGTCATTCGCAAAATGAAGCGCCTGATGCTGGCGGCGCGACAAAGCACATGATCTACGGTATCGGCACCGACCTGGTGGCCATTGCCCGCCTGGCTGAAATGTATGCCAGACATGGCGAACGAGCGTTGGAAAAACTATTGGCGGAGAGCGAGCGCAGCGACTGCCGTCGGTCGGCTGCGCCGGAACGCTTTCTCGCCAAGCGCTTCGCGGCCAAGGAGGCATTCGGCAAGGCGCTGGGCACGGGCGTACGGGCCCCGGCAGTGCTGCCGGCCATCGCCGTGGTGCATGACAGTCTTGGCAAGCCGGCTTTCGAGTTCGCGCCTGAACTGGCCGCACATCTGGCCGAACGTGGCCTGACCGCCCATTTGTCTTTGAGCGATGAGAAGGACACTGTGGTCGCTTTCGTCATCCTGGAGCAAGCATGACAAGAACTCTCCATATTCCGCCCGGCCCGTTGATGATCGACATCGCCGGCACGGAGATGTGCGCTCTGGATAGAGAGCGCCTCTGTCATCCGCTGGTAGGCGGCTTGATCCTGTTTACCCGCAATTACGCAGACCCGGAGCAATTGCGGCGGCTGTGTGCCGAAATCCACGCCTTGCGCGCCCCGCCGCTGATGATTGCGGTGGATCATGAAGGCGGGCGGGTGCAGCGTTTTCGCGAGGGTTTTGCGCGTCTGCCGGCCATGCGTCGACTGGGCGATCTCTGGGAACAAGAGCCTTCGGCAGCGCTGACAGCCGCGCGCAGTATCGGGTTTGTGCAGGCGGCGGAGTTGCGTGCGGAGGGGGTCGATCTGTCTTTCACGCCGGTACTCGATCTCGACTATGGGAGCAGCGGGGTCGTCGGTGACCGGGCGTTTCACCGCGATCCGGCAATCGTCGCGGAACTGGCCGGAGCGCTGTGCGAGGGATTGCGCCTGGCCGGCATGGCGGTCTGCGGCAAACATTTTCCCGGCCATGGCTATGTCGCTGCCGATTCGCATGTGGCCATCCCGGTCGATGAGCGCAGCCTCGCCGAGATGGCCGACGACTTGCTGCCCTATCGCCGCCTGATGCTTGACGCCGTCATGCCGGCGCATGTGATCTATCCCCGTATCGATGCGCGTCCGGCCGGCTTCTCTTCGCTCTGGCTGAAAAAGCTGCGCGAGGAGTTCAAATTCGACGGCGTGATATTCAGCGACGATTTGTCGATGCAGGGCGCCAGCGTCGCCGGCGGCATAGTCGAACGGGCAGAGGCAGCCTGGACGGCAGGCTGCGACATGCTGCTGGTGTGCAATGCGCCTGACGCTGTGGAAGAACTATTGGCCTGCTGGCGGCCGACGCCGGATCCGATCCGGGCAGCCCGGACGCAACGGCTCCTGCCGCAGAAACCGGCAAAGGACAGGCAGACGCTACAGGCTGATGCTTTGTATCAAGCCGGGTTGCGCAGCATCGTTACGTTGGCCGAGCGCTGATCACCGCCGCCCTGCGAAGCAGGGCAGGGCGCGGATGACTTACTTCACGCGGTTACGGTATTCGGCAGTGCGGGTGTCGATTTCGATCTTGTCGCCGATACTCACAAACAGCGGAACAGGCAGCTCAAAACCGGTGCTGATTTTGGCCGGTTTCATCACTTTGCCGGAAGTGTCGCCTTTGACGGCCGGTTCGGTATAGATCACTTCGCGGATTACCGAGTTCGGCAGCTCCGTCGAAATCGCCTTGCCGTTGTAGAAAACCACCTCGCAGGCCATGCCATCCTCGAGATAATTGATGGCATCGCCCATGTTCTCGCTGTCCACCTCGTACTGGTTGTACTCGGCATCCATGAAGACGTAGGAGGGGTCGGCGAAGTAGGAATAAGTCACTTCCTTGCGATCAAGCACCACCAACTCGAACTTGTCGTCGGCTTTGTATACGGATTCTGTGCCAGAACCGGTGAGCAGGTTCTTCATTTTCATCTTGACCACGGCGGAGTTGCGGCCGGATTTGTTGTACTCGGCCTTGAGCATCACCATCGGCTCGTTGCCGATCATGATGACATTGCCTACACGGAGTTCTTGAGCGGTTTTCATGATGCATCCTGCACTAAAAAACTAATCGACCATTATAGCAAATTTTCGCAAAAATCAACCAGTCGGCTGGCAATATCTACGGGTTCGGCGAGCTGTGCCGCCCATTTCTTGGCATGTGCAGATAATTCCGCGCGGTGTTGCCAATAATCCGCCCAAGCCTTGGCTGCGTTGTCTTTGCCCACCCGATTCCAGGCATGCCAGAAGTTGCGGCAGGCCTCGGCGGTAGGTTGCGGCAGGCCTGCGCAATACAGCGCAAGAAATGCATCGAGCTTGGCGTGATGGGCGGCGTCTTCCTGCGGATAGATGTGCCAGACGAATGGCCGGGCTGCCCATTGGGCGCGTACGAAGGAATCCTCGCCGCGGACAAAGTTGAAGTCGCACGACCAGAGCAGGCGATCGTAGTTTTCCTGGCTGGAGAAGGGGAGCGCATATACGGTCAGGTTGCCTTGCCGAAGCCGTTCCCCGGCGTGCAGGGGAGCAGTCTGTAGGCAGTTGACAGCTTGCGCCAGCGCCAGGCCTTCCGGGATCAGGCAGCGCATCGGGGAGCGGCCCGCGATCCAGGAATTCAGAAGGTCCGGCAAGGCCGGGTTGTCGTAACAGAACAACGATACGGCGGTTTCCTCCGGGCTGAGTGACGGCAGGCCAAGTTGCTGCCAGGTGGCCACGGCATCGGCCTGCCAGGCGGCGCGTTGCCGAAGCAGAGCCGTTTCGCGCAGCAGTCCTCCGCTTCCTGAGACGAAGCCGGGGAAAAAGAAGTGTTTGGTCAAGGGCAAACGGGGATGCGGGGATGCGAGTCCGTGACAGCTGCCGACCCAGTGTTCGGCGCTCAGATATTCAAGATTGATCCATGCGGGTTTCTCCTGGCGGGATGCCATAGCAGCGAGATAGGCTTCCGGCAATTCGCAGGCAAAGGCTTCTACGACCACATCAGGCAGAATGCTTTTTTCGGCTCCCGCGGCGATTCGGAACGGCGTATCCCAGCGTCTGACCACAACGCCATGCAGCATCTGCATGGCGAGGATGGGGTCGGGGTCGATGTCCGGACAAAGGCAGTGAAAGCTGGCGAGATCATCCACCCACAGGCGTACCTCCAAGCCGTGCTCGGCTGCCAGTTGCCGGGCCAGTCTCCAGCAGATGCCGATGTCGCCGAAATTATCGACGACTCGACAGAAGATATCCCATTTTTTCCCGCGCATCGCTGGACAAGGCTCGGTGGTTAAAGTCAGAATCCTACCCTTAACTCGACTCCAGGCACCAGTTTATCCATGCGATCACCAACCAGCTGCGAAGTACTGCTTTCCTGCACCGCTTGTCCTCGCCTGGCCGGATTCTTGGCATGCGTGCGGCAACAATATCCTGCTTACCATGCCCGGCCGGTAGCTCCCTTCGGCGATTCCCGGGCGCGCCTGCTGATTGTCGGCCTGGCGCCTGGCATGCACGGCGCGAACCGTACTGGCCGGCCGTTTACCGGCGATCATGCGGGCATTCTGTTGTACCGGACGCTACATGAATTTGGTTTTGCCAGCCGTGCGGAATCATTGGCATCCGACGACGAACTGAAACTGATCGATTGTCGCATTACCAATGCCGTCAAGTGTCTGCCACCAGAGAATAAACCCGCGCCTGCGGAAATTCGCACCTGCAATCCTTATCTGGCCGATGAACTGGATCGTTCGTCCGAGGCACGGGTGATCCTGGCGCTCGGGGGTGTTGCCCACAAGGCCGTGTTGATGGCACTGGACTTGAAGTTGAAAAACTTTCTCTTCAGCCACGGCGCTCGCCACGCATTGCCGGAGCAGGGCAGGGGGGAACGCGTGTTGATCGACAGTTACCACTGTAGCCGTTACAACACGCAGACCCGGCGCTTGACGCAGGAGAGTTTCGCAGCGGTCTTTACCACGGTGCGTGCCGAGCTTGAAAGACTTGCTTAAACCCTTCGATGCCAAGGCGATGCTGGCGACGCTGCCGGACGAACCGGGCGTCTACCGCATGCATGACGCCGACGGCGAGGTGCTCTATGTCGGCAAATCCAAGAATCTCAAGAAACGTGTCACTTCCTACTTCCAGAAGACCGCCCAGAGTCCGCGCATTGCCTTGATGTTGAAGCAGGTGGCGCGGGTAGAGATTACCGCAACGCGTTCCGAAGCCGAGGCGTTGATTCTTGAGAACACCCTGATCAAGCGGCTGGCACCGAAATACAACATCCTTTTCCGCGACGATAAGTCTTATCCCTACATCATGCTGAGTGGGGATGAGTTTCCGTGCCTGGCCTTCCATCGCGGAGGATTCGACAAGAAGTCGCGCTACTTCGGTCCTTATCCCAACAGCCTCGCGGTGCGCGAGAGCATTCAGTTGCTGCAGAAAACCTTTCAACTGCGTACCTGCGAGAATGCCGTCTTTGCCCATCGCTCGCGCCCCTGCCTGCTGCACCAGATCAAGCGCTGCAAAGCACCCTGTGTCGGCTTGATCACGGCAGACGAATATGCCGCCGATGTGCGTCTGGCCGAGTTGTTCCTGCGCGGTCGTCACAGCGAGGTGATCGAAGGTTTGTCCGTCGCCATGCAAGCGGCTGCGGACAAGCTTGACTTCGAAGAAGCCGCGGCGTTGCGCGACCAGGTCCGCGCTTTGCAGGCTGTGCTGCATCGCCAGTATGTCAGCAGTACGGGAGAAGAGGATGCCGATATTCTTGCCGCAGTGGCGGACGCGGACGGCATCTGCGTCAACCTTGCCATGGTGCGTGGCGGCCTGCACCTTGGCGACCGGGCTCATTTCCCGCGCGCTGCCGAGGAATGCGATCCGGCGCAGGGATTGCTCGCTTTCATAGAGCAACATTATCTGGAACACCCCCTGCCGGGACGGTTGATTCTCAACCAGGATGTTGCCGAGGCATGCAGCGCGGTGTTCGAAGCAGTGGGAAAAACAGCCGTTGCCGGCCCGCCCAAGAATGAGATGGAACGGGCCTGGCTGAGCATGGCGGAAAACAATGCGCGGCTCGCCATCGAATCGCGTCGTCATGTCGCTTCCAGCGCGCAAGAGCGGCTCGAAGCATTGCGTGAGTCGCTTGGTTTCGCCGAGTTGCCCACGCGCATCGAGTGCTTCGACATCAGCCATACGCAGGGAGAGGGTACCGTCGCTTCGTGCGTGGTATGTGTCGAAGGCATGATGAAGAAAAACGAATATCGCCGCTTCAATATTGCCGGGATCCGGCCTGGAGACGACTACGCCGCCATGCGCCAGGCCTTGACCCGGCGCTATGAGAAGCTTGCCGCAGGAGAAGCGGTTGCCCCCAGCCTGATCCTCATCGATGGGGGTATGGGACAGCTTGGCGTAGCGCATGAGGTGCTTGTCGAACTCGGACTGGAACATCTCGCCACGGTAGGCGTTGCCAAGGGGGAGGGGCGTCGTTCAGGGCTGGAAACATTAATCCTCGGCAAGGGCATAGAACCGGTAAAATTGCCCGCCAATCACCCGGCATTGCACCTGATTCAACAAGTGCGGGACGAAGCGCATCGCTTTGCCATCATGGGCCACCGCGCGCGACGGGCACAGGCGCGCAGCGGTTCGAAGCTGGAAGAGATTCCAGGCATTGGCCCCGTGCGGCGTCGCAAACTGCTGGCCCATTTTGGCGGCCTGCAAGGGGTTGCTGCCGCTACGATTGAGGACCTTTGCCGTGTCGCAGGCATCAGTCGGGCATTGGCAGAGGATATTCACCGGAAATTTCATTGAAATAGCATTAAACTTAGACATGCCTCTCAATATTCCCAACTTGCTCACCTGGGCCCGCATCCTGCTGATACCGCTCTTCGTCGGCGTCTTCTACGCTGGGCCGAGTTGTTTGTCGTTGCAGGAGCAGAACATCGCAGCAACGGCAATTTTTGTCGTCGCCTCCATTACCGACTGGCTTGATGGCTGGCTGGCCCGCAAGCTGGGGCAGACCTCGGCATTCGGCGCCTTCCTCGACCCTGTTGCGGACAAATTGATGGTG
Source organism: Sterolibacterium sp. (assembly GCA_041674385.1). GTDB lineage: Bacteria > Pseudomonadota > Gammaproteobacteria > Burkholderiales > Rhodocyclaceae > JACRAR01. The sequence continues at coordinate 28,314 of JBAYVU010000041.1, forward strand.
GCTGCGGCGCTGCTCGTTCTGGTCCAGATGGAACGGGCCGACGCCATTATTGCCTTTGTCATCATTGGCCGTGAAATTGCGATCTCGGCGTTGCGTGAATGGATGGCAAAGATCGGGGCGGCAAAAAATATCGCTGTTTCATTTATCGGCAAGGTCAAAACGACAGCACAGATGATCGCCATCCCTATGCTGCTTTTCCATGACGACCTCTTTGGTTTCAGCGTGCAGCGGCTTGGCAACTGGTTGATTCTGGTTGCTGCGATGCTGACTTTGTGGTCGATGGCGTACTACCTGAAAAAAGCATGGCCGGAGATATCCTTGCGGACCAAGTGAGGTGGCCGAACGTTGACACTGGCTATGGAGTCGCTATAATTCGCGCCTGTCTTGCGGCAGTAGCTCAGTTGGTAGAGCGATACCTTGCCAAGGTATAGGTCGAGAGTTCGAGACTCTTCTGCCGCTCCAAATATCAAGGGAAAGCGCAAGCTTTCCTTTTTCGTCTCA
>JBAYVU010000042.1:0-28772 GCA_041674385.1 Sterolibacterium sp.
GCGCCAATCCTCTTCGGTGATCTTGAAGCGCTTGAACTGGATTTTCTCGCGTTCCTTGAAGCGCTTGAGCTGCTCTTCCTTGCTGATCTGCAGCCAGAACTTGACGACGATGACACCGGCATCCGACAGGTCGTGCTCGAAGTCGTTGATCTCGGAATAGGCGCGCAGCCAGTCGGCTTCGGCGCAGAAGCCCTCGACGCGTTCGACCAGCACCCGGCCGTACCAGGTACGGTCGAAAATCGCGATGCGGCCCTTGCGCGGGATATGCCGCCAGAATCGCCACAGGTAGGGCTGGGCGCGTTCTTCCTCGGTCGGCGCAGCCACCGGGACAATCTGGTAGTCACGCGCATCGAGTGCCGCGGTGATGCGGCGGATGCTGCCGCCCTTGCCGGCGGCATCCGAGCCTTCGAAAGCGCAGATCAGCGAGCGGCTCTTGAAGCGCGGGTCGCGCACCATTTCGGAAAGCTTGCCCTGCCATTTGGCCAGTTGCGTTTCGAAGTCGTCCTTGGCGATGGGCTTGCGGTTCAGCTTGAGCTCGGAGAGCACGTCGCGGCCGTCGATATTGACGCGCGCCGGCGGCGCCACCGGGGTGGTCAGCTTGTCGGCGTTGGCCAGGCGTTGGCGAATCGCGTCAAGCAAAATCTTCCCGGTGGTCAGCGAGCGATACCGATCGTCTTCACCCTCGATGATGATCCAGGGTGCCCATGGCGTGTTGGTCAGGCGCAACACATGGCCGACCACGTCCTGCAGCTTGTCGTAGGTCTTGAGCCGATCCCAGTTCCACTTGGTGACACGCCAGGCGGTCTTGGGGTCTTTCTCCAGCATCTTGAGACGGCGCTTCTGGCCTTCCTTGGTGAGGTGGAACCAGAACTTGAGCACCAGCGCCCCCTCATTGACCAGCATGGCCTCGAAGCGGTTGATCTGGTCGATGCGCGCGTCCATCCCCGCCTTGGTCATGCCGCCGTCGAGGCGGTCGTGAATCGGGCTCGAATACCACGAGCCGGCGAACACGCCGACCCGCCCCTTGGGCGGCAAGGCGCGCCAGTAGCGCCACATGAAGGGACGCGAGAGCTCCTCGTCGGTGGGCGCGGCAAATGCCAGGGTCGAGATGAAGCGCGGGTCCATCCACTCGTACAGGATGTTGATGGTCTCGCCCTTGCCGGCGCCGTCTTGACCACTGACCAGCACGATCACCGGAATCTTGCCGTTTTCCTTGAGATCGTATTGGGCATCCTGCAAGGCCGCGCGCAGTTCCGGGACTGCCTTGCGATAGGTTTCCTTGTCAATCTTGTGACCGATTTCCGAAGATTCAAACATGGCGATCCCCTTCAAATCCCGCCGCCGGGCCGCCCGCGCGAAGCCTCCCCTTCGGGGGACAAGGCGGGGCAACGTGAACCCGGAGCGGGCACAGCCCGCGAACCCCCGTCACCCCCTTCCTCGGGAATGGGGTTGGGGGGATGGTACTCAAAAGTCTCCCCACATTGCCGATACCGCCGCCATCGCCGCCAGCCCGGCGGTTTCCGCACGCAACACCCGCGGCCCAAGCGTCACCGCCTGGAAACCCACCGAACGAACCGCGGCTTCCTCGTCCGGCTCGAAGCCGCCTTCCGGCCCGATCAGCAGCGTCAATCCGCCCACCGGTTGCCGAATATCCGACAAGCATACGCCTTGCTGCGGCGATAGCAGCAACCGCAGCTCATTTTCGTCCGGCGGCTGCGCCAGATAATGCGGTAGATCAAGAACGGCTTCGATTGCCGGCAGCCGATTGCGGCCGCATTGTTCGCAAGCCGCAACCACGACCTGTTGCCAATGGGCGCGACGTTTCTCCGCCCGTTCTCCGCTCAGGCGCACCACGCTGCGCTTGGACTGCACCGGTTGAATCGCCTGTACACCGAGTTCCACCGCCTTTTGCACCACCCAGTCCATCTTGTCGCCGGAGGGCAAGGCCTGCACCAGTCTCACAGGCAGCGGCGCCTCGCGTTCGACCTCGCGCCAATCCCCTAGCGCCAGACGCAGCGTGGGCATGGTCTCTACCACCTTTGCCGGGTATTCGCCGCCCAACCCGTCGAACACCACCAGTTCGTCGCCGTTGCGCAAACGCAATACGCGCAATGCATGATGCGCCGCCTCCGGCGGCAAGCTCACCGAACGGCCGGGCTGGAGTGGGACGGGAGAATAAAAACGAGATATCATCCAATCATTATATTTCGCCCACACTGGCGGCGATATAGCCCCGCATATATGCCAGAACCCCCGGAAAAAGGAATACTCAGTAATGGATTCGGACAACCTCGGCCGCGAACTCGCGCATACCCGACAAATCACCTGCAAGGCATACCGCCGCCGGGATGGCTTATGGGAAATCGAAGGCAGTATCTGCGATGAAAAAGCCCAGGAAGTTGCCTTTCGCACCCGCCCGCCGGTGCCGGCTGGCGCAACCATCCACCTGATGTCGCTGACGCTGCTGGTCGACAACGATTACACCATACGAGATGCGCAAGCCAAAACCTCGACCGCTCCCTGGCCCGACTGCGGGGGAACCGACGCGTCCTACCGGCAACTGACCGGCTTGCGCATCGAAGCCGGATTCAGGCAACAGGTACGCAAGCTGCTAGGCGGTCCACTGGGCTGTACCCACCTCAACGACCTTATCGGCGTACTGGCCAATACCTATATTCAGGCCTCATGGCCCGACCGGGTCAAGCGTCAATCGGCGCTTTCCAAGAACCCCCGGCAATGGTCGGACAAGGGTACGCTGGCCTTCGTCGGCCAGTGTCATGCCTTGCGCCAAGGCGGCGAGACGCTGCGCAACGAATATCCCAAACTTACCGAGGACGCTTCGCAACGCGACAAATAGCGCCGGCGCGGGTTTTGCGCTTGCCGCGACGCACGGTCAAGCGCTTATCCAAGCGGGTTTTACGTTACACTTCGGCCACCCAGCAATCCTAACCCTGTCTCCATGCCTTGTCGTGCCCGCCTCCGCCCGAACCATGCCGCGCAACCATCGATCGTGCCCGGCAATAGCTGTTTGGCATGTATTGGGGCGACCCGTTAATTCATGCGTCTTCTGCGCCTTATCAAGATCGTCCGGGTTGCCAGCCGCTACGGCCTCGATCAGATGATCCTGGAGCATGAGCCCTCCGGGAGGCTCATGCATGTGGCCGCCGCACTTCAGTTTTGGCGCGTGTTCGGCGGGCAGTTGCAAGAACCGCGCGCAGTCCGGCTGCGCCAGGCGCTGGAAGCGCTGGGACCGATCTTCGTCAAGTTTGGACAGATTCTGTCGACGCGGCGCGACCTGCTGCCGCAGGATATCGCCGACGAACTCGCCAAGTTGCAGGATCAGGTGCCACCCTTTTCCTCCGAACTGGCCATCGCCGAATTGGAAAGGGTGTACGGCAAGCCGGTCGATGAGGTGTTCGCCTCGTTCACCCGCGAACCGGTGGCCTCCGCCTCGGTCGCCCAGGTACATTTCGCCACCTTGCGCGACGAAGATGGCGGTCACGAAGTCGCGGTGAAAATCCTGCGGCCGGGCATCATCCCCGTCATCACGCATGACATCGGCTTGTTGCGGGTAGCCGCCGGCCTGCTGGAAAAGCTCTGGCCGGACGGCCGCCGCCTCAAGCCGCTGGAGGTGGTGGCGGAGTTCGAGAAATACCTGCACGACGAACTCGACCTGATGCGCGAGGCGGCCAATTGCTCGCTGCTGCACCGCAATTTCAAGGATTCCCCACTGCTGCTGGTGCCCGAGGTGTATTGGGACTGGTGCGACCACACGGTGATGGTGATGCAGCGCATGCACGGTACGCCGATCGGCCAGATCGACGCACTGCGCGAACAGGGTGTCGACCTGGCGGCCTTGTCGAGGAGTGGCGTGGAGATTTTTTTCACGCAGGTGTTCCGCGACGGTTTCTTTCACGCCGACATGCATCCGGGCAATATCTTCGTCACCCCGGCCGGGCAGTATGTCGCGCTGGATTTCGGCATCGTCGGCACGCTCACCGACATCGACAAGAACTACTTGGCGCACAATTTCCTGGCCTTCTTCAACCGCGACTACAAGCGCGTCGCCGAGACCCATGTCGAATCCGGCTGGGCACCGGCCGACACGCGCATCGACGAGTTCGAGGCCTCGATCCGCGCGGTGTGCGAGCCTTTCTTCGACCGGCCGCTCAAGGACATCTCCTTCGGCCGCGTGCTGCTGCGCCTGTTCCAGACCTCCAGGCGCTTCAACGTGGAAATCCAGCCGCAACTCGTGTTGCTGCAGAAGACCCTGCTCAACATCGAAGGTTTGGGGCGCCAGCTCGATCCCAACCTCGACCTGTGGCGCACGGCCAAGCCTTTCCTCGAACGCTGGATGAGCGAACAGTTGGGCTGGCGCGGACTGATCGGCAACCTCAAGCGCGAAGCGCCGCAGTGGGCAAAAATCCTGCCGGCGCTGCCGCGTCTTGCGCACAAGGCGCTGCAACTCGACAGCGAGGGCGAACTGCGCGCCCAGTTGGCGCTGATCCAGTTCGAACAGGCGCACCAGCGGCGTTTGCTGACGATCGGCCTGCTGCTGCTGGCAGGCCTGCTGGGCGTTTTGCTGCTGCGGCTATAATCCGGGCACGCCGCTCATCGAGATTCCCATGCTGCTCTGGTTCGTCATCATCTACTGGATCATTTCGGTCGCCATCGGCCTGTATGCCGCCACCCGCGTGCATAACACCAAGGACTTCGCCATCGCCGGCCGCCATCTGCCGTTCTACATGGTCACCGCGACGGTGTTCGCCACTTGGTTCGGTTCGGAAACCGTGCTGGGCATTCCGGCCACCTTCCTCAAGGATGGGATGAAGGGTGTCGTTGCCGACCCCTTCGGCTCGTCGATGTGCCTGATCCTGGTCGGATTGGTCTTCGCCGCACCGCTGTATCGCATGAACCTCTTGACCATCGGCGATTTCTACAAGCGCCGTTTCGGCCGCGGCGTCGAAGTGCTGACCACGATCGCCATCGTGGTCTCCTACCTGGGCTGGGTCGGCGCGCAGATCACCGCGCTGGGACTGGTGTTCAACGTCGTCTCGGCCGGCGAGATCGAAAAGATCACCGGCATGTGGATCGGCTCGATCACCATCCTGATTTACACTTTTTTTGGCGGCATGTGGGCGGTGGCCGTGACCGACCTGATCCAGATGGTCATCATCGTCATCGGCATGCTGTACATCGGCGGCTCGGTCAGCGACATGGTCGGCGGCGTCGGCGTGGTCATCGAGCATGCCCGCCAGGCCGGCAAGTTCGAATTCTGGCCGGCGCTCGACCTCAAGGAAATCCTGGCGTTCGCCGCCGCCTGGGTCACCATGATGTTCGGCTCGGTGCCGCAACAGGACGTGTTCCAGCGCGTGCAGTCGTCGAAGACCATCAAGATCGCGGTATGGGCCTCGGTGCTGGGCGGCTGCCTGTATTTTCTGTTCGCCTTCGTGCCGATGTTCCTGGCCTATTCGGCGACGCTGATCGATCCGCGAATGGTCGCCGAAATGATCGACACCGACCCGCAGTTGATCCTACCGCGCCTAGTGCTGGAGCACGCGCCGCTGTTCGCCCAGGTGATGTTCTTCGGCGCCCTGCTGTCGGCCATCAAGAGCTGCGCCTCGGCGACGCTGCTGGCGCCTTCGGTGACCTTCACCGAAAACATCCTGCGGCCGATGCTGGGGAAGATGACCGACCACAAGCTGCTGCTGGCGATGCGCAGCGTGACCTTGATCTTCACGCTGCTGGTGACCATCTACGCAATCAATTCCAAGGCCAGCATCTTCAAGATGGTCGAGAACGCCTACCAGATCACCCTGGTGTCGGCCTTCGTGCCACTGCTGTTCGGCCTGTTCTGGAAGCGCGCCACCAACCAGGGTGCGCTGGCGGCGATCTTCTGCGGTGTGGCGGTGTGGCTGGCGCTGTTGATGTTCGGGCCGGAAGACCCTCTGGTGCCGGCCCAGTTCGCCGGCCTCATCGCCAGCTTTCTCGGCATGCTGGCCGGCTCGTTGCTGCCGCAGAGGATCGGCGGGCCGCTGCCGCATGAGCCCGAGCATGCCTTCCTGCATCATCACGCGGCGGCGGAAACCCATCATGTGGTGGAACACCCGCACCACCATTCGTGACACGGTTATTTACCATGAAATTCTGTCACCATGTGTTGCTTTTTCATGGTGTATATCCTGGCGACAGCTTGCGTCGCCAAACCTTCGCCGACAACGCCGAAGCCATACCAGCAAAGAAATAGCCAGCTCCGGCAGGACCGAGAATCCATCATACGATTCACGATCAGATTCGACGTAGGAACCCTATAGGTACACAGATGCAAAAGCGATAAAATCGCCGCAGTTTCCTGGCGCGCTATGCGTTTGCCTTGCCTGCGCTGGCACCTCAATCAGCCGTCCCCCACAGCCATGACCGATTCAACAACCCCCGACGCCCCTGCTAACACCGCATTGCCGCCCTTGCTGGATGCCTTGCGCGGCCTGATCGTGCAGGTACGCCAGCAGGTGCTGCGCCATGTGGACGTGGTGCAGGTGCAAACTTATTGGCAGATCGGCCGGCACATCGTGGAGTTCGAGCAGGATGGCCAGACCCGGGCGGCTTATGGCAAACGCTTGCTGCCGCAGTTGGGTCAGACCTTGTCGCGGGAATTCGGCAAGGGCTTTGACGCCACGAATCTGCGACACATGCGGGGATTTTTTCTGGCCTTTCCAAAATGCGACGCACTGCGTCGCGAATTGAGCTGGACGCACTACCGCCTGTTGCTGCGGGTGGATGCGCCCGAGGCGCGCAACTGGTACATGCAGGAAGCGGCCGCGCACAACTGGAGTACGCGGGTGTTGGAACGGCACTTGGGCACGCTGTATTACGAGCGCCTGCTTTCCAGTCACGACAAGAACGCTTTGATGGCCCAAACCCAGGCCAGCGTGCAGGCCGTCCCGACCCTGAGCGCCAGCCCGCGCGACTTTGTGCGCGACCCGGTGATGCTGGAGTTTCTGGGGCTACCCGACACAGGGCGGCTGTTGGAGTCGGAACTGGAGCGCGCGCTGATGGACAAGCTCCAGCAGTTTTTGCTGGAGCTAGGCAAGGGCTTTGCCTTTGTGGGCCGCCAGCAGCGCATCAGCACCGAGACGCAGGACTTCTTCATCGATCTGGTGTTCTACAACTACCTGCTCAAGTGCTTCGTGCTGATCGACCTGAAATCCGGGCATCTCACACACCAGGACATCGGGCAGATGGACATGTACGTACGCCTGTATGACGACCTGCGCCGGGGCAATAACGACAATCCGACGGTGGGCATCCTGCTTTGCGGCAGTAAGGACCACTCGGTGGTGCGCTACTCGGTGCTGCACGAGAGCGAGCAACTGTTTGCCAGCAAATATCGCCTGGTGTTGCCTAGCGAGGAGGAACTGCGCCAGGAATTTGAGCGTGACCGCCAGGCCCTCGAAGCGCGGGCCGAAGATAAGGACAACAACGAATGACCGAACAAGACCAGAAAAAGCTAGGCGATATTCTGTGGGGCATCGCCGACGATTTGCGCGGGGCCATGAACGCGGACGACTTCCGCGACTACATGCTGTCCTTCCTGTTCTTGCGCTACCTCTCCGACAACTACGAGGCTGCCGCCCGGAAGGAACTGGGCAGCGACTACCCCAAGTTGGAGGAAGACGACCGGCGTACCCCGTTAGCTGTTTGGTACAAACAGAACAAGGCCGATGTGCCGGAGTTTGAAGCGCAGATGCGCCGCAAGGCGCACTATGTGATTGCGCCAAAATATCTGTGGCGCAGCTTCGCCGAGATGGCGCGTACACAGCACGGCGATTTGCTCAAGGAGTTAAACAAAGGCTTCAAGTACATCGAGAACGAGTCGTTCGGAAGCACATTTGCGGGCCTGTTTTCGGAGATCAATCTCAACTCGGAAAAGCTGGGCAAGAAATACGAAGACCGCAACGCCAAGCTGTGCACCATCGTCGGCAAAATCGCCGATGGCCTGGCCAAGTTTTCGACCAACAGCGATGTGCTGGGCGATGCCTATGAATATCTGATCGGTCAGTTCGCAGCAGGCTCGGGCAAGAAGGCGGGCGAATTTTACACGCCCCAGCCGATTTCACAGATATTGTCCGAGATCGTGACGCTGGACGGACAAGACCCCAGCACCGGCCCTAAGCAACGACTGGATAAGGTGCTGGACTTTGCCTGTGGGTCGGGCTCGCTGCTCCTGAACGTACGGAAGAAAATGGGCCCGCACGGCATCGGCAAGATTTACGGGCAGGAAAAAAACATCACGACCTACAACCTGGCGCGTATGAACATGCTGCTGCACGGGGTGAAGGATTCGGAGTTTGAAATCTATCACGGTGACACGCTGTTCAACGAGTGGGATGATCTGCGCGAGCCCAATCCGGCCAAGAAGCTGAAGTTCGATGCCGTTGTGGCCAACCCGCCTTTCAGTTTGCGTTGGGAGCCCAGCGAAGCAATGACCGACGATTTTCGATTCAAGGGATACGGCGGGCTGGCACCAAAATCAGCGGCTGATTTTGCCTTCTTGTTGCACGGTTTTCATTTCCTCGCCCCGGAAGGCACGATGGCCATCATTCTGCCCCATGGGGTGCTGTTCCGTGGTGGTGCGGAAGAGCGCATCCGCACCAAATTGTTGAAGGATGGCAATATCGACACGGTGATTGGTCTGCCCGCCAATCTGTTTTTCTCCACGGGTATCCCGGTGTGCGTTCTGGTGTTGAAGAAGTGCAAGAAGCCGGACGACGTGCTGTTCATCAACGCGGCCGAGCACTTCGAAAAAGGTAAGCGCCAGAACCGCTTGTTGCCAGAGCACATCAAGAAGATCGTCGAGACCTACCAGCACCGCACCGAGGAAGATCGCTATTCCATGCGGGTGCCGATGGAGCGCATCGAGAAAGAAGGGTTCAACCTCAACATCTCGCGTTACATCAGTACGGCACAAATAGAGGAAGAAATAGATTTGAAGGCGGTTCACCGGCAATTGGTAAAAATCGAGAAGGCAATCGCGAAGGCAAAAGACAAACACAACGGGTTTCTTAAGGAACTGGGACTGCCGCTACTGCCATGAATCTGTAACTCATCGGCAAAAGCCTAGCGTCTGCGAGGCTTTTGCTTGGATGAGAAATTACGCGTCGAAATTCCAGCATTATCTGTCGCACGGCACGCCCCGACCATCTGGTATTCGGTGACGCGGGTTTCGAAGAAGTTCTCTTTCCTGCCCTTGACCAATGACGGTCTTGGCCGATCACAAGACACTTACCAAAGCTCGTCACCTGCGCGAAGAAGCGCATGGAGCGAAGCCAAGTGTCTCTTCGACATGGTATTTCCCGGAGATTCGCGGCTCCCGACAAGTGGCGCTCGTGCACTTGCCGCAGCTTGCCGCCCATGCGACCATAGCGCCGACAATGCCCGACTGACACCCATGGCCCTGCTCGAAATCCGCAACGTCACCCGCCGCTTCGGCGACTTCAAGGCCGTCGACGACGTGAGCTTCAGCATCGAGGCGGGCGAGTTCTTCACGCTGCTCGGGCCGTCGGGCTGCGGCAAGACCACCATCTTGCGCATGATCGCCGGCTTCGACGATCCCGATGCCGGCGTCATGCTGCTCGACGGCCGGCCGCTGACCGGCATTCCGCCCGAGCGGCGGCCGGTGCATACGGTGTTCCAGAGCTACGCACTGTTCCCGCACATGACGGTGGCCGGCAACATCGCCTTCCCGCTCGAAATGGCCGGCAAGAGCCGCGACGAGATCGCCCGCCGCGTCGCCGAAACGCTGGCGCTGGTGCATCTGGAGGACAAGGGCGGCAGCTATCCGCACGAGCTGTCCGGCGGCCAGAAGCAGCGCGTCGCGCTGGCCCGCGGCCTGGTCAACCGGCCGCGCCTGCTGCTGCTCGACGAACCGCTCGGGGCGCTCGACGCCAAGCTCCGGGTGGAGATGCAAAGCGAGCTGATCGCCCTGCAGCGCGAGGTCGGCATCACTTTCGTCTTCGTCACCCATTCGCAGCAGGAGGCGCTGGCGCTGTCGCACCGCATTGCGGTGATGAACCGCGGCCGCATTGAGCAGCTCGACGAACCCGACAAGCTCTACGGCTTGCCGGCCAACCGCTTCGTCGCCGACTTCATCGGCAAGATCAATCTCATCGAGGTGGAAGTCGCGGCTGCCAGCAAGGTGCTGCTGACCCTCACGGCGGCCGGCCTGGGCGAGATCGCCGCCGCCGACGCGCGCCCGCTCCAGCCCGGCGAGCGCGGCTGCTTCGCCTTGCGGCCGGAGCTGATCCGCGTCTATGGCCGCAAGGAATCCGCCGATCTCAAGAACCGCTTCGACGGCCGCGTGAAGGAATTGCTCTATCTCGGCGATGTCACCCACTACAAGGTGGCGCTGGCCAACGGCTTTCTCATCGAGGCGCTGATGCCGAATGCCGCGCCGGGCCGCGCCAAGTTCCACGAAGTCGGCGATGCGGTGACGGTGTGCTGGCGCCACGATGCGGGGATATTCCTGCGTGATTAGGAAACTCAATCCGGGAAACTTGGCGCGCTGGGCCGTCACGCTGCCGCCGTCGCTGTTCCTGGTGGTGTTCTTCCTGCTGCCGGCGTTGATCGTGGTGGCGGCGTCGCTGCGCGAGCCGGGCGAGTTCGGCGGACTGGCGCCGCTGTTCGTCGGCGGTGCCTTCACCCATGCGCTGACGCTGGACAGCTATCGTTTCTTCTTCGGTGACACCATCTATCTCGAAATTTTCGTCAAGTCGTTCTTCATCGCGCTGCTCACCACCCTGATCTGCATCGCCCTGGCCTACCCGCTGGCCTGGCTCATCGCGCGCAGCCCCAAGCGGCGGCGCGACCTGCTGGTGCTGCTGGTGATCCTGCCGTTCGCCAGCAACCTGCTGATCCGCGTGTATGCCTGGATCTTGCTGCTCGGGCCGCTCAATCTTCTCTACACGCCGGTGGCGGTGGTGGCCGGGATGGTCTACGTGCATTTGCCGTTCATGGTGCTGCCGTTGTACACCAATCTCGAGAAGCACGACCCGGCGCTGCTCGAGGCCGCCCAGGATCTCGGCGCCGGCACCTGGACGCGTTTCTGGCGCGTCACCTTCCCGCTCTCCCTGCCGGGCATATTCTCCGGCTCGGCGCTGGTGTTCATCCCCGTACTGGGCATGTTCGCCATACCGGAGCTGCTCGGCGGCACGGGCGATCTGATGATCGGCAACCTCATCAAGGAGCAGTTCCTCGACAACCGCGACTGGCCGTTCGGCGCCACGCTTTCGCTGCTGCTGACCGTGGCCGTGCTGCTGTGCGCCGGGCTGGCCGTGCTGGCGGCGAAGAAAAGCTTCAAGGGAACGGAGGCGGTGACATGAAAGTGGAACGCCCCCCACCCCCCACCCCCCGCCCCGAGGGCGGGGGTGACGGTGGTTCGCCGCCTATAGGCGGCTCCATGCAGCTGGCTCGCCCCGCCTTGTCCCCCGGAGGGGAGGCTGTGCGCGGGCGGCCCGGCAGCGGGGCACGACCCTGGATCTGGGCGGCCTCGCTGGGCGTGTATGCCTTCCTCTACCTGCCGCTGGCGGTGGTGGTGCTGTTTTCCTTCAACGATTCGGTGCTCAACGCCGAGTGGGTCGGCTTCACCACGCGCTGGTACGACCGCCTACTGCATGACGAGGACATGCTCCGGGCGGCGGCCAATTCATTGCTCATCGCCTTGGTTTCGAGCAGCACCGCCACGGTGCTGGGCGCCATGGCCGGCATTGCCATGCACCGCTACCGGCCGCGCCTGCTGCCGTTCCTGGCGCTCACGCCGGTGGCGATGCCGGAGATACTGCTCGGCGTGTCCCTGCTGCTGTTCTTCCGTCAAGTGCTGGACCTGACCCTGGGCCTCACCTCGATCCTGATCGCCCACGTGACTTTTTCGATCGGCTTCGTCGCGGTGATCGTGCGCTCGCGCCTGGCCGGCATGGACGAAAGCATTTTCGAGGCGGCGCGCGACCTCGGCGCGACGCCCTGGGCGACCTTCCGCCGCATCACCCTGCCGTTGATCCTGCCGGCGCTGGCGGCGGGTTTCCTGATGGCCTTCACGCTGTCGATCGACGACTTCGTGATCACCTTCTTCGTCGCCGGCGTCGGCGTCGTGACGCTGCCGCTGCAGATCTATTCGATGATCAAGGTGACCGTCACGCCCGAAGTGAATGCCGTGTCGACGCTGCTGATGCTGCTGACGCTGAGCGTGGTGGTCGCGGCCGCGCGCTTCGCGCCGGATGCGCTGAAGGCACGGGAATAGATGGCGCTGGCAGAGCCGCGCCTGACGAACCGGGTGCGATGTGCTATCGTTACACATGACCCATTGGAGGCAACAAATGACCATTCATGCCGTTAGCGTATCCAAATTCAAGGCGCACTGCCTCGACATGATCCGCCAGGTCGAAACGGCGGGAGAAGCAGTCGATCTTGTGCGCCGCGGCAAGGTCGTCGCGCGCCTGGTGCCGACCACGGCGGCCTCGCCCGCCACGCCGACCTGGTTGCGCCTGCGCCTGCGCGGCCGGCTGGGCGCCACGCCCGGTGAGTCGGTGCTCGACGCAGATGCCTTCGAGGCCGCCACCGCCGCGCCGGAATGAAGCCGCTACTGCTGCTCGACACCCATGTCTGGCTCTGGTGGCTGCTGGGCCAGTCGGAACTGCCGGTTCGCGAGCGCGACGCCCTCGACGCCATGGCCGCCGCCGGCACGCCGCCCGCACTTTCCGCCATCAGCCTGTGGGAGGCACAAATGCTGGCGGCGAAGGGCAGGCTGACCATCGATGTGCCGCTGACCCATTGGTTGCCAACGGCCGCCGCGCCCGAAGTCGTGACGCTGGTGCCGCTGGACATTGCCGTGATTCTCGCGCTCGATAACCTGCCGACGGGATTCCACGGCGATCCCGCCGACCGCATCATCGTTGCCAGTGCGCGCGTCCACGATCTGCCGCTCGCCACCAAGGACGGCAACATCCGCCGTGCGCGCGTGGCCAAGCTATGGAAAGCGCAATAATTTTGGTCGACTTCGAGTGCGTCCACCGCCATATGCGGGGACGATCCTACGGTTAGGGTAAAGCGCCCATGACCAAACTGGCCGGCTACGCCTTTGCAGCTTTGGCGCTTTTCCTGCTGTCGTCGGTTGCCCTTGCCGACGACGTACTCTACCTCTACAACTGGAACAACTACATTTCCGACGAGACGGTGGGCCGCTTCGAAACCCACTGCCGCTGCACGCTCAAGCAGGATTACTACTCGGACAACGAAGAGATGCTGGCCAAACTGGAGGCCGGCGCAGTCGGCTACGACCTGCTGGTGCCGACCGGCAACGCCGTCGAATCGCTGATCCGGCGCGGCGCGCTGCGCCCGCTCGACAAGGCCCGATTGCCGCACTTGAGCAATATCCAGGCGGAATACCGCAACCCCTGGTACGACCCCGACGGCCGCTTTGCCGTGCCCTATGCGACCTCGGTCACGCTGATCGGTTACAACGTCGACAAGCTGCGCGAGCTCGGTCTGCCCACCCACAGCTGGGCGCTGATCTTCGAGCCGAAATACCTGGAGAAGATCAAGGGCAAGGTCACGGTGCTCAACAGCCAGCGCGAACTCATGGCGGCGGCCATGCGCTACCTCGGCCATTCGGTGCAGTCGCACGAGCTGACGCAGTGGGAACAGGCCAAGCGCCTGCTGCTGCACGCCAAGCCTTACTGGGCGGCCTTTTCCAACAGCACCTACATCAAGGACCTGGCCATCGGCAACATCTGGGTGGCCCACGGCTATTCCAACGACATGTATCGGGCGCAGCAGGACGCTTTGGCGGCGCACCGGCCATTCAGCATCGGCTTCGCCACGCCGCAGGAGGGCGCGGTGCTGGCGGTGGACAACTTCGTACTGCACAAGGACGGGCGGCGGCCCGACCTCGCCCACCTGTTCGTCGACTTCATGCTCGACGGCGCCAACGCCGCCGACGTCTCCAACCTCATCGGCGCCGGCAACCCGAACGCCGCGGCGCTGCCCCACATCCGCCCGGAGATCGCCGACAATCCGGCGATCTTCCCGGCCCCGGCGGATTTGCGCCGCCTGGAAATGCTGCGCGATTTCGATCCGCAACTGCGCCGCGTCCTGTCGCGCATGTGGACCGAGATCAAGGTACGGTAATACGCTAAGGAAAGAATTCGATGGCACAGCTGATCCTCAAACCCGGCCGGGAACGCTCCGTACTGCGCCGCCACCCCTGGCTGTTCGAAGGCGCCGTGGAGCGTCTCGCGGGTCGCGCCCACAGCGGCGACACGGTCGAAGTGGTGGCCGCCGACGGCCGTTCCCTGGGCCGCGCCGCCTGGAGCCCGGACTCGCGCATCCGGGCGCGCATGTGGAGTTTCGATCCCGCCGAAAGCATCGACGACGCCTTCTTCAAGCGCCGCGTGGCGGACGCGCTGGCGCGCCGCACCGCCCTGCCGGAACTGGCCGGACAGCAGGGCCTGCGCCTGATCCATGCCGAGTCCGACGGCCTGCCGGGCGTCGTCTGCGACCGCTATGGCGATACCCTGGTGCTGGCCTTCACCAGCGCTGGCGCCGAGAAGTGGCGCGGCGCGATCGCCGCCGCGCTGCTGAAACAGACCGGCTGCGCGCGCAGCTACGAGCGCTCCGACGCCGACCTGCGCAGCCTCGAAGGGCTGGCGCCGCGCTGCGGCTGGTTGCAGGGAGACGCCACGGCGGAGCCGCTGCTCATCGATGAACACGGCATACGCATGACAGTGGATGTGATGGCCGGCCACAAGACCGGCTTCTATCTCGACCAGCGCGACAACCGGCGACTCACGCGCGAACTGGCGGCCGGCCGGCGCGTGCTCAACTGCTTCTGCTACACCGGCGGCTTTTCCCTGCAGGCTTTGGCCGGCGGCGCGACGCACGTGCTTTCGCTCGACAGCTCCGGCCCGGCGCTGGACGCCGCGCGGTGCAATCTCGCGCTGAATCCGCAGCTTGCCGCCGAACGCGCCGCATGGCGCGAAGCCGATGTCTTCGACGAATTGCGCGCACTGCGAGCAGCCGATGAACGCTTCGACCTGATCGTGCTCGACCCGCCGAAGTTCGCGCCTTCCCCGACGCACGCCGAACGCGCCGCGCGCGCCTACAAGGACATCAACCTGAATGCCTTCAAGCTGCTGGCGCCGGGCGGCCTGCTGATGACGTTTTCATGTTCCGGCGGTATCGGCATCGAGCTGTTCCAGAAAATCGTCGCCGGTGCCGCGCTCGATGCCGGCGCAATCACCCACATGCAGGCGCGGGTTGTGCGGCGGCTCGCGGCGGCGGCAGACCACCCGGTGCTGCTCGATTTTCCCGAGGGGGAGTATCTGAAAGGGCTGGTTTGCCTGGTCGGCTAGTCGTTCAGTCCATCAGTTTTTGCCAGAAACCCGGACCCCAGTCGCACAGTTTCTTGGCGATCGGATACAACTGTTCCCCGGCCAGCACGCGGAACGGCGGAGTCCATGCCGCCGTTCCCTGCTTGAAGGCAATTTCCTGGGTGGAGCAGTTGATCGAATAGTCGTCCCCCTCTTTTACCGTTGGGTCGGCGGAAGAATACATCTTGAAGGTCACGACACTCCCGCTCTTCTTGACGCCGTCCGGTTCGTAATATGTTTTCATGCCGTCGACCTGCGTTCGTTTCGACTGGGATTCGGCCGACCCCGACCATTGGGCGCCGCTTTGACAAAACCCCTGGATGGGTAGCAACAAAGTCATCAGGGCAAGAACGAAATAGGGTCTACTCAACATAATCACGTCTCCAGTCAGCGGTGAAATAGCGATTTTCAGTCTAGCATAGCGCCGAAAATTCGGATAACCTGCCGCGCCGAATGCGCATCGGGCGCACACCCGGCGCGCCTCTTGCGCCAACGGAATGTGCTGATGCGCTGTCTTGCGGGCCGCAAAACGCAGCATGGGTACAATATGGCCAATATGGTCCATTCGCTCTTGAAATCGGGCACTGTGCCGCCATCTGACGCGAGTCATACCCAGAAAGCCACTTCATGGAACAATACCACGGCACCACCATTCTCTCCGTGCGCAAAGGCAAGCAAGTCGCCCTTGGCGGCGACGGTCAGGTGACGCTCGGCAATATCGTCATCAAGGCCAGCGCGCGCAAGATTCGCCGGCTTTACAACGATCGCATCCTGGCGGGATTTGCCGGCGGCACGGCGGATGCCTTCACGCTGTTCGAACGTTTCGAGGCCAAGCTGGAAAAACACCAAGGCAACCTGCTGCGTTCGGCGGTGGAACTCGCCAAGGACTGGCGTACCGACCGCATGCTGCGCCGGCTTGAAGCCATGCTGGCGGTGGCCGATCGCGATAATTCGCTGGTCATCACCGGCAACGGCGATGTGCTCGAACCGGAACTCGGCATCGTCGCCATCGGCAGCGGCGGCCCCTATGCACAGGCCGCAGCGCGCGGCTTGCTGGAGAACACCGAACTGAGCCCAAGCGAGATCGTCAAGAAGTCCCTGGCCATCGCCGGCGACCTGTGCATCTATACCAACCAGAACCACCTCATTGAAACGCTGGATTGACATGACCCAAATGACCCCTGCCGAGATCGTCTCCGAACTCGACAAGCATATCGTCGGCCAGGCGCGCGCCAAGCGCGCGGTCGCCATCGCCTTGCGCAACCGCTGGCGCCGGGCGCAGGTGGCGGAGCCGCTGCGCAGCGAGATCACGCCGAAGAACATCCTGATGATCGGCCCCACCGGCGTCGGCAAGACCGAAATCGCAAGACGCCTGGCGCGGCTTGCCAACGCGCCTTTCATCAAGGTCGAGGCGACCAAGTTCACCGAGGTCGGCTATGTCGGCCGCGATGTCGACACCATCATCCGGGACCTGGCCGAAACCGCCATCAAGGACGGGCGCGAGGCAGCGATGCGCGCCGTGCAACATCGGGCGCAGGATGCCGCCGAGGACCGGGTGCTGGACAGCCTGCTGACGCCGGCGCGCTCGGCCGCGACGCCGGGGTTTCACGATGAGCAGCCGACAGCCGAAGAATCGGCAACACGGCAAAAGTTTCGCAAGAAGTTGCGCGAGGGCGAACTCGACGACAAGGAGATCGAGATCGAAGTGGCCACCGTTTCGGCACAGATGGAAATTTTCGCGCCGCCCGGCATGGAGGAACTGACCCAGCAGATCCAGGGCATGTTCCAGAACATCGGCGGAGCCAAGCACAAGACCCGCAAACTCAAGATCAGGGAAGCGCTCAAGGTCATTACCGACGAAGAAGCCGCGCGGCTCATCAACGACGACGACATTAAGCTTCAGGCGTTGAAGAATGTCGAACAGAACGGCATCGTGTTCCTCGACGAGATCGACAAAATCGCCTCGCGTTCGGAGATGCAGGGCGCCGACGTTTCGCGCCAGGGCGTGCAGCGCGACCTGCTGCCGCTGGTCGAAGGCACCACGGTGTCCACCAAGTACGGCATGATCAAGACCGACCATATTCTGTTCATCGCCAGCGGGGCCTTCCACTTCGCCAAGCCGTCCGACCTGATCCCGGAGATGCAGGGACGCTTCCCGATTCGCGTCGAACTCGACTCACTCTCGGTCGATGATTTCGCCCGCATTCTCACCAGCACCGACGCCTGCCTGACCCGCCAGTACCAAGCCCTGCTCGGCACCGAAAGCGTCACCTTGAGTTTCACCGACGAAGGCATCCGGCGCCTGGCGGAAATAGCCTTTGCGGTCAATGAAAAGACCGAAAACATCGGCGCCCGCCGCCTGTACACGGTGATGGAAAAGCTGCTCGAAGATGTTTCCTACGACACCGGCAAGCACAGCAGCGAAGCCGTGGTCATCGACGCCGTCTACGTCGACAACCGCCTCCAGGAACTGGCGCAGAGCGAGGATCTGGCGCGCTACGTTTTGTAAATGCAGTTGATCTGGTGCCCCAGAACAACCTATGGGTACCAGATAATCCGTTGCGACCTCTTGCGCGTCAATCCAAAATTCGCCATACGCCGCTGCGACGAATTTCCTTGTGCATCGCGTCTGGAGCAAGGTCGGCCCCATTAGGCCACGTGACCGCCCCGCAATCGAGATAGGCTGTCGCAAAGAAAGCAGGATCGCGCAATGCCTCGAAGACACCCGCATCCGGCCCATGGACCAACGCAAATATATCGACGATACCTGTCAATCCGTCGTTGAACGTAACCGCCAGTTGCCATTCGGGAAGCACGCTGAGTGCCCGTAGCCGCCATGGCGCAACGGGTATTACTCCAGCGGCTGGATAGGTTTCGGTAATTGCTTGGCTTGGCATAGCTTCCAATCCTCCATCAATTCGGCCCGGTGTTCGTTGGCCCATTCCAGCACCATCACCAACGCCCGACGCGGCAACTTCCCCTCGATAACCTCCAGCGTCTGGATATCTATCTGCGCCTCATACTCGGCGTAGAGGGCGTGAAAATGCGGCGGATTGTGCTCGCCGCGGATGTACATGTGGATGAGTATTCCAAAAAACTGACTGATGGTGGGCATGTTCAATCCAAGAGGCGTGGTAGGTCTCTCACTGTTAGTCCTGCCATTCTCCCCCGGCATAACCCACCCTGCAAGGGGAACTGTTTTGGCTATGAGAAGAAATATCCTGAGCCCAGGAACACCACGAACCTGAAATCTTTGATCGCTGAGCTATCGCCGCCGTTCGATACGCAGTAAGGACAGCACCATCTCCCGCACCGCCTGTCGATGACCGGTATTGAGGCGGCGGAACTGACGCACCAGATCGATATCGCTTTCGGTAAAGGCTGAAGAAGCCGGCTCCTTCAGCGCGTAGCCGCTTGTCGTATCGCTCTCACCGAAACGCAACCACTCCGGAGTAACGCCCAGCCAGGTAGCCAAGGTCCTCAGCTTGTCCTGGGTCGGGATCGTCTCGCCCCGCAACCACTTGTGCGCCGAATGGACCGACACGTCGGCGCCCTTGTGCCGGCGGTTGAACTCCCGCAGCAAGCGGGTTGGACTGCGATCATCCTCGCCCGCAGCGGCCAACGCCTGACGCAAGCGCCGGCTGAATGCCTCTTTTTCCTTCGGATTGTTCGCCATCCGGCAAAGCTAACAGCGTCATGATGTCGTTTTGGTAGATAAAATCTCGTATATGTAGAATAATGCCCCTTCTGCTCCAAATGCTTATGGTGTGGACATGACCAATTCGAGCCTGGAACCAATGGCATTTCTGGGCGGAAACCGTGATTACGGCACTGAAAAGGAAACAGACATGAACACAAGATTCGCGGGTCTTTTCACGGTCGCCACCCTAATTGTGGCGCTTCTGTCCGCCTGTGGTGGCGGAGGTGGCGGTGGAGGAGAAGCGACAGTAACAACTGTGACAACTACGACCGCTACAACCATTGCCTCATTCGGATGTCCCGATGGCACAACTGCCGATACCGCTGCCAATTGCCCCGCACCGCGAGTGATTTCCATCAATCCGGCCGACGGCGACAAGACGGTGTCCCCTGATTCATTCAAGGGTGTCACAGTGGCAACATCCAGTAAGCTTGATCCCGCCAGTATCACTACGGCGAATATCAAGTTGGGCATTGGCACCAGCACAAACATCGCTGGCGACGTTGCTCTGACTGCTGATGGCAAGGGCTTCACGTGGACTCTCAAGCCGGGTACGAAGCTGTCGTACGCGCAAGTGTATGACAAGTTCACGTGGAAAGGTGTGAAGGACACTCTCGGCAAACTTTTGCCGGATGGGACCTCCGCATTCACTACGACCGTGGACAATCAGTGCCTAGCACCGAACGTACGTGACAACGTGACTGGAAACTGTAACCCGCCGGCAACGACGTTTGTGATTCATCCAATCGGTGAAAAAATTACCACAATCAGCGCTTTGTCTTCCGCCTCAACTGCAGTCGGCGACGTAGCTTGGAAACAAGCTGTCAACGATGGCACGATTAAGAAGGTTGACACCGGTGCAATCATGACCGGCTTCAGCACCCGTCCGCTCGTTTGGAACCTGTTTACTCGGAATCTAAGTAACAGTACAACAATTTACTGTATGACTCCGACGTACAAGGATGACGACAGCGCAATCGGGAGTTACACATTGCCGGAAAGCGCATGCCAGACAAGTTCTTTCGATTGGGCGATTGGTACCAGTGCAGGGTTAATTCTGCATGAGCCAGCACTTAATAGATGTGGTGAACTGCGTTGGAATGCAGTGACACTCACATTTGAAGGAACAGTCGTTACCTGTCCACAATAGCCATCCAAAAAACAGATAAGTAAGACTGACAGGGGACAGACCACGGTTTTCTGAGTCAACTTTTCATTCAACCTGTCAGCCCATGTCCAATATTACCCGGATGTACTCGTAGGCTTTAAGCGGGGTAATTATCATGTCTTTGTCGGAATCTGCGAGCAGCCGTGGAGTTAATCCTCGCGTCGCATGGATGACGGTAAACCGCTCATGCAATTTCCGTTGCGGATGGTGCTATGCGAAAGACACGGGTTATCACAAGGAGAAGGAACTCTCGCTTAAGCTGGCAATAGATATTGTAGCGATGATTAAAGCTCTGAGAATCAAGAACATCACGGTTATCGGTGGAGAACCGACACTATGGAAACCACTTCTGGAATTCAACCAGTACTGCAAGGCAAACGGGTTGCAGACGACGTTAGTCACGAATGCTGCACAATTTGGTATAGATCGATACTGGAACAACTACAGAATGGCGCCAAACTCTCGAGTAGGCATTTCTATAAAAGGCTACGACAAGAACAGCTTTGAGGACTTTACTGGAGTGCGGTCATTCGACCAAACAAGACAGGGAATAGAACGGGCCGTGCAATTTTTTAACTGCGGCGTAAGCGTGGTCTATAGCTCTCTCTGCTCAGACAAGCTGATTGAACTGGCAGTCTTTGCCGCCAGTTGTGGCGCGAAAAGTCTGGGTATTAGCCCTTGCACCCCATCATTTTCTGGGGGCACGATCGACACTTCTTGTGTTATGTCTCCGGCTGATATTGTCTGCCGATTGGTCGACGACTATCCCAGGCTTAATGAGCTCTTCAAGGGACGACGGTTAAACATTTCAGTAAAACTACCTTTGTGTATATGGCCCAGAGAGTTTGTGAATCTATTGATAGAAAGAGAGCAAATAACAACAACTTGTCAGTTGCAGCATAGGTCTGGACTTCTATTCGACACAGATGGCACCCTTGTTTCTTGCAACAGCCTTTTTGGCTTTCCCCTGGGCCGCTTTGGCCAAGACTTCCATGACTCAAATTCTCTCCTAAAATTTCTCGGCGAAGAGAGAGTTGTCGAGTTCTATGACCGCATCACGTCTTACCCATCCGACAAATGTAAACCCTGCGATATGTACAAGTTCTGCGCGGGTGGCTGCCCTTTGTTTTATGGACAATACTCCGCTGAAAAAGCAATTCCCGGTTGGTAATATTTCTACGCAAATAGGAGGTAAGAGCAATGATTGAAGTTCCAAGTCTGGACATTACGAGTATGAAACAAGACGTTCGTCCTGTCGGCATTCGCCCGTCGAAGGCAAGAACAGTGGCATCTGGCGATTGCGGTGACAGCAACTGTCCCGGCTTCGGTGACTGTGACTGCCCATCTGATTGTGATTGTCAGAATGACTGTGCTTGTGAGCCTGACCCTGATAAGTAGTGACGTTTCATCCCTGTGCAATCAAATGGGCTGAACGCGATTTAATTTGAATAACCCGGGGCGGCAATCCCATCCAGCCGCCGCGCGTAGGCAGATGTTGCGAGAAGGACCGCGATTGCAGTCCTTCGTTCAAATGCCGATTTGTTGCGCCGCCTGCGCGGGTGCGACGATGGGGATGCCTTGGTATTGACCGCCCAGGCCATGCAAATGCCTGTCGCCGGAAACAATCAAATCCGCCTGACAATTAAAAGTTCCAGGCTCGGGTTTTCGAACCAATATCATCGGTATTCCGGCGCAGGCCGGAATACCCCAAGGGTAGGCTTCGCGCCCCAGTACAACCCGCGAGCGTCAAACTGGGCACCGGCCTACGCCGGTGCGACGAAGATATTCGTATCGCTGAGTTTCATCATGACTGCCTACTAGATCAGAACTTGACGGTCAGGCCCACATAGGCTGAGCGTCCCATTCCAGGCACGCCATACCCCCAGGTCTGGATGGTCTTGTCGCCAAGATAGGTGCCGCCGAGCGGCAAGTAGTACTGCTTGTTGAACAGATTATCCAGGCCGGCTTCGATGCGAACCTGCTTCATGTCGTAGCTTGTGCGCAAATTCACCAGGCTGTAGCCCGGCGTTGCGGCCTCGTTGCGAACCTGGCTGACATCGTCCTTGGCCGACACCAGTTGCAGTTCCAGCGCATTGGTCCATTGACCCAGCCGCTGTTCGATCGAGAACTTTCCGTTCAACGGCATCATGTGATAGAGGCGATCTCCGCTATCCTGGTTCTTGCCATTCACATAGCCGACCACCGCCTTGCCGGTGAAGCGGCCCAAGCCGGTCTCGCCCAGCAGCATATGTCCGGAAAGATCGAGACCATAAATCCTGGCGTCATGGTTGGCGAATTGCAGATAGACGAACTTGTTGCCGCCGGTCAGGTTGGCTGCCTTGCAGCCGCCGCCGTCCGGGTTCACCGGACAACGATCGACGTCGATGTAGTCATGTACCCGGGTGTAGTAAGGCGTCGCCTTGAATTCCCAAACCTTCCGGTCGGCGTTGTGCCAGCTCGCCGTGGCACTCAGGGTGTCCGCGCTTTCGCGTTTCAGGCCGAGGTTGCCCACATAGCCGTTGCCGTCGCCGAACCAGCCGTTCATCTTCATGTCCATGCTGGTCTGTCCCCAGGCGTAAAGTTCGTAGAGATTGGGCGAGCGGGTTTTCCGGGCGTAGCCGCCCTCGAAGGAACTGGTAGCGTTGGGCGTGTAGCGGACGAGCGCAGTGAAATCGAGGTTGTTGTCGCCATGCCGGCGATCGGCTGCGTTGAAGAGGCGGGCCGCGGTATTCCAGTCCGGCTTGTTCATCATGCCGCTGGTCGCGTAGGGCACGGCCTGTCCGGCGTTCATGGCGACATGCTCGTAGCGAAGGCCGATCAAGGAAGTCCATGCCGCGTTCCAGCGTTTTTCCCACTCGCCGAAGATGCCTTTCCTGTCCCGCTGGCCGTTGTTCAGGTTCCAGAATGTGTCGGGGCCCATCATCGTGCTGCCCGCCACCGGCGGCCACCAGTCGTTTTCACGGAAGCGCCGATATTCGGCACCGATACGCAAGCTGTCCTTCCGGTTGAGCGGAAGCTCGGCCATCAGACGAAAGCCGGCATTCTTGCCTTCCGTTTCCATCGGCATGTTGCCGCTCTTGTCGGCGAGGAAATTCATGGAGTGACGGGTCGTTTCGTCGTACGCCGAAGCTTCCAGCCGGCCCCATCCGAATTGGCCTTGATAGCCGGCATTGACGAACCTGGCCTTGTTCTGCGTCATGTCCATGTACTGATTGACAAAGCCTTGGTAGGGGATTTCCTGCTCGCCGAACGTCAAGGTGAAGAGATTGTCGCCGCCTTGCACGGCCATGGTCACGGAATCGTTGCGCGATTCATAGCGCGTCGATTTGACCGTGGATGAGGGGGCCTTGCCGAACTGGTCGGCGGCCTGGTAATTGCCGGCTTTCGCGAATGAACCGGCATAGGAGAGGCTGGTGTTCTCGCTGGCCGCGAAGACGTTCACGCTGCCGTTCGTGGCATGCCCGTTATTGCGGTAATACGCAGACAGCGTGCCGCCAACCAGCAGGCTTTCGCCGGCACTGGCGAATTTCGGCGCCACGGAAGCGATCGCGATGGTCCCGCCGATACTGTCGCCGCCCTGGCTTACCGGAGTGATGCCGGCAATCACGTTGACCCTGCCGACATGGGTCGGATCGATATAGGACATCGGCGGATTCATGTGGTTGCTGCATGCGGAAACGATGTCCATGCCATCGACCAGAATTTTCAGTCGATCGTCATTGAGGCCATGAATCGCCGGCAGGCTCGACACCCCTCCGCCCGTGTAGAGGCTGACGCCCGGCACATCGGTCAGCAACGTTGCCGTATCGCCGGCGGCCGTGCGCTTGGGGGCCAGCACTGCGGCCGGCAATTCCGGTTCCGCCGGCGCGGTAATGACGACTTTGTCGAAATTCAATTCTTGGCCAAACGCCATCGGCGGTAAAGCGCCAAGGAACAGCATCAAGGGCCTGGCGACGATTCGCAGCGAGGTTTTCATATGGACTGGCTTTCCGGTCGGTGAAGCATTGAAAGCCGCGAATTCTAAAGTCCCGTGATTCAGCCGCCATGCGACAGATTGTCGCATGCGACAATCTGTCGCGGCCGGCGCGGCCAGCGATTTGGCCGAAGGCGGGGTTGGGTGGCCTAGCTCAAGCCTTTGCCGGACGTTTTGCCAGCTTGCGTTGCAGCGTGCGCCGGTGCATGTGCAAGGCGCGCGCCGTCGCCGAGATGTTTCCTGCATTTTCCAGCAGCACGCGCTGGATGTGTTCCCATTCCAGGCGCTCCACCGACAACGGAATGTTCGGCGCGAACGAATCGGCGGTTGGTGCGGATGGCAATGCATCCGCTTCGAAAGCGGCCAGCAAGGCATCGACCTCCACTGGCTTGGACAGGTACTGGGTGGCGCCGAGCTTGATCGCCTCGACTGCGGTGGCGATGCTGGCATACCCGGTCAGCACCACGATGCGGCTGTCCGGGCAGGCCTGCTTGAGCAGCGCGATCAGCGCCATGCCATTCATGTTGTGCCCGGTCGCGCAGAGGTTCAAGTCGAGCACAATGTTCCCGGGGTGATGCGTTTCCGCCAGCAACAACGCTTCCGTCCCCGTATGCGCACCGCTGACCGCATAGCCGCGCCGCGTCAAGGCGCGGCATAGCACGCGGTTGAAGACCGGATCGTCATCGATCACCAATATTCGACGCGGCAAAGCTACTTCGGTTTCCATGCGTCACCGGTTGACAAGGTTTTCAAGGGCAAGCGGATGCGGGTGAGCGTGCCGCCGCCGGGGCGCGGTTCGAGACTGATCTCGCCGCCGTAGCGGTTGAGGGTGGCATGGGCAAGAAACAACCCGATACCGGCCCCCTCCGGCCGCGTGCTGATGAATTCGGAACCGGCACGCAGCAGCAGTTCCTCGGCGATGCCCGGTCCGCGATCGAGGATGTCCAGTTGCAGGCAATCGTCGTTCCAGCGTCCAATAATTTCCACTTGGTCGGGACTGGCGTCAGCGGCATTGTTGAACACGATGATCAGCGTCTGCTCCAAGGTCGCTTCGCCGATGATGTCCGGCGCCGGCTGGCTGCCACTCAAGGACAGGCGCGCTGCGGCCCGTGGCCGTAGCGCGCGCCAGCGGGCAACCGCCTTCTCGATCCAGCGGTCGACACCGATCGCACTGCCGCCCTCGGCGCGGCCCGAACCGGCGCGTTCCGCCAGACCGGTGATGATGCCTTTGCAGGCGGCAATCTGTTCGCGCAACAGATCGAGATCGGGACGCAATTCGCCTGGTGTGGCCGGATCGTCGGCCAACTCGCCGGCGATCACCGCCATTGTCGCCAGCGGCGTGCCGAGTTCGTGTGCGGCGCCGGCAGCGAGATTCCCCAGGGCCACGATGCGTTCGTCCCGCAGCGTCTGCTCCCGCGCCGCCGCCAGTTGCCGCTCGCGTTCGCGCAATGCCACGGTCATTCGAGTGACAAAACCGGCGATGAGCAGCGCGGAAGCTGCAAAGGTGATCCACATCCCGAGCAGGTGCATCCGCATGGCGCTGTCGACGTCTTCCACGGTCAGCGGCACGCTGAATCGCCAGAGCAACGAATAGGCGCACACGCCGAGTATGGCCACCCACCAGGCTTGGCGCGCCGGCAGAATCGCCGCGGCCACCGCCACCGGCGGCAGATAGAGCGAGGTCAGCGGATTCGCCGAGCCGCCCGAGAATGCCAGCAATCCGGTCAATAGGACAATGTCGGCGACGAGCTGGGCCAGAAATTCTTCGTTGCTCACCGGGGACGGATGTTTCAGACGCAGCCATGAAAAAAAATTGATGGCTCCCCAAAGGGTAAGGAGAACGAGTGGCGGCGTCAGGGGTATCAGAACCTGGAACAGCGGACGGGCAACGGCAACCGTGATCGACAGGCCGACGATGGCCAAGCCGCGCAACCAGATCAGGCGTCGCAAGTTGCCATGGCCGGCAGCATCGGCATCAATGAGCAGGCCGCCGTCGAATTGAGAAAGATAGCGTATGAAACTCACGGAAGAGGGATGGACAAAGTGCCGAACGATTGTAACAGCAAGCCGTGCCGCAAACTGCGGCAATTTGTCGCGGCACCATGAACGGAAGCGAATGCAAACAAATCGATATGCAATAATTCGACTTTACTTGGAGGAGAGGCACATGAGGAACTTTGCTTTGGCAATAGTATTGGCGATATCCGGCTCAACCGTCCTGGCCGATGTCGGTGTCAAGGATGCCTGGGCGCGCGGCACCGTGGCCGGCCAGACCGCCACCGGCGCTTTCATGGAGTTGAAGAGCAGCGACGATGCGACTTTGATCGGCGTCTCCAGCCCCGTCGCCGGCGTGGTCGAGCTCCATGAAATGACCATGGATAACGGCGTGATGAAAATGCGCGCACTGCCGCGGCTCGACCTCCCCGCCGGCAAGCCGGTAGCGCTCAGGCCCGGCAGCTATCACATCATGCTGATGGATCTCAAACAGCCGCTGAAAAAGGGGGACTCGCTGCTGCTGACGTTAAAACTGGAAAGCAAGGACAAGAAGCTCAGCACCCTCGAAGTGAAAGCCGAGGTACGTGATCTGACGGCGATGCCGGCGATGGAACACAAGCA
The DNA here is from genome assembly GCA_041674385.1 of Sterolibacterium sp. Taxonomy (GTDB): domain Bacteria; phylum Pseudomonadota; class Gammaproteobacteria; order Burkholderiales; family Rhodocyclaceae; genus JACRAR01. The sequence goes on from JBAYVU010000042.1 coordinate 26,877, forward strand.
TTGAACGGACACCGGCCGCTGCCTGCGCGCCGCTGAGCAGCCCGCCCGATCCGGCCAGGCCGGGGCGCAGCGCGGCGGCCCGCGAGTGCAATTGACAAGTCGAGTCGTAGCGTAGCGGTTCCCAAGGCATGGAACCGTCCGCTCGATTTCCGGAGTAGGCCAATATCGCAACATCGCGCGCCGAAAGCCTTCTGTGAGCTTCCCTCATCTTTTTCGTCATGCCGCACCCGCACTAGCCTTGACGCTACTGGTGCTGGCCGGCTGCGCCAGCGGTCCGGATTACGTGCGCCCGGCCTTTGCGCCGCCCGCGGCTTACAAGGAGGCCGGGGCGTGGAAGCCGGCGCAGCCACAGGATGCCGATGCGAACCAGCCATGGTGGACACGCTACGGCGATGCCGATCTCGACGCGCTGGTCGCACAGGCCAACGCTGCCAGTCAAGATATCCGCATGGCCGAGGCGCAGTACCGCCAGGCGCGAGCGGCGGCGCAGCTGGCGCGATCCGGTTTCGCGCCGACGCTTGGCGCTGGCGTCTCGGTCGGCCGGGCTCGCACGCAGACAGCAGCAGGCCCCGCGACGGCAGGCAGCCACGTGTTGGCGCTCGACGCGGGCTGGGAGTCCGACATCTGGGGCCGCGTGCAACGCTCTGTCGAAGCCGGCGAAGCCGCCGCGCAGGCCGGTGCGGCGGATTTGGCCGCGGCACGCCTGAGCATCCAGGCCGAACTGGTGCAGGACTATCTACAGTTGCGCATTACCGACGCGCAAAAAGAACTGCTCAGGCAAACGGCGCGGGAATACGGCCGGGCTCTGGCACTGACACGCAGCCAGTACCGCGCCGGCGTCGCCGCACGCGCCGACGTCGCCTTGGCGGAAGCCCAGTGGCAGTCGACCAACGCCCAGGCCATCGACCTCGACGTGCAGCGCACCCAGCTCGAGCATGCGATCGCGATCCTGACGGGCCGGCCGCCGGCCGAACTGTCGATCGCGGCGCGGCCCGCCGACGCCCTGGGCCTGACGCTGCCCGAGATGCCGGCCGCTCTGCCCTCACAACTGCTGGAGCGACGGCCGGACATCGCGGCAGCCGAGCGCCGCGCCGCGGCGGCCAACGCGGGCATCGGCGTGGCACAGTCGGCATACTTTCCCAACCTGGTGCTGAGCGCCAGCGACGGCTTCGCCAACGCAAGCTTCTCGCAGTGGTCCGATGCGCCCAGCCGCACGTGGTCGCTCGGCGCTGCGCTGGCCGCAAGCATTTTCGATGGCGGAGCGCGCCGCGCGCAGACCGACGCGGCGGTGGCCGCTTACGACGCCGCCGTCGCGCATTACAAACGGACGGCGCTCGCCGGCTTGCAGGAAGTCGAGGATGCTCTCGCCGCCCTGCGCGTGCTCGCCGCAGAGCGCACGGTGCAGGACATGGCGGTCGCCGCCGCCCGTGTGGCCGAACGCGCCAGCCTCGCCCAGTACCGCGCCGGCACGGCCAGCTATCTTGCCGTAGTCACCGCGCAGACCTTGTCGCTTGCCAATCAGCGCACTTCGGTGCAACTGCTCGGACGCCAGTTGGTCGCCAGCGCGGCGTTGGTCAAAGCTCTCGGCGGCGGATGGGACGCCGCCGAACTCGCCGGGCATGCCGCTCTCCCTACTGAAATAGGCTCTAGGGCGTGTTCTCAATTAATCGACGTGTGCGAACGAAGCAGATGGCCCCCAGTGCAAGGCACGAGCGACGCCGTTGGGTTATTCCCAATCAGGAGCGAGTAACGCCGCAATGGGGGCCATCTGCTTCGTTCCCTTCGGGTTGCTGTCAAATGCGGCGTCCGCTTTGTTGCTCGTCTCGTCAAGGGGGATGGCCATTGACTTCGACTCGCGTCGCGCGGCCATCCGCATTTGGCAGCAACGCATCGCGC
>JBAYVU010000043.1:0-26423 GCA_041674385.1 Sterolibacterium sp.
ACTACAACAATGAGCGAACACATCAGGGTAAGATGTGCTGCGGCAGAACTCCTATGCAGACTTTGATTGCAGGAAAGGAGGTCTGGAAGGAAAAAGTCCAACAACTGAATTGATCTGACAACCAGCACGCTACAAAACGGGGAACTGTCAGATCAAGTCTGAACTTCTACACCTAACAAAGGTGGCAGCCTAATTTCGTCATCAGCTGGCGACCTAAGCAACTATTTATTGTCACTTGGAATGGTCTTTGTGATGTATCCGGCTCTATAGGATTGCCTCCTACGCGGTTCCTTTCGGCCTGATATTCTTAACCATTTAAAATCAACGCATAGGGTTTACTTTATTCTGCTGATGTTCTTGTGCGGATAGGCGTACCGGAACACGCCCGGATTTAACAGCGGTTGCGTATTTCTCGTTATGCCAAACGATCTCCTGTCGTTTGGAGTCCTTACCGTTATGGCCTCTTGTGGTCGCTTTGAACATCCGCTTGTGCCAACCATTCGCGGATGTTAAATAATCATTGTAGAGATCGTTTTCGTACCCACTTATAAAAACCATGCACTTGGCTTTGCTTGCTGTAATGAGCAATCGCTCGTGATATTCTTCCGAGCATTGATCGTGATCATATCCTTGCGTTCTATCGGCAAGGTAGGGCGGGTCAAAATACACTAGCGTAGCGGGACGATTGCTGAAATCACTAAATAGCTCAATAGAGTCTTTATTCTCAATACGAACCTGACTAAGCCTCTTCGCAACAAGCTCCAGATGTTCAGGCATCGCCTTCCAACGACTTACTCTTGCCTCCATATTCCGCCGCGAATAAGAGTTGCTAAAAGAAAATCCCCCCGGAGAATCCCCAAAAGTGCCATTAATCGCCATCATAGCTGCAACAAAAAAACGGCGTGCGCGCTCAACATCCGTTAACTTCTTTTCTGGTAATCGCACTAATCTTAGCTCTTCGCGAGCATAAGGAGTCAGCCTAAGCAGCCGGCAAAGTTTGGATGAATTATCTCGAAGCTGGCGAAAAAAATTTACCACTTCTCCATTTATGTCGTTTATAACTTCAATCTGAGCTGGTTTCTTGGCTAGCGTTAACGCAGCGGATCCACAAAACGCTTCAACCCAGGCATTATGTGGTGGGAGCTCTGCAATAATTTGTGAAGCAAGACGCCGCTTTGCACCGTAATACCCAAATGGTGCTCTGAGCGGACGCCAAGTGACCTCGCTGACTAAATCAATATCATTTTTTGCGGTTAGTTTTGTTTCTTTTTTTTGCATACGATCACGTTTTCTTCAATTTGCCAGGCATTGGAATTCTGACGCACGGAGATGTATGGATCATCAACGATTAATATTCCCTTAAGATCAAAGTCACCATTGGTAGATACTGGAAGCAGATACAAAAAGTACTTTTCCCTTAGCAACTGCGCAACTTCTACCTCTGACCGTGTCCAATAGAATTGGTATGAATCAGAGGGTACTGCTTTTACTTCTATATACCTGGGAACTACATAGTCACTTAGCGCCGTCACACTTTTGACGTCGTAGCAGGCAAATGGGTTTTCTGCCGAAACGTGCTCAACTTTGTGAGCCAATCGTGAGCCCACACGGCCTCTTTCATACTCTAAGACGGCAAGCTCAGCTGAAAATCCTAACTGTTCTTTGCGCTTGGCATCAAGCTGTAGTTTGTCTTTTGAGGTAGAACGTCTGAAATTTATTGCCCACACGTACAAATCTGCCGAACTTTCTTCAAGCAAGAAAGTGTCATCAGTCGCCCGGTAAATCACTGCCCGAATATCCATCAGAAAGTTACGAAGCGGGCTTTGCTTAAGCCGTTCCGACAATGCTGGGCGGTGTTCAAGATTCGATCCACTAAAACTGAAACGCAACAGATAGTCCGCAAGATCGGCACGAAATGAGCTAACCTCTGAAATCAAAGCTTCGGCAAGTTGCTTACGCATTTCCCTATCATCCTGCGCAGCCACGTAAGCGGTAGATCCGGCATCGGAAAGAGTGAGTTCGCCGCGTCGTTCATTTACCCAATTCAAATCTTTGAGAAACTGCAATGTTTCTACAAAATTGCGAGCTTGCTCACAATAAGCGGTTTCTACAAAATGTTTCTTATGCATAGTAGATTTAGACAGTATGTTTAGCAGACATTGAATCTGCTTTGTCTCAATCCTTCCCAACAACTGCATTCGCTTATTTGAAGAGGCGCCCATATGCGGCAACCTCTTCATCTTCTGAGAACATGTCGAGTGAATAGACTGGGTAATCCTGATCTACAATTGCGCTCATGTTTTCGGATTTTCTCAGTATATTTTGAAGTATATCTTCGTCTATCGTGTCAGCATATTGAAGGAAATGATAATGCGCGATTTTGTTTTCAGACCCCCCTACACGATGAATTCTGTCTAATGATTGAAGATACTGAGCGCAGTTATAGGACAAGTCATAATATATGGCGTGCGAACACTGTTTGTGTAGTGATATTGACTCTGCACACGCAGCCGGGTTTGCCACAAGGACGTTGAGGCCACTGGAATTACTAACGAAATCTGAAATTATCTTCTCACGCGTCAGCTCTTCACTTACGCTAGTAGCTTCGGTAGGTGTTTCACCGTAAATTAGTTCCGTATTATGCCCCGCCTCCTTGAGGCATCTGCGCAACAATTTTAATGTCTCGACGAAATTAGACCATATGACCACCTTTTCCCCTTGCTGACGTAACTGTCTAACAAGTGCGAGTGCCGCTTCTAATTTAGCTGGAGATTCTAGTTCATCGTAATGCTTTATCGTATCCGCAAGGGACAATTGTCCATCAAGCAGATCCTCGTTGTATTCTAAAACGGCGGTTCCAAGTAGTCGTGTATAGGATAGGCATTGTCGAAGTCTCATCATGCGACCTCGTTGTAGTCGAATCAGCAACTCAAACTGCTGAAAATCATCTCCGATAGAGAGATTTCGTATCTTCTCAACGATCGAATCGTAGACATGTCGCTCATGTTGGTTCATTTGGATCATTATGGGCGGGACGAAGTCCTGCGGAGCTAGCCCGAGATCACGCTTTCTCACCCGATAAAATAGTGGGCCAATACATGAGTTAAGCAAATGCGCAGCATCAACATCCTTTTTCTTCTGAATATCGTTCGTGATTTTGATCCGATCATGACGAGAAATCGGTGAACATCGCGGCCATAAAACATCGAAATAATTGAAGGCATCTGCATACGAGTGCGGGAACGGCGTGCCCGTCAATATCCAACGAACCTTGGCGTAGTTCGCAACATTTAATACGGCATTTGCCCACACACCGCCTAACTGCTTAATGTAGTGCGCTTCATCAACAACAAAGGCAAAGCGGACATTCCGCTGATTAAATAGTAGCTTAACCCGCTCCCAATCTCTCTGTAATGTCTGAAAAGAGGTTAGATAGAGATCGCAGAGATTATCCTTGCTTGCGTAATACTTACTTTGTCGTTCTTCGGCATCACCTCCTGCCAGAATTTCGAGTGTCGGACTCTTCCCAATAACTGACTCATACTCCATACGCCATGGAGCAAAACAAGACGGAGGTCCAACAACAAATAACGAATCGACTTCGCCACGACTCCTGAGCCAGTCGAAGACTGCCAAGACTACGGTTGTCTTACCACTTCCGGGAACTGAAAAATTGGCCCCATTACGAACGGAGAGAAGATGTAGAGCGGCCTTAACCTGGTGTTCTTTGAGTCGGCGTGGAATCCTGCTAATTAGGAAAGCCATAAAATCGCGGACATTAAAGGACTCGGTCGCACCGCTTTTGAAGAGTGCCCCCACCTCAAGAGCGTGGCTCAATTCATCTTGAGACTGCTGCAGCTCAGCCTGTGCTAATTCGACATCCTGACTCTGCTCTAGTGGAATCTGATACCGCAAAAGATACTTCGTGACCTTTTGCAGCAAAATATATTTTTCTTCCGAGGGCGCTATGTACGATTTTGTGGCGGATTCAAATCGGAAGCCCCAAACGGACATTTGACTATGGTGCCTTCCAGTCAGTAACCGTGTCGGGTCATTTACTACCAGTTTGCCGTTGCAGATAGTTACTTTGCAACTCATTTTTTGTGAGTTAGGTTCTTCAGTTTTTTCTCGTTTTCGTAAAGTTGGTGCTCAATGTCCAGCGCAATCTTCTGAATCTCGGACGCAAGTCCTCTTGCTTCGTGGTATTTTTGAATAGGTATATTTTCAATAGAAAAGTCATCGTGCTTAAGTTTTTTTAACGCAGCTTCAAGAAGCATCAACGGCGTTTCCTTCTCCTTGGAAGATTCAACGAAATCTAGCGCTTTCTTTGTAAGCATAATCAGTTTTTGCTGATGGTGGTGCGCCCATTTCTTGTCCACATCCTCCGGGGATAGAGCATTCCCCTCAGCATCAAATTGCTCATCCTGCGGAAGCAGAGAGTCCACCTCGTTTGCGATATTAATAATTTGCTTTCGGCTCTCTTTAAGAGCACACATCTTAGGTAAACCCCGCATTATCTGGTGAATCTTCGGTAGTCCCTTCAATGTTCGAAGCCGAATCATCTTGAAAGCTGCTTCCTCAATCATCCCTATGTCTTCGTCATCAACAGCATTTTCAATCTGCCACTGCTGGTTTTTCAAGCGAGTAGAACGAGCGTTGCTGTAATCAATAAATGCTTGCCACCGACCTTCCCTGTCTGACACCCCCGAAGAAATGGTACCGTACATGCCTTCACGATCAAATTGCCGAAGATAAAGATCAACGCAATCCAGAGGCAAAATGTAATCACGCTCGTATTGTTTAACTGCCTTCTTGATCTCTGGTTCTTTTGCCCTTGCGTATCGCGGATCATCTTTTAGTTGTTCTTCGAGGGAAAAACCAAGTTCCATCTTTCGCTTGATAGATAGCGCTCTATCAAAACCATAGTATTCCGACTTTCCCTCACTCTGCAGTTGGTAACGGTTCTCGATACGCTCGATCTCCAACAGACTAGGTGGCCCACCTTCATCACCTTGCCCAGGAAGTACGACAACATTTAAATATTTGTATTTCTCAACTCCGGGGTAGCGTTTCCCCAGGGATTCAAGTGCCATTTTTCGGCGATTGCCGTTAATAAGGAACCCGTCACAAGTGATTATTGCAGGCTCGTTTTGTCCAATATGCTCGATTGATTTGATAAGTATCTCAGTCATCTCCGGATGCTTCTTCTCCAAGAAACCCCTGAGAATTTCCTGAGCATCCTTATCCTTCTCATCCAAAGGGCCATTCAGTTTTTCATAATTCATCACGTCTGAAGCGATTCGCCCATTGTCCTTACGATATCGAAGAAGACTGATCGGGACAGACTCAATTGGCCGCTCATAGTTTTGCGACTTTTCATCACGAAAATTGATAACGGCATACGAGGGTTTAGGCGTTGATGTCTTCTTTTCCCGAATCGCTTGTGCGAAATCTTGAACTATTTCCCGCTGTATTTCTTGTGTGATGGGCTTTATCATAATTCTCACTCTTCGTAGACAACAGTTACGAGACTAAAGCAAATCGATCAGGTGCTCTCCGTGTAGGATAAGCCCCAAAGCAAAGGCCAACGTGGCAAATTCCCGTCCATAATTGCCATCTTCATTTTGTTGTTAATACTACTTTACCGGGAAATACGATTGCCGCATAGCAGCATGGACCCTATGAAGACTGCGTGCTTTGTTGAACTTGGAAAGGACGCACCCTAGTTCCCAATGCAACAACTCCCAAAAACAATGATGTAGCACGTTGAGGGCAGTGTAGGACCCTATAGGCTCACCAGATGAGCCACATGGAAACGCCCACCAGTACCTCCACTCAAGCCCCGCCAGGCCTTCCTCGTGGGGCTTTTTCTCGTCCACAAAAGGATTCCTCAATGACCACCGAAAAAACCTACCGCCGCATGAACAAGGCACTCCGACTAGCCTACTCAGGGGAAGCTGAGAAAGTCCTTGCCGCATTTTTCGAAGTCTTATCCACTTGCATGAAATACGGAAATGCCTTAGCTTCGGCTGGCACGGTACGGGATTAAGGAATCAAATAGAGACCGCAACCGTCGGCTATGGAGGAGTGATCGCCAGCTGCAGGTTTGGGCCGTGGCCGGTACTTGATGATTTCTTGAAGCCGCCACTCAGAAAGAATCCCGAACGCCTGCTTCCAGCAAGAGTGGATGGCGGCAATGGCCGATTATGTAGACCACTCGATTATGTGGAGTTGACCCTCCGCACACGCCCTGAATGCCTTTGCTGATGGGGAGGTCGATAAAGTGATGCTCCACATAATCCACGAGCCGCAAGCCATCCCGACTTGCAGTCAATGTGACATTCGGATGCTTCTTATCGCTGTACTACCAGCCGTCATGCTGTCCCGCAGGAATACTATGGCCGATTCTGCATGTCCTTGCCGTAGCTCAGCGTCAGAAATTATGTGCACCTCACAAAAGCTTTTCTTCTGAGAAGTCGCCTACTGCAGGGCTTTCGCGACAATTCCTGAATGCGGCTCTACATAATCGAGCGGTCTACATAATCGGCCTTATGTAGCGCTCCACATAAGGCCGATGAGCAGGCTCAATAGATAATCGTCCCAAAACCAAAGCTCGGCGAGGGCCGAGCTTTGTTCATTTCACCACAGACAGGTCCGACAGACTTTATTGTTTCCGATCAATCATCTTCACCACAAAGTCTCACGCTCTGGAGACGACGTAATTTTGTGGATCGACAAATCGGCACCATCGAATTCGGCTTCAGGCTCAAGTCGGATGCCCACTATTTTCTTGATTGCACCATAGACCAGAAAACCTCCGCCCAAGGCGATGAGTATGCCCAGACCGGTACCCAATATTTGCGACGCCAGACTGACTCCGCCCAGACCGCCCAGCAGCTTGCTGCCGAAAATACCCGCGGCTATGCCGCCCCAGGCACCGCACAGGCCATGTAGCGGCCAAACGCCAAGTACGTCGTCTATTCTCCAGCGATTCTGCGTCAACGTGAACATCCAGACAAATAGACCGCCGGCAACCCCACCGGTGATCAATGCCCCCAGCGGATGCATCAGATCGGAGCCGGCACAGACTGCCACCAGGCCGGCCAGCGGGCCGTTGTGTACGAAACCGGGATCGTTCTTGCCGGCGACCATCGCCACAAGTGTGCCGCCGACCATGGCCATGAGCGAATTCATGGCCACCAACCCGGAGATTTTATCTACTGTCTGTGCGCTCATGACATTGAAACCGAACCAGCCGACCGTCAGTATCCAGGCGCCGAGCGCCAGGAAGGGGATGCTGGAGGGCGGGTGAGCGGATATGCCACCGTCCTTGTGATAGCGGCCACGCCTGGCGCCGAGCAGCAGTACTGCGGAAAACCCGATCCAACCGCCAACTGCATGCACCACGACGGAACCGGCGAAGTCATGAAATTCCTCATCAAAAGCCGCCTTCAGCCATTCCTGTATTCCAAACGCATGATTCCAGGCGATCCCCTCGTAGAATGGATAGATAAAACCAACCAGCAGGAAGGTGGCGGTGAGTTGCGGATAAAACCGGGCGCGCTCGGCGATGCCGCCGGAAACAATGGCGGGAACCGCAGCGGCAAAAGTCAGGAGGAAGAAAAACTTGACCAGTTCAAAGCCGTTTTTTAACGCTAGGGTCTCTGCTCCGGCAAAGAAATGCACGCCATAGGCTATGCCATAGCCTATGAAGAAATAGGCCAGCGTGGATATCGAAAAGTCGGCCAGAATCTTGACCAGAGCGTTGAGCTGGTTCTTCCTGCGGACAGTACCGAGTTCAAGGAAAGCAAATCCAGCATGCATCGCCAGAATCATGATGGCGCCAAGCAAAATGAACAGGACATCGCTGGCGTTCTTGAGATTCTCCATTATGGGGCTCCATTTGCACTAATCAGGGATGCACAGCAATAACTGTTCCAAAAAACTTACCGCCTAATAATTAGTGAGTTACAAATATGCGCAGGCGGTCGATTCTGCTGCATGCACATAGATCGGGCATAAGCATCGAATTGTGCACCAATTGCGTGCGCTTACCCATTGATCTGAAGTCAAGGCATCATCTTTGTGCATCGGGTGGCGAATAGTTGCGTGGCAGCAAAATCCACATTTGGCCCCTTTGGCGCATCTTGCCTGCCTGGGAACCCGCGTCGTTGCCGGATCCCCAATAGAAATCCGCGCGCACCGGTCCGCGAATGGCGCCACCCGTGTCTTGCGCCAGCATCATCCGAATGAGCGGGCGCTCACTGTTCGGGGAGGTCGTGGCCAACCATACCGGGGCGCCCAAGATAGTGTAGCGCGCATCGACGGCAATGCTGCGCTCCGCCGTCAACGGCACGCCCAGCGCCCCCGGTGGCCCGGCGCCATCGGCTGCCAGCTCGCGAAAGAAGACATAGCTGGGGTTGGCATTGAGGAGTTCCTGGATGCGCTGCGGATGTGCCTTGGCCCATGCCTTGATGCCTTGCATCGAGGCTTGTTCGACTTTCAATTCGCCTTGGTCGATCAACCAGCGGCCGACCGAACGATAGGGATGGCCATTCTGCTCGGCATATCCCACCCGGATACGGCTGCCATCGTCGAGTTGCACTTGGCCGGATCCCTGGATTTGCATGAAAAACACGTCGAATGCGTCATCCGCCCATATCAGCACATTGTCATTGCGCCGGGCTTTTTCCCATTCGGCACGGGAGTAATACGGCACCAGCTTCCTACCTTCGATACGGCCGCGCAGCCGGCGGTGTTTCAGTTCAGGATAGAGTTCGCCCAGTTCGACATCGATCAGGTCGGCAGGCACGCCGTAGATCGGGTACGGATAGGCTTTATTATTGGTGCGGCTGCCTTTCAACAACGGCTCGTAATAACCCGTCACCAGCCCTTCGCGGCTTCCGTCGGGATTGACCAGCTGCCAAGGCTGCATCTGCGTCTCGAACCAGTCACGCAACGCACCATCGTCTCGCGTCTCGAGAGTCCGCGCGCTGTCGCAGGTTTCGCGCCAAACCGGCTTTTTCTGCAAGGCTTCACAGGAGGCCAGAAACGCACCGAAGGCCAGCGCCAGATCGTCAGGCTCGGCACCTGGCCAGCCGCTCAGCTCTTCCCAGCGCGCAGCATGCAGCGGTTTGACGGACGGTTTGGGTACTTCAGGGGGTGGACACACGGGGCAGGCGGGACAAGCGCCCGAAGCGGGAAGGCTCTCTGCCACAGGTGGGACGACGGGTTGTACGGCGCAACCGGAAAGCAACAGCGCAAGCATCGAGGTGACAAGAATACGCGGCATGATTCTGATAAAGTTCGACGTTGGAGAAACGGCTTGTGCCCGCATTTGGGCTTAGGGTGCTAGCTTACCGCATCGCGACTGACACAATGAACGATCTTGAACGTTTTCTTACCCGCGCCGAAGCGCTTCTGGCACGTATCGAGGCCTTGTTGCCAACCGCTATCGGCGCGCCCGACTGGGATGCGGGCGTGGCTTTCCGCTGGATCAAGCGCAACGGCCGCGGCCATCTGCAGGCGGTCGCCAAGCCGCATCGCATAAGGCTTGATGACCTATGCGGGATCGATGAACAGAAGCAATGCATCGAACAGAACACCCGCCAGTTTCTGGCCGGCAAAAGCGCCAACAATGTCCTGCTGACCGGTGCTCGCGGGACAGGCAAGTCTTCGCTGGTGAAGGGAATACTCAACCAGTATGCGGCCCAGGGGCTGCGCCTGATCGAAGTCGATAAGCACGACTTGGTCGACTTGGCTGAAATCATCGACCTGATCAGCGACCGTCCGGAACGCTTCATCATCTTCTGCGACGACCTTTCCTTCGAGGCCAGTGAGCCAGGCTACAAGGCCCTCAAGAGTGCGCTGGACGGCTCCATCGCCGGCATGCCGGAAAACCTGCTGCTGTACGCCACATCCAACCGTCGCCACTTGATGCCGGAATACATGGATGAAAATCTCGACACCAGACACGTCGACGGCGAAATCCATCCCGGAGAAACCGTGGAGGAAAAGATCTCTCTGTCGGAACGTTTTGGACTCTGGCTCTCGTTCTATCCCTTCGATCAGGATCACTATCTCGCCATCTGCCAACACTGGCTGCGAGTGTTCGGCCTGACGATCACCCAGGCGGAGGAAGCGCGCGGCGAAGCGTTGCAGTGGGCTCTCCTGCGTGGCTCGCGCAGCGGCCGGGTGGCGTGGCAGTTCGCCCGCGACTTCGCCCCCAAGCAACTCCCCCTGGGGAATGCGGATCGCCATGCGGGGAAAGCCATCCGCAAGAATCGCTCTTGAACAAGATCGTCGAAGTCGCCGCTGCCGTCATTCTCCACCCCGACGGGTCGTTCCTGCTGGGACGCCGCCCGGCCGGTAGCATTTATGCCGGCTACTGGGAATTTCCCGGCGGCAAGATAGAAGCGGGCGAAACGCCCCGGCAAGCCTTGGCGCGTGAACTGCACGAAGAACTCGGCATTGTCGTGGAGACGGCCTATCCGTGGATCGTCCGCGAGTTTGCGTATGAACATGCCCATGTCCGTCTGCATTTTTTCCGTGTTGTCAGCTGGTCTGGAGAACTCCGCGATTTGCAGCATGACGCGCTCGAGTGGCAGCACGCCGCGAATACCGTCGTAAACCCCATGCTGCCTGCCAACGCCCCGGTGCTGGCCGCGCTGACCCTGCCGGATTTCTATGCCATCAGCCAGGCAGCCGAGATCGGCGTCGATGCCCAGCTTGCCGTCCTTGCCAAGAAGCTGGAACAAGGACTGCGCCTGGTGCAATTGCGCGAACTTGCGTTGCCTGCGGAGCGCAGATCTTTTTTCGTCTCTGCCGCGGTGAAGCTCTGCCATCGGTTCGCGGCCCGCGTGCTGATCAACAGTGAAGCGGATCTGGCGATCGAGTCTGCTGCCGACGGGATACATCTGAACGCGGTACAGTTGATGTCATTGGAATCGCGGCCGAACTTCCCCTTGGTTGCCGCCTCCACGCATAACGCCGCGGAACTGGCGCAAGCGGTACGCCTCGGCCTGGATTTCGTGGTGCTCGGTCCGCTCCGGGAAACCGCGAGCCATCCCGGACGACCGGGCCTCGGCTGGCAGGACTGGGGGAAATTGATTGCCGGAACTTCTCTACCCGTGTATGCCTTGGGCGGACTGACACGCGCGGACATGCATACCGCCTGGCAAGCAGGCGCCCACGGGATTGCCGCGATCCGTGCGGCTTGGGACTAAACACCTAGGACTGCGTGTCTCCCTGCGACGCGTTCCGGGATGCGGTACTCCTCTGCGGCCCAGGCGCCAAAATCGACCAATTTGCAGCGTTCCGAACAGAAAGGGCGGTAGCGATTCTGCGCGACCCAGTCGACCAGCTTGCCGCAAGTCGGGCAATTGACTGTGTGCACAGGCACGCCTAGAGAACTCATAGGTTGCAGAAGGTCAGTTCGAAGGAAACATCGACTTCCGCCTGCCGCGGGCGCAAGTCACCATCGGGGGCAGTGAAGCGTATGTTCAGCGCGTATTTGTTGGCACTGATTTCCGGGATGTAGGGATCGCTGCGGGACACCCGCAAGCGCAACATTTGGGAAGTACGCCCGGCCAGCATCAACTGGTAAGAACCGTGTGCGGCCACTTGCAATTCCGGCCGGCCGGAAGCACGCAGCAGGCGCAGCACGATGCTCAAACCGGAACGTATCGGCAGTATCGGTTCCAGCCAACCCTCCAAGCTGCTCCGACGCTCCTCAGGGTTGCGATGCAGCCAGTAATGGTAGGCGGGCAAGTCGAACTCGCAGACGCCGCCGGGGATTGCGGCGCGGTTCTTGATCGACATCAGCCAATCGTTCTCGCGCAGGTATTGGCCGATTTTTCCCGGCATGGCAAGTAGTTGGACACTGGCCTGCTCTATCTCGTAGAGCGCTCCAGCCAGCGCATCTTCGGAAATATCGGGATTATTGCGAAATGACAGCAGGGTCTGTCGTTGACGTTCGAGTTCCTGGATCAGGTCGAACTTGAGGTCAGCACGGCTGGCAACTTCAAGAATCTCAAACATCATCATCAAGGCGACATGGTGATCTTCTTGCGCATCAGCGGCGACGAAGTACTGCGCCTTGTCGTATAAATCCTCAAGACGCAACAGCGTGCGAATGCGCTCATTGAGGGGGTATTCGTAAATAATCACGCGGCAGCCATTTGGGTAACGTCCTGAGATTCTGACCGATTCGTGGGTAAATCTCAACCAGCCAGCGGGTTTTTTGCCGCCAGCGTCAAATATTTCTGGTGCAAAGCCTCGATCTGGAGGCGCAGTTTGTCCATGTCGGAGTCATTATCGACGGTATCGTCGGCCACCGTCAAACGTTCTTCGCGCGAGGCCTGCGCGGCCATGATCCGTCGCACTTCCTCGCTGGTCATGCCATTCCGGGCCATGACTCGGCTTACCTGCGTATTTTCTGCGCAGTCGACCACGAGGACGCGCGCCACACGGTTCCGATAACCGCCGGATTCGACCAGCAGGGGGACCACCAGTACCACATAGGGTGCGCCACTAGTCAACCCGGTTTTGCATCGGCGACGGCTTTCCGCGATGATCATCGGATGCAGGATGGCTTCCAGGCGGCCCTTCGCAGCGGCATCGGAAAACACCAACCGGCGCATCGCGACCCGGTCCAACGCACCGTCTGCGGCGATGGCCTTCGCGCCGAAGACGTTCCGGATAGCGTCCATGGCGGCACCCCCTGGAGCCGTCAAGTCATGGGCGATGACGTCCACATCGACTACCGCCGCACCAAGTTCGGCAAACATGGCCGCCGCAGCGCTCTTGCCGCTGCCGATGCCGCCAGTCAGACCGATGATAAATGCCGCTTCAGACATGCTGGAAGGTTCTCTCAAGCAAGCAGAGCGATGTGTTGATTCATTGAAAATACGTCCTAGCGTTCCGCGGCACAATCGCCGAACTTGATGTCAACTTGCCCGCTCAACAATTCGGGCAAGTGTTTCGACAACATTTCCGCCGTACCGCGTACTTCCAATCGAGTCTTGTCGCGGGGATTCTCGCGTACCTGCATTCTTGCCGACTTCACGCCCCGCTTTCCCAGTTCTTGCAAATACTCGTTGGCAAGCTGTTCGGCGTCGAAAAATCCTAGCGTTATGGCATGTTTATCGACGCCTTCCTCCAGAATCACGGAAGCATTGACCACCCCCAGTTTGTTCAATTCGGCCAGTTTTTTCTCCGCAGCGAGCCGGTATGGCAGGGGGGGTACATAGACCCAATAGGCTTTCGATGGGGAAGCGTTCGCCGGAATTGCAAACCGCAGACCCGGCAGCTCAAGCTGAACAAGCAGGCGTTGCACCACATTCGGCGCCAGCCCGGTGACCAAACGGCAGAATTCGGCTGGCGAGTTTGCTGCGACAGGCGTTGGATCGATGACTGTCGCCTGTAGTCGCTCCGGCACGATCTGACCGCCGAGTCGCTGCGGCTCGCGGCCTTCGTCGACTGTCCCCAAGAACCCTTGCGCCCAGACGAAAAATAGCAGATTCGCCAGAATCAGCAGCAGGAGCAACATGCGCAGCACGAAGCTATCCTTTGTCTTTGGCGCGACTAAGACTAACCGAAGTCCTGCTGGAGGTCGCGTGATCAGCCAAGCTTGGGCAGATGGTCGAGCGAAGCCTTGATCTCCGCCTCAGGATAGTCATAGTCCTCCAGTTTGCCTGCCAGGTATTTGTCATAAGATGCCATGTCGAAGTGGCCGTGGCCAGACAGATTGAAGAACAATGTCTTTGGCTCGCCGGTCTTCTTGCAGTTGAGCGCTTCATCGATGACCGCCCGAATGGCGTGATTGGACTCGGGCGCCGGGATGATGCCCTCGGCGCGGGCGAACTGCACGCCGGCCGCAAAGGTGGCGACCTGCGGCACAGCCAGGGCTTCGATCAAGCCTTCCTTGAGCAGCTGCGAAACAAGCGGCGAGTCGCCGTGATAACGCAGGCCGCCAGCGTGAATCGAAGGCGGCATGAAATCATGCCCAAGGGTATACATCAGCATGAGCGGCGTGTAGCCGGACTCGTCCCCAAAGTCGTAGGCATAGTGCCCTTTGGTCAGGGTCGGGCAGGAACTTGGCTCTACCGCCACCAGCCGCACTTTCTTGCCCGCGGCCTTGTCGGCAAAAAACGGGAAGGCTACGCCGGCGAAGTTTGAGCCGCCGCCACAGGGAGCGAAAATCATATCCGGATAAACCCCGATCTTCTCGAACTGCTTCTTCGCTTCCAAGCCGATCACCGTCTGATGCAACAACACGTGGTTTAGCACCGAGCCGAGACCGTATTTCGTGTCCGCACGACCCGCCGCCTCCTCCACCGCCTCGGATATGGCCAGACCCAGTGAACCGGGGTTACCCGGGTCCTTGGCCAGCGCGTTGCGGCCAGCCTGCGTCAGGTTGGTCGGGCTGGCAAGCACCTCGGCGCCCCAAGTCTGCATCATCGAGCGACGGAACGGTTTCTGATCGTAGCTTACCTTGACCATATAGATACGCACTTCGATCTCGAACATCTGCGCCGCAAATGCCAGCGAAGAGCCCCACTGGCCAGCGCCGGTCTCGGTGGTCATGCGCTTGATGCCGGCCTGCTTGTTGAGATAGGCTTGCGCCACCGCGGAGTTCGGCTTGTGGGAACCGGCCGGCGATACGCTCTCGTTCTTATAGTAGATCCTGGCGGGCGTTCCCAGCATCTTCTCCAGTCGCTCTGCCCGGCAAAGCGGCGAGGGTCGCCACAAACTGTAAATTTCGCGGACAGGTTCCGGGATGGGGATCCAGCGTTCCGCCGACATCTCCTGTTCAAGAATCGGCATGGAAAAAATTTGCAGCATCTGTTCCGGGGAGACCGGCTTGCCGTCAGGTCCCAGCGGCGGTGCCGGCGGATTCGGCATGTCTGCCACGACGTTGTACCAATGAGTCGGGATTTCCGATTCGTCAAGCATCACCTTATGTGCGGCCATTTCTATACTCCCTCCCGAGGTGCTTCGATTGAAAGATTTTAGCCATGCCCAAGCGCCGTCTGCATGGCAAAGCATGACAGGCCTTCGAGGACCAGATTGTCGACACGTCGTAGCGGCATGTTCAGCAGCGGTTCCAGGAGACCGGCAGCACCGCCTGAAAGCAAGCATATCGCATCTGGATTGGGGGCAAGCTGCTCGAACATGCGGGTAATCGCACCAGCCGTGGCTAACAACGCGCCGCTTACGATAGCATCCGCAGTGTTGCGTGGCAAGCGGCTGAAACGGCCTGTCGCAAGCGGCAACCGGGCTGTATCCCGGGCCAGAGCAACCTGCATCAGATTGACGCCCGGAAGAATCAGGCCGCCTTGAAAAACCCCTTCCGCATCGAGAAGGTCAACCGTGGTTGCCGTGCCCGCATTGACTGACAGGCAGGCGCCGTGATGCAGATGGCGTGCGCCGATCAGTGCCATCCAGCGGTCCGCCCCGAGCTGAGCCGGGTTGTCGTAGCCGTTCTTCACGCCACATTGCGCGGCGCAACTCTCTGCCCAAACAAGCTCCAGGCCCAGCTTGATGGCGGCCATTTCGATCGCCGCACCTGTCGTTTCGCTGGCCACATTGCAAGCAAAGGCGCGCGTCGGACACGGCTGGCCGGCAAGCAACCGGGGAAGCTGGTCGATCTCGTTCAATGCCGTCATGCCTTGCGCCAACCATCGCCGGCCATCATGCAGACCCCATTTGAGGCGGGTATTGCCGCAGTCGATGCAGAGCAGCATCAGGCTTTCCTCAACGACACTTCGCCGCTGATGATACGCTGCATGCCGGCCGGCGTTTCCAGGAGCAGGGCGCCATCGCTATCGACGCCGCGACAACAGCCTTCCAGCGGCGAAGCAAACTCCGAGACCAACCGCACCACTTGCCCAGCGTAGGCATGGCGTTCCAGCCAAGCGTTGCGCAAACCAGCGAAGCCGTGCTCGGCAAAGCATTGCATTGCGTCATGCAGCGCCATCAGCAGTTGTGCCAACACTATGCCCGACGCCGGCAAAGTGGTCATTGCATCCGCCAGTGCCGCCGCGTTCTGTCGGATCTCCGGCGGCAATTCGTCCGTCAAGCGCAGATTCAGGCCCACACCGATCACCGCCGCAGAGGTCCGGCTACCAGGCACCAACTCGATCAGTACGCCGGCTAGCTTGCCTCCGCGCAACAACACATCGTTGGGCCATTTCAAGGCGATCCCGGCAACGCCCAGTCCCTCCAGCGCCCGTGCCAACGCGACGCCTGCCGCCAGCGAGAGACCGGCCAGCGATCTCTCCGGCGGAAAGCGCCAGAGCAGCGAAAAGGTCAGGCTGGCGCCAGTCGCTGACAGCCAGCGATGGCCACGCCGACCACGCCCAGCAGTCTGATGTTCGGCGACGATAACGCTGCCGGCCGGCGCCCCACTTTCGGCGAAGGCCATCAAGCGGGTATTGGTGGAGTCACATTCGCCCAGAATGTGCACGTCGAAACGTTTCGACAGATCGCCCAGTGCCGTCGCGATTGCGGCAAGATCAAGCGGTTCCGGTAGTGGAGTTTTGGGATTCAAACGAGGCAGCGCAGGAAAAGCGACAAGCCGCATTATCCCCGATCTTTGCCGCCCGGTGGCTTCTCCCCCAAGCCGAGTTCCTGAATCTTGCGGGTAATCGTGTTGCGGCCGATGCCGAGCAATTGTGCCGCTTCGATCCGGCGTCCTCCCGAAGCAGCCAAGGCACGCTGGATCAGGGTACGCTCAAAATCGCGGGCCAGCCGCTCGAAAACTTCGCCGGGAGCGACCACGATGACCCGATCCGCTTCCGTGGCCAAGCCATTGAGCCAGTCTAGCGGCGCTTCGCGCTGCGGTTGCTCGCGCAATTCGACCGGCAAGTCGGCAATCTCGATGATCTGTCCGGGCGCCATCACCGTCAGCCAATGACATAAATTCTCGATCTGCCGCACATTGCCAGGAAACTCCAGGCCGGATAAATACTTGAGAGTTGCCGCGGACAAGCGTTTCGGTTCGACAGCCAGTTCCTGCGCGCTCTTCTGCAAAAAATGTTGCGCCAGCAAGGGAATGTCCTCGCGGCGTTCCTTCAACGTCGGCAATCTCAGGCGAATGACATTCAGGCGATGAAACAAGTCTTCGCGAAACAAACCCTGTTTGACGCGCTCTTCGAGGTTCTGGTGGGTGGCAGCTATCACGCGTACATTGGCCTTTACCGGCTGCTGCCCGCCTACGCGGTAGAAATGTCCGTCCGACAACACCCGCAACAACCGGGTCTGCAATTCCGCTGGCATATCACCGATTTCGTCCAGGAACAACGTACCGCCCTCAGCTTGCTCAAAACGTCCGCGACGTTGAGTTTGCGCGCCGGTAAAGGCGCCACGCTCGTGGCCGAACAACTCGGACTCGAGCAGGTCCTTGGGAATCGCTGCCGTATTGATGGCGATAAAGGGTTTGTCGCTGCGCGGGGAATGACGGTGCAGGGCACGTGCCACCAGTTCCTTGCCGCTCCCCGATTCGCCATTGATAAGCACCGTGGCATGCGATTGCGAAAGACGCCCGATGGCGCGAAATACCTCCTGCATGGAAGCCGCCTTGCCGAGAATTTCGGGAGCAAGGCTGGTCGAGTCGGACGACTTGTCCTGATGCAATGCTTGCTCTGCGGGGTAATGCGCAATCGCCCGTTGCACCAGCGCCATCGCCTGATCGACATCGAAAGGCTTGGGCAGATATTCAAAAGCCCCGCCTTGAAAGGCCGATACCGCAGAATCGAGGTCCGAATACGCTGTCATGATAATGACCGGCAGGTTGGGATAGTGCGCTTTGACATAGCGCAGCAAATCCAGACCGGACTGGCCGGGCATGCGGATATCGGAAACCAGCACCTGCGGCACCTCACCGAGATCCAGCGCAGCCTGCGCTTCGACGGCAGAACCAAAACTCCTGAAGGGAATCTCTTCGCGTGCCAGCGCCTTCTCGAAAACCCAGCGAATCGAGCGATCGTCGTCGATAATCCAGACGGACTTCATGTCGGTTCTCCTTGGTGCTTCTCACTGCGCTGCAACGGCAGCATCAGACTAAAACAGGTATGTCCTGGGCGACTGTCCACCTCAATGGTGCCATGATGCTGACGGATAAAACTCTGCGCCAACGTCAGTCCGAGACCGCTGCCACCTTCGCGCCCCGAGACCAGCGGATAAAAAATCTTTTCCCGAATGGCCTCCGGGATACCCGGGCCGTTGTCTATCACTTGGATTTCTACCGCCAGCCGATAACGTCGCTTGGCCAAAGTCACCTGGCGCAACGCGCGGGTACGAAAGATGATCTCTCCGCTTTCTGCCATGGCCTGCGCTGCATTGCGGACAATGTTGAGAATCGCCTGAATCAGTTGCTCGCGATCGCCAGTCAGATCCGGCAAAGAGGTGTCATAGTCCCTGCGTACCTGCACCCCGGTGAACTCGGCCTGGATCAGGCGCCGCACATGTTCGAGGATTTCATGCACATTCACCTGTGCCGGCTGCATCATCCGGTGTGAGGAAAGCAAGCGCTGCATCAGATCCTGGAGGCGATCCGATTCGCTGATGATGACTTGGGTATATTCCTTGAGTTGCGGCGCATTTTCCAGCGCCCTCAATTCGTGTTCGAGCAGTTGCGCCGAACCACGGATGCCTCCCAGCGGATTCTTGATCTCGTGCGCCAGATTGCGAATCAGTTCGCGGCTGACTTGCTGTTGTTCCAGCAAGCGCTCTTCGCGTTCCACTTTCATGAACTGATCGATCGGACGGAACTCCAGCAATAGACTGGCCCCATCCGTCTCGACCGCAGTGACCGTGCAGTCGAGATGAAGAATCTCGCTGGGGGGCTGACCGACTGCAATGTTGTACCCGGTATAGCTCCAGCGATTTTGCAGCGCGTTCTGCAAAGCATCCGCCAGCTCGCACGAGTTTCCCAGCAATTGGGCGATGGGCCGGCCGATAAGCTGGCGCTGGCTGATTTTGAAAAGATTCTCGGCAGCCGGATTGACATGGCGTACCCGCAGTTGCGCATCAAGCAGGACTACCGCCGTGGACAGCAGTTCCAGCCCAGCGAAGGGCGTATGTCTCTGGGAACGATCCACCGGCATGTTCATACCCATATTTCAGCAAGAAGCAAGCCACCCTTGCCGTTCAGCAAGAGGGAATCACCCGGTACCTGGATTCGGACCCGTCCGCAAGGAAGGCATTATTTGAGATTGGCAAGCTCATGTCTGAGCGCCTCGACATTGCGCTCATGCAGGGTGACGCTATCCTTGAGTCCTTGCACGCGATCAAGATATTTCTGATAGTTATTTTCGTCAGCCAGGCGGCTTGCCTCGCCTTCGGCCAGTGCTTTTCTGGCTTTCTCCAGACTCTGCTGCTCAGTGGCATACTCCTGCCCGAGAATCTTGCGCCGATCGCCATCCCGACCGCGCTGGGTTTCGCCATCGACGCGAGGAAAATCTCCTGGGGTCGTGTTGCGAGAGGCAGGCCTGGGTGCCGTAAAAGTCGAGATAGGCTGGTCGCTCGACAGCACGCTGCATTTCTTGGCGTTGCTTTTCTGATTGGTATAAAGAACGACGCCTGATGTATCGGTGCATTTGTAAAGCGTATCGGCTTGAACGGCCGCACTACTCAACGCAAGCACGGGTAGCACCAAAAAGATGCGCGGGTTCATGGAGTCGAGCCTCGAAACATTATTGCCCCTTAGTGTATGCGAAAGCCTTGCGAAAAAAAAGACGGTCTCGGACCGTCTTTTTTACCCGAAAGCCTAAGCCAAGCTTAGATACTGTAATACATCTCGTACTCGAGCGGATGGGTGGTCATACGGAAGCGGGTCACTTCCTCCATCTTCAGTTCGATAAAGGCATCGATCATTTCATTCGAGAACACACCGCCACGCGTCAGGAACTCCCTATCCTTGTCGAGGTAGTCGAGCGCCTGATCCAGGCTGGAGCATACGGTCGGAATCTTCGCGTCTTCTTCCGGCGGCAGATCATAAAGATTCTTGTCGGCGGGCTCGCCAGGGTGAATCTTGTTTTGAATGCCGTCGATACCCGCCATCATCATCGCGGTGAAAGCCAAGTAGGGGTTGGCGGTGGGATCGGGAAAACGGACTTCGATACGGCGAGCCTTGTCAGACTGCACATAGGGAATACGAATCGAGGCGGAACGGTTGCGTGCCGAATACGCCAGTTTGACAGGCGCTTCGAAACCGGGAACCAAGCGTTTATAGGAGTTGGTCCCCGGATTGGTGATGGCGTTGAGAGCGCGGGCGTGCTTGATAATGCCGCCGATATAGTACAAGGCAAAATCAGACAGTCCGGCGTAACCGTTACCGGCAAACAGGTTCTTGCCGTCCTTCCAGATCGATTGGTGAACATGCATGCCTGAGCCGTTGTCACCGACGATGGGTTTTGGCATGAAAGTCGCAGTCTTGCCGTAATTGTGCGCGACGTTATGCACGACATACTTGAGAACCTGAGTCAGGTCGGCGCGACGCACCAGCGGACCGAACTTGGTACCGATTTCGCACTGACCTGCCGTGGCGACTTCGTGGTGATGCACTTCGACTTCCACACCGCAAGCCTCCATTGCCAGACACATGGCTGCACGGATGTCGTTCAGACTATCCACCGGCGGGACAGGGAAATATCCCCCCTTGACGGTGGGACGATGGCCGGTATTGCCGCCCTCGAACTTGTCGCCGGACGCCCAGGCAGCTTCTTCCGAAATGACCTTGCAGGACGAGCCTGACATATCGATTTTCCACTCGACGGAATCGAAAATGAAAAATTCGGGCTCCGGACCGAAGAAACATTCGTCGCCGATACCGCTGGACTTCAAGTAAGCCTCGGCGCGTTTGGCGATAGAACGCGGATCGCGGTCATAACCCTTGCCGTCGGACGGTTCAACCACATCGCAGGACAGTACCAGGGTAGTTTCATCCATGAAAGGATCAATGTAGGCCGTGGCCGGATCCGGCATCAACAGCATGTCGGAAGCTTGAATACCTTTCCAGCCGGCGATCGAAGAACCGTCGAAAGCGTGACCGTCTTCGAACTTGTCCATGCCGAAGACCTTGACCGGAACACCGACATGCTGTTCCTTGCCGCGCGTGTCGGTGAAACGAAAATCGACAAACTTTACTTCCTTATCCTTGATGAGTTTCAGTACTTCTTGCGGCGACATGGCTGAGTCTCCTAGCGGGTTAATACGAAAGAGTCCAGTATAAAAATTTTACTGGGTGTCATACGGTGGCACATAGCAAATTTTGCGCCAAGGGTGGAAGAAAAGTATGTGATTGTGCCATAAGAAGATCGCCGAAGCTGCTGAAAAACGTACGCACTCTGCTGGTGCGACTTACCGCAATTTCGCACTACTTTGGTGCAATGCGACAATTCAGGCTGACCGCACTGAAATACGGATCGCCCGCCAGATGCTCAGCCAGGTTTCGTTCAATACGCTGAACCTGAGCCCGATCAAAACAGATTTCCTGAGGCAGAAATATCTCGGCTTCGACACGATTGCCCAGATAATGCAATAGGGTTTTTTCAACCTGCGACACCTCCAAACCCAGCAAGGCCCCCAAGTGATTCAACAGAATCTTGCGTTCGGGCAAATTGATATTGGCCACCTTAAGATCGTGATCCGTATCCTCTTCCGAATCGATATGCACCAGTACATCGAGTACTTCGGGATGTTGCTGCAGCACGCGTTTTCTGGCTTTCTCGGCAATCTGGTGGCCTTCCGAAACGCTGATCCTGGCATCGACCTGGATGTGTGCATCAGCCAGTACCTGGTGAGCCATCCGTCGGGTACGCAACTCGTGCATCCCGATCACACCCGGGGTATCCCTGAGCGTGTTGCGAATACGTTCAATCTCATCATCGGTAAGCGCGGTATCCACCAGTTCCTGGATAGCCTCATAGGAAAATTTGAGGCCCATACGCAGGATCAGGAAGCCCACGATGATCGCGGCCACGGGATCGAGAAAACGATAACCGAGCAGACTGCCGCCCAGACCCACCGCCACCACCAAAGATGAAGCCGCATCGGAGCGGGCGTGCCAAGCATTCGCCACCAGCATCGGCGAGCGAAGTTTCTCCGCCACCGCCAGCATGTAGCGAAACAAACTTTCCTTCGCCACCAGTGCGGCCAGCGCGACCCACAGCGCGATCGGCGCAATCGGAGGAACATCGCCGAGATGTTGCAGGCGAACTCCCGCAGACCAAAGGATCGCAGCCCCCGTGACGGCCAGCAACAGACCTAGCACCAGCGAGGCGGCGGTTTCTATGCGGTGATGCCCATAGGGATGCCTCTCATCAGCCGGTCCACGGCTATGATAGTTGGCAAGCAGAACCATCAGATCCGCCACCAAGTCGGATAGCGAGTGGAAGCCATCCGCAACTAGGCTTTGCGCATGCGCAACCCAACCGAAACCAATCTGTGCAAGAGTCAACCCGATATTGACAACGACACTGACCCAAGTAACCTTCTGCGATTCCCGATAGCGAGCGGTGGCGGATTTTCCCGGCGACAACAGGGGTTCTTCTGGAAACATGGAAACCGCTCGATCTTCAGCCTATACTTTGGGCTTGTTATTTTACTGCTTCAAGTTACAAGCATGGGTCGAATTTCCGAAATTCTGCAGATTGCAACGCAACGCAGCCGCGCCCAGGCTCTCGCTTTCGAGGGCGCATTGACACCGCAAGAAGCCTGGGAAGTATTGCAACATGCGCCAGGCGCCAGGTTGATCGATATCCGTAGCCGCGCCGAACTCGACTGGGTTGGCCGCATCCCGAACGCCATCGAGATCGAGTGGCAAAACTATCCGGGCAAACAACTCAACCCGTACTTCGTCGTCGAACTGAAACGCGCTGTCGACCCCGAGTCCTTGCTCTTGTTCATCTGTCGCAGCGGAGTCCGCTCTTTTGCCGCCGCCACCGCCGCCGCCGCCGCCGGCTTCCCCAACTGTTTCAACGTGCTGGAAGGCTTCGAAGGCGACAAGGACGCCAACGGCCGACGCGGCACCATCGGTGGCTGGCGGCTGGCCGGCCTGCCCTGGTCGCAAAGCTGAATATCAGTACAATAGCGATCCGAACGACCACCACTTGATTAGTCACTCGTCATGCAAGCCGCCCCAATTCACTTCGATCATTACAATCATCTGGCAGATCAGGATGCGCAACAGCGTATCCTCGCCGCCCGAGCCAAGCTCGGCAAGCGCGCAGTGCTGCTCTGCCATCACTACCAACGCGCCGATGTGTATCGCCACGCCGACATCACTGGCGATTCGCTCAAGCTGTCGCGCCTAGCCGCGGAGTCAGACGCCGAGTTCATTGTTTTTTGCGGCGTGCATTTCATGGCCGAGGTTGCCGACATCCTGTCCCGTCCCGAGCAGATATCCATCCTGCCCGATCTGGCCGCCGGCTGCTCGATGGCAGACATGGCCAGCCTCGCCAAGGTCGAGCGCTGCTGGCGCGAGATCGGCACGGTATTGAACGCTGATGAGCACTTTACGCCGGTCACCTACATCAATTCCACGGCCGACCTGAAGGCCTTTTGTGGCAAGCATGGCGGCATCGTGTGCACTTCCAGCAACGCATCCAAGATTCTTGAATGGTCGTTTGCCCAGCGCAACAAGATATTGTTTTTCCCCGACCAGCATCTTGGCCGCTGGAGCGGGTACAAAATGGGCATTCCGCTTGACGAGATGCTGGTATGGGATCCCGATCTGGAGATGGGCGGACTGACGCCGGCTCAGATCGACAAAGCCCGGATATTGCTGTGGAAGGGTCATTGCGCCGTGCATCAGATGTTCCAGCCGGCGCATATTTTGCGGTTCAGGAACAACTATCCGGATGGTCTGGTGATCTCCCATCCCGAATGCGGTTTCGAAGTCTGCAAACAGTCCGACTATATCGGCTCGACCGAAACCATCCTGAGCACCGTCAAGCAAGCGCCTCCAGGCACCCGCTGGCTGGTCGGAACCGAACTCAATCTGGTCGAGCGGCTGGCTGAAGAAGTCAAGGCGGACAACAAGATCGTCCAGTTCATGTCGCCAACCGTCTGCATGTGCTCGACCATGCAACGGATTGACCCGCAACATCTTGCCTGGACCCTGGAGAACCTGGCAGAAGGCAATGTCGTGAATCGCATCGCGGTGCCGCCTCACGAGGCAGCCTTGGCGAAAGTCGCTCTCGGACGCATGCTCGAAGTCTCCTGATGAATGTAAATACACTGCATGTCGCGACCTATAACATCCACAAGGGATTTTCACAGTTTAACCGGCGCATGATGGTGCATGAACTGCGCGATAGACTGCGGCAGTTGGCACCGGACATCGTCTTTCTGCAAGAGGTGCAGGGCCTCCATCTCGGGCACGGCGAACGCCATAGCGACTGGCCAGAGGGGGCTCAGCATGAGTTTCTTGCCGAAGAGGTCTGGGAAAATACGGCCTATGGCCGCAACGTCATCTACGATCACGGACATCACGGCAATGCCATCCTGTCGCGTTTCCCGATCCTGACGGTGCACAACCAGGATGTCACACGACTCCGCTTTGAACGCCGCGGTCTGCTCCATTGCGCAATCGGAGTAGGCAATTGGAAACACCCCCTGCATTGCGTCTGCGTGCATCTGTCCCTGTTCGGCCGCTCCCGCCGCAAGCAGATGGAAGCGTTGGCCGAGCGTCTGGAAGAATGGGTACCGCACAATTCGCCGCTGATCATTGCCGGCGATTTCAACGATTGGCGCAATCGTGCCGATAAGCTGCTGACTGAGCGTCTCGACCTGACCGAGGTATTTGGCGGCTGCCTGGGACGACCACCGAAGAGTTTCCCCAGCACCATGCCCTTATTCCGCCTCGATCGAATCTATGTGCGCGGTTTCAGCATCGACCGCACCGCAGTGCACTGCGGCGAGCCGTGGTCGCGCATTTCCGATCACGCCGCACTCTCAGCGCATCTCGTGACGAAATGAGAATGGATTTTCTGCCTGGCAATCGCATCGACTTGCTGACCAACGGCAACGAATATTTTCCCGCCTTGCTGGCGGCGATCGATGCTGCCGCGATCGAAGTCCACATCGAAACTTACATCTTTGAGAACGATGCCACGGGTCGCCGGGTTGTCGACGCATTGATGAAGGCGGCTCAACGCGGAGTCGCTGTGCGCGTGCTGGTGGACGGCTTTGGTGCGCATGGTTTCATGTCGGCGATCGGTACCACGCTGATCGCCGCAGGCGTCGAAGTACTGATCTACGGGCCGGATATTTCGCCATACACCTTCCGCCGCCATCGCTTGCGCCGGCTACACCGCAAGCTGGCGGCGATCGATGCGCGCATCGCTTTTGTCGGTGGCATCAATATCATTGACGACATGAATGTCGAGAATAAACCGACGCAAATACCGCCTCGCTATGACTATGCAGTGCGCATTGAGGGGCCGCTCCTGGCGCCGATTCACGCTTCGATGCGCCATCTCTGGAAACTGGTGGGCTGGACCAGCTTCCGCCGACGCTACCGGCCGCCGAATTTTCATGCCAGCGCAATGAATGTCTGCGGCGAGGTCACTGCGGCCTTTCTGGTCCGCGACAACCTGCGCCACCGCCGCGATGTCGAGGATGCCTATCTGCAAGCCATAACCACCGCACAAGACGAGATATTATTGGCCAGCGCCTATTTCCTGCCCGGTCGGCGCTTTCGCCAGGCATTGATGACTGCGGCCAAAAGCGGGGTCAAGGTCACGGTACTGCTCCAGGGGCGGGTCGAATATACGCTGCTGCATTACGCGGCTCAGTCCTTGTATGGTCTCTTGCTGGGGGCGGGAGTGCGCATCTTCGAATATCACCGGAGTTTTTTGCACGCCAAGGTGGCCGTGATCGACGGGCGATGGGCCACCGTCGGTTCAAGCAACATAGACCCTTTCAGCTTGCTGCTGGCGCGTGAAGCAAACGTGGTGGTGCGCAATTACGGATTTTCCGGTGAGCTCCGTAACAGCCTGCAAGCGGCGATGGACGAGGGAGCGCAGGAGGTGCGCAGCGAAGACTGGCAGAAGAAACCGTGGCTGGCCAGAGTGGCAAGCTGGCTGGCGTTCATGCTGGTCAGGCTGATGATCGGACTTTCCGGGTCTGCCCAGAAGGAAGCGCCTTTGTAGCAGGGGATAAACTACAGACCGGTTAGCGGAACGACTCCGATATGCGACCTGCCTTGTACTAGGGCGTGTTCTCAATTAATCGACGTGTGCGAACGAGACAGATGGCCCCCAGTGCAAGGCACGAGCGACGCCGTTGGGTTATTCCCAATCAGGAGCGAGCAACGCCGCAATGGGGGCCATCTGCCTCGTTCCCTTCGGGTTGCTGTCAAATGCGGCGTCCGCTTTGTTGCTCGTCTCGTCAAGGGGGATGGCCATTGACTTCGA
>JBAYVU010000044.1:0-25699 GCA_041674385.1 Sterolibacterium sp.
AATGCGGCGTCCGCTTTGTTGCTCGTCTCGTCAAGGGGGATGGCCATTGACTTCGACTCGCGTCGCGCGGCCATCCGCATTTGGCAGCAACGCATCGCGCCGATTAATTGAGAACACGCCCTAAGGATTGACGCATGGACAGCAACGCATCCTCCCCTGCTGCACGCCGCCGCCTGTACCGTGGCGCATTGACATTCACCCTGGCGCTTGCCGTGATCGCCTGGTTCGCGCTGCGCGACAGCTTCGATGCGCCGTCTTCCGCACCCAAGGCCGCACCTGCCGTCCCCGCCACCCTGGTTCGGGTGGCACGCGAGGACGTGCCGAATTTCCTCATCGGCGTCGGCACCGTGCAGGCATTGGCAACGGTGACGGTGAGGACGCGGCTCGACGGTCAGCTCGAACGCGTCGACTATGTCGAGGGCGAGGATGTCAAGGCCGGCCAAGTGCTGGCACGGATCGATGCGCGTCCGCTACGCGCCCAGCTCGAACAGGTGCAGGCGCAAAGGGCGAAAGACCAGGCGCAACTCGCCAACGCGCGGCTGGACCTCGCTCGCTACACACAGCTGACCGAGGAGGATGCGACCTCGCAGCAGACGCTGGACACCCAGCGTGCGCTGGTGGCGCAGCTCCAGGCCGCAGTGCAGGCCGACGAGGCGCAGATCCACTATGCGCAAGTCCAGCTGGGTTATGCCACGATCGCCGCGCCACTGGCGGGGCGTGTCGGTGCGCGCCTGGTCGACCCGGGCAACATCGTGCGCGCCAGCGACACCAACGGTTTGGTCGTGATCAATCAGATCGATCCGATCGGCGTGGTGTTCACGCTGCCCGGCGACGCGGTGCAGGCGATCAATCACGCCCGGCGGTCGGGGCGGCGACTGGCGGTGCTGGCCTATTCGCGCAACGGCGACGGCAACGCGGCGCTGGCGCGCGGCGAGCTGGTGTTGGTCAATAACCAGATCGACGTGGCCAGCGGCACCGTACAGCTCAAGGCCCGCTTCGCCAATCCGCAGCACGCGCTGTGGCCGGGGCAGTACGTCAATGTGCGGCTGAAACTCGGCGAGCATGCGCAGGCGCTGACGGTCCCGGCGCCGGCGGTGCAGCGCGGCCAGGCGGGCACCTACGCCTACGTGGTCGGCCCCGACGGCAAGGCGCAAATGCGCCCCATCGAGGTGCTGCAGATACAGGACGACAAGGCCGTCGTCGCCCAAGGCCTGCAGGCCGGCGAGACGGTGGTGCTCGACGGCCACTACAAGATCAAGCCGGGCATCGCGGTCGTCACCAAACCCGGCGCGGCGGCGACGCCCGGAGAGGGACGATGAACGTTTCCGCCGCCTTCATCAAGCGGCCGATCGGCACCTCGCTGCTGGCGCTGGCGATCTTGCTGGTGGGCATGGCGGCATGGCCGCTGCTGCCGGTGGCGCCGCTGCCGCAGGTCGACTTCCCGACCATCCAGGTATCGGCCAGTCTGCCCGGCGCCAATCCCGAGACCATGGCCGCCAGCGTGGCCCAGCCGCTGGAGCGCCAGTTCTCGCGCATCGCCGGCCTGTCGCAGATGACCTCGACCAGCGCGCTGGGCTCGACGCAGATCACATTGCAGTTCGATCTCAACCGCAATATCGACGCCGCCGCACTCGACGTGCAGTCGGCCATCAACGCGGCCTCCGGGCAGCTGCCCGGCAACCTGCCCGGCCCGCCGACGTTCCGCAAGACCAATCCGGCCGACCAGGCCATCCTGGTGCTCGCGGTACAGTCCGACAGCCTGCCGCTGACACGCGTCAACGAGTACGCCGACACCATCCTGGCACAGCAGATTTCGCAGATTCCCGGCGTCAGCGATGTCGGCATCGGCGGCGTGCAGAAGCCCGCGGTGCGCGTGCAGGTGGATCCGGCCAAGCTCGCTGCCTTGGGGATGAGCTTGGAGGAAGTGCGCGGCGTCATCGCCACCACCACGGTCAGCCAACCCACCGGCAGCCTCAACGGCAAGCAGCAGAGCTTCGCCGTCTACACCAACGACCAGGTGTTGCAGGCCGAGCATTGGAACAACATGGTGCTGGCCTATCGCAACGGTGCGCCGGTGCGGGTGCGCGATATCGGCACGGCGGTCGAGGGTCCGGAGAACACGCTCACTGCCGGCTGGGCATATGCCGGCGCGGCGGCAGCGCCCGACAACGCCGTCCGCAACGGTCGCGGCATGATCCTGTTCGTCCGCAAGCAGCCGGGCGCCAACGTGATCGAAACCGTCGACCACATCAAGGCCGCGCTGCCGCGGCTGCGGGCGGCGATCCCGCCGACGGTCTCGGTCAACACGCTGGTGGACCGGACGCAGAACATCCGCGCCTCGGTGCATGACGTCGAGTTCACCCTGATTGTCACCATCATCGCCGTGATCCTGGTGATCTTCGCTTTTCTGCTCAGCGTGCCGGCCACCGTGATTCCCGGTGTGACGGTGCCGCTGGCGCTGATGGGCACCGCGGCGGCGATGTACCTGATGGACTACAGCCTGAACAACCTGTCGCTGATGGCGCTGACGATCTCGGTGGGCTTCGTCGTCGATGACGCGATCGTCATGCTGGAAAACATCTATCGCCACATCGAGGCGGGCATGAAGCCGCTCGAGGCCGCCTACAAGGGAGCGGCCGAGATCGGTTTCACCATCATGTCGATCTCGGTTTCGCTGGTGGCGGTGTTCATCCCGCTGCTGTTGATGGGCGGCATCGTCGGCCGGCTGTTCCGCGAATTCGCCGTCACGGTGACCATGACCATCGTCGTCTCGGTGGTGGTGTCGCTGACGCTGACGCCGATGCTGTGCTCGCGCTATCTCACCGACGCCCACAACAGACCGCACGGACGTTTGTACCGCTTGTTCGAGCGTGGCTTCGCCGCCATGGCGGCGGGCTACCGGCGCGGCCTCGACTTCGTGCTCAAACACGAGTTTGCGACGCTGTGCGTGTTTCTCGCCACCCTGGCATTGAGTGTGGCGATGTTCGTTTTCAGCCCCAAGGGATTCTTCCCGCAGCAGGACACCGGCACCATCTACGGCTTCGCCGAGACTTCGCAAGACGCCTCCTTCAAAGCGATGCGGGAGCGCATGAAACTGCTCGCCGAGGTGGTGCGCCAGGACCCGGATGTGACCGGCTTCGGCATGTTCGCCGGCAGCAGCACCGCCAACACCGGCGCCTTTTTCATCGCCCTCAAACCCAAGGACGAGGGCCGCACTGTCACGGCCGACGAGGTGATCGCGCGTCTGCGCCCCGAACTGGCGAAAGTGCCGGGCATCAACCTGTTCATGCAGGCGCCCCAGGACATCAACGTCGGCGGCCGGATGTCGCGTACGCAGTACCAGTACACGGTCACCGACACCGACCTCGACGAGCTCAACACCTGGGCCCCGCGCCTGCTCGAGCGCTTGCGCCGCGTGCCGGAGTTGACCGACGTCGCATCCGACCAGCAGAACGCAGCCGCGGCGGCGACGCTCACCATCGATCGCGCACGGGCGTCGAGCTTCGGCATTTCCCCGGCGCTGATCGACGCGACGCTGTACGACGCGATCGGCCAGCGCCAGGTGGCGCAATACTTCACCCAGACCAACAGCTATCGTGTGGTGCTGGAGGTGTCGCCGAAATTGCAGGAAGATCCGGGGCTGTTCGACAAGCTCTACATCGCCTCGCCGCTGACGGGCCAGCAGGTGCCGCTGTCGGCCTTCGTCAAGATCGATACCAGCAAGACCGCCTACCTGCTCATCAGCCACCAGGGCCAGTTCCCGGCAGTCACAATTTCCTTCAACGTCGCGCCCGGGGTCGCGCTCGGCGACGCGGTGAAGGCAATCGAGAAAGCGAAGTCCGAGATGGGAGTGCCGACGACGCTGTCGGGCAGCTTCCAGGGCACGGCCAGGGCCTTCAGCGAGTCTCTGGCGACGCAGCCCTACCTGATTGCCGCGGCGCTGGTGGCGGTCTACATCGTCCTGGGCCTGCTCTACGAGAGCTACATCCACCCCCTGACGATCCTGTCGACCCTGCCCTCGGCCGGTGTCGGGGCGCTGCTGGCCCTGCGTCTGGGCGGTTACGACTTGAGCGTGATCGCGTTGATCGGCATCATCCTGCTGATCGGGATCGTCAAGAAGAACGGCATCATGATGATCGACTTCGCCCTCAACGCAGAGCGGGTGCAGGGACTGAAGGCGCACGAAGCCATCTACCAGGCTTGCCTGCTGCGCTTCCGCCCGATCATGATGACGACCATGTGCGCGCTGCTGTCGGGCCTGCCGCTCATGCTGGGTCACGGTGCCGGCTCGGAGCTGCGCCGGCCCCTGGGCTATGCGATGGTCGGCGGGCTGGTGGTGTCGCAGGCGATGACTTTATTCACCACGCCGGTGGTCTATCTTTACCTCGATCGCGCCCACCGCTGGTATGTTCGCAGGAAGCAGGCGCGCCTTTCGCCCGGCACGACCTTGCCGACGAGTGGAGAATGATTCCGCGGTGTTCGGTATTATTGATTGTGCGGCAGCGCTGCCAGCACAAACGGGAAATACCGTCATTGCGCCGCACCGGGCGCGTTGCTATGATTGGCCGGCAGCGGCTGGGCCGGCTGGGGCGTTGCCGCCGGAACTGGCGCGGGCGGCAATACCAGGGGCGTCTTGGTGCCGCAGCCGGCGAGTGCAACGAGTGTGGCAGCGAGTGTGATGATAGGCAGTAGCAGGCGCATGGCAACGTAAAGTATCGGAAATTTTGATCCTATCACAGTGGGTCGCATCATGGATGAGCGTGAATTCAACGGCTATGCCGATGCCATGCTGGCGCGGATCGAGCAGGCGCTCGAAAGCTGCGCTGTCGATCTGGACTTCGAGATCATGCCGGGCGGCATCATCGAACTGGAATTCGACAATGGCAGCAAGATCATCGTCAATCGCCACACGGCCGCGCGCGAGATATGGATTGCGGCAAAATCCGGCGGCTACCATTTCAAAATGAACGAGGCCGACCCGCGTTGTTGGACGGGCACGCGCGATGGCGCCGAGCTGCTTGAGCTGCTGTCGCGTTGTATCAGCGAACAGGCTGGCGTAACAGTGAGGCTTTGCGCGGAATAATACCCGTCATAACCGTCAGACCCGTCCTATTCCGGCTTTCGCCGAAATAACGTCAGGGCAAACCGCCCGGCGGCTTTTCCACTGTCTTGGTTTTGGCGTCCTGCACGGGTGCCGGTGCCTGCTGTTTCTCCGGCGCGGCTTCGGAATCCTCCTCCTCATCCGGCGGCAGATGCTCCTGGTAGATGTACTCGGTGCCTTTGGCTTTCCCGGCCGGATCGTTGGCATGAACGGCCACCAGCCCTTCGGGGAGTTCCATGTAGCTTTCCGGCACGCCGCGCAGTGCCTTGTCCATGAAACCGATCCACATCGGCAGCGCCGCGGCGGCGCCGGTCTCGCCGTTGCCGAGTTTCTTCGGCTGGTCGAAGCCGATCCAGGCGATGGCCACCACGGTCGGCTGATAACCGCAGAACCAGGCGTCAACATAGTCATTGGTGGTGCCGGTCTTGCCGGCCAGATCGCCGCGCTTGAGCGCCATGGCCTTGGTGGCGGTGCCGCGCCGCACCACGTCGTGCATCATGCTGTCCATCAGGTAAGCGTTGCGCGCATCCAGCACGCGCAACTGCTCGTCGCCGGCCACCGCCGGCTGGATTTCGGCCAGCAGATTGCCCTTGTCGTCGAGGATCTGGCGGACGATGTGGGGTTCGATCTTGTAGCCGCCATTGGCAAAGACGGCGTAGGCGGTCAGCTGCTGCCAGGGGGTGACCGAGCCGGCACCGAGCGCCATGGTGAGATAGGGCGGGTGCTTCTCGGCATCGAAGCCGAAGCGCGTGATGTAGTCCTGGGCATATTGGGTGCCGATGGATTTCAGCAGGCGTATCGAGACCATGTTCTTGGATTTTGCCAGTCCGGTACGCAGCGACATCGGCCCTTCATACTTGCCGTCGTAATTTTTGGGTTCCCAGGCCAGGCTGCCGGTCTCCGCCGCCGAAATGACAATGGGTTCGTCGGGAATCACCGAGGAAGACGTATAGCCTTTTTCCAGCGCCGCCGAATAGATGAAGGGCTTGAAACTGGAACCCGGCTGACGCCAGGCTTGGCTGGCATGGTTGAATTTGCTGCGGTTGAAATCGAAGCCGCCGACCAGGGCGCGGATAGCGCCGTCTACCGGGCTGGCGGCGATGAAAGCGGCCTCGACCTCGGGCATTTGGGCAATCTGCCAATGCTTCTTGTCATCCTTGCTGAGACGGATCACCGCGCCGCGGCGGATCTGTTTGTTGGCGGGAGCCTTGTCGTCCAGCATGCGGCTGGCCAACTTGAGGCTGTCGCCAGTCAGATCGACGATCTCCCCGCCGCGCAGATAGGCGCGGATCTGTTTGACGCTGGCTTCGAGCACCACTGCGGCCAACAGATCGTCGGAGTCATCGTAATCCGCCAGGGCTTCTTCGAGCAGTTCGTCGTCCTGGTCGGAGCGGATCTCCTGCATGTCGATGTAGCCTTCGGCACCGCGATAGCCATGGCGCCGGTCGTAATCCATGACGCCCTTGCGCAGGCCGGCATAGGCGGCTTCCTGGTCCGTCCGGTTGATGGTGGTGATGACCCGCAGTCCCTTGTTGTAGATATCTTCCTGGAAACGCTCATAGGCGATCTGGCGTGCCATTTCGGCGACGAATTCGGCATGGAGGCCAAAGTCGTTGGCGTCATGCTTGACCGACAGCGCCTGGTTTTGCGCCTCGGTAAGCTGTGTGTCAGTGATGTAACCCAATTCGTGCATGCGCCTTAACACATAGAATTGTCGCAGCTTGGCGCGCTTGGGATTGGCCACCGGGTTATATGCGGAAGGCGCCTTGGGCAGGCCGGCCAGCATGGCTGCCTCGGCGATGTTGATTTCCTTGAGCGATTTACCGAAGTAAATCTGCGCGGCAGCTGCGAAGCCGTAGGCACGCTGCCCGAGGTATATCTGGTTGATGTAGATTTGCAGTATTTCGTCCTTGGGCAAGCTGTGCTCTATCTTGAAGGCCAGTAGCGCCTCATAGAGCTTGCGCGACAGGGTTTTCTCGGTGGTCAGGAAGAAATTGCGCGCCACCTGCATGGTGATGGTGGAAGCCCCCTGGCGCTTGCCAGCCCCCATAAAATTGGAATAGGCTGCGCGCAGGACGCCCATGGTATCAACGCCGCCATGTTGATAAAAACGTTCGTCCTCGGCGGCGAGTATGGCATGCTTCATGATAGGCGGCACTTCGCCAATGCGCACCAAGGCACGGCGCTCTTCTCCAAATTCGCCGATCAGGTAGCCATCGGCGCTGAAGACGCGCAATGGGATCTTGGGCTGATAATCGGTCAGTATTTCGAGAGAGGGCAGTTGCGGATAGGCAAGCACCACCACGATGCCGAGCAGCGCAGCCGATGCCAAGACCATGCCGGCGATCAGCAAAAAGGGATAAAGGATCCAGCGGAGGGCGGCAGGCAAGGCGAGACTCGAATGGGAAGAAAGCGACCGCGCATTATAGGCTGTGTTCGGGAAATGTCCGACAGCGCCAAGAAGGCCAATACGAGCGAACAGGCAAGAAAAAATTCTTTACACCCGCCATAGTTGCTGCTAGCATTTAATGTAAATTATCCGTAAAGTGCCTAACGCAAGATTTTAAAAGGATATTTTCTTGCAATTTGACCTGTCCATCTTTAATCCGAAAGCACGGCCACTGATAGGTCTGGACATCAGTTCGTCCTCGATCAAGATGGTCGAATTATCGGATGCGGGCAAGGGTGTCCGTTGCGTGGAACGCTACGTGATCGAACCCTTGCCACGCGATGCCGTGGTGGATGGCAGTATCGCCAATCTCGAGCAGGTCACGGAGACACTGGCACGTGCCTCCAAGCGGCTGGGCTCGTCCACGAAATATGTGGCGATGGCGCTGCCGACAGCGGCGGTGATCACCAAGAAAATCGTCGCATCGGCGAATCTGCGCGAGCAGGAGCTGGAAATCCAGGTCGAGTCGGAAGCCAACCAGTACATTCCCTTCGCACTGGAAGAAGTGAATCTCGATTTCCAGGTGATCGGACCGGCACCCTCCGGCCCGGATGAGGTTGAGTTGCTGATTGCCGCCTCGCGCAAGGAAAAAGTCGAAGACCGCGTCGCCTGTGCGGAAGCGGCAGGATTGAAGCCGGTGGTGATGGATATCGAAGCCTACGCCACGCTGGCCGCTTTCGAACTGATCGAAACACGATTGCCGGAGGCTGGCAAGGATCGGTTGATCGCCCTGGTCGATGTCGGCGCCAACGTGATGAATGTCACGGTATTGCGCAACGACCAAACGCTGTACACCCGCGAGCAGGCCTTCGGCGGCAGTCAACTGACGCAGGACATCATGCGAACCTACGGCATGAGTGTCGAAGAAGCGGAGATGGCCAAACGCAGCAACTCCCTACCGGAGAACTATGAAGCTGAGCTGCTGAAGCCGTTCATGGACAATCTGGCGCTCGAAGTGTCGCGCGCCCTGCAATTCTTTTTCACTTCGAGCCAATTCAGTCAGGTTGACCATATTGTCCTGATGGGCGGCTGTGCCGTGATCGCCGGCATGGACGAGATGGTGGCGGCACGCACCAAGGTACCCACGGTCATTGCCAACCCCTTCGCCGACATGAGCATCGCCTCGCGACTCCGTCCCAAGCATCTGCAGGCGGATGCGCCTTCGCTGCTGGTGGCGTGCGGTCTGGCATTGCGGAGGTTCGATCAGTGATCCGCGTAAACCTGCTGCCCCATCGGGAAGAAAAACGCAAGGCGCGGCGCGAGCAATTCTATGCGGTTTCCGGCCTGATCGCGGTGCTGGCTGGACTGATCTGGTTTCTCGGCTATGGCATCATCAATGGCTATCTCAGGACGCAGGACAACAAGAACACTTTTCTTCAGGCACAGATCGCCGACCTGGACAAGGCCATCGACGAGATCAAGCGCCTCAAGGAGCAGACCGAGTCGTTGCTGTCGCGCAAGCGCGTCATCGAGGCCTTGCAGGCCAACCGGGCAGAGACAGTGCATTTGTTCAATGAAATGGCGCATCAGGTTCCGGAAGGGGTGTATATCAAGAGCATCAAGCAGAACAAAGACCAGATCAGCATCTCCGGCTATGCTCAAGCCAATTCGCGGGTGTCGACGCTGATGCGCAACCTGGAAGCATCGCCGCTGCTGGAACGGCCGGACTTGGTCGAGATCAAGGCAGAGATGGTCGGCAAGCGCCGCCTCAACGAATTCACCCTGAACGTGTTCATCACACGCCAGACCACCGAGGACAAGGGCAAAGGGGTGGCGGCTGTGGCGCAGGACAAGAAACCATGAAAACGCCGACGCTACCAAAGCTCAAGCTGCCCGAGGTCGATTTCAAGGCGCTGCTGGAAGAGTTCCAGACCCTCGACCCCAAGGATCCGGGCCTGTGGCCGCTGTTCCCGCGCATTGTGATTTGGACGGGGCTGTTTGTTCTGCTGCTGGCCGGTGCCTGGTGGTTTGGCTGGGGCAGCCAGCTGGACGAACTGGACGGCAAGGTCCAGCAGGAAGCCACACTCAAGGAAGAATGGCTGAACAAGAAGAAGCAGGCAGTCAATCTGGACGAATATCGTAAACAACTGGCCGAGATCGACCGTTCCTTCGGCGCGCTGCTCAGGCAATTGCCCAACAAGGCGGAGATGGAGGCGATGCTGGTCGACATCAACCAGGCGGGGGTCGGCCGCGGTTTGCAATTCGAATTGTTCAAGCCGGGCAGCGAAGTCATGAAGGACTTTTACGCCGAGTTGCCGATCACCATCAAATTGCTGGGCAATTACCACGATCTCGGCGGATTCACCGGGGATATTGCCAAACTATCGCGCATCGTCACGCTCAACGACATCGATATTTCCGCGGACAAGAACGGCGGGCTGACTATGACCACGATAGCGAAAACTTTCCGCTATTTGGATGAAGCGGAAGTGGCCAAACAAAAGAAGGCGGCCGCAGCCAAAGCCGCCCCACCACCAAAGAGCGACAAGAAATGAGCCGGATCGCCCTGATCATGACGGCATTGTCCGGCCTGGCGCTGACCGCATGCAGCAGCGAAGAGCATCAGGACATCAAGCAGTGGATGAACGAAGTCACCAAGGACATGCGCGGCCGGGTGCCGCCACTACCCGAAATCAAGCCCTTCCCGATTGTGTCCTACGAAGCGGCCGAACTCATGGATCCATTCAACTCCGCCAAGATCGAGCCGGACAAGAAGCCTGAAGGCGGTGGCGGTGGCGGCATCAAGCCCGACTTCAACCGCTTCCGGGAGCCGCTTGAGTCCTACCCATTGGATGCGCTGAAAATGATTGGCCTGATACAGCAAGGCCGCATGAGGAATGCCATTATCATGGCAGACAAGTCGGTTCATTTGGTAAAGATCGGCAACTACATGGGGCAGAACTTCGGGATCATCACCGATATCACCCAATCCGAGGTGCAACTCAGAGAACAGGTGCAAGATGCCAGCGGCGACTGGGTGGAACGCACCAACTCGTTGCAGTTGCAGGAACAGGAGACGAAGAAATGAGTCCTTTGAGCAGAATCGCACGTCCGCTGTTCACCCTAGTGGCGTTCTGCTGGCTAGTCGCAGCCGCATGGGCGCAGCAGAACACGCCAGCAGCGGAGGCGGCCGCAAGTCCGCAGAACGCCATCGAAACCCTGCAAGTCAGCCAGCAGGGAGGCGGCACCATCGTAAAACTCACGCTGAAACAAGCCCTGACGGCACAGCCATCCAGCTTCAGCATCGCCAATCCGGCGCGCATCGCTTTCGATTTTGCCGCTACCGTCAACGCCCTCGGCCGCAATGCGCAGCAGGTGAATGAAGGAGAAGTGCGCAGCATCAATATCGTTCATGTGGGCGATCGAACCAGGCTGGTGCTGAATTTGCACCAGATGACCACCTATGAAACACGCATTGAAGGCAAGGCAATGTTCATCAGTTTTGCGCCGAAGGAAGCGGCCGCGAGCAGCGACATGCCGCAAGTGTCGCATTTCGAAACTGCCAAACCCCAGGAAACATCGCAAAGCGTGCGTGACATCAATTTCCGGCGCGGCAAGAATGGCGAGGCGCGGATTACGGTCGATCTTTCTGACCCGAATGTGGGTATCGACATCCGCCAGCAAGGACAAGACCTGATCGTCGATTTCAAGAAAACGACTTTGCCCGGAAGCTTGAATCGGCGGCTCGATGTCACCGACTTTGCCACACCGGTGACGACCATACTCACGCAGCCCCAAGGCGAGAACGTGCGCATGTCCATCACCCCGCGCGGTCTGTGGGAACACAACGCTTACCAGAGCGACAACCAGTTCGTCATCGAAGTGAAACCGGTGACCGAGAACCCCAACAAACTGGTGCAAGGCTCGGGCAGCGGGGCTCAGGGCGAGAAGCTGTCGCTCAACTTCCAGAATATCGAGGTGCGCGCGGTATTGCAGGTGATCGCCGACTTCACCAACTTCAACATCATTACCAGCGATACGGTAAGCGGGAATGTCACGTTGCGCCTGAAGGACGTCCCCTGGGATCAGGCACTCGACATCATTCTCCAGGCCAAAGGGCTGGGAATGCGCAAGAACGGCAATGTGATCTGGATCGCCCCGCAGGAGGAAATTCTCAAACGCGATGATGAAATATCGAAGTCTCGACTGGCCTTGAGTATTTCCGAACCGATACGGATGGAGAAATTCCTGTTGAGTTACGCCAAGGCCGAAGATGTGGTCAGGCTGCTGACCGGCGAGCAGTCCAAGTCCGCGGTGGCGACAGGTGCCGCGGGCGCGCAGGGCGCCGCCCCGAGTGCGACACCCGGCGCAACCAGCGGCAAGATCGAAAGTGGGAGCTATTTGTCACCCTCCGGGGTTGTCACGGTCGATGCCAGAACCAATCAGTTATTTGTGACGGATTTTCCCGCTTACCTGGATAGAGTCAGGAAATTAATCGGCCTGATCGACAAACCGGTCAAGCAGGTGTTGATCGAAGCGCGCGTGGTCAGTGCCGAAGACAACTTCGGGCGCAGTCTGGGTGCGCGCCTGGGCTACAACGACTTGAGAGCGACGGTTCCCGGGCTGGGGGTGGGCACCCAGATCGGCACTAGCGGCAATTACGCCACCGTGGGCGGCAGCCTCGAAGGCATCTTTGCCCAAACCGGACAGATCAAAGGTGGCGGTACCCCAAGTAGTGCCTCTGCGCCTACCATGGCCCAATCCACCATGGTCAATCTCCCTGCCTCTACGATGGGGGGTGCCGTGCCAAGCACATTTGCGGTGAGTTTATTCAGGTCGGGATTGGGCAGCTTCCTCAACCTGGAGCTCTCGGCAGCGGAGACCGACGGTCGGGTAAAAGGGATTGCCAGTCCCCGCGTGGTCACCGCAGACGGCAAGATGGCGGTGATTTCGCAAGGGGTCGACATTCCCTATACGACAGTGAGCCAGACCGGCACGAATACCCAGTTCAGAAATGCAGTGCTCAAGCTGTCGGTCACACCGCAGATCACGTCGGACGGCACAGTCATCCTGGATCTGGATGTATCGCAGGACACGGTCGGACAGATATTCTCATCCGGCGTCTCAATCAACACCAAGAACATCAAGACCCGGGTATCCGTCGAGAATGGCGGCACGGTCGTGCTCGGCGGCATTTTCGAACAGAACGAGTCGGATACGACCAATAAAGTACCGCTGCTGGGGGATATTCCGATCATGGGAAATCTCTTCAAAAACACCGTCCGCACCAAAGACAGGAAAGAATTGCTGGTGTTTATCACCCCACGGATTATCGATGAGCAGATACAGGTAGGCATCAGGTAAGATCGCCTTTGAGTCCCCCCTTTACCAGGAACGATCATGTTGAAAGAAAAAATTAAAGTGTTTTTTTCGCTTGCGCTGCTGGCAAGCATGCTCGGCTTGGCGGCTTGTGGTGGCGGTGGCGGCGGGGGCGCGCAGGGAACGATACCGCCGGTGGCGGCAGATGCCGCACCAGCCGTTGCGGATCTTTCGCTCACGGCGTCGTCTACAACCGTCAAATCCGACAACTCGAATCTGATCACGATAACCGTCTCGGCAGTCAGCGCCGGGAATGCGGCCATCCCGGATGTTGTTGTGGCCCTGAGCGCGGATACCGGTATTCTCAGCACGCCGACAGTGAAGACAGGCGCCGCAGGCAGCACCACCCCGGGCAGCGCCACTTTCACCTTTTCCTCAGGGAGCGCCCTCAAAGCCAATCGTACCGCCACAATCACAGCGTCAACCAAAGTAACGCAAGGACCGGTGATCACACGCCAGTTCCTGGTTCAGATCACCGGATCGACACTGTCAGTGACTGCCAGCGGCACTTCCGTGACCGCAGGTGACCCCAATTCGGCGGTAGTGATGACTTTCTGGGCCAAGGATGCGGGCGGCAATCCGATTGAGGGAGCACAGCTTAACCTGTCACAAACTTCAACGACGACAGGTGCAGTAACGATTTCCCCGATCTATCCGGCTTCGGGTAAAACGGCAGCGACAACGGCCGATAGCCTGCCTTACACGATTACCTCCGGCCCCGCCACTGGAAAGGTGGTTCAGGCCGGTCAGCTGGTGGTCGCCGTCAAGGGGACCAGCGCTGGCGCCGTCACGATAAAAGCCAGCTCACCGCTCGAATTGGCACCGCAAGGCACCTCGCAAGCACCTGCAGTCGGCGCAGCAACGCCGGCCTCTGCCGATGTCGTCGTGGCCTCGACTCCCCTCTTGATCAGCAAAACTTCGCTGAACGGGGTGGATACGCACAAAACCACTGAAGTCGCCATGAAAATCGGGGACTCGCTGGAAGTGGAGGCCACCGATCCCAATCCCGGCCCCATCAACTTCGCCACCACGCTGGGAACCTTGAAGTACACCGATGCTCAGGGTGCGGTTCACACAGGCAACCCGTTGAGTGTGCCGTTAAATAGCGGATGCACTACCAATGCTGCAAACAAGGCATGCGCGACATTGACCACCACCCAGGCCGGCTTGTCCAGTGTCCAAGCCTACGATGCAACCACGACATCGCTGAGCGCCAGTCTTGCCGTATGGATGACTTCGGTGAATCCGAACAAGATTACGGTTCAAGCCTCGCCTTCCCTGGTGGCCAAGAGCATGGGCGGTACCATTGGCGTTTCGACTCTGACGGTGACGGTTAAGGACGCCTTGGACCAACCGGTTGGCGACCAACCTGTCGCACTCACGATCGTCAACCCCACCGGCGGCGGCGAGACCATCTCGCCAGTGGTGGTCTTTACGGCATCTACGGCGACCTCGACGCTAGGTCTGGGCCAGGCGCTGGCAACCTTTACATCGGGGTCGCTGCCGACTGGCGCACAGGGCGTCCAGATTCGCGCGCAGATACCGGGAACGGCTACCCCTGTAGCAACGCACACGGCACCTTCGGGAGACGATGCAACCATTGTGATCGGTGGTACTGCGGCTTCCGTGGCGTTTGGTCAGGCAACCACGCTGTCGACGACAACCGACGGCGCAAACTACATTTCATCGATGTCGGTGCTGGTGACCGACGCGAACGGCAATCCCGCCCCGGCGGGAACCGTGGTCAATCTCAGCGCCTGGCCCATCGCCTGGAGCACGGGAGGCGGTTGCATCATAGATGCGGACACCGCGACGACCGGCACGTTCTACAATGAAGACGCCAATGAAAATTTGTTCATGGACACTAACGCGGACGGCACCCCCAAAGAGGATGGGGTTCGCAAATACTATTACGGCACACTGCCGGATGCCACGGGAACAAGGGATGGCAAAATAACCCCTTCCAGTTCGGAGGGTGGCACGGTGCCTGGAACCGTCGTCGTCGGTTCGGACCCCCTCACCGGCTTGTCGACCGGGCTGGCCAGTTTCAATCTCGTCTATCCAAAAACAAGTGCGCTCTGGACCGTGACGAGACTTCGGGCCCGCACGGTCGTGCAGGGTTCGGAAACGCTGTCGGAATATCAGTTCCGCTTGCCTGCCAGCATCGATGATTACAACATGCCGATGGTTTGCAAGATACCCAATTCGCATAACAGATTCTAGGGATTCGCCGAATACCTCCGTCACACCGGCGAAGGCCGGTGTGACGGGGTTTGGAAACACTGATTCGGGCTTGTTCGGCGTTTCCCAAGCGGGGGAATATCCCGACAATCACCAAGTTCGCATTCCTCCAACGAACCGGCTGCATGCCGGTTCGTTGTTCTGGGGTGGTATTCGCTTGATACAATGACGCCGTGCAATCCTCACAAAACATCTACCTCGTCGGCCTGATGGGGGCAGGCAAGACCACCGTAGGCCGCCAACTGGCCAGACGCCTGGGCCGACGTTTCGTGGACTCGGATGACGAAATCGAAGCCAGCACTGGTGTGCGTATTCCCATCATTTTCGAGATCGAGGGCGAGGCCGGTTTTCGCAAACGGGAGGCCGAAGTATTGGCAGCGCTCACGCAGGAAGCGGGCCTGGTGCTGGCGACTGGCGGCGGCGCGGTGCTCGATCCCTGCAACCGCGCCAACCTGGCGAAGAGCGGCATGGTGATCTATCTCTGCGCCCAGCCCAAACAACTTTGGGAACGCACTCGCCATAGCCGCCATCGGCCCCTGTTGCAAGTCGCCGACCCGCTCGCCAAGCTGCAGGAGCTGTATG
Source organism: Sterolibacterium sp. (assembly GCA_041674385.1). Taxonomy (GTDB): domain Bacteria; phylum Pseudomonadota; class Gammaproteobacteria; order Burkholderiales; family Rhodocyclaceae; genus JACRAR01. The sequence continues at coordinate 15,693 of JBAYVU010000044.1, forward strand.
CGCAGCGCGATCCTCTCTATCGCGAAATCGCCGACATCGTTATCGAGACAGGCAGCGGCAGTTCCCAACATCTGGTGAAGCAACTTGAACGCGAGGTCCTCAACCGATGCGCAGCCTGAACGTCCGCCTGGGGGAACGCAGTTACCCGATTCTGATCGGCGCCGGCCTGCTGACGCAGGCGGAGCTGCCGCTCGCGCAGCTGCCGACCCGACGCGCAGCGATCGTCACCAACCTGACCGTCGCGCCCTTATATCTGGAGAAACTGGCTGCGCCACTGCGCGCTGCCGGCGCCAAGCTCACGGAAATCGTGCTGCCCGACGGGGAACAGCACAAGAACTGGGAAACGCTGAATCGCATTTACGATGCGCTGCTGGCCGAACATTGCGATCGGTCCACCACCATCATCGCCTTGGGCGGCGGCGTCATCGGCGATCTGGCGGGCTTCGCGGCGGCCACCTACCAACGCGGCGTGCCGTTCATCCAGGTGCCGACCACTCTGCTGGCGCAGGTGGATTCCTCTGTGGGCGGCAAGACCGGCATCAATCATCCACGCGGCAAGAACATGATCGGCGCCTTCTGGCAGCCGAAGCTGGTACTGGCCGCCACGGACACGCTCAAGACGCTGCCGGAACGCGAGCTTTCCGCCGGTCTCGCCGAAGTCGTCAAGTACGGTTTGATCCGCGACCTGCCTTTCCTGGAATGGCTGGAGGAAAACATGGATCGGTTGCGTAGCCGGGATGGGGCGGCGCTGGGTTATGCGATCGAACGCTGCTGCATCAACAAAGCCGAGGTCGTCGCCGCCGACGAGTACGAAACTGCGCGGGAGGGCGGCCGTGCGCTGCTGAATCTCGGCCACACTTTCGGCCATGCCATCGAGACCGGGATGGGCTACGGGGTATGGTTGCACGGCGAAGCGGTGGCGGCCGGCATGCTGATGGCGGCGGAACTGTCGCGCCGTCTCGGTTGGCTGGCTCATGCCGAAGTCCTCCGAGTGCGTCAGTTGCTGGTGCGTGCCGGCCTGCCCGTGCAGGGCGTTGCGCTGGGCGCAGGGCGTTATCTGGAATTGATGGGACACGACAAGAAAGTTGTGGCAGGCCGCATGCGCCTGGTGCTGCTCAAGCGCCTGGGCGAAGCGGTCACCTGGGCGGATGCGCCGCCCGCCGAGATCATTGCCGCCATCGAAGCCTGCTGCCATGAGTGAACTGGCCAGCTATGCGGTCGCCGCCGCCAATTCGCGCGGCCGCGCCATCGCCGAGCCGGCACCGGCGGAACGCAGCGAATTCCAGCGCGACCGCGACCGTATCGTCCATTCCACGGCCTTTCGCCGGCTCGAATACAAGACCCAGGTGTTCGTCAATCACGAGGGCGACCTGTTCCGCACCCGGCTGACCCACACCATCGAAGTGGCGCAGATCGCCCGCGGCATCGCGCGCGCCCTGCGACTCAACGAAGACCTGGTCGAGGCCATCGCGTTGGCCCACGATCTGGGCCACACGCCGTTCGGCCACGCCGGGCAGGATGCCCTGAACGCCTGCATGCAGGACTATGGCGGTTTCGAACACAACCTGCAAAGCCTGCGCACGGTCGACCTGCTCGAAGAGCGCTACGGCGCCTTCGACGGTCTCAACCTGTGTTTCGAGACGCGCGAAGGCATCCTCAAGCACTGCTCACCGCAACGGGCGCACAGCCTGGGCGAGCTTGGCCGGCGTTTCCTGGAAAATCGTCAGCCCTCCCTGGAAGCGCAGATTTGCAATCTTGCCGACGAGATCGCCTACAACAACCACGACATCGACGACGGACTGCGTTCCGGCCTGATAGCCATGGAGCAGCTCGACCACGTGGCGGCATTCTCCTGTCATGCGGTGGAAGTGCGCCGGGAATATCCGGACATCGCAGGACGGCGACTGATCCACGAAACCGTGCGGCGCATGATCAACGCGCTGGCGCTCGATCTGATCGCGGAAACCCGGCGTAGGATCGCCGCTGCCGCGCCCGGCTCGCTCGCCGACGTGCATGCCGCACCGCCGCTGGCCGCCTTCAGCGCGGACATGCATGCGCAGCAGCGCAGCCTGAAGGATTTTCTGCGCGACCAGCTGTATCGCCATTATCAGGTGTTGCGCATGACCAACAAGGCGCGGCGAATTATCGGCGACTTGTTCGGCGCTTTCATGGAAGACACCAGCCTGCTGCCCCCGCAGTATCAGAAGATGGCCGGACACTCGGCGGAAACCCGGAAACTTTCCGTCAAGGCGCGGGCCGTCGCCGATTACATCGCCGGCATGACCGATCGTTATGCCATCCGCGAACATCGCCGCCTGTTCGCAGTGGGCGAGATCTAAGAGCCTATTTCAGTAGGGAGAGTGGTATGCGCAGAGACAAATTGGGATGCGATGCTAGGCGCGGCGACGAAGCGATGCTGCATGCCTCGCGAGGAGCCGCAACACCGCAGCGCGCCCAATTTGTCTTTGCCCTGCGGGTTGCGGCCCAATGCGGCGCTCGCTTTGTCACTCACCTTGTGAAGGGATCGACCATTCACTGCGGCTCGCTTCGCGCGATCATCCGCATTGGGCCACAACGCATGCCACTCTCCCTACTGAAATAGGCTCTAACGGAGTATTGAGTGGATTTTGCCCTTGAGTTCGTTTTGTCAGGACTCGTTCGGCCATGTATCATCGTGTCGGGCCGATGCCCTCCCGGCGGTTCGAAGTTTACTGGCCCATGAAGCGCAGCGGCGCTGGTCGAAATGACATGGGAATAACTGGAACGACTATGCTGAATACAATATTTCAAAGATTCCTTTCGCTGGCGACGTGTTTGGTGGCGCTTGGCCTGGCGGGCTGTGTCAGCGGCGGGGGCGAAGCCACAACGACCACGACCGTTGCGGCCAGTGTCTCGATCGCACTGACAGATCCGGCCACAAACGCCACGCTGACCAATCTCAACGGCAAGCCAGCCAAAGTCTCTGCCACTGTCCGGGATACGTTGGGCGCGGTAGTGCCCAACGTGGTGGTGACTTTCAGTACCGATGCGACGCTGGCCAGCATGTCGCAAACGACCGCGCTCACCGACTCGGCCGGGGTGGCCACCATCCAGATTTCTCCCGCCACCCTGACGGCGGCAGGTGCCACCACCATCAGCGCCGCGACAACGGTGGGAAGCACGCCGGTCACCGGAAGCCTGAACTTCGGCGTGCTTGCTTCGAGCGCGGGCATCGATATTAAAATCACCAATCTCGGCACCGGTGGCGCATTGACGCAAATCAGCACCGGTACGCCGGCCAAGGTGTCGGCCACGGTGCGTGACGCCTCGGGGCCAGTAGCCAACACGGTGGTGACCTTTGCCACTGCGGCGACACTGGCGACGATGACCCCCGCGACAGGAACCGCGCTGACCGATTCGGACGGCGTGGCATGGATTCGGATCGATGCCGCCAACCCGTCGGCGGCGGGGGCCGCCACCATTACCGCGACCGCCTCGGTAAATGGCACGACACTGACCGGAAGCGCGAGTTTCAGCGTGAAATCCACGACCACCGTGACGCCGGGCATCAAGGTTACGCTCAATAACCCGAGCATCAGTCCGAGCAGCTCGGCCACTGTGAGCGCCACCATTACGAATGCGTCCGGGGTAGTCCCCCCCACCGTGGTGACTTTTGCCACCAACCCGGCGCTGGCGACGATGACACCCACGACAGGCACTGCGCTCACCAACGCATCGGGCGTAGCCACCATCAGGCTCGATGCGGCCAGCCTGACCGCGGCGGGCGCCACCACCATTTCCGCGACGGCAACAGTGGATGGGGCATCGATGACGGACAGCATCGGATTCAGCGTCAGCGCCGCCAACGCCGGCCTTGCGAATATGACGGTGGGGACGACCCCGCTTTCCCCATACGCCACCACCAACGTGTCCGTCACGGTGACCGGCGTGCCGACGACCACGCCGGTGACTATCAATTTCTCCTCGATCTGCGCCGGCACCGGCAAGGCGACGCTGCCAGCCAGCGTGCAAAGCGTGAATGGGGTCGCCACTGCCACTTATACGGACAAGGGTTGCGCGTCCACCGACACGATCACCGCCAGCGTGGCGGGCCTGGCGGTATCGGCAACCACCACGTTGCCGGTAAGTTCCCCAGGCGCCGCCAGCATCCAGTTCGTCTCGGCGACCCCGACGACGATCGTGCTGAAAGGCACCGGCGGTGCGGGTTTGGTGGAAAGCTCCCTGGTCAGGTTCAAAGTCGTGGATAACAATAATGTGCCGGTGACCGGCGCCGACGTCCGGTTCGACCTGACCACCTGGGCGGGAGGCATACTCCTCGACGGATCGAGTGCGGCACTGTCGAAAAAGACCGACAGCAACGGAGAAGCGACAGTCTCGGTGCAATCCGGCACGACACCTACCGCTGTTTGGGTGAAAGCCACCGTGACCTCCGCCTCACCGTCTTTCAGCAGCCAGTCGAACCAACTGCGTATCTCCACCGGACGCCCGGCGCAAGACCGGTTTTCGCTCAGCCTAAGCAGTCTCAACATCGAGGGCTACAATATCAATGGCGTCACGACCACACTCAACGTCATTGCTTCCGATCGTCTTGGCAATCCGGTGCCGGACGGAACAGCCATCAATTTCATTTCCGAAGGCGCCCAGATTGAGCCGTCCTGTGCGACGGTGAGCGGCACCTGCAGCGTCAAATTTACCAGCGCCAATCCGCGTCCCACGGGGGATACCGAACTTGCAGGGATTGTGACCAAAGGGCGGGCCACCGTGGTTGCCTATACGCTGGGCGAAGAAAGTTTCACCGATCTGTACGGCGACAACGTCTATCACGGACTGGGCGGGTCCCCTACCACCAGCTTGGGTACCGATCCCTTCAACGATCTCGGCGATGTATTTATCGACAATAATGAGGATGGCGTTTGGCAAGCCGGTGAGCAATCCATCGCGTTTAAATCCACGAACAACTCCGCCTGCTCCAGTGGAATTGCCACTTCGCCCCCCGCTCCCAGCAAGGCCGGCACCTGCGATGGCGTCTGGGGTTCGGCCCACGTGAGGCAAGACGCTGTCATTGTATTATCGGGTTCGAGCGGCTATGTTAATAGCATCAATGGTGGCAGGCCGACGGCAGCCTTCATTCCCGGCGCGACAACTCCCGTTACAACCTTCTCCATGGGCGGAGCGACAAAATGCAGCGGTTCCTTCCAGGTTTACGTCTTCGATCAGAACAGGAACCCGCTGCCGGTCGGCACGGCCTTGGCTTCGGTTTCGCCACCCACGTCCCTGGGTACGGTTTCCATTTCACCTGCGAGCGTCCAGAATACCAATACGCCGGGCGGAACGGCGCATACGATCCTGATCTCGAAACCATCGACAACAAACGCGACGACGGGTGCGGTTTCTTGTGTCACGGTAGGAGCGGGAGGGGTGCCTCTCAACTTCTCCATGACGACACCATCCGGGGCGGTGTCTACGGTGACTTTTACCATAACCGATTGAGACCGCCGGGTGCCTTAGCGGAGATCGCAGCAATCCGGCACGGCTAGGGGGCAGGATGTCAAAGCTGTTATTGTTTGGATTGCTCGGCCTGGTGGTTTATCTCTTGCTGCGCGGCGCTGGGCGAAAACAGCGTACCTCGTCCGCGCCGATGCCGCCCGAGCAGCGCATGGTGGCCTGCGCCCGGTGCGGCCTGAACCTGCCCGAAACGGAAAGCCTGAAATCGGGCGAACAGTATTATTGCTGCGAGCAGCATCGTGGCCTCGGCCCGCTTGAACGAAAGCGCTAAGACGAGCCTGCGGCCCTCGGCGGGGCCACCAGCCTCCTTCTGGCAGTCGCTGCAGTATTTCAATTTGTATCGCTTGGGCGTCGCGACGGTCTTTGTCTGCGCCATACTGATCTACGGCGGATCGCATAGCTTCGGTTCGCAGAATCCCGGTTTGTTCGCCCAGGTCAGTTTCGTCTATCTGATGCTGGCGCTGCTGTTTTACGTCGCCTTGCGGCAATTCCAGCGGGGTTTCAGCCTCCACCTGACCCTGCAGGTGGCAACCGATATTCTGTTGCTGACCTTGCTGATGTATGCCAGCGGCGGCGCCAAGAGCGGCATGGCTGTCATGCTGCTGGTGGTGCTGGCAGCGGCCGGGCTGGTTGGACAGGGCCGTCTTTCCTTGTTCTTCGCGGCGCTGGCGACACTGGCGGTACTGCTCGAGCAGGCTTATCGCGTGCTGGAGTTCGGCGCCAATTCGGAAGATTTCGTGCGCTCGGGCATCACCAGCATCGGCTTTTTCGCCACCGCGATCAGCGCCCGCCTGTTGGCGCGGCGCGTCGTGGCCAACGAGGAACTGGCGCGTCGCCGCGGCATCGAGTTGGCCGATCAGATGCGCATCAACCAGCGCGTCATTCGCGACATGCAGGATGGCGTGCTGGTCGTCGATGCGGACGGTCTGGTAAAACAGCATAATCCGCAGGCGGAGAACCTGCTGGGCGTGCGCGTGCCCCTCGCGCAAAATATCGCCGCAGTTTCCGAAACCCTGGCCAGGTGTTTTGCGCGCTGGCACCAGCAATCCGCCGAGGTGGCCGAAACCATCCGTATTCCCGATGGCGGCCGCATGCTGCGTGTCCGCTTTCTGCCCGCCGGCGAAGGCGGCAATGCGCTGATCTATATCGAGGACATGGAGCGGGAACTGGCGCAGGCACAGCAATTGAAGCTGGCCGCATTGGGCCGGCTGACCGCCAACATGGCGCACGAGATCCGCAATCCGCTCTCGGCGATCAGCCATGCGGCGGAACTGTTGGCCGAGGAACCGGGCGATGACACACAGAAACGACTGACTCGCATCATCGGCGACAACAGTCAGCGCCTCAACCGCCTGGTCGGGGAGGTGCTGGAATTGGGACGACGCGACAACGCCCAGCCGGAACTGCTGCGACTGGGAACCTTCCTGGAAACATTCCTCGACGAGTACGCCGTTAATGACAAAAGAGTATCCGAAGTGGTTAGCCTGACGATAGACCCGTCGGCCATGCTGAGCTTCGATCGCAGCCATCTCAACCGCGTGCTGTGGAACCTGCTCGGCAATGCGCTGCGCTACTGCCGCGCGGCACAGGGCAGCATCCGCCTCGAAACGCGACTCGCATCCTCGCCGGGGCGGACGGAATTGCATATCATTGACGACGGTCCCGGGATCGGGCCGTCGCTGCAAAACCAGGTGTTCGAACCGTTTTTCACCACGCACAGCGGCGGCACCGGTCTCGGCTTGTATATCGCCCGCGAACTTTGTGAAGCCAATGGCGCGCTGCTGGAAATTCAGGCGAACGCCCCGGGCGCGCATTTCTGCCTGAGCGGCAAGGGGGAGTGATGTCACTGAAGACTGAAGGCAAAAGCCGCAGCGACCCGCAGTTGCGGGTGCTGGTCGTCGATGATGAGCCGGATATTCGCGAACTGCTCGATCTGACGCTCGCCCGCATGGGGCTGGCGGTCGATTGCGTCGGCAGCGTGGCAGAGGCCAGGCGTTTGTTGAGCGACAGGCGCTACCGCCTGTGCCTGACCGACATGCGCCTGCCGGACGGCGAAGGACTCGAACTGGTGCGCCATATCGTCGAGCATTGCCGGGAGTTGCCGGTGGCGGTCATCACTGCCTACGGCAGCATGGAAAACGCGGTCTCGGCGCTCAAGGCCGGGGCCTTCGATTATCTGGCAAAACCGGTGTCGCTGGAGCAGCTGCGCATGCTGGTCAAGTCCGCGATGGATTTGCCGCAGGGTGACGACCGCGACGCGCCCTCGGTCACCCAGGCGCTGCTTGGCGAATCGCCGGCGATGCGCCAGACGCGCATGCTGGTCGAACGCGTTGCACGCAGCCAGGCGCCGGTGTATATCTCCGGCGAGTCGGGCAGCGGCAAGGAACTCGCGGCCAGCCTGATTCATCGACTCGGTGCGCGCCGCGAAGCGCCTTTCATCGCCATCAATTGTGGAGCGATTCCGGAAAACCTGATGGAAAGCGAGTTTTTCGGTTATCGCAAGGGGGCCTTCACCGGCGCCGAATGCGAACGCGACGGTTTCTTCCAGGCAGCCCATATGGGCACCCTGTTTCTCGACGAGGTGGCCGACCTGCCGCTGGCCATGCAGGTCAAGCTGTTGCGCACGATCCAGGAGAAGCGCGTGCGCAAGGTGGGCGCCACCAGCGAGGAAGTTGTAGACGTCCGCATCATCTGCGCTACCCATCAGGATTTGCGGACGTTGGTGGAGCAGGGTCGATTCCGCCAGGATCTGTTCTATCGCCTCAATGTCATCGAAGTCAAAATGCCGTCGCTCAGGGATTGTCGCGAGGATATCCCGCTGCTGACGCAGATCATTCTCGGGCAGTTGGCTGCCGCCACCGGCATGCCGGTACCGCGATTATCGCCGGCTGCGTTGGCCGCCCTGAACGAATATCCGTTTCCCGGCAACGTGCGCGAACTCGAGAACGTGCTGGAGCGTGCCCTGGCATTGCTGGCTGGCAACACGATCGACGTCGCCGACCTGCATCTTGTGGCCGCACCCCAAGGCGAGGCGGAAACTGTCAGAGACCTGCCGCAAGACCAGCTGCCGCTGCAGGAGCATCTTGATCGCGTCGAAAAGCAGGTGATCCTAGACGCGCTGCAAAGAACCCGCTTCAACCGCACCGCGGCCGCCAAGCTGCTCGGCGTGACTTTCCGCTCGCTGCGTTATCGCATGCAGCGTCTGGGTCTGAACGAATGACGCCAGCCACGCTCGGCGCTGCACTCGATGCCGATGCGCTACTGCCCGGCGCGCGCTTCGTTGCCTCGCCAAACTGCGACGAGCGCCCGCCGGGCGAAACTGTCCGTCTGGTCGTCATTCACGCCATCAGCCTGCCGCCAGGCAAATTCGGCGGCGCGGCGATCGAGCGCCTGTTCACCAACCGCCTCGACCCTGCCGCCGACACGTACTACGCCGGAATACACGCTTTACGCGTCTCGGCGCACTTCTTGATCCGTCGCGACGGCACGCTTGTACAGTTTGTTCCTTGCGACAAACGCGCCTGGCATGCCGGCGTGTCGAGCTGGAAGGGGCGCGACCGTTGCAACGACTTCTCCATCGGCATCGAACTGGAAGGCTGCGACGAGCTCCCCTTCGAAGATGCCCAGTACCTTGCGCTGGAATATCTGCTGGAGGTGTTGAAACGCAGCTATCCGCTCACCGATATCGCCGGGCATGCCGAGATTGCTCCCGGCCGCAAGACCGACCCCGGTCCATACTTCGAATGGCAACGCGTCAAACGCCAATTTCCGGTCGACGACAAGGCGTGATTTTTCCGCACGGACTTGCCGAAGGCAAAAAAATTACCAGCATCATTAAATATTTCTTGCAAGTTTTATTTGCAACCACTACACTTAGTCAAAATCCATTCATGGCACACTATATGTAGTAGGTCAACCCGAAAGCTGAATACCGCCTCGGGAACACAAGGGTAAAAGCTGATACAGGGTCCAACAGCTTTCGGAGCGAACAACAGGAGACGATCGATGCAGTTGTCAGTTACAGCAACCGCCGCCAAACCACTGCCAATCGATCCCGTATCCATATCCGTATCCCATCCGCTTTCATTCTCCCCATTTCTTTTCAGCCGCCGCAAAGGCGCAAGCGCCGCCGGCCAGGCGACGAAGTTATTCTCTCCCCGCTCACGTCCAGCTTCACCACCGGCCTCAAGCCGTGGGACACGACTGGGGCGCGCGTCAGCAGCCATGTTGACGTCGACGGATTCAAGGCTTGCGGGTCGTCCGCATCCGCAACCTTGGATAATCCGCGCTGGTTTGGGCGGGTAGCTTTACTTATGTATCTTTCCTGTTACTTTGTTAAGGAGGTTCGACATGGCTGACGCCAAGAAACCAGCAGCGAAGAAGGCTGCACCGAAGAAAGCTGCTGCCAAGAAACCAGCAGCGAAGAAGGCTGCACCGAAGAAAGTCGCTGCCAAGAAACCAGCAGTGAAGAAGGCTGCACCGAAGAAAGTCGCTGCCAAGAA
>JBAYVU010000045.1:0-24613 GCA_041674385.1 Sterolibacterium sp.
CGGCATCCGGGATAGGTCGAGTACTTTAATTCCTTCCAGCGCCATGCTCATTCAACTTCTCCTGTTCCTGTATCACGCCCGCCCTTGGCCGGCTTTCCGACGGCTTCGATCCGCCCGCTTTACCTACCTGATTGACATTGAGATTTTAGAAGCTACAAAATTCAACCTGACGTTCCGTGGGCCGGTTAATCAATCACTCATGAGATTTTCCAACGCCCTTGTGGTACTCCTTAGTGGTACTAAAAGATAGACCCCCAGCTTGGCCGGGGGTTGTTTATCTATGCCTCTAAAAGTTGCAGGACGCTGGAACAAACAAGTCCTGCATGATTTTCCAGCGTCCTTGGTCCTTGTGGTACTAAAACCTTGTAGTACTAAAAAATAGACCCCCAGCATGGCCGGGGGTTATTTATCTATGACTCTATAATGATCACAGAACGCTGGGACCGATGGGCTCGGAGCGCAGGCAAAGATCGCCGGCGATCACATTGAGATCCATCTTTCTGCCTTCGGCTTTCTCTCTTTCGGCGATCTTCTCATGGTTGTACTCGATGATCTCCTTGGAGAAAGGCAGATTGCCCGTGTGCAGATAGCGGATGGCGCCCTTGAGGTCGCGCGCCGCCAGAACCTTGCCCTTGAGCGGCATGTATGGCGAGAACGGAAAGTCCAGAACGCCTTCATCCACGGCCTTTATCTGACCTATCACGACGTCGCCGTTGCCCAGCTCGAGAACACGGTCAACGATGGCCCGCGTTTCCTTTTTGATCCATTCCTTTTCAGCCAGCACAGCTTGGTCGCTGAGCATGTCCTGGTTCTTCAGGAGGCGGAAGACTTGCTTAGCCATCTTGACGCCAGCGATATTTCCTTTCGCGGACGGCACACCAATGGCCTCTTCGACCGACTTCACCACTGTCCAGTCGCACTTGGCCATCGCGGCGGTCGTGGCGCACAGCGACACCATGCCGCCAGCCTGGTTAACGTCCATCGGCCAGTCGCCCATCCACGACCAGATCCAGCGCGACAACACGACTTCGTCGGGGGATGTCGGCGTCGCGGTCTTGGAAACCTTGTAACCCAGCTTGACGAGGTACTCGGTGGTCAGTTCCGTACAGGCGGCAAGTTGGGCGACGTCCTGAACCATGTTGAGTTGCAGGCCCGTGCCTATGGTTTGCCGCGTACCACCCTGCTCCGCCGCGATGATGCTGTCGATAACCACGGTCGCCAGCAGCACGCTGGGAGGCGTCCAGCCGTTAACGCAACCGACGATGGTCAACTCGACGGGAACGTCGCGCTGAATGTAGTACCCTGCCAGCCGGTTGATGTACTGCTGCACTTGGGTTCTGCGCGCCAGGGGATAATCCCGGCAGTGCTGGGCGACGCAGTGCAGCGTATAGGACGGGGTCGCCAAGAAGCCGGAGGCCAGCCCCATTTCGGCATTGAGTTCGGTCTCTTGGTCAGGCGAGCCGACAACGCGAATCGGGATTCTGAGGGACTCGTTGATTTCCCGCAATTTCTTGCGGCCAACGTTGACGATCGGCAGCCCGTTCAGCTGCGACCGGCCTGTCGTCACGCTCTGTTCGAACCCGCGCTGCGCCATTTCATATTTGCCAGAGCGGGTATACGAGTCCGTATGCAACAGGAAGAGGTCAGCCCCTTCCGCCGCAACTTCTTTCATGTGCTTAATGACTTCATCGGGATTCGCGAGACCGGTGCCGGGTTCGGCGAGAATCTGACCCAAGCCTTTGGCTTTAGCGACAGTCTTGGAGAAATTCTTGCTGTCCCCCATGCTCTTACCATACGCCACCTGCTCGTCCAGATTCTCGAGTTCCTTGCCGGTTGACCAGCGAGTCAGCACTTGTTTGCGTTTCTCAAGAAACTCTTTGTCGGTCCACTTCTTGTTTTCTACTTTACCTGAATACATTTATAAGCTCCTTAGCGCGTATCTTGCACGCAGCATCTAAAATTTGGTCGGCATTGGGAACCAGCCCAATCGCTAGAATCCTCTGGCGCTCAAGCCACTCCCAAGTCTTCCCTGAGATGGTCGATGGCGACTGAAGGCAGGGTGCGCGGGGGGTAAACACGATTGATCCCAAGCGCCTTGAACTTCTTCTCGACAGCACCAAAGTCCTCGCTGCCGACGACCAGCTGGCCGCCAACATAAAGCAGGATATTCTTCAGGCCAGCCTCGTCGCACTTCTGCCTGAGCCCTTGGCAATCCAGGTAACCCTGGCCGTACACGGAGGTGACCAGGATGGCATCTGCATTGGTTTCAACGGCGGCTTTGACGAAGTCTGCTTGCTGCACCATCGAACCCAGCCGAACCACCTTGAGTCCAGCTTCACTCAGGGTATGTCCGACAAGCCAGCTGCCGATGCTGTGGCCGTCACTCCCGATCACCCCGGTGATAACCGTAAGGGTTCCGGATTTGCTTTTTGTTTTACTCATGGTTCTCGTTTCGCTCCTGTAAAAAATCTGTATCGTCTATGTCTTAGCATTTGCCCAAGTAATCCTTCGCACATCCGAGGCGCTCTCTGGAGGAGCGGACGGATGTCCGCTCCTTTCAAGAACCGCGACAGAGGCACCCATCGGGCTACTCGCTACCCTTGCCTTTGCTAGTGCCCATCATCAAGAATCTTTCTTCTTGTACCAAAGTACCAAATGTTTATCTACGTCCGCATACCGGTCAGGAGGAACGACAAAAGTCGTCATCGGGTGTTCGATGATTGCCGGGCCTTGAACCTTGTTGCCCGCCCTCAGCGAATCCATGTCCCAGATATCGAATTTCTGCCACTTGCCGTTATGACAAACGTCCCTCTGCCCTTTGAGCGCTTTCTTGGATGGCTCCGGTCCTTCCAATGGATGCTCACGCAAACTCGGCTTGACCTGGTCGACCGAGGCGATAAGAACCACGTCGGTGATTGCGTAGCCGGCCTCGGGGAATCGGGCACCGACGGGATATATCGATGTATACACCTTCTCAAAGCTATCGATCACGGTTTTCAGGTCTGCGATGCTGTTCACTCTGGTTACGGGAACCATGGCCAACCAGCTGTCGAGCTGGCCTATATATCTTGCCTGTACGCCATAATTGAGCTGAACTTTATCTTTTGAATAGCCTTCCTCCGCAAAGTCTCGATAGGCCTTCTCCTCGAGTTCCTTCCAGGCTTCGTTGATGCGCTTTGTTTGATCGAGTTTTTGCTCATCGGGCATGGCATGAGGATAGGAACAGCTGACCGTCTTGCTATAGCGGTGGCTATAACAGGCACAGGCAGCCCCGAACGCGGAGAACGCCGCAGCCCATGGAACCGTACATGCTGCCGCCACGTCCAGCTTCTCAAGCAGTCCCCACATGTGCATCGGACCGCTTCCGCCGTAGCAAATGAGCGTGTAGTCGCCAGGATAGTAGCCCTTCGACAGGATCGAATCCCTGACCTGATCCGCCATCTTGCTGTGCAGAAGTGACAGAACACCGGCGCTCGCTTCGTAAACATCCTGCTCCAGAGGCTCGGCAAGCTTGGTCTGCAATTCATGCATAGCCTTCGCCTTGTCGAGCTTGATCTTACCGCCCAGGAAGTTGTCTTCACTCAGGTAGCCCAGTATCAGGTCCACATCTCCCACCGTGATCTCGGGCCATTTATAGCAGGTACCCACATGGCTACCAGCACTCTCCGGTCCCAACGTGATGCGTTTGAACTCCGTGTCCACGTGCACCACCATACCGGTTCCACCCGGAATGGAATCGATGCTCAGCACTGGCACGTTGATACGGTGCCTCGCGAAGTCCGACTCCGACTTGACGCCGATCTGACCGCGCACCACAAGTCCCACATCCCAAGTTGTGCCACCCAGGTCGGCCGCGACGATGTTCTCGATGCCGAGCTTCTCGGTCAGCAGATACTGGGCGCCGATGAGGCCGCCGATCGGTCCGGAAACCACGGCTTCGTAGAGTCTTGGATAATGCCGGTTGACCACGCTGCCGTAAGCCAGCATCGTTTGAATGGGGAACCTGTAGCCCTCGCTTTTTGCGGCTTCCTCAACCAGCCTCAACGACTCCCGTGTCAGCTCTGCACCATAGCCTTGGAAAAGAATACTCTTGAACCGCATGTTCTCGCCTCTGCGAGGAGAGATGTCGTACGAGGTTTCGACGATCGTTTTCTTGCCTTTCTGACTGACCATTTCACGGGCAATCTCCGCCGCTCTGAGCTCGTGCTTGGGATTGGCATAGGAACACTGAAAAACGATCCCGATGACATCCACATCCTCATCCAGAAGCTCGGCAACACCTTTCCTGACTTGACCCTCATTCAGGGGAATGACTTCGGTGCCCGACTCGAGGTGATTACCCGCATAAAAACTGCCGCCCACCAAACGTCCGCAGACACCCTTGACATTCTTCCGTGCCACCAACGCCGGCGGATGCGCATGCGTCGCGACATGCATGCGATCCTGGAAGGACATCCCCAGCCAGGTTAGCCCCCGGTCCATGATCGCCATGTCCTCGAAGCCCCGGGAGCACAGGATACCCACTTTGCGGCCGGTCCCGGTGAGGATGGCGTTGAGCATCTGAGTACCAGTATAGTTGATGCTAAGTGCAGTCTTATGGATATCCTCCGACGTCACGCCAATGGCAGCAGCAGCGTCCTTGGTCGAGAGCATATAGCTGCGCGACTGGTCCACCTTGTCAGTCAGGGCCTTGCCCAAAGTAAATGATCCATCTTCCTGCACGACGAATGCATCTGTCATGGTACCGCCCGCATCAAACGCCATCAGGCAGTTTTTTACTTTTTCCGTTCCCATTACTTCACTCCCTTCGCCCATAGCCGAGTCTGTTCGGTAGTCCTATCCTCGAACCACTCAGGCGACTGATCCGGCAGAGGCATCCCCTGCTCCCGATAAACTTGATCGATATCCGGCAGCATTTCGAAGATCACCGGATATCCCACTGGCACAACTTCCACAGCCAACTGCGCCAAGCAACCCGGGCAGTAGAATTCCCTCGCCTCAACCAGCTCCGGATTGGGGATGACCTTATCCAGGCTGATCACCTCAGCGAGCTCAGCTTCGGTTTTGCGCACCCGCACCCTGCAGCTCAGTTTCCAATTGACCCGGTAGTCTCCGAATTCCTGGCCACAGGTGCACTTGACAACTCTTGATTTATCTTTCTTCTGCACTACATACAGATGCTCGGCAATCCGAACCAGAATTTTGTCGGGCCAGGAAGCACGCTCTTGGAGGACCTCAATATATTTCTGGAACCTGTCTTCGTCCTTGTTCTCCATCCGCATCAGTCCCCTGGAAGTTTCCCAAGGCAGCGTGCCTTCGATCAACTGCAACAGGTTCTCTTTGGTAGCGAGGTTATCGCCGTCTTGTTGCTTTGCCATTTCGTTCTTCTCCTAGGAAATGAGTTCGGTCAAAGCGAATAGGTCTCTGGGAGCGCCCAGAAATCTCTCCACTTGCGACCCCACTTCTCGTTGTTGAGGCCATCCCTGTAAATGGGAGCGACAGTCTCGTGAAAACGCTTGTTCAGGACAGCTTCCCGTTCCGCCTTCCACCACTCGGAAGCAGGAACCGAGGCCGCCTCTCTATCCTTGCGCAATTTCTGCCGAGTCTTTTCCATCGCGGCAAGGTCGACCGTCCACTTCTCCTTGTTCTGCGTCGCTACCGCACCGTAGATCTTCTTGGCCGTTCCAGCGCTGATCAGATCGCGATCCAAGTCAGCTTCGATATTCTGCGCTGTCCTGTCCAACGGATCGCCCCAGCCTTCCGGGGCATGCGCGAGAATGACGAAGATGTCGCCGTGCTGCAACGGATGGGCCACAGTCTCGCCCTTGCAGTGGATGATTTCCTTGGCCGTCAGTTTGCCGCTCTTGAGCCAATCCTGAAGTTCTTCATAAGTACCCGGGGTCTCGCCCTTGGCCATCAACTCGGCCATGTTGGTGCCGCGAATGAACAGTGAGGCATGACCCAAGCCAGGATAGCTACCGTTACTGCCGCAGCAGTGCGAGGTAACCTCGGCATTCATCGCGCAACCATCGTTGGCCGAGAAGACCGGCCCCGGCTGATTCACGATGTGCGCCAGGGTAAATCCCATTCCCCCACGGTACTTGCCGTGTGAGCAAGCGTCCTTGGTAATGCCCCGGATGATGTTCAGCAACGGAGGCTCAGTGGTTTCCCATTCCTCCGATTCGCCATAGTCGGTCTCCGGATTCTGCCCGGAAGCGTCGGAGATGCCGCCATCCATGAAGGCACGCGCGGCGGAACACTGGGCGCCCACTAGAGAGAAGTTGCTCATGCCCCACGGCGTGCCGTCCTCAAATACGCCGGACATGCCGTAGATGTTGAAATCGCTCGCTTCGAAGGCGAAGGTTTCCTCAAGATATCCTTTCGAAAACAGCGCCCTGGTCAGAACGCGCATCATCAAGCCCTGGCCCGTCCGGCAACCCATGACCGCCGACGAGGGCGTACCGACAAACGGATTGGACGGGTTGACCACGCTGCCATGAGGACGATCGAATTCCATGAGGTAGATATTTGCGGTGTGCATGTTTTCGCCAACGATGAACACTGGATACCAGGCGAGATTCACTCCGAAACGGAATGAGCCAAGGTACATGTTATAGTGATGCCAGTCGTCGTGACTTGCGCCGTTGAAGTCGTACTTCACGCGGCCATTGCCGATCGTTGCCTCAAGCGGAAAATGCAGCAACCAATCCTTGTTGGCTTCGGGGAACAGGAGGCCCAGCTTGCCCTTGTATTTGACCGGCTGCACAAGGGGGAATGAGTACCTACCAGGCATGGTCCAGTTGCGCAGGCGCTTTTCCATCGTGGAACGCTCACGCTCCATGACTTCGGCCATCCCCTGAATGACGTAGTCGGCACCAAACTCTTCGCAAACCTCCAGGATCCGGTTGCGCATCATGAGGCAACCGGTCAGGCGCATCTTGCAGTCAAGAACGTTGGAATCTCCGGCCCGTGTCCGTCTTCTCCATTGGTTCAGCCACCAAGGGTAGAGTTCGTCGTTCTGGCCACTCCTCAGCACCGGAAAGTCAAAACCCTCGACGAAGACATTGGGTGCCACCGTGGGCACGGCACCCGGGATCAGCCCCCCGACCTCGCCGATGTGATTCACACCGCCGGACCAGCCAACATGTTGGCCCTTGTAAATGATGGGAACGAAAGTAAAGCAGTCCGCGGCATGAGGCGCCCCGTAGTACGGGTCGTTACACTCCCAGATATCCCCCTCATTGATGCCGGCCGATACGTCGTAGCCCAGCTTGGCGAAGGATTCGACAATAATCGGCATGGTACTGTTATGGCCGACCAGGCCGAGAGAACCCGCTGGAACGTCCCCTTCGCGGGTCTGAAGCCCGAAAACGAGCTCGCCCATCCCCGTCATCGCCGGCGAGGCCGCGACATACTTGGCGGTTTCACGCGCCCCCAAGACCGCCGCCACCAACCGCGAGTTAAAGCGATCGAACTTCACGGGATCTTGATCCCGCAACGTCAACTTCTTGATCCCCCAGTAATGGCCCGATTCCTTGGTGATACTGTTTCGCGCCTCTATTCTTTCATGCAACGTTTCGTACTTTTTGTGAAACTCCTTAATCTCCATTACATTACTCCTCCATTCATCACCCATTTGTGATTCCAAACCAGATCCGGCGCTTCAATTCCGGACGGACTTCCTTCTGCAGCAGCGCTGAAGGTCGCCCCTCCAATCACCCCAGATCAATAAAGGCCATGTGCATACGGTATGGCTACATATTGTACGAATTAACACGGACTGTCAACAACTAAGTAAACATCTAAACCACTGCCTGGCAGATAAAGGTCATATGCATACTATATGGCAGCATATTGTGAATTCGCATCGGTTGTCAACACCCAAATGCGCCTTTGTTGCGTCATATCAAACCGTCTGATCGTGTGGCGGATTTTGTCGCATTAAGATTATGTATTTAACCCGCGCAGAGAATTGATCGGCAAATAACTTTTCGCGCCAACCTGCGATCGCTATCCGGCAAGCCGCGTATCGGTGTATGCTTAATCGGTAATAATATACTGTTGGCATTTAACATTTCTTCTATTTGCATGCCCTCCTTCTCATCAAACACGATTGCCAGCTCGCTTACGCACGGATCCGACGCCGGCTTTGCATTCGGTATTGACGGAACCGGCCTCGCCTCAGACTATGCGGAACTGCTGTTTGCATCGATGGGCTTGCTGGTATGCCGTGAGCATCGAGCTGCGGATGAACATCCCGCCCTCGCCTGGGTACGCAGCGGCGCGATGACGCTTACGGGACGTGCCGATGGCCCGCCGCAAATGTGCCCTTTCCCTCTGGCGTCCTGCGTCGACGGCGCTTTGGCGGCGTTCAATGCCGTGTCCGGGGCGACTACTGGCTGCAATCCTACGGCGACCATCCTGAGCGAACGCGCGGCGCTTGCAGGCTTGCGGCGCAATGGTGCGATCTCAGCCAGTGGCAGCACCCGCCTGCTACGTGCGGCTGATGGCTGGATTGCCGTCAGCTTGGCTCGTCAGGCCGACTGGGAGCTTGTTCCCGCGTGGCTCGACGGTGATTACGCCGAGACGTGGCCGAGGCTGGCCGCACTGATCTCGCGTCGTGCTGCGGACGTGTGTGTCGAGAGAGGACGCCTGCTCGGCTTGGCAGTCGCATCGGCTGTGCAGCCCAACCTGAATCCCGCGCCATGGTTTACCGTCATCGCCGAAGGCGAGCCGGCAGACGACACCGTTGCGGAAAAACCGCCGTTGGTCGTCGATCTCACTTCGCTGTGGGCCGGTCCTCTGTGTACTCATTTGTTGCAGCGAGCCGGAGCACAGGTAATCAAGGTGGAAAGTCTGCAACGCCCCGACGGAGCGAGAAACGGGTCCGTCGACTTTTTCGATCTGCTCAATGGCGGCAAGCTCAGCGTCGCGCTGGACTTGAGGACACCAATGGGAATCCATCAGCTTCGACAACTGCTCCACAGGGCGGACATCGTCATAGAAGCTTCACGACCACGGGCATTACAGCAGCTTGGCATAGACTCGCGAACAATCGTTGCGGAGCGCAAGGGCCTTACATGGCTAAGCATCACCGGTCACGGCTGGGCCGAACCGCAGGGAAATTGGATCGCCTACGGCGACGACGCCGGTGTCGCCGCCGGTCTGTCAGGGGCATTGCTCGATCTTGTTGGCGAACCTATGTTTTGTGGCGACGCCATTGCGGACCCCATTGCCGGCGTACATGCGGCACTGCTGGCATTAGCCAGTCACCGCGGCGGTGGCGGACGCCTGCTTGCCATTTCGCTCCGCGAGGTGTTGAGTCACTGCATTCGCTTCGCTCTACCCGACTGCGGCGAGAAGCTTCACGATCGCTGGCGAGACTGGCAGCGAATTGCCCAAGTCGCGGCTATTCCGGATTCTCTGCCTGCGGCCCGCCGCCCGGCAGAACGGGCCAGAGCGCTCGGCGCGGATACGTTTGCGGTACTCGCGGATTGGGGAATCCGATGCTGATCCGCGACGTCGAAATCCCCTTCGCCACGAAGGTCGACGTCCGCATTAATGCAGAACGCATATCGGAAATCGGCGCGCATCTCAAACCGCGGCGCGGCGAACCTGTTATCGAAGGACACGGCGGCGCGCTTTTTCCCGGCCTGCATGATCATCATATTCACTTGATATCGCTTGCTGCGTCCCTCGAATCCGTGCAGTGTGGCCCGCCGCACGTGATGCACGCAGAGGAACTGGCGCAGCGGTTGCTGGAACGCGCTGCGCGCCGTCCCGCCAGGAATGACTGGATACGCGGGGTCGGCTATCACGAATCGGTTGCAGGGGAGATAGACCGGACATGGCTGGATCGGATCATTCCGGCAGCGCCCGTCCGCATTCAGCACCGCAGTGGCCGACTCTGGATACTCAACAGTTGCGCACTCGGACGCATTCAGGCTGATGTGACGGACCTCGGCCGCGATCCGCTCGAAAGGATCGATGGTTATGTGACCGGAAGAATCTTCGACGGCGACGCCTGGTTGCGCGAACGACTGCCTGGAGAACTCCGCTCTTTGCGCGCCGTCAGCGAGCTGCTTGCCGGGTTCGGCGTCACCGGAGTCACCGACGTCACACCGCATAACGACCTCGAACACTACCGCCATTTTGCCCGGGAACAGGCGCGAGGCGCATTACTGCAGGATGTCGCAGTCATGGGAAACAGCGCACTTGACGCTGTTGCCAGCGGTGATGGATTGGCGCGTGGCGCAACCAAGCTCTATCTGCGCGAGAACACCCTGCCGCCATTGGAGGCGTTTTGTGAAGCAATCCAGCACAGTCATGCCAGCCGACGGCCGGTCGCGATTCACTGTGTGACGATTCCGGAACTCGTGTTCGCGCTGGGTGCGCTGAACGCAAGCGGCTCATCGCCCGGCGACCGGATTGAACACGCGGCACTGGCACCTCCCGAAACGCTCGGCCTGATTCGCAGCCTCGGCGTTTCGATCGTGACCCAGCCAGGGTTTGTGCGTGAACGCGGTGACGCCTATTTAAGAGACGTTCCCGCCGAGGATATCCCCTGGCTATATCGTCTCAAGGGGCTGATCGACGCAGGCATTCCGGTCGGTGGCAGCACCGATGCGCCGTTTGGCAATCCAAATCCATGGCTCGCGATGGAGGCGGCAGTCCGCCGTACGACCTTAGCAGGCAAAGTTCTCGGCGCATCGGAAGCGGTGACGCCTGAATCCGCCATTGCGCTGTTCACCGGGTCAGCCGACGCGCCAGGTGCGCCATGTCTACAGATTAGACCGGGTGATAAAGCCGACCTTTGCCTGCTCGATCAGGCTTGGACAAGCGCCCGGCAGCACCTCGGCGATGCTCGAGTCGTAATCACCATCAAAGAAGGCAAGGTCATCTGGCCTCAGCGTCTGGCGTAATTCCTGGAGCATTGGCAATGTTTCATGGCCCGCGTCGGCTGGCCATTTACCCGTGGGACGCTATGCAAAAACGGCATAGCCCATGGGAGGGTCACTTAGAACCGTTCAGTCGCTGAGGATTGATGAAGAGGCTAAGAAGAACGATGACGACCACCGTCAATGCAATGTAGCCAAAGCAGAGCCAGTAGGCAGTTTCGGATGCGAAGTTTGCATTCGATCCCGGCAGACTCACGCGCGACCCAGCAAGGATTGTGGTCAGTATCTGGGCACCCATGGTGATGCCGATGCCGCGAAGCACCGCTGCCAGGCCAGTCGTTTCGCTGCTCCGTTCCAGCGGCGAAGCCTCCAGGATCATGTTTGGCAACGCCGCCAAAAGCATGCCAACGCTGAAGGCAGCAACGATAATCCCAAGCATGGTAAGCCATAGACTGGCATGGAAGAAGATCAGGAATCCCCAAGCCAATGTGCCGATGACGGCACCCTGCAGTACTGCCCGGTGGGCGCCGTATTTGCCCGCAATCCAGCCGCTGAGCGCTGCGCTTAAGGCCGTCGCGATATTGGCCGGCAGCTTCAAGATACCCGCCAGCGTAGCCGTCACACCGAAACCAACCCCAGTCGCGGCTGGCTGCTGCAAGATCAGCATGGAAATCAGTCCTATCTGGCTTCCTCCCATACCTACAAGAAATATGCATACATTCCCCATCGCGATTTTCGGTTCTCGCATCAGGCTGACATCGATCAGCGGATCCTCGTGCCGGGCCTCGTGCCAAAACCAATAAACCAATATGGCGCTGCCCAGCGATAGAAATACCAGGGTGTCAGCAGCATGCCAGCCTAATTTTCCGACCAGCATCACGCCGTAGAGTAAGCATGCGATTGCGGGCATGAACAGAAGGCCGCCCACAATGTCCAGATGCTTCGAAGTCGGCGGATTCCGGCACTCGGGAACCACCAGCAGCAGCAACGGGAGAACCGTTACGCCATAAATCACCGTGAACCAGAAGATGAACCGCCAGCTGCCCATGTCGGTCAGGTATCCGGCGACGATGTAGCCCATTGCCGCAGCGAAAGCGTAGGCACCCGTCAGGCAACCGATATAGAACGGGGCGCTCTTGGGTGTCGTCACCTGGCGCGTGATTCCGTAGCAGAGCGGTAGGATCGCACCAGAAACGCCTTGCGCTGCCCGACCGAGGATAATGAGTTCGAGATTTGGCGCCACTGCGCTGACGAACGAGCCTAGAATGCAAATCGCGATGATTATCGTCAGCAACCGCTTGCGCCCGAAGATGTCGCCGAGCCGTCCGCCCACCGCAGCGGTACCTGCCTGAACCAGCAAGAATGACGTCAGCAGCCATCCCGTCATATGCGGATCGTTAAATTCGCGCTGGATGGTTGGAAAGGCAGTAAACACCATGCTGATTTCGAGTGAACTCAGCACCTCGACCATCATCAGTACGGCGATGATGCCATACAGCCGGTAATCCGACATATCACCGCGCGCGGATTTTTCGCGTGACGCAATTGCGCTAGCGTTGCGTTGCACAGTTATGGGAACTTCCTTGCCATCGAGCAGATCCGCGACAGCACCGATAGTGGAAAAACAGACCTAGAGCGACGTATAGCCACCATCGATCAAGATCTGAGAACCCGTGATAAACGAAGATTCATCGCTTGCCAGGAACACACCGAGATTTGCGATTTCGGACGGGTCCGCCATACGCCCCATGGGCGTGACCTTCTTTATGGCATCGATATATTCCGCAGGCATATGCCGCGTAATACCGGTCATCACCACGCCGGGACAGATTACGTTTGCGCGAATACCCTTGCCCGCATATTCGACAGCCACCACCTTGGTCATCATCGACGCGGCGCCTTTCGAGGCACAGTAGGCCGGCATGGTTGGAAACGCCACGACAGAGGCCATTGATGAAACGTTGATGATCGAGCCGCCTCCGCTGGCCAGCATGAGCGGTATTCCGTACCGCATACCCAGAAACACCGAGCGTCCATTGATCCCCCAGACGCGATCGAATTCCGCTTCCGTGTATTCCCCTGTCGGAATCATGTCGCCGTCAACGGCCGCGTTGTTGACGAGCACATCGAGCCTCCCAAACTTGGAAACGGCCAAATTGAGCATGGCTTGGATGTCTGCGCTTTTCGATACATCCGCCTGAAACGGAACGCAGTTGCTGCCGATCTTCTTTGCCACGGCATCTTGCTGGCCCGATATGTCGGCGGCAATCACCTTCGCCCCTTCGCGACAAAAGATTTCCGCCATCGACGCCCCAATCCCGGAGCCCGCTCCTGTAATTACCGCGATCTTTCCTTCCAGACGTCCTGCCATAATCTTTTCCTCCTAGGCGAATGAGTATATACGGCGCTGATTGTCCAACCTACTGTTTTGGCTCCCAAGAACATCGACCCGCCAGTAATCGGCATTCCCTATCATGCACACCGCACATGACAGCCAAGTCTCAATGATTCATGATCGGAAATTCGGCCACTCGGGCGATCGGTATGGAGACGTCGCCTGGGCAATGAGTCCTTACGCGCGTGCGCCTTGATCCCGCTCGGCCTTTTCGTACATATTCATGATGCCTGAGAATAGGGTATCGAATCCGGCCTCCCGAACTTTGTCGAATCTGGGATCGCCGTTTTCCTCGAAAGCTTGGGCAATCGCCTTCCAGTCTTCGTTGGTGAGATGCGCGCGGCATTCCGGCCAGATGGTTTTTTCTTCCGCGCTCATGTGCTCCCATTGACGCTC
The DNA here is from genome assembly GCA_041674385.1 of Sterolibacterium sp. Taxonomy (GTDB): domain Bacteria; phylum Pseudomonadota; class Gammaproteobacteria; order Burkholderiales; family Rhodocyclaceae; genus JACRAR01. Next base: position 13,690 of record JBAYVU010000045.1, read on the forward strand.
GGCATAGCTCTCGACCGCCTGCGCCAGTTGATCCAGATGCGCTGCGTCCTGTGAAGCCTGGTATCCGCTGAATGCCGTTTCGAGCGCCTTGAGCAGAGTGCCCAACTCTTTATGCTGACCTTCCAGGCTAGACACCAGCGCCGCCGCATTCGATGAGCGCGCGCGCAGACGCGCAAACAGATATTCCTCTTCTTTTGGATGGTGCAACAACCGGCGAAACCCGAGAAAATAGTGGATCATCGCGCGAACCAAACGTATGTCGGCAGGCTTCCCTGTCTCGCGTGCCTGCTGCAGGACATGCTTGAGTCCATGGACAACCGCCACCATGGATCGGTGCTCTCCCCGGATGATGCCGATGGCCTTGTTCATCTCCGCCGAGTGAGCATTTCCCAACACCGAAACCAGCACCGGGATGGTGGTATGCGCCAACACCTTCTGGGTCTGAGAGCCGAGCAGCAGCGCTTTCAGTCCGCGCCGGCCGTGCGGACCCATGAAGATCAGGTCGCAGCCATGCTCCTCGGCGGCATCGACGATGGCTTCATAGGGGCGGTCGCTCGTCTTCGCAATCGATTCGAAGGCGACTCCTGCACCACGCGCCTCGGTTTCCGCCCTGGCCAGGATGGCTCTCGTGTTGCCAGCCGATTGATCGGCAAAGTTCTCCGGCGAGATGACACGCACCAAGGCACCGCTGTCCGTGGCGCCAAAGTCAGGGCGCGCATGGAAGAAAGTGATGCGCGCACCCAGCGCTTTTGCGAATTCGACCGCCTTGGATGCGACATCGATCGCCAGATCGGAATCGTCAACCGGGACTAGGATGTGTCGATACACCGTGTTCTCCTCAATAGAAAGCGCGATGCATCACCAGTCCGAAACGACCGGTCCACCGCAATGCGCGTAGAACTTTATGGATGCGCGGCACCCTTGCCATCGGCCGGGTTCTCTGATTGCGCGACAGCCCAGTCGACCTGCTCATCAATTGGCTTCGCAGTTTGCGGCGTGGCCGAGCGCAACAGGAAGGTGGCCAGGCTGGGCACCATGATCAGGGCACCAAGCATGTTCCAGAGGAACATGAATGCAAGGAGAATTCCCATGTCGGCCTGAAACTTGATTGGCGACCAAACCCAGGTGATGACTGCGGCAGCCAGTGTCACGCCGATCAGCGCCACGACCTTGCCGGTAAATGCCAAGGCATTAAGATAGGCTTCGGGTACCTGCATACCCTGGCGCTGTTGCACCAATTGCACGGTCAGTAGATACAGCGAGTAGTCGACGCCAATACCTACGCCCAGAGCCGTCACTGGCAAGGTCGCCACCTTGACGCCGATTCCCAACATCACCATCAGTGCCTCGCAGAGTATGGAGGTCACGATAAGCGGGACAACCGCCACCACCACCGCCCGCCAGCTTCTGAATGTGATGAAACACAGCAGCAAAACCGCCGCGTACACATAGAACAGCATCGTGCGATTGGCGTGGGTCACCGCGATGTTGGTCGCCGCATCAATGCCCGAATTGCCCGCCGCCAGGAGAAATTTTCGGTCTGCGGTGTTGTGCTTTTCGGCGAAGGCTTCGACGGTTTCCACCACGCGCGTCAGTGTTTCCGCCTTGTGATCGGCAAGAAAGGCGATGATCGGGGCAACCGAGCGGGCGTCATTGAACATCTCGGGATTCGAATCGTAGACATAATTGAGCGCATCGTTGTTGACGAACTCGTCACGATTGATCGTGATCCATTTTTCCGATCCTTCAAATCCTGCGGATGTATACCGCCGCGCCAGGCTTGCCGCCGAAACCGTCGTCTGGACGCCGGGAAGTTCGCGCAGTTCCTGCTCAAGGCGATCCATTTCCAGCAGCGTCTCGAAGCTGAGCAAGCCGTTGAGAGGAGTGGTGACGATGATAGCGAACTGGTCACTCGACAGCTGATAGTGGCCGGTGATGAACGCATTATCCTGATTGTATATGGAATCCGGTCTCAGTTCGGGCGCACCCGGATCGAGATCGCCGATCTTCAGATCCCTTGCGATCATTAGACCGGCCGCCGCTAGGACGGCAGTGACGACCAGCACCGAGATCGCCCAGCGCCGCCGAGTGAACCGTCCCAGCCAGCGCGCCAGCGGGTGATCCGCCGCGTTGCTCTTCAAGCTGCGCTGTGCAGCTCTCGGACTGACGCTGGTATAGGACAGCATGATCGGCAAGAGAATCAGGTTGGTGAAGATCAACACCGCCACGCCGATACTGGCCGAAATCGCCAACCCGCGTATGACCGGAATATCGATCACCGACAGCACGGCAAAGCCGACGGCATCGGCCAGCAGTGCCGTCAAGCCGGCCAGAAAGAGTCGCCGGAACGTATATCGGGCTGCCACATAACGGTGGGTGCCGCGCCCGATATCCTGCATGATCCCGTTCATTTTCTGCGCGCCGTGTGATACGCCGATGGCGAAGATGAGAAACGGCACCAGCACCGAATAGGGGTCCAGCACGAAGCCCAGCAGATTCATCAAGCCCAGTTGCCATGTGACGGCAACCAGCGAGCAGAATATGACGAGCAGCGTGCTTCTGATGCAATGCGTGTAAAGCAGAATGATCACTGCTGCAATCACCGCAGCATAGAGGAAATAGGTGAATACCTCGATCAGTCCGTGAATGAGGTCGCCGACCAGCTTTGCAAAGCCAATAACGTGGATACTGACGCCTTCCTTCTCATACTCGCGAATCTTTTCCAGTCGATCGCGGAAGGCCCGATAATCGAGTGCATTGCCCGAGGCATCGACGTCGACCAGGGGCACAAACAGCATGCTTGATTTCTGGTCGTTGGATACGAGAGAGCCAACGATTCCAGAACGGTTGACGTTGAAACGCAGCAGCTTGAGGCTCTCCTCGGAGCCGTTATAGGTGTCTGGCATCACCGAGCCGCCTTTGAAACCCTCCTCGGTGATTTCGGTCCATCGCACCACCGGCATCCACAAGGATTTCATGAAGGCGCGGTCCACACCGGGAATCAGGAAGACCTCGTCGTTGATCTTGCGCAGGGTCTCCAAGTATGCCGGGTCGTAGATATTATTGCTCTTGGTATTTTCGACGACGATCCGTACAGAATTACCCAGTCCGCGCAACGAGCCGGAATTGCTTCGATAGTTCTGCACAAAGGGATGCGACGACGGCATCATTTTCTCGAAGCTGGCATTGATCTCCAGTTGCGAGGCCCGGAAACCCAGGAACAATGTGATCAACAGACATACCGCGACAAGCAGGAAACGATTGTTGAAGATCAAGCGCTCAAGCAGCACGCCCGAAGCGTTGTCGAAGTCTTCGCGGGACGCGACAACCGGCATCGCATCCAATTGGTTGGTTGATACTGCCATGGCCTATGAAACCCCTTTAGGAGATTGTCGTCGTGCGGCGGATTATTGGGAAAGCGTTTCGGTTCGCACACCATCCAAGCCGGTCACTACCGCGGTGCCGCGATCAACCAGCGCAATCCCGGTGTAACGCATCGGCTTGTGCGGATGAACCAGCTTGAACGAGCGACCTTGTGCGTCGCCCAGAAGAATCTGGTCGGCACTAGTGACCAGCACGATGTTCGCCGATTCGCGGCTGACCACCCCGGCCGTGATGGTGGCATCGACTGGCATCTTCAGCGCTTCCCAATTGGCGCCGCCATTGCCGCTGCGATAGGCGATACCGCGTAAGCCGAATGCCACAAGGGCATCGGTATTGCCCACGATCCCGAAGAAGCTTCCGGCATATCCCGTCTCCATCTTCTGGAAGCGCCGATTTGCACGATCCAGTTTGAACAGTATGCCACGCTCGCCGACGATATAGATATTCCCGCCGACATTCCGTATGCTGTTCAGATTGACCCCCTGAGCATTGTCGATCCGATGCAGCCACGGCTCCCAGGTCTTGCCGCCATCAACAGTTGCGGCAAGCATGCCAAAGGAGCCGACAACAAACCCCTTCTCGGTATCTTCGAACCACACATCGAGATAGGGCAAGGCCGGCCCCGCCTTGAAATTCTGCGCGACCTGCGCCGCGGCAGCTGTCATGGCGGCATCCGTCGTGGCAGCCGCATAGTACTTCTTGAATGCGCCATCCGCAATTCGGCCATCGAACTGTTTGGTCCAGTTCTTGCCGCCATCGCTGCTATGCAGGATGACGCCGTCGTGTCCCACCACCCAGCCAAGCTGCGGGGTGGGAAAATGCACGGCAAGCAGATCGCACTGCACCGGTACTGCGGACTGGGTCCAGGTTTTGCCTTGGTCTTCCGAGCGAACGATCAGCCCCCGTGAGCCAACCGCCACCAGATGAGCACCGGCATGTGCGATGGCCATCAGCGGACGAGTATTGACTGCGTTGCGCATTAGCGCAGGGGTATCCAGGGGATCCTGGAATTTCGACTCTGCCCATGTCGGCGAAGACGGGGCAAATATGCCGATGAGCGCGCCGAGGAAGATCGTGCGGATGAGGTTCCTACGCGAATTTGTATACATGATGGCTACCATGAAGCAAATAACTGCCCGCTACCGAAGGATCCCTGACGCCAGAATCCTTCTTGCGAAAAGCAGGCTTTCAAATGGGCCCAGAGTGATACTGGCGCGGGCCGCCTGGACGGGCGACCCGCGTGAAGACGAGCAAGCCGCCCTACTCCCTTAATTAGCGAACGCTACCAGCGGCCACCGACTGCGGGGTGTAATTGATCGGCAATCCTTCTCCCGTGTCGTAGCTATGAATGGACCTGTTCGGATCCGCAAAGCCCGCATTGACAAGGAAATAGTTGCCCTTGATCATGTCGTAGGTGGTCCAGCCGTCCATATTAGCGCCGCCGGTGTTGTAGGTCGGAAAGTTGTGCGTATAGGTCGTGCGCCACAATGCACCGGCATTGTCGTAGGACTCGGAGGCAGTGATGCACCAGCAGTCCTCGTCGATATAGAAGGTGCGCCGGCTGTAGGCGTGACGCGCAGTAGGCTTGCGTGTGGCATCCACGACCCAGACACGGTGCTTCTCGAAACGCATGCCGGCCGGGTTGACGAACTTCGGCCCGACGAAGTCTTTGGACTGCATGGTATTCGTGATCCCAAAGACGTTATACGGCACAATCATTTCCTTCTTGCCGACGAGCTTGAAGTTGAAGCGATCCATGCGACCGACGAAGCCGAAAACTTCGTCCCAGACAATCACCCCACCGTAGCTGGCGATCGGCACGTCGTAGGCGAACTCCGGCGCGAGACGGACGCGGCGCTGACCCGGCGTGTAGAACCAGACTTTCTGCCCGTTGGTCAGGTAATAGTTCAGGAATACGATGCCCGCTGAAGGCGGCGGGGAAGTCAATAGCGCATCGAATCCGAACACGGCATCAAAGGTCTTATCGCGCATCGTGCCATTCTTGTCATACCAGGGATGCAGGAACCACTCGTCGACACCGGGCAGATTGGAGATATTGCCCGCCGTGTCAACCAACCAACCCCCGGAGACGTTATGGCTGACCGCCGCGGAGAAACGGAAGGTGTTGTTCCACATCACTTCGTAGCCATTCTTGGGAATGGGGAAGGGAATGCCGGCATAGGGCTGATTGTTCTTGTCGGCCCCTTCGACGGCATCTCCTTCGACTTGACCGGTCATCTTGACGGTCGTCGCGTTTTTCAGCGTGTTTTGTATCGCAAAAGACGCGTACCGGAAGCTGCGACGGCTCGGGTAGACATCGATCCTGAAATCGGGCATCCGCTTCATCAGCTCCTTGGTCCCCGGGGTGAGCAAGGCGTCGTACTGCGCCATGTTCTTCGCGTTGACCGAGTAAAGGAGCTTGTCATCCTTGAACGGGTCGACGTAGCGGAGCGAAGTCTTGGGATCGTAGCCGGCCACCTTTTCGATACCGCCGGTATAGGCCGGAATAGTGCCATCCGCGTTGCCCGTCTTGATGGCGCCAAATTCGGTCAATGTCGTTCCGAGCTGCTTCGCCTCTTCGGCCGTCACGGCGGCAAGCGACGGTTGCGCAAGCAGCGTCGTCAATCCTGCGGCGAAGAGTGCGCCGACTACTAAATTATGCTTGTTCATCTTTTATATGCCTCCTTGAATTATTAAGATCAGAACGATGTCTTAAACTGGAGCTGCCACCAGGCGCGATCGTTCAGGCTGACAGCACCCGCGCCGCCAAAGCCGGCAAACGAAGGCAAGCCCATGCCGAGCGGGTCTGTCGTGTTCTTGGGACGCCACCGGTAGTGGTTGTACTGCAACAAGACAGAGCTCTTGGCTTGATAGGTCGCTTTGATACCGATCGAGGTAAGGGCCGTTCCTTCGAAATAGAAGGAGCCAGCTTGGTAGGCTGGGTTGCCGTGCACACCCATGGTGTAGGAAATCGGTGTCTCGATATCGACCCCGGCAAACACTTGCTGCCACTGTGGGATGAACAGCGTCGCAAAAGCGAGAGAGTTATTGGTCGCACAGCCGTCCTGCCAGTTTCCTGGACCATCGGCGCCAGTCGGGTTGTCGTTGGCCAAGCATGTGGGCTGACCGACGCCATGATAAATCTTCAGCGGATCGTCGGTCACCTTGTTCAGATGGGTATAGCTGATTTCTGCCAGCAGAATCCCGCTATCCCAGACAGGGGTCTTGCCCAGCTGGACAAAGGTGTTGGCGATGAAATTGGTAATGGTGCCCTTTGCTCCTTGGGTGGTCGGCACCAAGGGCTGGGTGTACAGTGCCGTATGGCGGCGCTGGTTCAGCTCAAAACCGGTACTGATCAGACCAAACCCCTTCTCATAGCTGAAGCCGACCAGCTTGACCTTCTTGGCAACGGGATCTCCTGCGCCACCGGTGGCGGGATTGACCAGCAGCAACCAAGGATGTACCTCGTCAAACTGCCGGTAGTAGAAGCCCATGTCGCCGCCCGCCCACTTCGGCGACCAATTGGCTTTCACGCCAAAGTTGCCGTTGTTGTTCTTTACCCTCTCTATGCCTTCGTTTGGAGCAATCCCATAGAAGTTAAGCGCCCCCAGATTGGGCGGGCCATTGAACAACGGGTCGAAGAAGCCGAGGAAGGTGCCCGAATCGGGATAGCGGTTAGGCTTGTATTCAAAGAAGTACTGGCCCGACACGGAAAGCTCGGGGGACAAATCCGCCGACAACAGAATCTGCTTACGCGGCAGGAACAGCTCCTTGACCTCCGAGCCAGGCTGGGAGAAGCCCTTGATGAAGTCGATCGGGTGTTGCGAATAGGCAATGTTGGAGAAACCGAAGAAGAATGCGTTACCCCAGTACTGGGTCAGACGCCCTGCCTTGACATAAACGGGCTTGTCGGCGATCTCGGTATTGAGGAAGACGAAGGCATCCAGCAACTCGCCCCCCTGCCGATAGAACCGATTGGTGTACGGCGAGTAATGTCCCGTGGGATAGGCATTGGGAACAATACCCACAAATGCCGGATTCTGCCTGGCTACGTCGTCATAGGCCCAGTCTTTCCAGAAGGACCCCGTCACACGAAAGCCCAGCTTCTGCTTATAGACCGTTTGAAACTCGACCAAATCCTGGAACCGGTTGGTCACCAAGTCCCCCTTGTGCGGGAACTTGTAATCGCCCTGATCGAAGAACAGATGATTGCCGATTTTCGGATCGATGTTCTGCGCCCGCCATCCCAAGGTGTATTGCAGCGAATTGTCGAGATTGACCACAAAGTCCGGATCGGTTTCGAATTGGTATGCCTGCACCGCCCCCGCACAACAACAGGCAGAGACTATCGCAACCGCCGTCTTAATTGAACCGCGCCTCCCACGTAAAAGCTTCATCACTTTATCTCCTTCAGTTGTTGAACTTCTTCTATGAACTTTTTCTAATCAGTGCTGCACTAACCAAGCGTGTGTAGAACACTACTACTGTTTTTGGAATTTTGGAACTCCCAGCACGCTCTTGCCGCCCACATGCTCAAAGCGGCGTGGAGAGCATCAGGCAAGTTGCCACAGGGATTTGACCGACGATGAACGAGCCGTGAAAATGGCCTTTGTTCGGCTGGTGGAAAAGACTACGCAGCATTAGCGGGCCAACTTTCCGTGAAACTCCATACTTTCTATTACTCCTCCGTCATCACTTTATGATGTGATTCTTATTGTTTTTTATGGTTCGGCGCGATAACCAACCGATGTTCAACTCCTGTTCGGAATAGTCATGCGTACACAATTTCTGAACGTACTGTACGAATATGAATGTACATATTGTACGAATTCGTTCTGGCTGTCAACGCCCATTTACAACAACGTTAGCCTATTGCAATCACTTACGCAATTGTCGTAAGTTCTTGGATGAAGTCTTCTTACAGCCAACGAGCATATGACATGCGCTTTTAAATAACCACGAAATGGCATCGACCTTCGGTTGTTATCGAGCGTCGAGGATACCTTTGCATGCGCGTTTTCACCAGTGTAAAAGAGCCCCAAGAGTGTTTAGTCCTAGTGAGCTGAAGCATCGCCCATGTCCATTTCAGGCAGGGATTGCTTGATGGTGGAAAGAAGCCGGACCAGATTGTCCCGGTGATTGTCAGTCAAGCCGCGCAGCATCTGTTCGTTGAAAGCACGCTCGTGCTTTCCCATTTTTTCCAGCAATTGTTGGGAATTGCGCGCAAGGTAAATACGCTTTGCGCGTTTGTCCGTCGGGTCGGCTACCCGCTCTATCCACCCCGCGGACTCCAAACGGTCGATCAGTGTGCCCAGGCTCGCTTTACCGACATCCAGTATATCCGCGAGCTGGGTCTGCATCATGCCGTCCTGCCTGGTCAGATGGGCAATCACCCACCACTGGGCGCGCGTGATGCCCAGAGGCCTCATGAATTGGTCGAAAGCTTTGCGCCGCAACCGTGACACGTCGTGAATAAGAAACCCGAGTTTGAGGTCCCGCCGATGCGTGTCCGTAATTTCCTCGGACCGCAACCATTTGGTGTTTCTCCTGCTTTTGGCCGGAGCGGATATCTGGTTTATGGATTTGGCCGATTTAGCATTCACCGATGCTTTTCCGAGTTTTGTAACCATATTGTCGAATTCTGAAACCCGCTAAGAAATGGGGTGCGGCATGCTCTCTCGAACATGTTGATCCGCTGACTGAACAAGCTCGACCAGCCATACTGGCCAACTCTTAAGCTAACATACTATATTACCACGATAATCCAAAATCAGGCTCTGTTCGGGGCAAGACATAGATGGCAGAGAACTAACGGCACAGTAGTCCACGCTACACTATGCAGTTTTGGAACCAACGCACCGACATGGCGATTGAACTATCAGCTAGCAATCTGGATCTGCGCGGCATTGTCCGTCCCGGCGACCACGTATTCTTGGGGCAGGGAACAGCCGAGCCTTTGACCTTGAGTGAAACGCTGGTGCGCCAGCGAGCCGAACTGGGGCCACTGGCTCTGTTTCTTGGGGTGGTCTATTCCGACACGCTGCAAGCCGAACATGCCGATTTTCTCTCGTTCTCCAGCTACGGCGCCTTTGGCACCGCTCAACGCCTGGCCAAGGCCGGCCTGCTCGACGTTCTGCCCTGCCACTACTCACATCTGCCCGAACTGCTCAGGCGGCGCGAACTGCGCTGCGACGTCGTCTGCCTGCAATTGAGCGCGGTCGACAGCACCGGTGCGTTTAGCCTGGGCGTGGCTAACGATTACATGTTGGAAGCGGCGCGCCAAGCACGCGTCGTCATCGCCGAAGTCAACGAGCAGGCACCCTGGACGTACGGCAGCGATCAACTGGCGTCAACGCCCATCCATTACCTGGTGCGCACCTCGCGTCCGCTGCTGGAAGTGAAGACGCAACCGCTGGGTGAAATCGAACACCGCATCGGCGCCCACGCCGCCCCTTATATCAGCGACGGAGCAGTGCTGGAAACCGGCATAGGCGCAATCCCCGACGCGATTCTGGCGGCACTGCGAGGGCACCGCGACCTCGGTGTGCACTCGGGCATGTTGGGCGACAGCATAATCGACCTGATCGAGGCCGGCGTTGTCACCAATCGGCTCAAGCCCATCGATACCGGCATCTCCGTGTGCGGCCTGCTGCTCGGTACGCAACGCCTGTACCGCTATGCGCACCAGAATCCGGGTATCCGCCTGAGCCCGTCCTGGTTCACACACCGCGCCGCAGTGATGGCCAATTTCCAGAAATTCGTTGCCATCAATTCGGCGTTGGAAGTCGACATCAGCGGACAGGTGAATGCCGAGGTCACCAATGGCCGCTATGTCGGCGCCATCGGCGGGCAGGGGGATTTCGTCCGCGCCGCGAACGCGTCGCCGCAAGGGCGCTCCATCATCGCCCTGCCGTCGACCGCCAAGGGCGGCTCGATCAGCCGCATCGTCGTCCGTTTTGCCGACGGCGTGACGACGACGCCGCGCAGCGATGCCGACCTCGTAGTTACCGAATGGGGTGTCGCCGAGTTGCGCGGCCAAGCGTTGGCAGAACGCGCACGCCGCATGATTGCCATAGCCCACCCCGCATTCAGGGAACAACTGGAGCGGGACTTCCACGCGCTGTCGCGCAAGAGCGCGGCCTAAGGTCATTCCCCTAAGGGGTTATTCCCCTAAGCGACCTCCGGGACGGGAATCCCGACGAGTTCGTTATGGAGGATTTGCGGACGGCGGACATTGTTGGCGGTGAAGAAGCGTTTGCAGACATTGTTCGAGTACCAGGTGCCGTGCGGGGCCGTGAGCCGGAGCGTGTGCGCGTCGTCGACGATGAGTTCGCGTTCCCGCAGATAGTCGAGGGCGGGGCCGTACAGGTCGTCCATCTCGAAGCCGAAACGTTCGCGGAAGGTGTCCTTGCTCAATGCCATGGCGCGCACGCCCAAGGCCGGATAGCGGGACATCAACTCCGCGGTGTCGACCCGTTTGCCCATCAGCACCGGCAGCCGCCCGGCGTTCATGCTGGCGAGGTAATCATGGACGCTGTGA
>JBAYVU010000046.1:0-23776 GCA_041674385.1 Sterolibacterium sp.
CCGGGGAACGGAATATTGCGGCAAGGCCGAGAGTCATGACTATCAGCTCTATCTGGCGCTCAATGACATCGAGCATACCAAGACGAAGGCGCGGCATCCGCAGACGAATGGTATCTGTGAGCGCTTTCACAAGACGATTTTGCAGGAGTTCTATCAAGTCGCCTTCCGGCGCAAAATCTACTCGGCCTTGGGTGAGCTACAGGCCGATCTGGATCACTGGATTGCCGACTACAACAACGAGCGAACACATCAGGGTAAGATGTGCTGCGGCAGAACTCCTATGCAGACTTTGATTGCAGGAAAGGAGGTCTGGAAGGAAAAAGTCCAACAACTGAATTGATCTGACAACCGGCACCCTACAAAACGGGAAACTGTCAGATCAAGTCTGAACTTCTACAGTTAATCGCAGCAAAATATCTCTGATGCACGAAAGCCAGAAGGTCGATCTGCTCTTGCTCTTCACCATCAGTATCAAAATACCTGGCTACAGCTTCCACAGCCATTCGAAGGTCACGTGGCCGTAGACCTGCCGCCACGTTGAACGCATCTGACCTAACTTGTTCATGCGATCGCCTTTGTTCCCCAAACAATTTAGTGTATTCAATCCTTATGCGCATAAGCGAGTAGAAGGCTAGGCGCCTGCGCGACGCTTTCTTGTATGCAGCATGCTCAAGTTCTGGGTCGTGCGCTCGACAATACCTTTCACTTTCGAAAAGGACTCTTAAGGCATCAGGTTGTTCATTCAAAGAATTAAGACGCTTCCGAGCCTGATATTGAGCGGTCGGTCGGTCGCATAGTTCACAGTAGTTCTTGTCGCTGAACTTAAGGTACCACGGCATTTGGGCCGACAAAGACTTCCCTGTTGCTCGACGCCCTCTGGTTCTCTTGAGTCCGTCGTCAGTCTTACCACCAATGACGATTGCTTTGCCATTTTTTGGACGAAAGAAAGTACAAGTAACGATCAAGTCGCGAATCGTTGCAATGGTTTCTACAAAAACAGTCTCACTTGAAGCTGAAATACTGGTCCCACGCCGTACAGCCCAGTCCAACAAGTGAATCGCATCATTAGGATCCTTCCACAACGATTTGGACAGCGTGCTTCGCGGCTCGGGCAACCCATACCTGGTGATGAAGTCCACAAACGCCGCATCGACGCTAGCTTCCTTTAGTAATGTGCTCAAAGAATGCGGCCGGGAGTTCAACGAATGAGCGTCGGTGACGCGCTTATAGAACCGCATCACCGCATTGGCGACTCCGGGCTCACAGCTCGGCCAGATTGTGGACCAATTTCTTGGCAAACGGCTTGCGGTCATTGGGAAATATTGTCGCTTTCAGGCTGGGCATTCGTTGCCAAACTGTGGCCACATTTTCACATGGAGGACCAAATGGTGACCACTGTTTCAAGCCACGAATATGAGAAAAAGAAGTTTACACCTGCGCAATCTTGCGATTGCCCGGCCTTTGGCCGGCAACCCTGGTGCCATGCGAAATTCGCTTGGCCACAGGGTTGGCAGACACTTGGCCACAAGATGGCCAACACCTTGATTGCGCAGAGGTTCATATGACCGGCCGCCGCTATCTCAAAGCCGCTGTGCCGCTGGACGAGTACGTTGGTATTTGCCAGCGCGCAGATGCCGAAGGTCAGACCTTGGCGGGCTATGTTCGTGCGGCGCTGGAGAGGGATGCCGAACGTCAGTCCGTTGCGCAGACGATGGCAATGATTCGCTCCACCTTGCAGAGCATTCAAGCTGTCACGCCGGCAACCGGCGAGCCAGTGCTTCAGGAACTTCTACAACTGGTGCGCTTGCTAGCCACCCATGCCAATCCCCAGGCGGCGGCACGCATCATGGCCGCCATCAAGAACCAATCCAATTAAAGGAAAACACATGAATCACGATCCTTTGTTGCATCACATTAGCCTCATCGCCCGTCGCATTCTGTTGTTCTTCATGCTCAGCGCAGCACAAGCGATTGTTCTTTGGTTGTGGCTCTATCTGAATTTTAACGACTGGACATTTATTGAGACTGTCCGCCACATGGCCAATGTGTGGCCATTGTCTCTCGATGTGTTTGCCAGCGTCATGGGAATGGCCGCTGTCTGGATTGGTGTTGCCGACACCGCAGTTCTGTATCTGCTGCTGGGGCGTTGGTGGAAACGCCGTGCGGATGTTTTGCACCAGCGTGGCAGTCGCTTCATCGACGCACGCGAGGAGCAATGACAATGGGCCTGCTCAGGAACCTACTGGGCGGGCTGACCACCCCGCGTGCGATCACGCTGGGTGGTGTTTCCCTCCCATCGCATAACGAACCTCTGCACACGTTGCTCTGCGGCAGTACCGGCGTCGGCAAAACCACACTGATGGATGAAGCGCTTGATGCCATTGTAGCTCGCGGCGACCGCGCCATAATTGTCGATCCGGGTGGTCATCACTTATCTCATTTTTGGCGACCCGGCGACACTGTGCTTAACCCATTCGATAGTCGCTCCCCACCTTGGTCAGTGTTCAACGAAATCCGAAAAGATTTCGATTATTTCCGATTGGCGAAATCGCTGATTCCCGATGATCATGGTCCGGACGCGAGCTGGCATTTCTATGCGCAAATCCTGGTGGCTGAAGGCATGCGCGTCCTGATGCGACAAGGAGAAAACACCACCGCCGCCTTGCTCGAACGCTTGACGATCGCCCCTGGGGATGATTTGGCCAAGCTGCTGGCGAGCACTCCCGTGCAAGGCCTATTCGACAAAGACGCAGGACGCGCCCTGGCCAGCACTCGCTTTATTCTGACGACCTATCTCAACCCGCACCAGTATTTGAGAGCGGGTGACTTCAGCCTGCGCGACTGGCTGGCGGGCAACACCGGCAACCTGTTTATCACCTGGCGTGAAGACATGCAAGCTGCATTATTGCCGCTAATCGCCTGCTGGGTCGACTTGCTCTGCAACGCGGTGCTGAGCCTGCCCCCGTCGCGTGAGCGGCGACTCTGGCTGCTGCTCGACGAGTTGGGCGCATTAGGACGTTTGAACTCTCTCGAATCGGCCTTAAACCGCGGCAGGAAACATGGCCTATGCGTGCTCGCCGGTTTGCAAAGCACGGCCCAGCTCGACCGCAGCTATGGGCGCGAGGCGGCCATCGTGATTCGTTCCTGTTTCCGCAACTTGGTGGTGCTGTCGCTTGCCCGCAGCGACCCGGACACGACGGAAATTCTTTCCAAAGCCTTGGGCGAGCGCGAAGTCGACCGGGTACAGCGAAGTGCTCAGAGTGGCGCGCAAGGTATTTCGCACGGCGCCAACCTGCAACGCGCCACGGAACGACTGGCGCTGCCGAGCGAGCTGACCCAGTTGCCCGATCTCACCGCCTATGTTGCGCTCGCGGGCGATGTACCGGTGCGTTTGGTCGAGTTTGCCCCGGTGCAACGGTCGGTGGTACAAGCTGCGTTCGAGGAGGGATCATGCTAAGTATCGCCATCGTCAAGAACAGCGCCGCCGCAGGCAGTTACTATGCGGAAACCGATAACTACTATGCGCAGGACCGCTCTCCATCTCAATGGCAAGGCGACGGGGCGCATCGCCTGGGCTTAAACGGAACTATCGATGTGCAGACCTTCCGCGACCTGCTTGACGGCAAGATGCCCGATGGCAGCCACATCCACAACGCTGCCGAGGGGCGCCGTGCTGGCATCGATCTCACCTTGAGCGCGCCGAAGTCGGTCTCGATGCAAACGTTGATTGGTAATGATGCGCACCTGATCGATGCCCATGAAAAGGCCGTGGCGCGGGTCCTTGACTACGCCGAGGGTTTGGCCGCCTACCGTGTGACGGAAGGCGGCCAAACCCGCCTTGAGGCCAGCGGCAACCTGCTGGTAGCGAGTTTCCGCCACGATTTGAGTCGGGCCGCAGATCCCAATTTGCATACGCATGCAGTAGTCATCAATGCCACCCAGCGGCCGGACGGTCAATGGCGGGCGCTTGAAGCCGGTGAACTGTTGCGCCAGAAAATGCTGATGGGCGCACTGTATCGCTCGGAGCTGGCGCTGGAAGTACAAAAGCTTGGCTACGAAATTCGGCAGACGGCTGCCGATGGCCGATTCGAGCTATCGTACTTTACCGGAAAACAAATCGAGGCGTTCAGTACGCGAAGCCAGGCCATCGAATCTGCCTTAGCCGCCCAGGGTAAAACACGTGAGACAGCCAGTGCGCGCGAGAAGGAAGTGGCTACCCTGACCACGCGCCATGCCAAGGGCGACGTCGACCGAGCAGCGCTTCGCGAATCCTGGCGTGACAAGAGCCAAGCACTGGGCATCGACTTCACGCCGCGCCTCAAACCAAGGTCTCTAGTCCTTGATGTCCGTGCCGAATTGACGCGAGAGGCGGTGGCCTTCGCTGTGGCCCACACCACTGAGCGGCAGGCCGTTGTCACCGAGGCACAGCTCGTGCGTGCCGCCCTGGAGCAAGGCACAGGAACCACCGACCTGACGGCGATCCGCGCCGAGATTGCGCGCCAAACCCAATCCGGTTGGCTAATCCAGTCGGGTGAGCGCTACACAACGCACGAAGCCCAGCAGCGCGAACGCGATATCCTAGGCGTCGAGTTGCGGGGCCGTGGCGCTGTCGCGCCGATGATGAGCGAGCAGCGGGCCAGGCACACCTTGGCGAGCACCATGCTCAACGCCGGGCAGAGAACCGCCGCGTCCTTGGTGGTCGCGACCGACGCGCGCGTGTGTGCGATTCAGGGCGTCGCTGGAACGGGGAAGACCACGATGCTTTGCGAAGCCAGAACGCTGTCTGAAGCCAACGGCTATCGCGTTGTTGGTCTAGCGCCTTCGGCCGCCGCCGCGCGTGAGCTGGGCAAGGCTGGCATCGAGAGCCTGACGATTGCCGCCTTCAAGCAGCGCGATAACTCGGGCCTGACGCCCAGAAGCGTGCTCGTGGTGGATGAAGCCGGCATGGTTTCCGCGAAGGATATGCGGGAAGTGCTGGTCAGGGTGGAAGCGGCCGGTGCCCGGGCGGTGTTGGTTGGCGACGTACAGCAATTGAAGGCGGTTGAGGCCGGCAAACCGTTCGCCCAGTTGCAGCAAGCCGGCATTGCGCGCGTCGAGATGGGCGAGATCCAGCGTCAGCACGATGCCGAGCTGCGACAAGCGGTCAAACTGGCGGCCCGAGGCGAAACAGCCCGCTCGCTGGCCGTACTTAACCGGCATGTCGTTGAAATCGACGGTTATCGCGAGCGCCATCAGGCCATTGCCAAGGATTACGCGATGCTGCCGGCGGGCGAACGGGCGCAGACCTTGATCCTTGCCGGCACTCACGCGGCGCGGACGGCAATAAACGACAATGTGCGCGCCGAGCTGGATCTGGCTGGCCGTGGCATGGCGGTCTCGACGCTGGAACGTAAGGACCTTACCGAAGCGCAGGCGAAAAGCTCGCTCGCCTACCAGCGGGGCGATGTCGTCCAGGCGCAGAAGGCCTATGCTTCGCTGGGCCTGAAACGTGGTGACTTTGCGCGCGTCGTGGATAGCGGCGCCGGCCGGGTAACGCTGGAGCGTGCCGACGGAGGGCAGACGAATTGGCGTCCGGCCGTACATACGAACATGATGGCCTATCGCGAGTCTGGGCGCGAGCTGTCGGTGGGTGATGCAGTACGTCTGACGGCCAATGACCATGCCCGGGGCATCGTCAATGGGGAGCGCGCGATGGTGACCGGGATCGATGCTGAACGTCAGACGGTGACGCTTGCCAAGGGGGATGGATGGCAGTTCACACTGGATGCGGCGAAGCCGCTGCATCTTGACCATGGCTATGCCTCGACGGTGCATGCCGCGCAGGGGCAGACCGCCGACCGCGTGTTGATCGAAGCGGACACCCTGAGCGCGACGGCGAACGAATCCTCGTATTATGTGGCGATCAGCCGGGCAAAAGACTCGGTGACGATCTACACCGACGACAAGACGATGCTGCCGGAGTCGATGGGAAGGGAGGACAACAAGAGCGCGGCATTGGATATCCAATCCGATGGGCACTCCGTTAAACAAGTCTTAGAGATGGCCCTCTAGCTGGATGGAATGAGCATGCATACGCTCAACCTGCAAGAAGCCGCCGAATTCCTGAAGATTCACCCGGTTACGCTGTTGGAAAAGGCCAACGCCGGCATTGTGCCGGGGGCCAAGATCGGCAAGCGCTGGGTGTTCGTGACGATTGACCTGATCGACTATATCCGGTCACAATACCCACGGCGAGCGTTGCAGGGTGAACATGAAAGGAGCATCACATGTCACTCTTCAAACGCAAGGACTCACCCTATTGGTGGGTCAAACTCACGCCCCGCAGTGGATCGCCAATACAGCGAAGCACTGGGACTGCCGACAAAGTAGCCGCCCAGGAGTATCACGACAAGCTGAAGGCATCCTTGTGGGATCAGGAACGGCTCGGCATTAAACCGAAACATTCCTGGCGTGAGGCGGTTGTTCGCTGGTTGGAAGAGACTTCAGAGAAAGCGACGCACAAGGAAGACAAACGCAAGCTGATTTGGCTGCATGTCTATCTTGGCGATCTGTATATCGAAGCTATCACGCTCGACGTGATTGACCGGATCAGATCGGCGAAGCTGAAGGAAGCCGCGAAAGCCACGACTAACCGTTATTTGGCGCTGGTTCGGGCTATTCTCCTTCGGGCACGTGACGAATGGGAATGGGTCGATAAGGTGCCAAAGGTCAGGCTCTTTAAAGAAACGAGTAGCCGAGAACGGTCGCTTACGGTGGAGCAAGCGAAATGCTTGCTTAGTGAGTTACCTGAGCATCAGCGCGAAGTCGTCCTTTTTGCGTTGGCAACTGGTCTGCGACAAAGTAACGTACTTCGGTTGGAATGGGGACAAGTCAACCTTGAACAGCGCCATGCGTGGATACACAGCTGGCAGTCCAAGAATCGGCGTCCTATTTCCGTGCCGCTGAACGATACCGCAATCGCAGTCTTGGAACGGCAGAAGGGGAAGCACCTCACGAGGGTATTCACCTATCTGGGAAAGCCGCTCAATTCGGCCAATACGAGGGCTTGGCAGGCCGCTTTGATCCGGGCAGGCATAGAGGGCTTCCGCTGGCACGATTTGAGGCATACGTGGGCGACGTGGCAGCGGCAAGCCGGAACACCGACCCATGAACTTCAACGATTGGGCGGGTGGCGTACCGGGGCGATGGTGGAAAGATATGCACACCTCGCGCCTGATCAGCTTGCCCAAGCTGCTTCGCGGTTGGATTCGGTCTTCGGTAGCTACGATTCAGCTACGGAAGCCACCAAAGAAAAACGGCTCCCATCACTGGAAGCCGCTTGAATCCTGGTGGCCAGGGGCAGAATTGAACTGCCGACACGCGGATTTTCAGTCCGCTGCTCTACCAACTGAGCTACCTGGCCGTTTGCTGTAAACGAGCGCGCGATTATAGCCGCGGAGCGTGTCCGAGTCAAAGTACCGCTTATCGTCACAACGAACAGCCGGCTCACAGGCGGTAGTTGAGCATGAGTTTCTGCTGAAGCTTTCTTGCCTGCTTGAAAGCTTCCTTCAATATATGACGGTGAAGTTCGTTCAAGCTATCCGGATCGAGGCGGTTGGCCGAGCCGGGGCTGATGTGATCGCTCCGCTGGTTGCTCAAGCGGAGCTGCTGGATGAAATTAAAGCCCTCGATCATGGCCGACACGTCTTCCCGTGCAAAGTCCATGCGTTCGGCGACGGCGTTCAGCCGCTGTACGGTGGAAGTGTGGTGGATGCCGTTCGCCAGCGCGAAAATGCGTGCGGCATCGACAAAAAGCCGCGAGCCGTAGGTTTTGAGGTCGAGAGTATGCGGGAATTGTTGGTTTTTATCGAAAACGAAATCGCGGATCAACCCCAGCGGCGGTGCCGCCTGGATGGCATTCGCCGCCATGAAGCGCAAGAACAGGGATGCGCCGACGGTGCGGGACAACAGCCAGTCGCGCAGTTCATCCGCGAGCGATTCGGCACCGAAAAGCGGTCTCAGGTCGAAGAAGATGGTGGCATTCAGCAGGGCCTGCGGGTTTGCCGCATGCAACCAGCTGGAAAACTTGTTGCGCCACTCATTGAGCGACAAGCACAACTCCGGGTTGCCCGCCATGATGTTGCCTCTGCAGAGCGTGAAGCCGCAAGCGTCCAGCGTACGGTTGACCGCCTGGGCGAAAGGCAGAAAAGCCTGACGCAGCGCTTCGGTAGCCTCCCCATCGTCGTCGGGCGCTGCGAAGATGATGCCGTTGTCCTGGTCGGTGCTGAAGGTCTGTTCAAAGCGGCCTTCGGAACCGAAAGCTAGCCAGCACCAATCGACCTTCGGCAGGGAAAACTCGGCTGCTGTCAATTCGATGATGCGGACCGTTAACAGGTCATTGAGAGCGGAGATCAAGTGGATGAGCGCTTCGGCAGTGCTGCCCTTGGAAAGCATCTGCCTGGTCAGGCGGCGAATTTCTTCTGCCGCGGCAATCAGCGTATCCATGTCGCGGGCGTTGCGGATGGCGCCGCTGATCGCCTTGACCCCCCCACGCTGCAAATCGAAGATGTCCTCATGCGAGACGACGCCCACCAGACGGCCGGTGGCGTCGACAACGATCAGGTGATGCACGCCATGCCGCACCATCTGCAAAGTGGCTTGATAGACCGTGGCGCGCCAGTTGAGCATGACCAGTCCGCTATCGCTCATCACCGAGGCGATCCATTGTTCCGTATCGCAGGATTGCGCAGCGACCCGATGCAGCAGGTCGCGCAGGGTAAAAATACCGATTGGCCTGCTGCTTTCCGGTTCGACGACGACGATGGAGCTGACCCGTTCCTCGGACATCTTCTGCAGGGCTTCACGCAACGGCATTTCGGGTGTGGCCGTGACGGGTTTGCGTCGCACCAGCGCCGCAAGCTGGCTATGCAGGCTCAGGCTGGTGGCGCCATTGGCGGTGGGATTGGATGTTTCCGGCATGTCTGGATCGATCAATACTGGATTCTGGCGTAATAGGTTTTCCGGGAAGCGGCAAGCGCTTCGCCCAGCGTGTGAATGCCCATGTCATTGAGCAGCGGAATCATGCGGAGAAACACTTCGCCAGTGACGATGGCATCGCCGAGCGCGGTGTGGCGGCCGATGAGCGTGATGCCCAGGCGTGCTGCAATCAGATCGAGCTGGTGCGATTCCTGGTTGGGATGGATCAGCGCCGACAGCAACAACGTGTCGAGCACCGGCTGGGTAAAACGAATGCCGGTTGCCTCCTCCTTGAGTTGCAGGAAGCGCATATCGAAAGCGGCGTTGTGCGCCACCAGCACGGTCTCTTCGCAGTAGCGGTAAAACGCCGGGAGTACCTGGGCGATGGTCGGCTGGCCGTCCACCATCTCCTGGCGGATGCCGTGAATCGCAACCGATTCGGGTCTCATGTTGCGACGGGGGTCGACCAGTTGCTCGAAGCTTTCCTGGCGCAGCAAGCGACCATTGACGATACGCACCGCGCCCAGCTGGATGATCTCGTCGCCAGCCGATGGCTCCAGGCCGGTGGTCTCGGTGTCGAAGATGGTATAGGTCAGTTCGGTGAGCAGGCGGTCATCCAGCGCGTGATCCTGGTCGCTGCGCTTGAACAGGTCGAAGTCGTAGTACTCGGGACGGCCATTGCCGCGCGGCAGGATGACCGGTTCCAGCGGATCCTGGTGCGCAGCCACGGGAATCAGCAAACGGAAATAGGCTTGCTGGGTGGCGCTCTCGCGTTTGAACCAGAGTTCTCCGCCGTGCCGGTCCATGATGTCATGCAAGGTCAGCGGACTGCTCTCGCCGGACAGGTTCATCGGTTCCTGTTCCCATCCATGCAGGGTTTCCGTGGAAATTGCGGTGCCGGTCCAGGCCATGTCGAGATGTGCCAGACGCCCGTTTTGTGTCAGGCGGAAGCGCAGCAGACGGATCGCAAAGGTTTCCTGCAAGCGGCCGGCAAGATAACTGATGGCCTGGATCAGCGAGAAGCTGTCAACCTTGATCCACAGATCGGAATCGAGTTCGTCGACCCTGACGTTCAGTCCGTATCTGCTTTCTATGCGCAGCTGCGCTGCGGCGATCAGGTCGGCGCCGAGCATCTCTTCGAGCGGCCAGCGAGCCTTGAGCGAATCGGCATGGCTGTCGAGTGTCCGGTCGAGACGCTGGCCCATGCGGAGTACCTCATCGTCGATGATGTGCAAGAAGCGCTCGCGCTGCTCGGGTTCGATATCCCGATATTCAAGCAGCGTCTCGACCGCGGCGCGTATGTTGGCCAGCGCGGCGCGGCTGCCTTCGGTCAGGTTCTGCAGAAGCTCGTCGCGCTTGGTTTCGTTTTCGACCGTGCGGGTGATATTGTCGAGCGTCAGCACGTAGCCGCCGATGTTGCGCGCCTGGCTTTCTTCTGCCGCGCCGTCGATGCCGGCAGCGGACAATACCGGCGCCATTTGCACGCGGATCAACTGGCCGGTGCGGGTGGCTGTGACGAAATGCGTGGCCGGCTGACTTTCTCCCGCCGCCAGACGGCTCTGCAAGCGCTCAAGCCCATGCGCAATCAGATTGCGGTCGAGCACGCTGAAGATCGAGCGGCCGAGGCCAAGCAGCGCACCCGCTCCCCCGCTGCCGCCCTCCGGGGAGAAGCTGCGGAACTGCTTGCGGGCACGATTGTTGTACAACAGGACACGACCATCCAGGTTGCAGACGACGACGCTCTGGTTCAGTTCGGACATCAGCGCGGCGAGGCGGTTCTTTTCTTCCTCCAAGGCGGCATTGGCCTGGCGGATCTGCGCCTCGACGTTGGTCAGCAGGTCGTCGCGTTGCTGCGCCAGTTGATTGATCGTCCGCCCCAGCCGCTGCACCTCGGGCGGGCCCTCGGGTATGACTCGAAAATTGCGGTTGGCGCCGAGCATCAGACGCATCAGCTCCGTCAGCTTCTGCAAGCCATGAACATATTCGCGGAACAGGCCGCGCAATATCGCCCAGCCGATGACAAAGCCAAGTGCGGCCATCATGATGCCGATCGGCAGTCGCGGCAACAACAGATCGGCCAAGGCTTGGCGCTCGGCTTCGGACATTTCGGCCGTTACCAACGCGAGCGTCAATAAAAATGGCCCGGCGATCAAGCCACCCAACAGAACGATCGCCAGAATGTAGCGCCGGCGTACATTCATTTTGCATTATCCAGTCCGAGCGCGTACCTGACCTTCGACACCAGTTCCCTGGTCGAAAACGGCTTGGTGACGTAGGCGTCGGCGCCAAGCGCCACTCCCTTCATGACTTCAGTATCGCGCCCCTTGGCTGTCAGCATGATCACCTTGAGATGTTCCCAATCGGGGTTGGCGCGAATTTCCTGGCAGACTTCGAAACCGCTCTGTTTGGGCATCATCACGTCGAGCAGCACCAGGTCGGGACGCAATTCGCCGATCTTCTTCAGCGCATCTTCGCCATCGACGGCGACTTCCACCTGGAAGCCTTCGCGTTTCATCAGAAATTCGAGGGAAATGACGATATTCGGCTCGTCATCGACGATCAGAATCTTCTAGGTCATGCGTGCTCCTCCTCGTCTTTTAGTCGTCCCAAGAACCCTACTGGCAGCGTGAATGAAAATGTCGCCCCGGCCCGGCCGTCCTCCGGCGCGCTCTCCACCCAAAGCCGGCCCCTATAGTGCTCTATGATTTGTCGGCTGATCGGCAGACCGAGGCCGGTCCCCTGCGGCTTGCCTGTCAGGACATCGCTGCTCTGTCCGCCTTGGCGGAATTTCTCGAAAATGATGGTTTGGTCCTCGCGGCGGATACCCGGTCCGTTGTCTGCGATGTCGACCTGGAGCGTATCGGTTGCCGGGCGTATCCTCACCGTGACCACGCCCGCCTTGGGAACGCAGAACTTCACTGCATTCGACAACAGGTTGATCATCACCTGTATCAGCCGGTCGCGATCTGCCAGAACGGGCGGCACGCTGTCAGGCAGATCCATGTCCAGGGCGATGCCGCGTTCCTTGAAGAGCTGGCTGGCGGCGTCGACCGATTGCAGTATCACCTCGCGCAAATCGACTTCGGCGGTATGCCATTCGGCCTTGCCCGATTCGATCTTGGCCAGGTCGAGAACCTGGTTGATCAACCGGGTCAGACGCTCGGCCTCGGCGACGATGATGCCGAGAAAACGCTTGCGCTCCTCCAGGTCGGTCCTGGGGTCGTCGCGCAACATCTCGGAGAAGGCGCGAATCGATGTCAATGGCGTACGCAATTCGTGGGTAATGGTCGACATGAAATCATCCTTGAGCCGATCCAGTTCCTTGAGCCGCTCGTTGGCGGTGCGCAGATTGTGCGTCGCTGCCGAAAGCTCCCGGGATTGCCGTTCCAGTTGTCGGCTGTAGGCGCGCATTTGGGATGCTTCATCGAGAATATTCATGACTTCATCGAGGCCCAGCGCTTCTTCCTGCACCACGGATGCCACCATGACCCGCGCCGAAGCGCTGCCGATGGCGCCGGCCAGCAAGCCTTCGGCATACAACACCAGATCGGCGTCGGCTTCCAACTTGTCCAGTGACTCCACGCCTCGCCGTTGCGCATATTGGTTGAAGGCGTCGCGAGCCTTTTCCGGGCCCAGAAAGCGGCCGATCAGCGGTAACAAATCCCGGACATGGGCGCTGCCGCGCCAGAAGCGGGCGCCCGGGGCCTGGGCGACGCGCAGCGCATCGACGAAGAGCGTCGCCTGTCCTGCCTCGCGCACATTCGGCTGGCGCAACAGAGACACGCCAAGATAGGCGCCGATATTGGCGAGCATGCTCCAGAACAAGCAATGGGCAATCTCGTCGAGACCGGTCAGGCCGAACAACTGCTGCGGCTTGAGCAGCGTCGCACCGAACAAGCCGGATTCGACAAAGTCGGAAGGCAGCCAGCCGGACTTGGCGAACGACGGCAGCAGCAAGGTATAGCCCCATACCAGGAAGCCGGCCGAGAGTCCCGCCAGTGCGCCGGGGCGGGTGCCCCCTTTCCAGTAGAGCGCGCCAATGATGACGGGCGCAAACTGCGCCACCGCAGAAAAAGAGATCAGGCCGATGCCGACCAGCGCATAAGCTTCGCCGGCGACCCGGAAGTAGAGATAACCCAGCAGCAGGATGATGACGATCGCCCAGCGGCGGATATTCAGCAACTGCCAGGAAAGGTCGACGCGCTGCGAGAGGCCGAGCCATTGCCAGCGCAGCATGATCGGCATGATGAGATCGTTGCAGATCATGGTCGACAAGGCGATGGTCTCGACGATCACCATGCCGGTAGCCGCCGACAGTCCGCCGATGAAAGCCAGGAGGGCCAATCCCTGCTGATGGAAAGCCATCGGCAGGGTCAGCACGAAGGTATCGGCATCCACCTCGCCATTGTCGAAGTGCAGCAAGCCGCCCAGTGTAATGGGCAAAACAAACAGGTTGATCAGCAGCAAATACAACGGAAACTGCCATACCGCACGGCGCAGGTGGTTCTCGTTGACGTTTTCCACCACGGCAATCTGAAACTGACGCGGTAACAGCATGATCGCCGCCATCGAAAGAAATGTCAGTGAGGCCCAGCTGCTGTAATCGCCATCGAACCTCAGCAGGGCATCGAGCTTCGGTTCGTTGCTGGCACGCGCGAAGATGTCGGTGAAACCCCCATAGAGGTCAAAAGTGACGAACAGGCCGACTGCGATGAAAGCCAGCAGCTTGACCACCGACTCGAAGGCAATGGCCGCCACCATGCCTTCGTGGCGCTCGGTGGCATCGAGATGCCGGGTGCCGAACAGGATCGTGAAGGCAGCCAGGATCAGCGCGACATAAAGCGTGCTGTCTTGCAGCAAGGGGACGGCATTGGCGCGCGCCGGCATGACGATCGCGGGATAGTGCAGCAGGATGGAAAAACTGTTCGACACCGCCTTCAATTGCAGGGCGATGTAGGGAACCACGCCGACCACTGCGATGATGGTGACCAAGCCACCCAGCAAATGGCTCTTGCCGTAGCGAGCGGCGACGAAGTCGGCGATGGAGGTGAGCCGATTGGCCTTGGCGATGCGGATCATTTTCAGCATCGCGAACCACCACAGCGTCATCATCAGCGTCGGGCCAAGATAGATGGGCAGGAAGCCGATGCCGGTGGCGGCGGCGCGCCCGACGCTGCCGTAGTATGTCCAGGTCGTGCAATATACCGCCAGCGACAAAGCATAGA
The DNA here is from genome assembly GCA_041674385.1 of Sterolibacterium sp. Classification (GTDB taxonomy): domain Bacteria; phylum Pseudomonadota; class Gammaproteobacteria; order Burkholderiales; family Rhodocyclaceae; genus JACRAR01. Next base: position 14,181 of record JBAYVU010000046.1, read on the forward strand.
TGGTCGGGTTGGCGATGATGGAATGGCCGGCATCGGCACGTCGGTCGCTATACCAGGCGATGGCGAACAGCACGCCGAGGTAGGCGAAGGATGCCAGCACGATGAACCAGCCCTGCAGCATCAATCGCTCCGGCGCTCGATGATCCACGCCATGAGCGCGATCAGGCCGGCCCAGGCAAGAAAGATATAGGCATACAGCAACGGTATGCCAAACAAGTGGGTGCCGCGGTTGAAGAGGAAAAGCAAGGGGTAGTTGAACAGGATGCAGCCGAGCAGAAAGGCCGCCACCAGGCGTTGGCCAGTCAGACGGGATCTGTTCATGGCATCTCCTTTCTCAGCAGTTGGGTCCGTTCATCACACAGACTACGCGCTTCTCGCAAACCGGAAAAATCCACAACCAGAACAACAGGAAGAATTACGAAAGGCAGATGCTTATCGATGCCGAACTGCGACATGGTAAAGCGTACACCATCTCGAGCGGTTCAACCATACCATTCGCCATGGTGGGACATGGCGTGGCGAAGCAGATCCGCCATCTGACCGGAGCGAGATAACGATTTTCGCGTGGGAGTTGCGGACTGGCGCGACCGGGACGCCACACTGCCCGTCTTGGCTACAGCCAATAGACGAAGACGAACAGCAGCAGCCAGACCACATCCACGAAGTGCCAGTACCAGGATGCCGCTTCAAAGGCAAAATGACTGGTGGCGGTGAAATGGCCGGCCAGGACGCGGCCGAGAATCACGCACAACATGATTGCGCCCAGGGTAACGTGGGCGCCGTGAAAACCGGTGAGCATGAAGAAGGTGGCGCCGTAGATGCCGCTGCGGATGCTGAAGGCCGTCGCCAGGTATTCGTGGGCCTGGAGTCCGAGAAAAGTCGCGCCGAGCAAAATGGTGAGCAGCAGGCCGAGAACGATCTGCCAGCGACGCCCGTTCTGGAGGCCCCAGTGGGCCCACGTGACGGTCGCGCCGGAACTCAGCAGGATCAGCGTATTGACCGCCGGGATGCCCCAGGCGGCCACGGGCGTGAACGCTTCCTTGCTGCCCGGGCCGGCGGTGGGCCAACCGCCGGCATAGCCCGGCCAAAGCAACTGTGCCTCGGCCAGTCCCGGCACGGCGATATTGCGGGCATAGAACAGGGCGCCAAAGAAGCCGGCGAAGAACATCACTTCGGAGAAGATGAACCAGACCATGCCCCAGCGGAAGGACTTGTCCACCTGGCCCGCCAACTTGCCGGCCAGGCTTTCGCGGATCACTGTGCCGAACCAGCCGGAAAGCATGAGAAAGAGCAACAGTCCGCCCGCTACCATCAGGTACGCGCCGGCGTCCGACTTGGCCAGGAACAGCACGAAGCCGCTGGCGAAGGCCAGCAAAGCCACGGAACCGATAATCGGCCAGCGGGAAGGCGGCGGCTGGTAGTACGGACTAGGCGAGTCCATGGGGAGTATCCGTTGTCAGAACCGGCGGTGTCGTAAACGAGTGGTACGGCGGCGGCGAGGACAAGGTCCATTCCAGCGTCGTAGCCCCTTCCCAGGGCTTGTCGCCGGCCGGGGCGCCGCCGCGGATGCACTTGATCACCGTGTAGAGGAACAACAGTTGGCTTGCGCCGAGGACGAAGGCGCCGATGCTCGCCAGCATGTTGAAGTCCGCGAACTGCGGCGCGTAGTCCGGTATGCGCCGCGGCATGCCGACCAACCCGAGAAAGTGCATGGGAAAGAAAGTGACGTTGAAAGCGATCGCCGTGAGCCAGAAGTGTATCTGTCCCAGGCGTTCGTCATACATGTGGCCGGTCCACTTCGGCAGCCAGTAATAGACGCCGCCGAGGATGCTCATGGCGGCGCCGGCGAAGAGTACGTAGTGGAAGTGGGCGACCACGTAATAGGTATCCTGGAGTTGCACGTCGATGGGCACAATCGCCAGGACCAGCCCCGAGAAACCGCCGATGGTGAACAGGCAAACCATGGCCAGGGCGAAGAGCATGGGTGTCTCGAAGCTGTTGGCGCCGCGCCACAGCGTCGCCACCCAGTTGAACACCTTGACTCCGGTGGGAATGGCGATGAGCATCGTCGAGTACATGAAGAAGATCTGCCCGCCCGCCGGCAGGCCGGTGGTGAACATGTGATGCGCCCACACCAGGAAGGAAAGTATGGCGATGGAGGCCACCGCGTACACCATCGACACATAGCCGAAGAGAGGCTTGCGCGCGAAGGTGGGCAGGATGGTGGAAACGATGCCGAAGGCCGGCAGGATCATGATGTAGACCTCCGGATGGCCGAAGAACCAGAACAAGTGCTGAAACATCACCGGGTCGCCACCGCCGGCGGCGTCGAAGAAGTGGGTGCCGAAATGGCGGTCGGTGAGCAGCATGGTGACGACGCTCGCCAGCACCGGCATCACTGCCACCAGCAGATAGGCCGTGATGAGCCAGGTCCAGACGAAGATGGGCATTTTCATCAGGGTCATGCCCGGCGTCCGCAGGTTGAGGATGGTGGTGATGATGTTGATGGCGCCGAGGATGGACGACAGGCCCATGAGGTGTATGGCGAGTATCGTCATGTCATAAGCGATGCCACCCTGGATGTAGAGCGGCGGATACATGGTCCAGCCGGCGGCGGCGGCACCGCCGGGCACGAAGAAGGAGGACAGCATCAGGCAAGCCGCCGCCGGCAGCAGCCAGAAGCTCCAGTTGTTGAGGCGGGGGAAGGCCATGTCCGGCGCGCCGATCATCAGCGGCACTTGCCAGTTGGCGAAACCGACGAAGGCCGGCATGATGGCGCCGAAGATCATCAACAGTCCGTGCATGGTCGTCAGCTGGTTGAAGAACGCCGGCTGGAGGAACTGCAGGCCGGGTTGGAACAATTCGGCACGGATCAGCAAGGCCAGCGAGCCGGCGATCAGGAACATGAGCAGCGAGAACCAAAGATAGAGCGTGCCGATGTCCTTGTGGTTGGTGGTGGTGAGCCAGCGCATGGGACCGCGGGAGACGGTTTCGTGATGCGTGTGGCGGGTGGCGGCAAGATCCATGGAGAGCTCCTCAGCGGGGCAATGCGGCGACTTCAGCGGGCTGGACCAGGTTGTCCGGGGCGGTGACGTGATTGTGCCAGCTGTTGCGTTCGAAGGTGACGACTGCCGCGATGTCCAGGTCGGACAAGAGTTTCAGTTTGCCGAAGGCTGTCATGGCGGTGCCCGGTTTGCCGTTGAAGATGCGGTCGAGGTGCGCGGCGACCGGGCCAGTCACAATGGCCGAGCCGTCCAGGGCCGGGAAGGCGCCGGGAATTCCCAAGCCCGTGGGTTGGTGGCAGGCGGCGCAGTTGGCGTTGTAAACCTGCTCGCCACGGGTCGTCAGTTCGGTCAGGGAAAGCGTCGCGTTGGCGGCGGTCTGGGCTGCCGCAGTGGCATTTTTGGTGGCCGTCATCTGTTCGTTTTTCCAGGCGGCGAATTTTTCCGGCGGCAAAGCCTCGACGACGATAGGCATGAAGGCGTGGCCGATGCCGCAAAGCTCCACGCATTGGCCGCGATAAGTGCCGGGCGCTTCCACCCGGAACCAGGCCTCCTTGATAAAGCCGGGGATTGCATCCTGTTTGATGCCGAAGGCAGGAATCCACCAGGAATGAATCACGTCGGTGGCCGTCACTACCAGACGCACCTTGCGGTTCGTCGGCACGACCAGGGGACGGTCCACCTCAAGCAGGTAATGCGCCGACCGAGGGTTGCCGCCGTCGATCTCCCGACGTGGCGTCGCCAGCGTACTGACCAGGCGCAGGCCGTCGTCCAGATACTCGTATTCCCACTGCCACTGGCGACCCGTGACCTTGATGGTCAGGTCGGAATCGCCGACGTTCTTCATGGCCAGGATCAGGTTCGTCGCCGGCCAGGCCATGCCCACCAGAATAAGCGCCGGCACGATGGTCCACAACACTTCCAGCCGCGTGTTGTCGCGAAAGCTGGCGGCGACATGTCCCTTGGCCTTGCGATGGCGCCACAGGGTATAGAACATCGGCAGGAACACCACGGCGAAAATCCCGACGCAGATCCACAACACCAGGGTGTGCAGATCGTAAATCTCGCGGGCGATACCGGTAGCCGGTGGCGGCAGGTTGAACCCCAATTCGGCCAGGGCACCGCCCGGGGCAAGGACGATAGCAACGGCAACGAATGGCATACCCCGGCTCATGCCCGCCTCCGCAACGGTGCAACCCCACCTGCCAGCAAGAGCGAGAAGGCGAGAACCGACAGCGGCCGGCGATGCTCGCCAAGGATGGGCGGGGCGATCATACGGGCAGCCATGGCGCTACCAACCGATCCGCGAACATGGCGGCGAACAGCCCGCCAAGGTAGACGATGGAATAACGGAACACGTTCCATGACGCTGCGTCGCTGTAACTGCGCCACAGCCTGAAGACGCGCACCAGGAAGACTGCGTCGAGAATGACGGCGACGGCGGCGTAGGCGATGCCGGCCATGCCCAGCAACACCGGCAGAAAACTCGCCGCGCTCAGCAATGCCACGTAGATGAGACTTTGCGCACAGGTGTAGCGGATGCCGTGGGTCAGCGGCAGCATCGGAAAACCCGCTTTGGCGTAGTCTTCGCGTCGCGCCATGCACAGCGCCCAGAAGTGAGGCGGCGTCCAGAGGAAGATGATGAGAAACAGCGCGACGGCCTGCTGCGTGATGTGACCGGTCATGGCCACCCAGCCCAAGAGTGGCGGCATGGCACCGGCGGCGCCGCCGATGACGATGTTCATGGGCGTCGCCGGCTTCAGCACCACCGTGTAAATCACCGCGTAGCCGAGGAAGGTGGCGAGCGTCAGCCACAGGGTCAAATCGTTCACCCAGGCATGCAGCAGGAAAAGACCGGTACCGCCCAGTACCATGGCCATGCTCAACGCCTCGGCCGGCGCAATCTCGCCTCGCGGTAGGGGCCGGCCACGGGTGCGCGCCATGCGGGCGTCTGTGGTGCGCTCGATGAGACAGTTGATGGCGGCAGCGGCGAAAGCCATCAAGCCGATTCCCGCAGAAGCCGCCAGAAAAGTCTTCGGCGAGGGAAACCCCGCTTGGGCCAGCAACATGCCGACCATGGCGGTGAACACGATCAGGCTGTTGACTCGCACCTTGCATAGGGAAACAAAAGCCCTTAGCCTGGATGCGCGAATGATGGCGTCGGCATTCATGACTGCCCCCTTTCAACTGTCATGAAACTTCTCCCCCGTGGTATCGTGCTCCTTGGGAAGGAGAGTGGATATGGCGATCAAGGTCGTGGTTGTGCTGATGTTGCTGGCGGTGATTGCCAGTCTGTTTTCGGGACTGTTCTTCCTGTTGCGGGACGGCCAGGACGGGCGACGTACCGTACGGGCGCTGACGGTGCGCATCGCGCTCTCCCTGGCGTTGTTCGCTCTCCTCATGATCGGCTTCCAGACGGGGCTTCTGGACCCGCGCTGAGGGCGGCAGTACGGACAGCCTGCAAGGGGAAGAAGGCGTAGGCAAGGGTCAGCTCACGCACCTCCGCATCCAGGTCCGGGCGAATGACGAAGGCTACGACCATATCCCGCTTTTCATAGGGTTCCAGAGTCTGGTGGGCGAAACAGAAGCACTCGATCTTGTGGAAGTAGCGGGCCGCCCCGCCGGGCGTGACGCCGGGAATCGCCTGGCCCGAGACAGGACGACCGGTGAGGTTGCTGACTCGGTACTTGACGAGTTGCAGCTCGCCGGGGTGAACCAGCAGCGAGCGGGTGAGCGGCTGCATCTCCCAAGGCAGCCCAGGCATGACGGTGGTCGTAAACTCGATCTTGATGACTCGATCGCGATCGACTTGTTTGGTGAAGGTATAGACCCCGACGTTGAAACCGCCCCCCCGGAAGGTATCGTCATAGGTGCGGCCATTGAGGCCGGTAGCACGACACAGGACGTTATATAGAGGGACCAGCGCCAGGGTAAATAACACGGAACCCACCACAACCAGCAGGAGGCGCACAAGCAAACGCCGATGGCTGACTGCCGGAACCCAACGCTGGTCGATCGCGAAAGGCTCTCCTGGGCCACTGGATTCCCATTTCATCGCCACACTCCTCTCTGAAGGCGGGATTCCACCGTTTGCAGCAGAATACCCGACTGGACAAGTCTACTATGTTCAGTATCGGCGATAATGCGAAAAAGTCAACGGGAAACGGAAGCTGGCGTCTGCGGAGGGATGCCATGCGGTAGAAACCCGGAAAGCCCGCTTGCCGAAAATGCAACGCGGGCAGATGGGGAGACAATCTGGAGGTGGCTTTGGATGCTAAGCTACCTCCAGATTAATAACTCGATATCCGGGGAAAAATGAAATCTGGAATGAATTGTTTTGCCGCCCGTTTGGACTCCGCTTTTGCACGCATGGCGGTGGGGCTGTTCTTGGGGTTTGTCGGCACGGTTGTTGTTTCTACCGTCTCGGCGGCAGAGATTACGATTCCCGCCAATATCCAGGCAGAAGCGCAGATCATTCGCGCCGAGCGCGAGGGATTATGGGAGAAAACGCTGGTAGTGACCTTCCCCGAACAGCGTCGTACCCTGGGAACGTTCGATGGCCTGGTCGAAGCGAAAGCGGTTATTAATCATTCGGCGCATCCATTGCTCTGGCAAAAAGTCAGCAAGGAATTCATGAATGAGGACGGACTGGATGGTCGGGCTTATATCCGGCATATCTACGAAAAAACAGCCGGGATGTTGAAGCTGAGCCGCACGCAAATCAATGCGATGGCAACCGCAGCGGATATGGATAATCTGGCAGTGGTCACCAAGGAATACGGCCCGTTGTCGGTTACCGTATTGGCCACGGCCGGTGCCAAGTCGAACGCGATCCGCACCGGTGTCGACGCGGGAACGCATATCGAGGGTGAGTCAAATGAAAGCACGCATGGCACGATCAACATCATGGTGCTGACCAATGCCCAACTGACCGATGGCGCCATGGCCCGTACCATCGTCACCGTTACCGAAGGCAAGACGGCAGCAATGGAAGATCTGAAAGTGCCCAGCACCTACACCAACACAGTTCAGGCAACTGGCACAGGGACTGATAGCGTGGTGGTCGTTTCGGGAACGACAGGTCCGCGCGCAAGTATTGCCGGTGGGCACAGTCGCATCGGAGAACTGATCGGCAAGGCAACCTATGAAGCGGTTGTCGAGGCATTGGGCAAACAGAATGGATTTTTTCTACCGGGCGCAAAACGCTTTACCGATGTCCCCCGTGCTAGTGGCAAGGCTCATGACGCCATTCGCGTCGCCTTGCTGCATCTGGATGTTGTGCCTGGTGACGTGAGCGGTAATCGTTCGCGGATTGAAGCGGGTATCAAGGAAGCAGTCGCTCATGGCGCGGACTGGGTCATGACTCCCGAACTGGCGGAGACAGGCTACAACTTTTCCCACCGGGTTGGCACGGACTGGATCGCGCCATTTCCCGATACGTGGATCACTACGCTCGCAGCTATTGCCCGAGACAACCGGGTAGCGTTGTTCATCGGTTTTGCCGAGCGCGACGGACGCAGTGGAAAACTGCATAACAGCGTGGCGGTCATCGACCATAACGGCCTTATTCAAGGCGCTTATCGCAAACAGGTCGTGCATGGTCGCGCCGAAGCCTGGTCAACGCCGGGTGCGGAAAGCGCTGTCTTTACGATTGATGGCATCTCTGTCGGAATGCTCATTTGCGCCGATGCCTACAAACCCGATTTTGCGGCGCGTTACAAGCAGCAGGGTGCGGCCATATTGCTTTCTTCCGCCAACTGGCCGCCGGTTGCCGGTATGGAGCCCGAACCCTACTGGGAGGCGCGTACGCGCGAAACTGGCTTGCCCTTGGTCGTCAACAATCGCACAGGAAAAGAGCCAGAACTTGATTTTTCTCAGGGGCCAAGCGGCGTTGTGTTCGAAGGCAAACGCCTGTTCTCGTTTCAATCGCCCATGACTCGCCTGTTCTACATTGATTGGGACAAGAAACAGGGGTTTGTCGAGGTTGCACCTTGATTGCCTGCTCCATCGACACGCCCTAGCTGTCCGCCAACATATGCGAAAATTCTAGAGCAGTTCCGGTGCAGCATCTGCCAGACCCGCGAGCAGCAAAATGCCGAGGCCAAACAATATCGGCAGATCATGAAGCTTCTTCGTCCAGCAGTTTCTATGCAGCCACCGTTGTTGTCCAACGGCCCGAAAAGCAGATCGCTGTCAGAGTTATTTTCCATCCCAAGGAACAGGTTCCGTCAACCACAATTGACAGAATCTCCAAGACTGTTCATACCCGTCATGAGGAAGCTTGCAGGCGCTACAGTCTTTTCGCGTCAGTCCGTTCTTGTCGGTGAAAACCGTGTAAGGACCCGGACACTTCAGGAAAACCAGGGGGCAGTAGCAGAATAAACAATTAAATTCTCTTTTGACATCTTTGTGGCAAGGCAGAAATTCGCATTTTTCGTTTGTATAGCCTTTGAAGTAACTTGTCTGTACGGCGTCTTTGGGTTGCATTATGTGTTTGCTCCATGCGTGGTTCAGGTTTTAAGATAATTTCCAGCGAGCCATCAGCTGTTTAGCCCCATCAGCCAATTATTCATGCGATAGCTTGGCGACAAGTATAAAAAGAGAAATCACCCGGTTCATTATTGGCAGACTGGTGCTCGACGCTCAATCCTGGGGCGTGACACGACGTTGGCATGCGGAGGCCAGGCGATTCTCCGCGGTGGGAGGATTGACGGCGCGGCAACCATGTCCATATCGTTCAGGGACTGCTTGATGACGGAGAGCAGTTGCATCAGGGTGTCCCGGTCATCGCCGGTTAAATTGCGCAGCATCTGTTCGTTGAACGCATGCTCGTACTCTTCTATTTCTGCCAGCAATTGCTGGGAACTGTGCGCCAGGTAAATGCGTTTTGCGCGCTTGTCCGTCGGGTCAGCTACCCGTTCTATCCAGCCCGCGGACTCCAGGCGGTCGATCAGATTGCCCAGGCTTGCTTTGCCGACCTCCAGCAGTTCCGCGAGCTGAGTCTGCATCATGCCGTCCTGTCTGGACAGATAGGTGATCACCCGCCACTGGGCGCGCGTAATGCCCAGGGGCCGCATGAATTGGTCGAAGGCTTTGCGCCGCATCCGCGACACATCGTGGATCAGAAAACCGAGCCTGAGATCTCGCTGGCGCGTGTTGGCGATTTCCTCTGACCGGGCCGGAGCAAGTGTTCCATCCGCCGTTGAGGTTATGCGAGTTGATGCGTTTTTTTGAGAGGCAAGCGCTACAGGGATACCGAGCAACGGCAGAAATGCCGGCGTAAAACGTGACAACATGACTATTCCTTAAATCTGCGCACACCCGCGTACGCACGAGTCAACCAACCAGCACGCAGAGGAGGAATCTCATGAGACAGCCGAAATATGCCGTATCAGCGCATCGCCCTCTGCAATGCTGACGCCTGGCTCCAGGTCGGTCTCCGGGCTCACGAGTGGAAATATTCTCCCTGGATCGGCGCCTTCCCGTGCATCTGCACAGTGGCATGTGGCCTTACCATTGACTCGCTTACCGTTGCGGGGGCAGCGCCGGCATTGCTCCGTAGAGCGCACCGGCTTCCCGTTTCATCCCTTTGGC
>JBAYVU010000047.1:0-23143 GCA_041674385.1 Sterolibacterium sp.
GCAGCCGGTGAGCGGGGACAAATGCAAGAACATGGGCAAGGATCACCGCAGCAACAAGAAACTCGTGGCTTGCCTGCAACCTGACCGTCGGGTCGAAATCGAGGTCATCGGCACCAAGCAACAGTAAGTTCGCATCAGTCCTAAAAAAGCCCTGCACCGCAGGGCTTTTTTTTCTTCCCCAAGGAGCACCGCATGATCGAAACTCCAAATATCAATGCCGATTCTCGCGAACTCGACAAGTTTGGCGAACTCGCTCATCGCTGGTGGGACCCGAATTCCGAGTTCAAACCCTTGCACGATATCAACCCGCTACGCTTGGAGTGGATCGAAAGCGCAATTGCTCTTGCAGGGAAACGCGTACTCGATATCGGTTGCGGCGGTGGCATTCTCGCTGAAAGCATGGCCAGTCGGGGCGCACAGGTCACCGGTATCGACCTTGGCGAGCGAGCGCTCAGCGTTGCCCGTCTGCACCTACTGGAAAGCCAGCAGAAAGTCGATTACCGGCTTGTTTCAGCGGAAGCACTGGCACAGGAACTGCCAGGTAGCTTTGATGTCGTCACCTGCATGGAAATGCTGGAGCATGTACCCGATCCAGCCAGCGTGATTCGCGCTTGCGCGACCCTCGTTAAACCAGGCGGACAGGTGTTCATGTCCACCATCAACCGCAACTTGAAATCTTATTTGTTCGCCGTGATCGGCGCGGAATACGTCCTCAAACTGCTGCCGCGCGGTACGCACGAGTACGCCCGCTTTCTGCGTCCGGCCGAACTCGCTCGCGACTGCCGCAATGCCGGGTTACGTGTCGATGAACTCATCGGCATGCGCTATAACCCGTTCACCAAATGCTATACGCTCGGCCATGACAGCAGCGTCAATTACCTGATCCGCACGACGCGTGAGCTTTTGTAGCCCCCTGCATCTGCCTCCTCCCACTCAACCTCAGACTCCAATGATCGAAGCGGTCTTGTTTGATCTGGACGGTACCCTCGCAGACAGCGCGCCTGATCTCGGTGCTGCGCTGAACCTGTTGCTCGCCGAGGAAAACCGTGCGCTGCTCACTTTGGCGCAGACTCGTCCGCATACCTCCAACGGGGTGCGCGGACTGTTAGGGGCAGGATTCGGCATCACGCCACAAGATCAGAAATATCCCGATTTGGCCAGGCGTTTCCTTGATCATTACGAGAACATTCTTTGCCAAGGCACGTGCCTGTTTCCTGGCATCATCGAACTGCTGGCCGACCTGGATCAGCGCGGGCTAACTTGGGGCATAGTCACCAACAAGACGCAACGATTCACGTTACCATTGGTAGAACGCTTGGGGTTGCGGCAACGTGCTGCCTGCATCGTCAGCGGCGACAGTTCAGCGAGGGCAAAACCCTATCCGGAACCGTTGTTGCTCGCCTGCATTGCCGCGCAAGTTTCACCATCGCGCAGCCTCTACGTCGGAGATGATTTACGCGATATCCAGGCCGGCCGCAGCGCGGGTCTGGGTACTGTCGCGGCTGCCTACGGCTATCTCGGCCAGGATAACCCGCCCTGTTCCTGGCAGGCCGATGCAATCGTCGCCCAGCCAGGAGAAATCCTCGATTTGCTGGAGAACAAGTTTCAGGCGAAGAATGACATATGACTGTTGCCATCGCGCACCCTTCTGTGAACACATAAAATCCGGCTTGCTGCTGCATGATATAGTTGCGCCTCAATTATTACTGGATACACCATGAATGATTTTGATGTCCTGATTCTTGGCAGTGGTCTTGCCGGACAGTCTCTCGCACTCAGGCTTGCAGCGCACCGGCGTGTTGCCTTGGTGACAAAAAAAAATTTGGAAGATTCAGCTTCAGCCCGGGCTCAAGGCGGGATTGCCGCAGTACTTGATGCAGCAGATTCCATTGAAGCCCATATCCAAGATACTTTCACGGCGGGTGGCGGACTTTGCGACGCGGCGGCAACGCGCTTCGTCGTCGAACATAGCCGCGGCGCCATAGAATGGTTGATCAATCAGGGCGTACACTTCACTAGTGACGATGACTCGGTGCTGGGTTACCACTTGACGCGGGAAGGGGGTCACAGCCATCGCCGTGTAATTCATGTTGACGACGCCACTGGGGCAGCGGTCCAGGAAACCCTCACCGATATTGTGAGGAATCACCCGAGCATCAGCATTTTCGAACGGCATATTGCTGTCGATTTGATTACCGGCAGCAAACTCGGACAGCCTCAACTGGGTTGCCTTGGCGCATATGTGCTGGACATCGACGCCGACCGCGTGCTGACCTTCGGCGCCAGCCACACGATACTTGCAACAGGCGGAGTCGGAAAAGTTTATCTCTACACCACCAACCCCGACACGGCTACTGGCGATGGCATAGCCATGGCTTGGCGTGCAGGCTGTCGGATTTCAAATATGGAATTCGTGCAATTTCATCCGACCTGTCTCTACCACCCACAGGCCAAGTCTTTTCTGATCTCTGAAGCGCTGCGCGGTGAAGGTGGAGTATTGCGTCTGCCCGATGGCAAGCGTTTCATGTTTGACCACGATGCACGTGCAGAACTGGCGCCGCGCGACATCGTCGCCCGGGCCATCGATTTCGAAATGAAAAAACACGGACTCGACTGCGTTTTTCTCGACATCACCCACAAGCCGGCCGATTTTCTAATCAAACATTTTCCGACCATTTACGCCCGCTGTTTGGAATATGGCATTGACATTACGCGCAATCCGATCCCAGTGGTGCCAACGGCCCACTTCAACTGCGGTGGTGTGGTCACCGACCTGAATGCCCGCACCGACCTTCCCGGCCTGTATGCGATCGGTGAAACCGCCTGCACTGGACTGCATGGCGCAAATCGGCTCGCCAGCAATTCATTACTGGAATGCCTGGTGTTCTCAGAAGCGGCGGCACACGATATCCTCTCCGCCACGCCGCGCAATTTGCCGAAATTACCGCAATGGGACGAGAGCCGGGTCACCGATGCCGATGAGGAAATCGTCATCTCCCATAATTGGGATGAGTTGCGCCGATTCATGTGGGACTACGTCGGCATTGTCCGCACCAACAAGCGCTTGGAACGCGCACTACATCGTATTCGTTTGCTGGAACGAGAGATCGACGAATATTACGCCAATTTCCGCGTCAGCAACGACCTGATCGAATTGCGCAATCTGGTACTGACTGCCCACCTGATTGTGCGCTGCGCGCAACGCCGTCGGGAAAGCCGCGGCCTGCACTTCAGTCGAGACTATCCGGAGTTGCTACCTCGGGCGCGCGATACCGTGTTACGTCCAGCGCGGTCAAGCTAGTCCCCCGACTGCCAATGCGGGGGTATCAAGCGCAGAATATCTTATTGAAGACGCTTGTTCACCCCAGCTTGCCAGCGCAGCCACAGACGCAACAGACGGAAATTTTCGGCACTCAACGAATCCGGTAGCAATACCAGCGATTCGATGCGCCTGCCCATACGAAGCAGGAGTACCGTCAGTTGCGGCATCACCGTCGTATGCGGATGGATCAGCGCCTCGCCGGATTCGCCATTCACCCGGATATATTCCAACCTCCCGTCGGCACGCAGCACCAGGTGGGCAATCCGCGCGCTGCCATGGGTTCTCCGTCTGGTACGCCAGGCGTACCAGACGATCGCCGGAAGAAATATCAGCCCAATCCAAACGGGAGGAGAAACAACGACCAGTACCGACACCGCGCCAGCATGTGCGACGAGCAGAAGTGTCGCAAGCTGTCGTGAAGGATGCAGTGGCAATGTAACTGGCAGCTGCATGGCTGCCTCACACAAACTATGCAAACTATGCGCGACGCAGCACCAGTGTGCCGTTGGTACCGCCAAAGCCAAAAGAATTGGAGAGGGCAGCGCGAATCTCCATTTTGCGTGCGGAATTAGCGCAGTAATCCAGATCGCACTGCTCGTCCTGGTTGAATATGTTGATGGTCGGCGGCGATATCTGGTGATGTAGGGCCAGTGTCGAAAACACGGCTTCTACCCCACCGGCGGCCCCCAACAGATGGCCCGTCATCGACTTGGTGGAATTGACCACCAGTTTTTTCGCGTGGTCATTAAAACACCGTTTGACTGCGACCGTCTCGGCCAAATCCCCCAGCGGGGTTGATGTGCCATGCGCGTTGATGTAATCAACTTCGTCAGGATTCATGCGCGCATTCTTCAATGCATTGACCATGCAGCGCCGCGCACCATCGCCGTCTTCGGCTGGTGCGGTCATATGGTGGGCATCGCCGCTCATGCCATAGCCGGCGACTTCCGCATAAATTCGCGCGCCGCGCGCCTTGGCATGCTCGTACTCTTCCAGTAGCAGAATACCCGCCCCTTCTCCCAGCACAAAACCGTCGCGATCCTTATCCCAAGGACGGCTCGCGGTAAGCGGGTCGTCGTTCCGTGTGGACAGCGCGCGCGCCGAAGCGAATCCGCCGATGGCCAAAGGTGTGACCGTCGATTCGGCGCCGCCACAAAGCATCATGTCGGCATCGCCGTATTCGATAATGCGCGCAGACTCGCCTATGCAATGTGTTGCTGTCGTGCAGGCTGTTACCATCGCCAAATTCGGCCCTTTCAAGCCAAACATGATCGAAAGGTGGCCCGAAATCATGTTGATGATGGTACTAGGAATGAAGAAAGGTGAAATCTTACGCGGCCCGGCAACGAGATATTCGTTGTGCGTCGCCTCGATCATTTGCAAACCGCCAATGCCGGAACCGACGTTGACCCCGATCCTTTCAGCATTTTCTGGCGTTACCTCCACGCCGGAATCCCGAAATGCCTGGATGCCTGCGGCCATGCCGTAATGGATGAAGGTATCCATACGACGCGCTTCTTTTACCGAAAGATATGGGGTTAAATCAAAATTCTTGACTTCCCCGGCAATCCGCGCAGACATTGCGCTGGCATCAAAGCGCGTGATCGGACCAATGCCGGAACGACCCGCGATGAGGTTATCCCAAGCTTCCGTGATGCTGTTTCCTACTGGCGAAACAATACCTAGGCCAGTGACAACGACTCTGCGACGCGACAAGGGGGGCTCCCGCGTGATGTTTGACTCTTGGGTAAGTACTTCAGAATTACTTCTTGACGTGAGCGTTGACGTAATCGATGGCCTGCTGCACGTTGGTGATCTTCTCGGCATCTTCGTCCGGAATCTCGCACTCGAACTCTTCTTCGAGCGCCATCACCAGTTCCACGGTGTCGAGCGAATCGGCACCGAGATCGTCGACGAATGACGACTCATTTTTGATCTCGGATTCATTGACGCCCAGTTGTTCGGCGACGATTTTCTTGACACGTTGTTCGATGTTCTCCATGAACTACTCCTTCCCTGAATATCAGGTGTGATGAATAATTTTTATATTTTACCAGAACGCAGGCATCCGACGAAACCTGCACGTCTTCAGAATCATGGCAATTTGCCCAACCCAGACAACATGGTTGCCTCTTATTGAGCGGCCACTGCCGCCAAGGCTGCGTTCAGGCCGGCAAGATCCGCCATAGCGCCGCCAGCCATTCCTTCCGCACAGCGTTTGATCAAGCCAGCCAGGACTTTGCCCGGGCCGCATTCATAGACATGGGTGATTCCTTGTGCCGCCATCGCCTGCATGGTTTCGACCCAACGTACCGGAGACGCTGCCTGGCGGACCAGGGCATCCTTGATTTGGTCCGGATCGGACAAGCAAACGACATCGGCATTGTTGAGCACTGGAATCTTCGGCCTGGATACCGCCACACTCGCAAGGCGTTGCTTGAGTTTCTCCGCCGCAGGCTGCATCAGCGCACAATGGAATGGCGCCGACACTGCCAGCATCATGGCGCGCTTGGCGCCTCTGGTTTTGCAGGCGTCGGCAGCGCGTTGCACTGCGGCGGCATGGCCGGCAATGACCGTCTGCTCGGGCGAATTGAAATTCACGGCTTCTACCACCTGGCCTTGAGCGCTCTCGGCACATGCCGACTGTACCAGGCTAGCCGGCATTCCAAGTATTGCCGCCATGGCTCCCTCGCCCGCCGAAACGGCCTCCTGCATTGCTTTGGCGCGCAACTCGACCAGCGGCACCGCATCCCTGAAGTTGATGGCTTCGGCGGCCACCAGGGCCGAGTACTCGCCGAGGCTGTGGCCAGCCACCAGCGTCGGTCGCGGACCGCCTTGGGCCAGCCACAAGCGATAGGCGGCGACCCCCGCGGTAAGCATCAACGGTTGGGTATTCACGGTCAGGCTGAGTGCCTCGGCCGGCCCTGCCGTAACCAATTGCCACAAATCGCGTCCAAGTGCCTCCGATGCTTCGCAGAAGGTATCGCGGATCAATTTACTGTCGCCGTAAGCGTCCATCATGCCTAAGGATTGCGACCCCTGGCCGGGAAATACAAGCGCGAATTTCATATCATCATCTCACAAGTCAAAAACTGACAGCACCACCTCTAGCGAATACCCCCGCCAAAACCTTCAAACAGTGGGGAAGATGGCCAGGCAGTACCGACACTCGGGAAACCAGTTGGATTTGTCATGTATTAACAGACGACAAATCCATGCGGGCGGCAATCCGTTCAGGAAGTTTGTTACGAGCAGCCTTGGCAGCTTGTTCAAGTGCGCAATAAAAAGCCAGCACATCGGCCGAACCGTGGCTTTTGACGACAATTCCTTTCAGGCCAAGCAGACTGGCACCGTTGTAACGACGGGGATCAAAGCGATGCTTGAAAGCGTTCAGTACGGGCATTGCAATCAGAGCAGCCATGCGGGTCAGGAAGTTTCGATTGAATTCCTCGCGTAACGCAGCACTCATCATACGAGCGACACCCTCGGAAGCCTTGAGAGTCACATTGCCGACAAAACCATCGCAGACGACGAGATCCACGGTTCCCTTATAGATATCGTCACCCTCAACATTGCCATAAAAATTGAGTCCGCTTGCTCTGAGCAAGTCGCCAGCGCGCTTGACCACCTCATTGCCCTTGATATCCTCTTCGCCGATATTTAGCAGTCCAACTTTGGGTCGATCCTTATGCTCGAGCGCTGAAATCAACATCGAGCCCATAATGCCGAACTGCAGCAGATGCTCTGGCTGGCAATCGACATTTGCGCCCAGATCAAGCACATACGTATGACCATGCAAGTTCGGAACAATACTGGCGATCGCTGGACGATCTATCCCCGGCAGGGTTTTCAATACAAAACGCGATATGGCCATCAAAGCGCCCGTATTGCCCGCAGAGAGCGCAGCTTGGGCCTCGGCATTCTTAACCGATTCGACGGCGACTCTCATCGAAGAGTCTTTCTTGCTGCGCAGTGCCGTGGCTATCGGTTCATCCATCGCCACCTGCTCGCTGGCATGGCGAATCGCCAGCCGCTCTCCAAATTCCATCCTGGCTTGGCCAAGCAAAGGCAGCAATTCTTCTTGCCGGCCAACCAGTATCACGGAGCAGTCAGCATCGTGACGCAAAAAATCCAGTGCAGCAGGCACCGTAACCATCGGGCCATGGTCGCCACCCATACAATCGATGGCCAGTGTGACCGTCATCGCGAAAGAAACAAATACAACGACAAAGCAGGATTACCAACCATACGGCCAGCAGCACTGCAACGTCGAGCAATCACTCGTCCTTGCTCTTGGTAACCTTTTTGCCACGGTAGTAGCCATTCGGGCTGATATGATGGCGCAAATGCACCTCGCCCGTGGTCGCCTCAACCGCCAGTGGCGGAGCTGAGAGAAAATCATGGGCGCGGTGCATGCCGCGCTTGGAAGGGGATTTCTTGTTCTGTTGAACGGCCATTTCATAACTCCTCAATAACAATCGTCAAAATATCTTCAGTGCTTCTTCAACTGCGCAAGCACCGTAAACGGGGAAGCGTCTGCGCTATTCTCAGCGTATTCCGGCAATACACAAAACTCATGGCGAGGCGCAATTGGCAGGGCCAGCAACACCTCGTCTTCAACCAAAGGAAGCAACGGCTGCGCCTCCAGCGCCTCAATGGGATCGGACCGATCATCTTCCAGCGCTTCATCAGGCCAAGCCGCACCCGGCGCAACCAGTTGCAAATAGCTCCTGATCTTCAACTGAAAGGGTAATGTGGCCAAGCAGCGCTGACATTTCAGATGCAATTCGCCGGATACCTCAATCACCAGAAAAGATTTATTTTCGGCATCACACTCACCACATACCGCCCAAACCAAAGTTCCCTCATCGTCGGCGAGCACATCGGCCAAACGCTGCAAGCAGCGAACCGAGGTTTCACCGGTCATGCGACGTCCTTCACGAGCAAACTTAAGGCTATCGATGAAAAAATCGCCGAATTGTTTCATGCCCTACCGCGATATAAATGCATAATGATATTATTTTTCCCTCCTCCAGTCAAAATAAGCACTTCCGCTGCCCACTTCATGAACTCCTTAACCAGTTCGCCACAAGCTCCACAATTGCGTTTAGTCCTTGCTTCCACCTCCTCTTTTCGGCGCGAGTTGTTGGCGCGTTTGCAACTCCCGTTCGAAGTGGTTTCGCCATTAACCGACGAAACCGCCCTGCCCAACGAAACACCCGCCCAGACTGCCGAACGCTTGGCCGTCAGCAAGGCTCAGGCCGTATCGTCCCGATTTCCCGACGCTTTGATCATCGGCAGCGACCAGGTTGCCTACCGCGATGATCAAAGCTTTGGTAAACCCGGAAATCGTTCCAATGCGGTCGCGCAACTCCGGCTTATGCGCGCTAAAGAAGTCATTTTCCATACCGGTTTGTGTCTGCTGAATACCGCAACAGGACGACTACAGGTATGCGGCGTGCCCACCCTGGTTCGCTTTCGAGACCTGTCGGACAGAGAAATCGAAAGCTACCTCGATAGGGAAAACGCCCTAAATTGCGCAGGCAGTGCCAAGTCGGAAGGACTCGGCATCGCCTTGCTCGATTACCTGCGCTGTGACGATCCCACCGCGCTAATTGGTCTGCCCCTAATCGCCCTTAGCAGGATGCTGCGTGCCGAAGGAATTTCCCTGCCCTAGCCCTACTAACGCAGCCGAAAATTGCCCAGCGCGCCGGCAGCACCATCCGCCATATCCGCACCAAACTGTCGGGCCAGTTTTTCCGCCAGGTTCTGCTTGACTGTGTAATCGCGGATATCTTCCGCCTTGATGACATCGCGCGCCACGGAATCGATGCTGCCGTAGGCGTCAGCCAGTCCCAGCTCGATACTTTTTTGGCCCGTCCACATCAGCCCGGTGAACATTTCCGGCGTCTCCTTGAGACGTTTGCCGCGCCCCTTGCGCACGACATCGACAAATTGCTTGTGAATTTCGTCGAGCATCACCTGTGCATGTTCTTTTTGAATGCCATCCTGCGGCGAGAAAGGATCGAGAAACCCTTTATTCTTGCCCGCGGTAAGCAATCTTCGTTCGACGCCAAGTTTTTCCATGGTACCTGTGAATCCGAAGCCATCCATCAGCACGCCGATAGAACCGACGATGCTGGCTTTATTGACGAAAATCTTGTCAGCCGCCACCGCCACATAGTAGCCACCGGAGGCACAAACATCCTCGACCACCACATAAAACGGAATATTGGGAAACTTGGCACGCAAGCGTCCGATTTCGTCATTTATCATGCCCGACTGTACCGGGCTGCCGCCCGGACTGTTAATGCGTAGGATCACACCCTGCGTGCCTTTGTCCTCGAAGGCCGATTGCAGCGCAGCCATGACACGTTCAGCGCTGGCATCGCCCTTGGCCTGGATGACCCCTGTCATTTGCACCAAAGCGGTATGCTTTGAGCCATCGCCGAGTTTTTCGGCCGACCCGCCCCAGTCTAAAATCGCCGCCAGCATCACACCGAGATAAGCGAACCCCAGCAGCTTGAAAAATATCCCCCAGCGACGAGCCCGGCGCTGCTCCACCAGTCCTTCCAAGGCGATTTTTTCAAGAATATTGCGTTCCCAATTCGGATCGTTCTGCGATGCACCCATACTCGATTATTCTTCCAGAAAGACAGGCCATTCTGTTCAACTATGGCCAAAGTGATGAACCCGTTACCGTTGCAGCATCCATCCAGACAACAGCCGCTCTCAGGTGAACCCACAGCACCATGAGTAGCGCAGGCCAAGTATAAACCGGAATCAACAAAAACCGGCCCTGCTGCCCCCACAGTCCAGCCGAATTAAGCGTTCTGCAACAGCCATGTGCGCATTTCCGCCACGTCAGCAACACAGCACAGTGGCTGTTCGGCTTCCAAAACCGCACGAGGATGGGCTCCGTATGCGACTGCCAATGCCGGAACGTCAGCATTCCTGGCCATCAACAGGTCATGGGTGGTGTCCCCTATCATCAGCGTTTTTGCCGGCGCCACGTCGAATTCTTCCATGAGTTCCACAAGCATTTGCGGGTGCGGCTTGGAGTGACACTCGTCGGCGCAGCGGGAAGCATGGAAGCTTGTTCGCAGGCCGCTGTCACGAAGCGCCCGATCCAGCCCAACGCGGCTCTTGCCGGTCGCAACGGCAAGCAGAAAGCCCGCTTCGCCAAGCAGCCGAATCAAGTCGGGAATACCATCAAACAAGGTTAGTTCGTGGTCATGCGCAAGATAATGGTAACGATAACGCTCAGTCAGGTCCCGATAGCGATCCAGCGGGAGCGCCGGAACGGCTTTTTGCAATGCATCCTGCAAGCCCAGGCCAATCACATGGCGCGCCTGCGTTTCACTTGGCGGTTCGATTGCCAAATCCCGGCATGCTGACTGAAGCGCGCCAACGATTGCAGCAGCAGAATCCATCAGCGTACCGTCCCAATCGAAGACGATCAATTTATAGTGCTTCGCCATACTCTCTCTTTTCATTACGTTCCAACAGAGCCAAAAAACCCTTAAGATCCTTGGGCAATGGGGCCTCCAGCGAAATAATCCTCTCCGTCAAGGGATGTGAAAAATTCAATTTCGCCGCATGCAGGAACATGCGTTTCAAGCCGATCTTCTGCAATTCCTTATTCAGGGAAAAGTCGCCGTATTTGTCATCGCCTGCCAAAGGATATCCGAGATGAGTCAAATGCACGCGAATCTGATGCGTGCGCCCGGTCTTGAGCTCAACCTCGAGCAAGCTGAAATTTTCCCACCGCATGAGCAATCTGACGATGCTATGCGCTTCCTTGCCTTCCGGCGAAACAGTGACGCGCCGCTGATCATCTTCGGTCAGGTATTTGAGCAGGGGCAGGCGCACGTGCTGCAGCGGATTGTGCCATCTGCCCTTGACCAGGGTCAGGTAACGCTTGTTGATAGCGCCTTCGCGGAACGCGTCATGCAAGCGGACCAAGGCGCTTCTTTTCTTGGCAACAATCAACAAACCCGAAGTTTCGCGGTCGAGACGGTGAACAAGTTCCAGCATGCGTGCTTCTGGCCGGTGTCGGCGCAGCTGTTCAATCACGCCAAAACTGACACCGCTGCCACCGTGCACAGCCAGACCAGCCGGTTTGTCGATAACCAGCAATGACTCATCTTCATAGACAATGTCGAATTCGCGATCGGGGATCAATGCCGGGGCAATCTGGAGCTGGCTTGCAGTCACCCGAATCGGCGGTATACGCACGGCGTCGCCGGCTTGTAGCCGGTATTCCGGACCAACCCGGCCCTTGTTCACCCGGACTTCGCCGCTCCGCAGAATACGATAGACGTGGCTTTTCGGCACGCCCTTGCAGGCACGCAACAAGAAGTTGTCTATCCTTTGCCCGGCCGCTTCCTCATCAACTTCCATAAGAGTCGCGGAATCTTTGCTTAAGCCCTTAATTTGCAATATACTAGTCCTTGGTTTGCCGTCCGTTGGCAAGCGTGCCCGGTCACCCGAGGAGGTGCCGGTGGCGCACCAAAGACGTTGCCGATTGCTGCTTCTGCCGGATTCATAACCGGCCCTAGTGAATTCAATCCGGCTTTGAGCGGGGATTATGTTCAGAAACTGGGTCCAATATATCTCGCACCTCGATATGGTGCGAGATTATCGCCCGCCCGCACAGCAAACCCACCAGGTTATTTCGCTCACCCGAAGCAGCGATAGTACTTGATTTGCGCGCACCGAGCACCGCAAGAATGCCCGGCTTCGAGACACTGGCAAGCTTCACACCGAACATCTCGGAGCAGATTTATAGAGACGAACACGACACTAGGTATGCCCGAGGCACCTGATAACTATGCCCCTGATATTGCAATACTGATGCCGGCCTCCCAGCCATCCAGCTGAGCGGAGGGTTTGTCTTGTCCGTGCCGTGCGCGCGGGAGCAAACATGAAACGCATGCTATTTAATGCGACGCAGGCAGAGGAACTCCGCGTCGCGATCGTAGATGGTCAGAAACTGGTTGACCTCGACATCGAATCTGCCAACAAAGAGCAACGCAAAAGCAACATTTACAAAGCAGTCATCACCCGCCTCGAACCCAGTCTGGAGGCGGCCTTTGTTGAATATGGCGCGGAGCGGCATGGTTTCCTGCCGTTCAAGGAAGTCGCACGTTCGTATTTCAAGTCGGATATCGAACCGGGTAAAACCCGTATTCAGGATGCGCTGCATGTCGGCCAGGAAATCATCGTCCAGGTCGACAAGGACGAACGCGGCAACAAAGGAGCGGCGCTAACCACATTTATCTCCCTGGCCGGACGGTATCTGGTGTTGATGCCGAACAACCCGCGTGGCGGCGGTGTTTCGCGCCGCGTCGAGGGCGAGGATCGCCAGGAATTGCGCGAGATCATGGACCGCCTCGAAGTACCGGCGAGCACCAGCCTGATTGCCCGCACTGCCGGCATTGGCCGCAGCTTCGAAGAATTGCAATGGGACCTTAACTACCTGTTGCAACTCTGGCGTGCCATTGAGGATGCCGCCAATTCCCAGAAAGGCCCTTTCCTGATTTACCAGGAATCCAGCCTGGTGATCCGGGCCATTCGCGACTACTTCCATGCGGAAATCGGCGAAATATTGATCGATACCGACGATGTTTTCGAGCAGGCGCACCAGTTCATGTCGCATGTCATGCCGGACAATGTTTCCCGCGTCAAGCGTTACCGCGACGATGTGCCCCTGTTCTCCCGCTTCCAGATCGAACATCAGATCGAGTCGGCCTATTCGCGGCAAGTCACCCTGCCTTCGGGCGGCGCCATCGTGATCGACCATACCGAGGCGCTGGTTTCGGTGGACGTCAACTCCGGTCGCGCCACCAAGGGTGCAGATATCGAGGAAACCGCGTTCAAGACCAACCTCGAAGCCGCCGACGAGACCGCTCGGCAATTGCGTCTGCGCGACCTCGGCGGCTTGATCGTGATCGACTTCATCGATATGGAAAGCGCACGCAATCAGCGCGAAGTCGAAAACCGCTTGCGCGATGCCCTGCGTCATGACCGCGCCCGCGTCCAAACCGGCAAGATCAGCCGCTTCGGCCTGCTCGAACTGTCGCGTCAGCGCCTGCGCCCGACACTCGCCGAAACCAGTTACATTCCCTGCCCGCGTTGTAACGGTACCGGGCATATTCGCTCGACCGAATCATCGGCGCTGCACATCCTGCGCATCCTCGAGGAAGAGGCGATGAAGGAAAATACCGGCGCACTGCACTGCCAGGTACCGGTCGATGTCGCCACTTTCCTGCTCAATGAAAAGCGTACCGACATCGCCAAGATCGAAATGCGGCACAAGGTGAATCTGGTCTTGATTCCCAACATCAACCTGGAGACGCCGCAGCACAATATCGTGCGCTTGCGCCATGACCAGCTCAACCAGGAAGAGATCGCCCTGCCGAGCTACAAGATGGTCGAAGGACCCGCGGAAGAATCCTATACACCGCCGTCCGCCCAAAATGACGAGAGACCATTGCGCCAAGAAGCTGCCGTCAAGGGTATTACCGCAGGTCAACCCGCCCCTATCGTAGAATCCAGGCCTTCCACAGCGAAGACCGCTTCCGAAAACGGCTTCTTCGCCAAAATCATATCCTGGCTGGTTGGCAGCAATAAAACCGAACCCCCGGCCCCAGCGACCAAGAACGGGCGTCCCGTTCGCGAAGGACGAGGCGACGGACGCCGTGGAGGACGCAATCGTCAGGGACGGGAAAACAACCAGCGTCCCGATCGCGAGCGCAACGAGGTCCGGCCTATGCGCAACGACTTGCAGCCGCCCACCGACAAAATCGAAGCCTCGCCAAAACCGCAGCGCGCTCGTGGCGAAAGACGCGATGAACGATCTGCCGGCGAACCCCGTACGCCGCGCGAGCCGCGTCCCCCGCGCGCACCCAAACCCCTGCCTGTTGAGCAGACGAACGCCCCTGCCGAAGTGCATCTCGTGCCTACCGACGACACCGAAGCCGTTCCCAATAAAGAAGGCCAGCGTGCCCGGCGAGGGCGCCGAGGGGGCCGCAGCGAACGCGGAGAAAAGCGCATTGAGGACATAACCACGGAACAATTGGGAACTTCGGTAGAGGCCGCTGCATCCCCCATCATTGTTGCAAGCCCACCAGTTCAGGCAGAACCGGCCCCGGAATCGGCATCAGTCAAGCTTCCGGACGAACTACCGGCTGTCCCTCCCAGCGAGCCTGTGGTTCCCCTATCTACCGAGCCATCAATCTCCTTGCCCACCGAGCCGGCTGTCGTCAACTCTTTACCGATCGCCCAGCCATCTCTATTGCCGATTAGGGTCGAACCGCAATCCGTTGCAGCCCCGGCGCCTGTTGCGCCAACCGTGCCGACACCTCCCACACCCGAGGCAGCGTCCACTAAAGACCTTTCCACGTCATTGGAAAAAGCTGGCCTGATACTGATCGAGACCGCCGACAAGATACCCGCAGAAATGCAAGTCAGCATCGCTCCCCAGCCGCTGGGTCGCAAGCCTCGCCCTGTACCGGTAATTCCGAGCGAACCCTTGCAAATGGTGGAGACCAAACAGGATTAATGACGAGCCATCGCTGTCTCGTTGCGGATATAGGCGGCACCAATGCCCGATTTGCGCTGGTTCGTCCGGGCCAAGCGCAAATCGGCGATGTGGTCTCGCTGCAATGTAAGGACTTTGCCGGTCCGCTGGAAGCTGCGCAGGCCTATCTGAAACAATGCGCAGTCTTTCCGGGCGCTATACAACGGGCAGCGTTTGCCGTTGCCACAGCGATTAACGATGACGCTATCAAGCTAACCAATAGTGCCTGGTCATTTGAACGCAGTGATCTTGAACGCGCACTGGGGATTGGCAGGCTGGAGATATTCAACGATTTCGAGGCGCTGGCGCTTTCTCTGCCTGGGCTCGCCACCATGGATTTTCGGCCGATCGGGGCAACCATGCCGACACTCACTCTACCCATGGTCGCAATTGGCCCAGGAACAGGCCTTGGCGTGGCCGGAGTGATTCCAGGCAAGCGGGGCTGGATCGCGGTCCCCGGAGAAGGGGGACATGCCACACTGGCCGCCAGCGACGATTTTGAAGCCGAGATTCTGCGCGCTGCACGCCAGGAATTCAGCCATGTCTCGGCGGAACGGCTGCTATCGGGAATCGGTCTTCCCGTTCTGTTGCGCGCCGTATGCGCGGTTCAAGGAGTAACGAGCATCGATCTGCCAGCCGAAGAAATCAGCGCGCTGGGGGTGACCAAGCAAAATCATCAATGCAGCACAGCCATGGACTTGTTTTTCGCCTTTCTCGGCAGCTTCGCCGGCAATGTCGCGCTGACCTTCGGGGCACGCGGTGGCGTATTTATCGGCGGGGGAATAGTTCCAAAACTGCAAGACTTTCTTGCAGGCTCGCGTTTCCGCGAGCGTTTCGAGAGCAAGGGGAGATTTCAGCCCTATCTTGCCGGCATCGCCACGGCCACGATCACAGATCCGTATGCCGCCTTGCGCGGGCTGGCTTGCGGGCTTGAAACAACACGTCCGGCCTGATCTTCCGATACGGATTTACAAGCCGAATCAACCCTGCACTTCGGGCGGTTCGTGCGGATCAGCGCCGAAAGCTTGACGGCGCAATCGAAACAATTCGTCCCGCGCCGCCGCCGCCTGCTCGAATTCCAGATTTCTGGCATGTTGCTGCATCGCCTTTTCCAGGCGTTTGATCGCCTTGGCCAAGTCGTTTTCGCTCATCGCGTCGTAATATGCCTGCTGCTGAGCCACCTTGACCTCGCGCAAGGCGCTTTCCGCATCATAGACGCCATCGATGATGTCTTTGATGCGCTTCTGCACCCCGATCGGAACGATGCCGTGAGCCGCATTGAAGCTCAGCTGCTTGGCACGACGCCGTTCGGTCTCGTCCATGGCACGCCGCATAGAGTCCGTAATCCTGTCGGCATAAAGAATCGCGGTACCGTTGATATGGCGCGCAGCGCGGCCGATAGTCTGGATCAACGAGCGTGTCGAGCGCAGGAAACCTTCTTTGTCGGCATCGAGGATCGCCACCAGCGACACCTCTGGAATATCCAGCCCTTCGCGCAGCAAGTTGATCCCGACCAGCACATCGAACACACCCAGACGCAAATCGCGAATGATTTCCACGCGTTCGACGGTATCCACATCCGAATGCAGATAGCGCACCTTGATACCATTATCGGCAAAAAATTCGGTGAGCTGTTCGGCCAGACGCTTGGTCAAGGTCGTCACTAGCACGCGCTCGTTCTTGCCGGTGCGCAGCTTGATTTCGGCCAGCAGGTCATCGACCTGGGTTCTCGCTGGCCGCACATCCAGGCGCGGATCGACCAGGCCGGTAGGGCGGACCACCTGCTCCACGACTTGTCCCTGGTGCCTCTCCTCGTAATCCGCGGGCGTTGCGGAAATGAACACGGTCTGCGGCATCAGCTTCTCGAATTCATCGAAGCGCAGTGGCCGGTTATCCAGCGCGGATGGCAGGCGGAAGCCATAATCGACCAGGTTCTCCTTGCGCGAACGATCGCCCTTGTACATGCCGCCGATTTGCGGAATGGTGACATGGCTCTCGTCGATAAACATCAGCGATTGCGGCGGCAGGTAGTCGATCAGCGTCGGCGGCGGTTCGCCGGGCTGCCGGCCGGAAAGATGTCGCGAATAGTTTTCGATCCCCTTGCAGAAACCCAATTGGTCGAGCATCTCCAGATCAAAGCGGGTGCGCTGTTCGATACGCTGACACTCGACCAGCTTCTGGGTCTGTTGGAAAAACTCGATGCGGCCGCGCAATTCATCCTTGATCTTCTCGATCGCCTGCAACACGGTGGCGCGCGGCGTAACGTAATGGCTGGCGGGAAAAACGGTAAACCGGGCCAGCTTCTGCTTGCCGCGGCCGGTCAGCGGATCGAACAGCATCAGCGACTCGACTTCGTCATCGAACAATTTGATGCGTATGGCATGTTCGGCATTTTCCGCCGGGAACACATCGATGACATCGCCGCGCACCCGGTACACGCCCCGCTTGAATTCGATATCGTTGCGTTCGTACTGCATCTCGGTCAGCCGGCGGATGATGTCCCGCTGCGACATTTTCTCGCCGGTACGCAGATGCAAAATCATGCTGTGGTAATCGACCGGGTCGCCGATGCCGTAGATGGCCGAAACAGTCGCCACGATCACACAATCACGCCGCTCCAGCAGTGCTTTGGTAGCGGACAGGCGCATTTGCTCGATGTGCTCGTTGATGCTCGAATCCTTCTCGATGAAAAGATCGCGCGAGGGGACATAGGCCTCTGGTTGGTAATAGTCGTAATAGGAAACAAAATATTCAACCGCATTTTCCGGGAAGAACTCGCGAAACTCCGAATACAACTGCGCCGCCAGCGTCTTGTTGGGTGCCATCACCAGTGCGGGCCGTCCACAGCGGGCGATGACATTGGCCATGGTAAAGGTTTTGCCGGAACCGGTGACCCCAAGCAGCGTCTGGTACATCAAACCATCGTCGATCCCCGCGATCAGCTTGTCGATCGCCTCTGGCTGGTCGCCTGCCGGCAAGAACGGCTGGTGCAAATGAAAGGGGCTGGATGGGAAGTCGATCATGGTGGACATGCGGGGGAGCTACTGGCACGCTGATTGGCTATCGCAGAAGTTTATACATCAAACCCGATTCGAGGAACAGCTCGACTTCTAACCGATGTTGCCTGTTATAGTCAAAAACACGGACCCGGCATCAAGATGCTTGCCCCGAGCGGATGAAATCGGCAGCCCGCTCTCCGATCATCACGCAGGGAGCATTTGTATTGCCGCCGATGAGATTGGGCATGATCGACGCATCGGCCACACGCAACCCCAAGACTCCTCGTACCCGCAAAACCGGATCGACCACGGCCGTTTTATCGGACCCCATGCGGCAGGTGCCAACGGGATGGTAAATGGTATCGGCTCGGCGGCGGATGTCGGCGCGAACATTCTCATCCGAGGGCTCGTCCAAGGGATACAGGTTTCTCCCGCGAACCGCATCGAGTATTGGGTTGTCCATGATGCGCCGAGCAATATGGAAACCCTTGACGAGTGCCTCCATGTCCGCAGGCACCGAGAGATAGTTCGGATCGATACGTGGTGACGCGAAGGGATCGATACTCTCAAGAGTGACCGTGCCGCGACTATGCGGGCGCAGCTGGCAGACATGCAGGCTCATCCCGGCGCCATAATGCAGGCGGCGCGAATGGTCATCGACAAAGGCCACGGTGAAGTGCAGT
Source organism: Sterolibacterium sp. (assembly GCA_041674385.1). Lineage (GTDB taxonomy): Bacteria > Pseudomonadota > Gammaproteobacteria > Burkholderiales > Rhodocyclaceae > JACRAR01. The sequence goes on from JBAYVU010000047.1 coordinate 18,589, forward strand.
TGCAAGTCGGGAATCGCTTGCGCGGCATCGCTCTTGATGAAGCCACCAGCTTCGGCGTAGTTGGTGGTCAGCTGGCCACGCCGAAAACGCCAGTACTCCGCCAAGGCGCACGCGGTGCGCACCGCTCCGCCAAGCGAAAGGGCGACCAGGTCGGGCGAGGGCGAGGCATGCAGCAGTACGAGATCCAGGTGGTCCTGTAGATTGCGCCCAACTTCTGGCAAGTCATGGACGACTGCGATGCCAAACCGTTGCAATTCTGCGGCTGAGCCGATTCCGGAAAGCAGCAATAGCTGCGGCGAGTGGAAGGCACCGGCGCTTACGATGATTTCACGCCTGGCCCGCATGCGTTCGACTCGGCCTGCGCGATGGAACTCGACGCCGACGGCACGCCGTCCTTCAAAAAGAATGCGGCTGGCACGGGCCCGTGTCAGCACCGCCAGGTTCGGACGGCCCAGATGCCGAGTCAGGTAGGCTTTGGCGGCACTCATGCGCTGGCCATCCTTCTGGGTGACCTGGTAAAAACCGACGCCTTCCTGTCCGGCAGCATTGAAATCACGGCACGCATGGAATCCCTCGGCGACAGCGGCCTGCACGAACAAGCGCGCAACCGGATTGGGCGATTTCAAATCGGCCACATTGAGAGGGCCGCCGACGCCGTGAAATTCATCCGCACCACGCTCGTTGTTCTCCGCATGCTTGAACCATGGCAAGACATCCTGCCAACCCCAACCCGGACAATTCCAGGCATCGTAATCGGCGGAGTGGCCGCGTGTGTAAATCATGGCATTGATCGAACTGCTGCCGCCCAGGACACGCCCTCGCGGCTGATAGCCGCAGCGTCCGTTCAGGTTGGCCTGCGGCACCGTGGCCAATGCCCAGTTGAGGTAATGCGTTGGCACCGTGGCGATCATGCCGGCTGGCACATGGATAAACGGGCTGGTATCGTTCCCGCCAGCCTCAAGCAGCGCCACTCGACAAGCCGGATCTTCCGACAAGCGTCCCGCCACGACACAGCCGCTGGAACCGCCACCGACAACGACGTAGTCGAATTCCATCACACGATCATCTTTAGCAGGCCGAGTATCCGCTCGAAAGTGCGTCCATAGGGTGGATAGAGCAGGCTTGCGCCATTGCGTTTCGCTTGGAAGAACACCGGCTTCTCCTTGGTGAAGGTGAGGAAGCCCGTCTCGCCGTGGTAAGCGCCGCTACCGCTGGCACCGACACCGCCGAACGGCAGCGCCTCCTGCGCAATATGCCAGAGCGTGTCGTTGATGGTGACCCCGCCGGAGATCGTTCGATCAAGTATGCGGTCGCGTTGCGCCCTGTCGGTACCAAACCAGTACAGCGCCAAAGGACGCGGGTGGCGATTGACGTAATCGATTGCGGCCTGCGAATCCTTCACCGGTAAAACCGGCAGGATCGGACCGAATATTTCCTCCTGCATCACCGCCATATCGTCGTTGCCACCCAGCACAATATATAAAGGCATCTTGCGCTTCGACGCGCTGAAATCCTCGTTGCCCGGGTTGATCTCGATAATCCTGGCGTGCTTGAGGCGTGCATCCTCAAGCAATCGAACCAATCGCGCGTAATGCCGCTGGTCGACAATGCTGCTGTAGTCCGGATTTTGCGCCAGTGTCGGGTAGAGACGCGCCACCGCGCCGCGCAATGCGGCGATGAAATCTTCTTCGCGTCCCTCGGGAAGAAGCACATAGTCTGGCGCAATACAGGTCTGCCCGGCATTGAGCAACTTACCCATGGCCAACTTGGCGGCGACTTCGGCAAGATCGCAACTGGCATCAAGAATCGCGGGCGACTTGCCACTAAGTTCCAGCGTCACCGGCGTGAGATTGTTTGCTGCCGCGATGGCGACTTGGCGTCCCACGGCAGCTGAGCCGGTAAACAACAAGTGGTCGAAGGGCATTGACACAAAAGCCCTGGCCAGCTCCGCGTCGCCGGTGACAACGGCCATCTCCTCGGCAGCAAAAAATTCCGCCACGATTCGATGCAGCAGATCGGAGAAGCATGGCGTAATTTCCGAGGGCTTCAGCAGAACCCGATTGCCGGCTGCCAGCGCCCCGATGGCGGGTGCAATGGCCATCTGGAAAGGGTAGTTCCAAGGGCTGACGATGCCGACCACGCCCAGCGGCTGGCGCATGACGCGGCTCCATGCCGGCCAAAAATGTAGCGGCGTCGATACGCGCCGAGTCCGCATCCAGTCCGAAAGATGCCGGCGTGCGTGACGAATGCCGGCGAATGCGACAAAAATCTCCGCCAGAATGGTTTCGTGACGCGACCGGTGGCCGAAATCGGCGGAAATCGCTTCCGCGATTGCTTCCTGATATTTCCCGGTCATTGCCAGCAGGCGATCCAATCGATCTTTGCGCAAGCTGTGAACCGGGTTCGTATCGGAAGCAAAAGCAATGCGCTGGGCTTCGAACAGGGATTTCATGTCGGCAATGGAATGATTTTCGCTGTTCATTCGACCTCCCTCCTCTTTTTCCCAAGGGATAGACAAGGCTTCCTCGCCACCGTCCGAGTCCGCAGGGCAGAGGGAGTCCTCTGGCGAGAACCTGCCCGAGCGGACTTTGCGTTGGAGCGATTGCCTAAGCTAGTCTTCTATTCTGAATCCGACTTTGATCGTGACCTGATAGTGGGCAACCCCGCCATCCACGATGTGACCCCGCGTTTCAACGACCTGGAACCAATCCATGTTCTTGAGGGTTTGCGAAGCCTTGGCGATCGCATTGCGTATCGCATCATCCGTTCCAATCGTTGACGATCCGACCAGTTCAATCAGCTTGTAGGTGTGTGTGTTCATGGCTTATACAATCCAGACGATGGGGAATCAAATTCTAATCCCATTGCATCCGCTTGAAGCGGCACAATATTCGAGGTGGGCAATGGCCGTTCGTGGCCAGTGTTCCGCGTAACCGTCCCATCATTGCCTGCCATCTGCCACTGTGGGCTGGCTATCAGCGAGTGCAAATCGCAACGAATCAAGGTTAGAATAACAAGCTGAATATTTACCGACCAAACTGCCTGAAGCACCAAACCACGGAGCCAGCATGAATTCTTCGCCCACCTCGTCCCTCTTCGCCGCTGTGGAAATGGCGCCACGCGACCCGATCCTTGGCCTGACCGAAAGCTTCAACACCGACACCCGCACCACCAAGGTCAATCTTGGCGTGGGCGTCTATTATGATGACAGTGGCAAGCTTCCCTTGCTTGCCGCCGTGAAATCGGCCGAGAAGGCACGCATCGAGACCTTGCCCCCACGCGGCTACCAGCCTATCGAGGGCGCTGCCGCATACAACCAGGCGGTGCAAAAATTGCTGTTCGGTGCCTCCTCGCCGCTGCTTGCAGAAGGCCGCGTGGTCACCTTTCAAGCGCTGGGCGGGACTGGCGCTCTCAAGGTCGGTGCGGATTACCTCAGGCGCCTGCTGCCGAATGCCACACTTTATATCAGCGACCCGAGTTGGGAGAACCATCGCGCGCTGTTCGAGTTTGCCGGCTTCAAAGTAGATACCTACCCATACTACGACGCAGTCACACGCGGAGTTAACTTTTCCGCAATGAAAGCCAAGCTGGCCACGCTGCCAGCGGGTTCTATCGTCTTGTTGCATGCCTGCTGCCACAATCCAACCGGGGCGGATCTTACTGAAGCCCAATGGCGCGAAGTAGTCGAGGCAGTGCGTAGCGCCGGATTGGTCGCATTTATCGACATGGCCTACCAGGGATTTTCCGACGGCATCGAAGCGGATGCCGTGGCAGTCAGGATGTTCGCCGAATCCGGCCTGTCTTTCCTGGTCTCCAGTTCTTTCTCGAAGTCCTTCTCGCTCTATGGCGAACGCGTCGGTGCCTTGTCGCTGATAACGGCCAGCAAGGACGAAGCCGCACGTGTATTGAGCCAGGTTAAACGTGTCGTGCGCACCAATTATTCCAACCCGCCGACGCATGGCGGCGCAATAGTCGCTGCCGTACTCTCCAGCCCTGAACTGCGCCAAATGTGGGAAGACGAACTTGCTGGCATGCGCAATCGTATTCGTACCATGCGAACCAGCCTGGTCGAAAAACTGCAAGCGCGTGGAGTCAAGCAGGATTTCTCATTTGTCGCCCAGCAACGCGGTATGTTCTCCTTCACCGGCTTGTCGGTAGAACAGGTCGAGCGACTGAAATCCGAGTATGCGATCTATGCGGTCAGCAGCGGCAGAATTTGTCTGGCCGCACTCAATTCGCGCAACATCGACTATCTCGCCGATGCTATTGCTGGTTTGACAAAAGCCTGAATCCGGCCAAGCCATCTTAAGCACTACGCGTTGCATACCGGATAGCCAGCATGCAGACATGTTTCAATGGAAGCTGCGAAGGCCGCAAGAAGAATGTCATTGTCATCACACGATTCTCTTCTAATGCCCTCTGCAGACGTTTCTATTGACGCAAACGAGCAATATGAATAAAATTCGCCGCTCATTATTCCTCGATAGCTCAGTTGGTAGAGCGCCGGACTGTTAATCCGTAGGTCCCTGGTTCGAGCCCAGGTCGAGGAGCCAAA
>JBAYVU010000048.1:0-22504 GCA_041674385.1 Sterolibacterium sp.
CGGACTGGCCATCGTCAAGTCCATCGTCGAGGCCCATGGCGGCAGGATAGCGGTGACCTCCGCCGCTGGCGTGACAGCCTTCGTCATGACTTTGCCGGCCACCTGATAGGGACTCAAACAATTTGGTCGTCATAAATTCGAGCCTATCTTCCTGGGTACCTTTTGGCCTGAGCGCGTGTTGCCGTAAATTCTCGTCTATTTCATCGAGGCCGCGATTTTCCGGTAAGCTGCTACGAAAAGAACCTCGCTCGGAATCGGAAAAATTCAAGCAAGCATTGGAGCATCGCGTGGCTGATACGTTAGACAACCTGATCGACCACTGGAAGCAGGATTCCCTGAGCACTTACAATACTTGGTTCCTCTGGGAGGAGCGCCTTAAGAATTTCCGCTCGATCCAGCAAGGCATTCGCCAGGTCATCTGCCATATAGAAGCCGGTACCTTCGGCAATACTTATCGCGGTTCGTCGCTTGAGGTCGTGGTCAAGTCTGTCGCGGAACAACGTCAGATATTCAAGGGAGCGGACCATGCGTTTCTCTGGAAGCCGAAATTGCGCATTCCAGATATCTATGAGAATGTCGGAAATCAGCGCGCATTTGGGCGGCTGCTGAGTGTCTGCGACTGTTGCGACGGCGCCGATGCGATTATTGATGCCATCCGCCGCCTGGATGCGGTGGGCATCAAGGGGCTGGGTCCGGCTGCGGCAAACCTTCTCTATTTCATTCATCCCACCTTGGTACCGCCCTTCAACACGGCCATCGTCAATGGCTACAACGCCGTCACCGGCGCCGGCGTCAAGCTCGGAAAGTGGGACCACTTTTTGTCCATGCGAGAAGGCCTTATCCGGCTCAACGGCCAGTACCGGAGCAAGCTGTCAAATGATCTTGGGGCAATCGGCGGCCTGATGTTCGACATAGGCAGCGGCCGCTACCCGGCGCCGCCGCGAACAGACGACCAGGCCACAGTGGCTGCTTGGCAGGCCGATTTACTCAAGGTGCGTGAAGAAAGTGTGGCGGCGGGCAGGACACGGCAGCAGCAGGTCGAAGGCGATGCGACGCATACCGAGATCCAGGGGTGGCTGAGAGACTTGGGACTGGCCCTGGAATTCGACGTATGGATCGCTGCAAATGATCGAAGCCGGCCATACGGCAACGGAAGTTTGGGCGACGGATGTCTTGAGGTGCTCCCTGACTATCTGGCCGCGGGAATGGATTCGGTTCGCCTCATCGACGTGATCTGGATTCATCGGGAGCAAGGACGAGTTTCCGCAGCCTTCGAGGTCGAGCACTCGACTTCAATCTATTCCGGGATCATACGCATGCTGGACTTGGCGCTTGGCGTCGAGTTCGGCGGCAGTAGCGCCCTGTTTCTCGTGGCCCCCGACAATCGGAAGCAGGATATTCAGCAGCAACTGAGCCGCCCGGCGTTTTCAAGGGTGTCCGAGCTTGGGTTCCGATACTTGTCTTATAGCGAACTCAAGTTGCACCGCGCTGCCATAGCCCGGTTCGGTGTCGGATTGAAACCATTGCTTGAGATTTCCGAGTCCCTGTGAACGTTTTTGGCATGACTGATAACTGCTACATTATTGAGAATCGTATAAGTAGATGACATCAGAATGCCAACTCAGCTTGTTTCCAAAACGCGGTGATCAGCGTTGGTCTGCGCTGCATGGACTTGAGCCGATTGCGGGTGAACTGACCGACTTCGCCGATGGTGTCGAGGCACAGATTGGCAATCTCATGCTTCTTGAGATAGGCCCAGATCGCTTCAACCGGATTGAGTTCGGGGGCGTAGGCCGGCAGGCGCGCAACCGCGATGTGTCCGTTCAGTTCTTCCAGCCAGGAGCTGACCTTTCGGCTGCGATGGATCGCAGCGCCATCCCAGATGATCAGCAGCGGCCTTTTGATCTGACGCTTGAGCGCGCCCAGAAATTCGATGATCTGCTCGGAACGAATGGCGCCGGGGAAGAACCGAAAGTAGAACTGCGAGAAGGACAGACCAGCAATGGCCGAGAGTTGCTTCCAGGTGAAACTGTGCTGAAGAATCGGCGTCTGGCCGCGCAGACTCCAGGTGCGAGCGACGCTGGGCCGTTCGCTCAATCCGGATTCGTCGATGAAGACGATGGTGCGGTCTTCTCGCTGGGCTTTTTTTTGAGCGCAGGCCAGCCGTGCCGCTTCCACCGAACAATCTCTGGTTCGTTGCGCTGGATGGCGCGTTTCTCGGGCTTCTGGCAAGAGAAACCCAACCGACGGAGCAGATGCCACAAATGGCCGGTGCTGTATTCCACGCCAAACTGTTGGGTGATGACTTTGCCGATCCGTGGCAGCGTCCATAGCTCGGTCGGATACCCGGCCGCCAATGCGCCCGCCATGAGTACCTTGCCCAGTTCTTGCTCCTGCTCGGCGTCGAGTTGGCGTGGCCGACCCAAATCGCCGCGCTTGAGCGATTCCTTGCCGCCCTCGGCCAGCCGCTGCTCCCAGGTCGCTACCGTTTGTCGCGCAACGCCCAGTTCCCGAGCGACCTCCGACTTCGACATGCCGCGCGCCAAGAGCTTTGCACCCTTGAGCCGACGCTTTTCCAACGCCTTGAAATCCCGCTTGTGCTTCATCGTCGCACCTCGAAACGAACACAAGCAGGTTAACGTCTTTACCCATCATCGCGTTGACAGTTATTTATACGGTTCTCAATAGCTATCATTCGCCCTTAGACAATAACGATCGATGCTGAGAGATGCCTAAAATCATTCAGGACTAAATCTGCTTCACGCAATCGACGTAGTAGCTCGGCTTGCCGTTGGATTGGTCCTTGACCAGTCCGTGGATATCGGTTTCGAAGCCGGGAAACTTCTCGTTGAACTCGCGGGCGAATTTAAGATAACGGACGATGGTCGCGTTGAAGCGCTCGCCCGGAATCAACAGCGGGATTCCCGGCGGATAGGGGGTAAGCAGCACGGCGGTGACGCGGCCTTCCAACTCGTCGATCGCCACGCGGTCGATCTCGCGGTGAGCCATCATGGCGAAGGCGTCGGCCGGCCGCATCGCCGGCTCCATGTTGGACAGGTACATCTCGGTGGTCAGCCGCGCGATGTCGTTGGCCTTGTAGATGCCGTGGATCTGCTCGCACAGGTCTCTGAGGCCGATCTTCTCGTAGCGCGGGTACTTGGCGACGAATTCCGGCAGCACGCGCCACAGCGGCGCGTTCTTGTCGTAGTCGTCCTTGAACTGCTGCAGTTCGGTCACCATGGTGTTCCAGCGACCCTTGGTGATGCCGATGGTGAACATGATGAAGAACGAATAGAGGCCGGTCTTCTCGACGATCACGCCGTGCTCGGCGAGATATTTGGTGACAATTGCCGCGGGGATGCCGAATTCGTCCGAGAAGTCGCCATCGACATCGAGGCCGGGGGTGATGACCGTCGCCTTGATCGGGTCGAGCATGTTGAAACCCTTGGCCAGCTTGCCGAAGCCATGCCAGCGTTCTCCGGCCTTGAGCATCCAGTCGCCGCGGTCGCCGATGCCTTCTTCGCAGAGATTTTTCGGCCCCCATACCTTGAACCACCAGTCGGCTCCCCACTCCTCGTCCACCTTGCGCATGGCGCGGCGGAAGTCGAGCGCTTCGGCAATCGACTCCTCGACCAGCGCCGTACCGCCCGGTTCCTCCATCATGGCCGCCGCCACGTCGCAGGAAGCGATGATGGCATATTGGGGCGATGTCGAGGTATGCATCAGGAAGGCTTCGTTGAACACATCGCGGTCGAGCTTGCGCTGTTCCGAATCCTGCACCAGGATCTGCGAGGCCTGCGAGAGCCCGGCCAGCAGCTTGTGGGTCGATTGCGTCGAGAAGATTATCGATTCGCGGCAGGGCGGACGTTTCTTGCCGATGGCATGCATGCCCTTGTAGAAATTGTGGAAAGTGGCATGGGGCAGCCAGGCCTCGTCGAAATGCAGGGTATCGACCTTGCCGTCGAGCATCTTCTTGATGTCCTCGACGTTATAGATGATGCCGTCGTAAGTGCTCTGGGTCAGCGTCAGCACGCGCGGCTTGGCGTCGGGATCGCGTTCCAGCGTTTCGCGGGCGAAGGGATTGGCGAGGATTTTCTTCTTGATGTTCTCCCACTTGAACTCTTCCTTGGGAATCGGGCCGATGATGCCGTAGTGGTTGCGCGTCGGCATCAGGAACACCGGAATCGCGCCGGTCATCATGATGGCGTGCAGGATCGACTTGTGGCAGTTGCGGTCAACCACCACGATGTCGCCTGGCGCCACGGTCGAGTGCCAGACGATCTTGTTGGAGGTCGAGGTGCCGTTGGTGACGAAGAACAGGTGGTCGCAGTTGAATATGCGCGCGGCATTGCGCTCGGAAGCCGCCACCGGGCCGGTGTGGTCGAGCAGTTGGCCGAGTTCGTCGACCGCGTTGCAGACATCGGCGCGCAGCATGTTCTCGCCGAAGAACTGGTGGAACATGCGCCCCACCGGGCTCTTCAGGAAGGCCACGCCGCCCGAGTGGCCGGGGCAATGCCAGGAATAGGAACCGTCCGAAGCATAGTGCACCAGGGCGCGGAAGAACGGCGGCGCCAGCGACTCGAGGTAGTCCTTGGCCTCGCGCACCACATTACGGGCGATGAACTCCGGGGTGTCCTCGAACATGTGGATGAAGCCGTGCAGCTCGCGCTGCACGTCGTTGGGGATGTGGCGCGTGGTGCGCGTCTCGCCGTAGAGGAAGATCGGGATGTCGCTGTTGCGGAAGCGGATCTCCTCGACGAAGGCGCGCAGGCCGGCGATGGTCTCGTCGGCCTTGTCGGAAGCGAATTCCTCGTCGTCGATCGACAGGATGAACACCGATGCGCGGCTTTGCTGCTGGGCGAAGGAGGCCAGGTCGCCGTAGCTGGTGACGCCGAGCACTTCCATGCCCTCTTCTTCGATGGCCTTGGCCAGCGCGCGGACACCCAGCCCGGAGGTGTTCTCGGAGCGAAAGTCCTCGTCGATGATGATGACCGGGAAGTGAAATCTCATGGGAAGCCCCTTTACAGGCAGCAGCGCAACATCATATTTTCGGCAGGGTCACGCCGACCTGTCCCTGGTACTTGCCGCCGCGATCCTTGTAGGAAGTCTCGCAGATTTCGTCGGATTCCAGAAAGATCACCTGGGCCACGCCCTCGTTGGCGTAGATCTTGGCCGGCAGCGGCGTGGTGTTGGAAAACTCCAGGGTCACGTAGCCTTCCCATTCCGGCTCGAACGGCGTGACATTGACGATGATACCGCAGCGCGCATAGGTGCTCTTGCCCAGGCAGATGGTCAGGACGTTGCGCGGGATGCGGAAGTATTCGACGGTGCGCGCCAGGGCGAAGGAATTCGGCGGGATGATGCAGTGGTCGCCGGTCACCTCGACGAAGGAACTCGGATCGAAGTTCTTCGGATCGACGATGGTGCAGTTGATGTTGGTGAATAGCTTGAAATCGTTCGAGCAACGGATGTCGTAGCCATAACTGGAAGTGCCGTAGGAGACGATCTTGCGGCCGTCGACGGAACGCACCTGACCCGGCTCGAACGGTTCGATCATGCCGTGGCTCTCCGCCATGCGGCGGATCCATTTGTCGGATTTAATGGACATTGCGGTCGGACACCCCAAATAAAATCGCCAAGGCCGCGATTTTACGCGTACTCTCGGCGATTGGCGCGAATTTGTCAGGTGTTCTGGACGACGATATTCGGGAACTTGGACGTCATATCCTTGGCTTGCTCGGCGATTTTTATCGCCACGCGGCGTGCGATACCGCGGTAGATTTCCGCCACGCGGCCGTCGGGGTCGGCAACCACGCTCGGCCTGCCGGAGTCGACTTGTTCGCGGATGCTGATATCGAGCGGCAGGGAACCGAGCAGGTCGATCTCGTAGTCCTTGGCCATGCGTTCGCCGCCGCCGCTGCCGAAGATGTGCTCCTCGTGGCCGCACTTGGAACAGATGTGCAGGCTCATGTTCTCAACGATGCCGAGAATCGGGATGCCGACCTTCTCGAACATCTTGAGGCCCTTGCGGGCGTCCAGCAGGGCGATGTCCTGCGGCGTGGTGACGATGATCGCACCGGTCACCGGCACCTGCTGCGCCAGCGTAAGTTGAATGTCGCCGGTGCCGGGAGGCAAGTCGATCACCAGATAGTCGATGTCGCGCCAGTTGGTCTCGGTCAGCAATTGCTGCAAAGCTTGCGTGACCATCGGGCCGCGCCACACCATCGGCGTTTCAGGATCGATCAGCAGCCCGATCGACATCGCCTGCAAGCCGTGGGCTTCCATCGGCTCCAGTTTCTTGCCGTCGAGGGATTCGGGGCGGCCGCTGATGCCCAGCATGAGCGGCTGCGACGGCCCGTAGATGTCGGCGTCGAGCAAACCCACCGCGGCTCCCTCGGCGACCAGCGCCAGCGCGAGGTTGACGGCGGTGGTGGACTTGCCGACGCCGCCCTTGCCGGAGGCGATCGCGATGACGTTCTTGACCCCGGGAATCAGCTTGACACCGCGCTGCACCGAGTGCGCGACAATTTTCGAGTAAACATTCGCACTGACCTTGCCTATGCCGGGAATGCCTTTGAGCTTGGCGACAACCTGCTGGCGGATAGGCTCGATCTGAGTCCTGGCCGGATAGCCGAGTTCGATGTCGAGCGCCACGTCGGCGTCGCTGACCTTGATGTTGCGTGCCGCGCGACTGCTGACGAAATCCTTGCCGGTATTGGGATCGACGATTTCCTTGAGGACGCTCTGGACTTGCTGCTCTGAAATGCTCATGAGGACTCCGCGGAGATTAATAACCGATCAATTTTGTATAGTATATACCGATCCCTTCCGGCGGCCTCAGGCAGAAATATTCCGCCAATTCCCGCAGCACCCTCGAAAGGATATCCGTATTTCGCGATTGATCAGGATTCTAACAGCGCCGCGACGGGGGTACCGCCAAGAGGAGCCACTGGCAAACCAAAAACGCTGAGACCAAGAAAAACAGATGGGCATTTTCTTATTCCTTTGATATAGTCAGGCGGTCTTTTGGCCAGGGCCGCAGGCGCCGTCTCTCTTGGCCCTGGGCATTTTTCCGTGTCGTTTGCACGGAGCGGAATGAGTGATGAGCAGGGAAATTTTTGAAATCAGTAAGCTGTTTTTCGAGTTGACCGTGTTGGGCGGCTCGAATACGGACCTGGAGCGCCTGCTTCAACGGTTGTTCGGCATGCTCGGCGATTTCCCCTCCCTTGCCATCGAACCGCACGGCGCCATCCTGCTATTCAATCCGCGGCGCAAGCTGGTCCAGGTGGCCCAGCACGGCATGGATGAGGCCGGCAGCGGCGGTTGGGCCTGGGATGCCCTGCACACCAGGGGCAATACCGAGGAGACGGTTCCGTTCCTTCTTCCCCGCCATTGCGCCCTCGCCGGCGATGTCCCGGACTATGCCACCAACTGTCGCTTCCTCATCCTGCCGCTACACAGCGAGTCGGGGCACCTTGGCTATGCCTGCCTGGCCAGCAGCAGCGAGAGCGTGTTGTCCCCCCGGAACCTGAATTTCTTCACCGACCTCGGCCGCGCACTGTCTGTGCTGGTCGGACGTGCGCAACTCGACGCGATCATCAAGGTGCGCGAGTGGGAACTCGAAGAAGCGCGCACCGATGCCATCCATCGCCTCGGCTCGGCATCCGAATACCGCGACAACGAGACCGGCTGGCACGTGATGCGCATGACCAACTATGCGCTGGCCATCGCCCGCCAGATGAATCTCCCCGAAGCGCAACGCGACTTGCTCTTCGTCACGGCACCGATGCACGACGTCGGCAAGATCGGCATACCCGACGCCGTACTGCTCAAGCAGGGATTGCTGGATGAGGATGAGATGAAAACGATGCGCAGCCACGCCGAGATAGGCGAGACCATCTTGAGCGGCCACGATCAACTCATCACCACGGCACGCGAAATTGCAGCCGCCCATCACGAGTACTGGGATGGCAAGGGCTATCCGCGCGGCCTGGCCGGCGAGCAGATCCCTCTGCTGGCGCGCATCTGCGCCGTCGCCGACGTTTTCGACGCGCTGACTTCGCGGCGCCCCTACAAGGATCCTTGGCCACTGGATGAGGCGCTGGCCTACATTTGCAAGCAGTCAGGCAGCCAGTTCGATCCGTCCGTGGTGGAAGCCTTCTGCGCCGTGCAAGACGAAGTCCGGCGCGTGCGCGAGCTTTACCGCGACGATATCATCGATCCGAAACAGGTGCTGAGTCTGCCCTCGCCGACCGGCAAGAACGAAACCTGGGTGCGCTGGGACGACACCTTCAGTGTCGGCATCGACATCATCGACGAACATCACCGCTACTTGTTTGACATCGTCAACGAACTGCACGGCGTGGTGGCCAACCGGCGGGGCGGTCGCGAAGTGGCGCGCCTGCTGAAGGCGCTCGATTTATACGCCCTGGTGCATTTCCGCGCCGAGGAAAGGATGATGGAGCATTACGGCTTCGCCGGCCTGTCGAAGCAGCAGAAACAACACCAGGCCTTTCACGACAGGATGCGCGAATTCCACGAAGAACTGCACGCCAATCCCCTCACCGCCCAGCACGACGTGCTCGACTTCGCGCGAAGCTGGCTGGTCGGCCACATCCGCGACGAGGATACCCAGTTGCGCGTACTCGCCGGCCGCCCCACCTGAAGTTGAGCAACCCATTCGGATCGATGCCAGACCACCCGCCTGCCAATTCCAAATCGATAATCAAAAGATTCCCTACTTGCGGCGGCAGGCATTCCACTTGGTGCATCTCCCAGGATTCGACTTGAATTGGCGCTGATGCTGCCCAGCGGTACGAGCAGCTCAGGTAAAATACCGGACTACAAAGCTTCTGGATAAAACCATGACCGGCCGCCGCATCCTCGTCACTTCCGCCCTGCCTTATGCCAACGGCGCCATCCATCTGGGACATTTGGTCGAATATATCCAGACCGACATCTGGGTGCGCTTCCAGAAAATGCGCGGCCACGAATGCCACTACGTCTGCGCCGACGACACCCACGGCACGCCGATCATGCTGCGCGCCGAGAAGGAAGGCATCCGCCCCGAGGAATTGATCGCCCGGGTGCATGCCGAACATAGCCGCGACTTCGCCGGTTTCCATGTGGCTTTCGACAATTACTACACCACGCATTCCGAAGAGACGCGCTGCTATGCCGAGGATATCTACGCCAAGCTCAAGGCGGCCGGCCTCATCGAAGTGCGCGCCATCGAGCAGTACTACGACCCGTTGCGCTCGATGTTCCTGCCGGACCGCTTCATAAAAGGCGAATGTCCGAAATGCGCGGCCAAGGACCAGTACGGCGATGCCTGCGAGAATTGCGGCGCGGCCTATGCACCGACCGACCTCAAGAACCCTTACTCCGCGGTTTCCGGCGCGACGCCGGTGCTCAAGTCTTCCGATCATTACTTCTTCAGGCTCTCCGATGCGCGCTGCCAGTCTTTCCTGCGCGCCTGGACGCGCGAGGGACGACGCTTGCAGCCCGAGGCCGCCAACAAGATGCAGGAATGGTTAGGCAGCGAAGGCGACAACAAGCTCACCGACTGGGACATCTCGCGCGACGCGCCTTACTTCGGCTTCGAAATTCCCGATGCGCCGAACAAGTTCTTCTATGTCTGGCTCGATGCGCCAATCGGCTACATGGGTTCGTTCCGCAATCTCTGCGACAAGAGCGGACTGAACTTCGACGATTTCTGGGGCAAGGACTCGCGCGCCGAGCTATATCATTTCATCGGCAAGGACATCCTGTATTTCCATGCGCTGTTCTGGCCGGCGGAACTGGAGCACGCTGGCTACCGCACGCCGAGCAAAGTCTTCGCTCACGGCTTCCTCACCGTCGACGGGCAAAAGATGTCCAAGTCGCGCGGGACCTTCATCACCGCCGAATCCTATCTCCAGCAGGGGCTCAACCCGGAATGGCTGCGCTACTACTTCGCCGCCAAGCTCAACGGCAGCATGGAGGACATCGACCTCAACCTGGGCGATTTCGTCGCCCGGGTAAATTCCGATCTGGTCGGCAAGTACATCAACATTGCCAGCCGTTGCGCGGGATTCCTCACCAAGTTCTTCGACGGCAAGCTCGTCTTTGCAGAACCAGATCTGCTGATCAATGCAGCCTGCGCGCGTGGGTCTCTTGTCGCCACCTCCTATGAGGATCGTGATTTCGCGCGCGCACTACGTGACGTTATGTCGCTAGCCGATGGCTTGAACGCTGCGATTGCGGTCGCCGAACCCTGGAACCTGGCCAAGGACCCCGCCAAGCGTGCCGCCCTGCACGACATCTGTTCGCGCGCCCTGCACGGCTTTTATGTACTGTCGATCTTGCTGCGGCCGGTGTTGCCGGCGCTCACCGCACGCGTCGCCCGCGAGCTGTTCGGCATGGCGCGTGACTTTGCCTGGGACGATCTGTCTCGCTTGCCCGAACGCGTCAACGCCTACCAGCACTTGATGCAGCGCATCGATCCCAAGCAGATCGACGCCTTGGTCGACGCCAACAAGGAATCGCTGGCACCCACTGTCGATGCCCAATCGCCGCAACGCCATGCCGAGCATCAGGTACATGCCGCCGCACCCGCCCCGGTCTCGCAGCCCGCCGCAACGGCGACGGAAGGCAAGCACAGCGCAACGCCGACGCCAACCATCGGGATAGACGACTTCTCCAAGATCGATCTGCGCATCGCCCGTATCGTCGACGCCGGCCATGTGGAGGGTGCCGACAAGCTGATTCGCCTGTCTCTCGACATCGGCGAGGAAAAACCTCGTCAAGTCTTCGCCGGCATCAAGTCCGCCTATGATCCGGCCGCGCTGGTCGGCCGTCTCACCGTGATGGTGGCCAACCTGGCGCCGCGCAAGATGAAGTTCGGCTTGTCCGAAGGCATGGTGCTGGCTGCGTCTGGTGCCGACGGCGGAACCGGCCTCTATCTACTCTCGCCTGACAGCGGCGCCCAGCCGGGTATGCGCGTAAAGTAAACCGGTAAACCGAGACCAGGATGCCGCTATCTCCTGCCGATCATTTGCGATCGGGATCGTCGCTGTAGCGAATATCGACGCGACGATTTTGGCTCCATGCGGCTTCGTCGTGACCTGGCGCCTTGGGTTTCTCCTCGCCGAAGCTGATGGCTTCCATGTTGGCCTTCGGGGCGCCGGTCAATGACATGGCGTTGAACACGCTTGCGGAACGCCGCTGACCCAGCGCGAGGTTGTATTCGCGGCTGCCGCGCTCATCGCAATTTCCTTCCAGCACCACTTTCAATTTGCCGTTTTCTGCCAGGAACCGGGCATGGGCAGTGACGATATCCTGGTATTCGGGCTTGATCAGCGATTTGTCGAAATCGAAGAAGATGCTGCGCTTGGCAAGTATGTTTCCGGCTTGCTTGCGTGGATCGAGTTTCTCGGCTGATTTTACGGATTGCGCTTCAGCGACGCTTGCCGAACGTGCCTGAGTCACCGGGGCAGGGCTGGAAGTAGAAACCGCTTTCTCGGGTGTCGATGAACAGGCACCTATTCCGACAGCAACCAGAAGCATCCAAATAATTCTCGGCAACATGGCGTTCTCCTTTGTATGAAAAATTGCGACAAGACCAAGCGGGAAACAATAAAACGAGTTATACCATAAAACACATACAATATGTTAATATAATGTACACTTAATTCGCGTTATGTATGCGAAAAATAATTGCTATCCAACGTCATGATATCGAACAGTTTCCCGGGCGAACCGTTGCGTATGCAATGCGCTTGCGCAAGCAGCGCGTCGATGGCTCGGCGTTGCAGACTTCGGTTGGACTTGCGTGTCCTCGTGGCGACGGCAGGGGCGCAACTTGCCGGGAAGGGGGCAGCGCTCCCATCCCCGCTGCTGGCGGACTCTGGTACCCTTGATCCGTTACTCTCCTGAAAGCCGATTCAATGGAAAACCGAACCTCTCGTCTCACATTGCTGATAGACCCGGATAAGAAGCGTATCTTCGAGGACATCTGCGCCGCCCAGGACCTGACACCCTCACAGGTAGTGCGCAAACTGATCCGGCAGTACATCATCGACCATGCCGGCAATCGCGAGTTGCCGGCATGGTTGGTCGCCAATACAGCCCAACGCGCGTCATCGCTGCCTGCCGGCAACGATCTGTCGCAGGGAGAAAAGCCCGAACAAATCGCAGCTGAAGCAACCGACGAAACGGGTGAAAACCGCTAGAAATTATCGCGTATCGTGACGTGCAACTTCAAACAACGACCGAACCATCTTCTTGCCTCCATCCGTCGGCGGCTATCGATTTGGCATGCAGATAAAATAGATGCCTGATCTCTCTCCCGCATTGTTGTCAATCGACTGGGTGATGTCGTTGATTGCCGCCTGGCTGCTGATCGGCCTGGCAGGGTTGCTGGCACCGCGCGGGTTTCGATTCGTCGGCAAGACTTTATATCCGCTGGGCGCGCTGGTTGGCCTGGCGCTGGCCGGAGTCGCCTTTGCTGCGCTCGGAGATGTCCCTGAGGTAGCCATACTGCCCATCGGTCTGCCGGACTTGCCGTTCCACTTGCGGCTGGATGCGCTTTCCGCACTCTTCCTGCTGCTATTGGGCGGCACCGCCGCCGGCATCTCGATCTATGCCTCGGGCTATCTGAGAAAAGGCGAAGGCACCGCGCCGGGGCTGCAGAGCCTGCAATACCATATTTTTCTCGCCAGCATGGCGCTGGTGCTGCTGGCCGACGATGCCTATGCCTTCATGGTGGCCTGGGAGTCGATGGCGTTGTCATCGTTCTTCCTGGTCACCTCCGATCATCGCAAAGCCGAGATCCGCCATGCTGGCTATCTCTACCTGCTGATTGCGCACATCGGCGCGATCGGCATCCTGCTCAGCTTCGGCGTGCTGCAAAGCAGCGCCGGCCTGGGCGAAACCAACGGCGTGGCCGACTACACCTTCGCCCACATGCGCGCCACCGGCCACGATGCGTTCTGGGCCAGCGCGGCTTTCGGCCTGGCGCTGTTCGGCTTCGGCGCCAAGGCCGGCCTGCTGCCGCTGCATGTCTGGCTGCCCGAAGCGCATCCGGCGGCCCCTTCGCCGGTGTCGGCGATGATGAGCGGCGTGATGCTGAAGACCGCCATCTACGGCGTGTTGCGCGTTTCCTTCGACCTGCTGCACCAGCCGCTGTGGTGGTGGGGAGTGGCGGTGCTGGCGTTGGGCCTCGTCAGCGCGCTGTTCGGCGTCATCTTCAGTGCCGTACAGAGCGACATGAAACGGCTGCTGGCTTATTCGTCGATCGAGAACATCGGCTTGCTGTTTGTCGGCATCGGCCTGGCGCTGACCTTTCAGTCCTTTGGCATGCTCACGCTGACGGCGCTGGCACTCACTGCCGTGCTCTACCACTGCCTCAATCATGCTGCGTTCAAGAGCCTGCTGTTCCTGTGCACCGGTTCGGTGCTGCATGCCACCCGCGAGCGCAGTCTGGGCAAGTTGGGCGGACTGATCCACCCGATGCCTTGGGTGGCCTGGCTGGCGCTGCTCGGGGTAATCGCCAGTTCCGGCCTGCCGCCCTTGAACGGTTTCGTCTCCGAATGGCTGCTGCTGCAAGCCTTTCTGTTCTCGCCCGGATTGCCGCACAGCTATATCAACATGCTGATCCCGGTAGCCGCCGCCGCGGTGGCGCTGACGGCCGCGCTGGCCGGTTATGTGATGGTCAAGTTTTTCGCCATCGTTTTCCTCGGCCAGCCGCGTGAGGAAAAAATTTCGCAGCAAGCGCACGACGCGGGTTGGCTGGAACGCATCGGCCTGTCCTGGCTGGCGCTGCTTTGCTTGTTGCTGGGGGTGTTGCCGGTGTTCGTCATCGAGAAGCTGGACTTTGTCATACGCACGCTGCTCGGCGCCGGCGCTTACGTCACGCCGGGCGATGCGGCGCATACCCGGAATTGGCTGCTGCTGGCCCCGATCAGCGCCGACCGATCCAGCTATGAACCGCTGATCTTCCTGCTGATGATCAGCGCCGTGATGGCAGCCACTTTCGCCATCGTTCGACGCTTCTGGCACGGCCGGATACGCCGCAGCGCCGCTTGGGACTGCGGCTTTCCGCTGCAGACCGCGCGCATGCAGGACACCGCGGAAGGCTTCAGCCAGCCACTGCGCCAAGTGTTCGAGCCGTTCTATCGGCTGACGCGGGAATTGCCGACTTCGTTCGACAAGGCGCCACGCTATCTGGTCATCGTCGAGGATCATTTCTGGTACTGGCTGTACCTGCCGGTCGCACGCCTGGCCGAGTTCGGCGCGCGCATGGTGGCATTCCTGCAGCGGGGTCGTATCGCGATTTACTTGCTGTACAGCTTCCTCACCCTGATCGTGCTGCTGTTCCTGGTGCGGGGCTAAACCGATGGCTTCCTCGTTTACCATCTTGCTCCAATTTCTCGCACTGGTGCTGGCGCTGGTGCTGGCCCCGTTGCTGACGGGGTGGGTGAATCAGTGTCGCGCCTGGCTGCAAAACCGCTCCGCGCCGCCGCTATTGCAGCCCTACTACCAGCTCGGCAAACTGTTCGAGAAGGAGGTGGTGCTGGCGCACAACGCTTCCAGCCTGTTCCGTGCCGCACCCTACGTTATCTTCGCTGCGATGGTCCTGGCTGCGACCATCGTGCCGACGCTATCGACCGATCTGCCCTTCGGACCGGCTGCCGACGCCATCGCGCTGGTCGGCATTTTCGCCTTGGCACGGGTTTTCAGCGCCCTGGCGGGGATGGATGTCGGCACTTCCTTCGGCACCATGGGCGCGCGACGCGAAATGCTGGTCGGCTTCCTCGCCGAGCCGGCGTTGCTGATGGTGATCTTCACCACGTCGCTGATCTCGCATTCGACTTCCCTGGCCACCATCGTCGAGACCCTGGGGCAACGCGAATTGATCATCTATCCCAGCCTGGCCTTCGCCGGCGTGGCTTTCACGATGGTGTCGCTGGCCGAGAATGCGCGCGTGCCGATCGACAATCCCAGCACCCATCTCGAACTCACCATGATCCATGAAGCCATGATCCTGGAATATTCCGGCCGCCACCTGGCATTGATCGAGTGGGCCGCCGCATTGAAAATGTATGCCTATTCCTGCCTCGGCCTGGCCTTGTTCTTTCCCTGGGGCGTGCCGGAAGGCGCCACGCCGATCAACCTGGCGATAGCCTTGCCGGTCTTGTTGTTGAAACTGGCCATCGGCGGCTTGCTGCTTGCCCTGATTGAAACGCTCAGCGCCAAGATGCGGATCTTTCGCGCCCCGGAGTTCCTCGGCACGGCCTTCCTGCTGGCGGTGCTCGGCATGCTGGTGCATTTGCTGCTGGAGACGGTCAAGTGAGCGGAACTCATCTCATGGATATCCACGTGTGCGACGGGGCGAGTCTGGCCCCAGGGCAAGGCACGAGCGACGTCATGTGGTTGCTCCACATCAGGAGCGAGCAACGCCGCCATGGGGCCAGAATCACCCCGTCCCTCCGGGTTGCCCCGCAATGGGGCGTCTGCTGCGTTGTCGGGCTCGCCAAGGGTTCGACCATTGTCTTCGCCCTCCGCCTTGCAGCCATCCCCATTGCGGGGCAACGCATCGCGCGGATATCCATGAGATGAGTTCCTATTACGGGCAGATCATCAACCTGCTGGCGGCGGTGCTGCTGCTGCTTTCCTTCGCCATGCTGGGACAGCGCCGCATTCTCTCGCTGATCAACCTGTTCATGGCGCAGGGCGCGGTGCTGTGCGCCTCCACCGCCATCGTGGCGCTCACCACGGGACAAAAACATCTGTACTGGTCGGCACTGATCACGCTGGTACTCAAGGTGCTGCTGCTGCCGGCGATCCTGCACCGGCTGATCCGCCGCCTGAATGTGAAATGGGACATCGAGACGCTGATCAACATCCCGACCACCATGCTGATTGGGATAGTTCTTGTCATCTTCTCCTTCAACCTGGCGTTGCCGATTTCGGAACTGGCCGGCACCGTCACCCGTTCGACGCTGGGGATCGCCATGGCCGCCGTGATGCTGGCCTTCCTGATGATGATCACGCGCAGCAAGGCCGTACCGCAAGTGATCGGCTTCCTGTCGATGGAGAACGGCCTGTTCTTTGCCGCGACGTCCGCCACCTATGGCATGCCGATGGTGGTCGAACTGGGCATCGCGCTGGATGTCCTGGTCGGCATGGTGATCCTCGGCGTGTTCTTCTTCCAGATCCGCGAGCAGTTCGATTCGCTCGATATCCGCAATTTGGAACAGCTGAAAGAGGACTGATGGAATTTTTCATTCTCCTCGGCATTCCCTTGCTCGGCGGCCTGGTTCTGGCGCTGACCGGCCACACCCGGCGCGCTGCCGAATACAACGCGATATTCAGCCTGCTGACGCTGATCGCCGCGGGCGTACTGACCACGCATATCGTCAACCGCGGTCCGCAACTGTTTTTCCAGGAGCAATTCTTCGTCGACCCGCTGAACGTCTTCCTGGTCGCCCTGACCGCCCTGGTCGGCTTCACCACCTCGCTGTTCTCCCGCCCCTACATGCGCATCGAGCACGACCACGGACGCCTCACCGTCGGCCGCCTGCGGCTCTACCACAGCATGTTCCAGATGTTCATGTTCACCATGCTGCTGGCGCTGACCACCAACAACATGGGCATCCTCTGGGTGGCCATGGAAGCGGCCACGCTGACCACCGTGCTGCTGGTCTCGCTCTACCGCACCACGGCTTCGCTGGAAGCCGCCTGGAAATATTTCATCCTGTGCGGCGTCGGCATCGCGCAGGCGCTGTTCGGCACCATCCTGCTGTATTTCGCGGCGGAGAAAGTGCTCGGCCACGAAGGCGGCGCGCTGTTGTGGACCCACCTGAATGCGGTCAAGGGCACGCTCGAACCCACCGTGATGTCGCTGGCCTTCGTGTTCCTGCTGGTCGGCTACGGCACCAAGGTCGGCCTGGTGCCGCTGCACAACTGGTTGCCGGATGCCCATGCCGAAGGCCCGACGCCGGTCTCCGCGGTGCTGTCCGGCCTGCTGCTGAATGTCGCGCTGTACGCCGTGGTGCGCTGCAAGGTGCTGGCCGACGGCGCCCTGCACAGCAATCTGGCCGGCTTGCTGATGATGGGCTTCGGCCTGCTGTCGGTGGTGGTGGCCGCGCTGTTCTTGTCGCGGCAGAAGGACATCAAGCGGATGTTCGCCTATTCCTCGATCGAGCACATGGGCATCGTCACCTTCGCTTTCGGCATGGGCGGTCCGGTGGCGAGCTTTGCCGGCCTGCTGCACATGACCGTGCACAGCCTCACCAAATCGGCGATATTCTTTGCCGTCGGCCATGCCACGCAGAAGAGCGGCACGCAGCTGATGGAGCATATCCGCGGCCTGTTGAAAATCAGCCCGACCATCGGCTGGGGACTGATGCTGGGCACGCTGGCGATCCTCGGCATGCCGCCGTTCGGCGTCTTCGCCAGCGAGTTCCTGATTCTCACCACGGCGATGAAACAGCAACCGTGGGCGACGCCTTTCCTGCTGGCGGCGCTGGGCGTCGCTTTCGCGGCAATTTTCGGCAAGGTGCAGCCGATGGTATTCGGCGAAAGCAACTTGCCCACGTTGCCGCATCGGCCGGCGATGCTGCCGGTGTTCGTGCATTTGGCGCTGGTATTGATGCTGGGCCTGTGGATTCCGCCCTATTTGGCCGGCTGGTATCAGCAGGCAGCCAGGTTTATCGGATAGGATCGACACCTTTATGCAACTGCTCGATCAAGCCCTCGAATTCACGGCACTTCCCGGCGCGCTGGCAGCTTATCGCAGCGTCACCGATGAGGCCGGGCTGCTGGCTTTCGCCGATGCGGTCAAGCAAAGCGGCGGGCGCTTTGTCGCCTTGTGGGGCAGCGACGAACGCGACCGGCAGGCTGGCTTTGCCTTGCATGTCGCCCTCTGGCAAGCATCGGGCCTGGCTTTGGTGACACTGCCGCTGTCTGCGGAAAATCCGGAATATCCCGATCTCTCGGCGATCTTTCCCGCCGCCAACCGCCAGCAGCGCGCCACCTACGATTTGCTCGGCATCCGCGCCCGCAGCGAGGACCGGCGGCCCTGGCTGCGCCACGCCAACTGGCCGGCGGATTATTTCCCGTTGCGCCGCGATTGCGACCCGACCCGACACTTCGACACTGCCAACGAGGAGTACGCCTTCGTGCGTGTCGAAGGCGACGGTGTGCACGAAATCCCGGTCGGCCCAATCCATGCTGGCATCATCGAGCCGGGCCATTTCCGCTTTTCCATCGTCGGCGAGAAAGTGTTGCGACTGGAACAGCGCCTGGGCTGGAAGCACAAGGGCATCGAGAAACGTTTCGAACAACTGCCACTGGCCGATGCTTACAAGCTGGCCGGACGGGTTTCCGGCGACGCCACGGTGGCTTACGCCTGGGCCTACTGTCTCGCCGCCGAATCGCTGACGGCTTGCTCGCCCCCGCCGCGGGCGCTGTGGCTGCGCGCGCTGCTGCTGGAGCGCGAGCGCATCGCCAATCACCTCGGCGACCTCGGCTATCTCGGCAACGACGCAGCGTTGTCCTTCGGCCTTTCCCAGTTCATGCGTCTCAGGGAGGACTGGTTGCGGCTGTCGGGCGAACTGTTCGGCCATCGTCTGTCGATGGACTGCATCGTGCCGGGCGGCGTGGCCCGCGACTTGCCGGAGGCAGGCGGGGCGAAGATGCTGACGCAATGCGACAGCATCGAGCGCGAGGTGCGCATTCTCAAGGATATCTACGAAGAGCACGCCGGCCTGCAGGATCGCTTCCTTTCCACCGGCAGGCTGGACCCGGCGCTGGCCGGCGAGTTGAGCGTCAGCGGCCTGGCCGGACGCGCCAGCAGCCAGACCTGGGATTTGCGCGAACAGAACCAGATCGCCCCCTACGATCAGCTCAACGTCCAGGTCGCATCGCATCGCAACGGCGATGTCGCTGCCCGCGTCGCCGTGCGTTTCGACGAAATATTCGAATCCTTGCGGGTAACTCGCCAGATACTGGTCGTGCTGACGGATGAGGTGTGCCGGGAGCTGATCGCCCCCCTGCCGGCGGCCCGGGACGGGGCTTTCGGCGTCGGCTGGATCGAGGGCTGGCGCGGCGATGTGCTGATCGCCTTGACGGCCGGGGCGGCAGGCGGCATCCGCCGCTGCCACTGCCACGATCCGTCGTGGCACAGCTGGCCGGCGTTGGAACATGCGGTAATGGGCAACATCGTGCCCGACTTTCCGCTGATCAATAAATCCTTCAACCTGTCCTACAGCGGGCAGGATCTTTAACACCGACCATGTACCAACTGCTCAAGCAGATTTTCGTCACCGGTCTCAAGACCGAAACACCGCCGTCGCCGGACGAAGCCTTGCGCATCACGGCCCAGCATCTGGAACAGGGGATGCTGGAGACGCTCGGCCGTGCGCTGGTGATCCGCCATATCGATGCCGGTTCCTGCAACGGCTGCGAACTAGAAATCCACGCGCTGAACAATCCCTATTACAACCTCGAAGCCCTCGGCATCAAGTTCGCCGCGAGCCCAAGGCATGCCGACCTGCTGCTGGTCACCGGACCGGTCGCCACCAACATGCGGGTCGCCCTCAAACGCGCCTATGATGCCACCCCTGCGCCCAAACTGGTGGTAGCGGTCGGCGAATGCGCTTGCAATGGCGGCATCTTCGGGGCAAGCTACGCCAGCTGCGGTTCGGTCTCCAATGTCATCCCCGTGGATGTCGCCGTGCCTGGTTGTCCGCCGACCCCGCTGGCCCTGATGCAAGGCATCCTCACCGCGATCAAAGGAAGACCCGCATGAACCAAGACCAACTCAAGCGTGCCGTGGCACGCGCGGCGCGCGACTATGTCGTCGAGCATCTGCCGGCTGGCGCGCTGGTCGGCGTCGGCACCGGCTCGACCGCGAACTTCTTCATCGACGAACTCGCGGACATCAAGGACCGTCTCAGCGGCGCTGTCGCCAGTTCCGAAGCCACCAGGAAACGTCTCGAAGCACACGGTATCCGTGTGCTCGATCTCAATGATGTAACGTCACTGCCGATCTATGTCGATGGTGCCGACGAAATCGATCGCGGCCTGTCCATGATCAAGGGCGGCGGCGGAGCGCTGACCCGGGAAAAAATCGTGGCGGCAGTGGCCGAAACCTTCGTCTGCGTCTGCGACCAGAGCAAATGGGTGCAAACCATGGGCAAGTTCCCGCTGCCGCTCGAGGTGATTCCGATGGCGCAAGCCCAGGTCGCGCGCACACTGGCCAACTTGGGCGGCCAAGCGCGCCTGCGCGAGGGCTTCATCACCGACAACGGCAACCTGATCCTCGATGTGCATGGTCTGTCCATCGTCGATCCGCTCGCGCTGGAGAATGCGCTTGATCATGTCGTCGGCATCGTTGCCAACGGCTTGTTCGCCCGACGCGGCGCCGACGTGCTGTTGCTGGCGGGTCCCGATGGCGTCAAGACATACACTCGCCCGGCGCCCTGAGACACTGCAATAATTCTGTCATGCGAGCCTGCTAGAATCGCTCAGCTGATTTTTTAGGCAAGGAGCGGCAATGGGTGAGCACATCGTCAAGCAGTTCGACACCGACCTGGAAAACATCCGCAACCGCGTGTTGCAGATGGGCGGCCAGGTCGAGCAGCAGATCGTCAAGGCCATGGAGGGACTGGCCGAAGGCGACATGCCGCTGATCGAGCAGACCATCGCCAACGACGACCTGGTGAACCGCCAGGAGGTCGAGCTCGACGAGGCGTGCACCAACATCATCGCCCGTCGCCAACCGGCGGCGGTCGACCTGCGCATGGTGATGATGGTGGTGAAGACCATCACCGACCTCGAGCGCATCGGTGACGAGGCGAAGAAAATCGCCAAGAAGGCCCGCTCGATCCACAGCGCCGACACGCAGTTCGCACCGCGCATCGAGTTGCGGCATGTCGCGGGCCTGGCGATCGAGATGCTGCGCAAGGCGCTCGACGCTTTCGCGCGCCTGGACCTGGCTACGGCTGCCCAGGTGGTCCGTCAGGACCGGGAAGTGGATGCCGAGTTCAAGGGCATCACGCGCCAGTTGGTCACTTTCATGATGGAAGACCCGCGCACCATCTCGCGTGCGCTCGATCTGCTGTTCATCGCAAAAGCGATCGAACGCATCGGCGACCATGCCAAAAATATTTCCGAATACGTCGTCTACATGGCCAAGGGACGCGATGTGCGCCACATCGGCCTGGCGGGGATCGAAAAGGAAGTGGCGAGCTAAAGCGTGTGGCTATTTCGCCGGCGGCACGAAACCGGAGATATTGTCGGCGCCGTCGCCGAAGAAATGCTTCTGCATTTGTTCGGAAAGATACGTGCGGGCCTTGGCATCGGCCAAGTTCAGGCGGTTCTCGTTGATCAACATGGTCTGCAACCTGACCCATTGCTGCCAGGCTTCCTTGGAAACATTCTCGTAAATACGCTGGCCGAGTTCTCCCGGCAACGGCGGGAAGTCGAGTCCCTCGGCTTCGCAGCCCAGCTTGATGCAATTCACCATGCGTGACATGGGGATTCCTTTCATACAATCGGTGCCTGAATTGTAACGCTTGTAACCCGAATCGGGGATAGTGAACCGAGCGCAAAGGAGTGCGCATTCTGGTCAAAGCGACCCACCCAGGGCAGATTATTCTCCCCCATGCGATGCCTTAGGAGATAATCCCGCCACCCTTATTCTGCGCTCAGCTGCGCGTTCGATGCGGCAAGAAATTCGCTTGTCGTACTTTTTCATGAAAACAAACGCACGAAGAACAAAAAATCACCTGGTGATTTTCAGGCTCCTAGGAATCGCGACACTACTCGGCATCTTTTTTGTATTTTCATGGAAAGATACCGAAGAAAACAACCCACATGCACCCACCGCGCAGAATGGTTTAAGCCTGATATCTGCCTGGTGGGATCGTCTTGAGAAAAACCCGGCATTGCGAACGACTACGGCACGGAACGACTCGCCGGTGACAACCAGTCTGGCGGGACATTTCACACCGGATGACGAAAAGGTGCTTATCCAGCAGTTAACCCGCGCCGGTTATCGATACCTTTGCGCCTACCATTTCAATGAAGACGGCAGTGCGGTTATCTCGGCAATTCGTGACCAGCAGGCCATCCAGCCAATCGTAACGATCACCGTGAATAAAGACGGCAAAGCCGCCAGTACGGAATAGTCCGGCTTTGCCAGGGCGTGACAGTCCTGCGCTCAGAAACGCTCGAAGTCCTGCTCGTTGGGTGGCGCCGCAGAAGGTCTTCTTGCAGACGGGAGGGGGACGGCGCTACGCGTGCTGGCGACCGGTGAACGCGCCGCCAGCTGGCTGGCCGCGCCTCATTCCCGATCGATCTTGAAGAAAGACATGAGTTCGGTAAGCTGCGTCGACTGGCCGCCCATTTCCTCGGCGGTGGCCGCCAGTTCCTCGGAGGCCGAAGCGTTCTGCTGGGTCGCCTTGTTGAGTTGGCCCATCGCGCCGTTGATCTGGCCCACACCGGCACTCTGTTC
>JBAYVU010000049.1:0-22366 GCA_041674385.1 Sterolibacterium sp.
ATGCGGTCAGCATGACCGACCGCAATGATGACTTCCAGCTTGATATCCTTGACCTTGGCGAGCAGCCCGTCAAGTGTTGTCTTGCCTTCCGGACGCAGCACCGCCTTGTCGAAATCGAATAATGCATCCGCAGCCAGCGTTACTTTTTCCGCAGCCGGCTTGGGCGCGGCAGCAGGAACAGAAATCTCGCGCGTCTTCGCCGGCGCCGGGGCTTCCTTCTTCACCAGATCCGGGTCGCATTCGCTGATCGCCATCGCCGGCGTCCAGCGGGGAGTCCGCCAGCACAGCCCGGTGCCACTTTTCACCACATTGCCGCGTACGTCGAAAACATAGCCATCATTGATTTCTTCAGCCAATGCAGCTGAAGCGCACAAGCTTAGAGAGGTAATAAGCGCAATTTTCGAAATTTGTTTGATCATGTTGTCCTCTTGCCGTTAGGTTGCGGGGTTGCAGGGAAATTCATCTCAATCTGTTCCGGATAAGTCTACCCACGTCGAAGCAGCGTCTATTTCAAATACAGATAAACCGAATTCCAGCATATTAATATATGCTGGAGCAAAGCGTGTGGATATACTCTGAACACCGTAATCTACGATACCCAGAAACAGGTAATCGTAGCTTTCCACAGGCAATGAACTGCAGGTCGTCTTCGCGCACAAAGCAACCTTCATCCACTGATGAAGTCGCAGACCAGCATGAAGCGACAATCAGTCTTCGAAATAGAGTCGGTTGCGCTCAATCGGTTGGTTTGGAAGAGTCCGACCATCCACCTCCCAGCGCACGAATTAGCTGCACGCTTGCCCGCAACTGACGCGTACCGAGATCCAGCACGTTGCGCTGGGCTTGGAGGGCAATAGTCTGTGAGGCAACCACTTCGAGATAATTGACCGCCCCCTCGCGGTAACGGGTGATGGCAAGATCGAGCGAGCGCTGCGCGGCAGCCTGGGACGAACGTTCGGATTCTTCGGCAGCGCGGTAATGCGTGAGCAGTGCAAGATCGTCTTCGACTTGTTGAAATGCACTCAACACAACGCCGCGATATGTCGCACCCGCTTCGTCGAGAACCGCATTGGTCCTCGCCATTTCCGCGTCGCGTTTGCCGGCATCGAACAAGGTTAAAAACAGCGAGGGTCCGACTGCCCAATAGGTGTTCGGGGATCTGACCAGATTGCCGAATGCACTGCTTTGATAGCCGACGAGCGCACTCAATGTCACAGAGGGAAAGAATGCGGCACTCGCCATGCCGACATTGGCATTGACGGCCGCAATCCTTCGCTGTGCCGCAGCGATGTCAGGCCTGCGCTGGAGCAAGGTCGAGGGCAGTCCGGAAGGAACCGATGGCAGCAAAATGTTTGCGCGGCGAGATTCAATGGTGAAAGTGGACGCGGTTTCGCCGATGAGCGACGCAATCGCATGCTCGCCCAAAGCTCGTTTCGCCAGCGCCTGCTCGACCTGCGAGCGTGTGGCATCGAGCTGGTTTTGCGCACGTGCGACATCCAGTCCAGAGGCAATGCCGGCGTCGTGCCGGACCTTGACCAACGCCAGCGCCTTCGCATAAGCAGTGGAAGTTTCATTCAGCAGTTCGATTTCGCGGTCGAGACCGCGCAAAGCGATATAGCTGTCGGCAAGCTGCGCCTGCAGGCTCAGCCGCGCGGATTCCAGGTCAGCCTGGGCGGCTTGCTCGAGGGCGGAACCCGCTGCAACCTGGTTGCGGATGCGCCCCCACAAGTCCAACTCATAATCCGCTTCGAGGCCGAGCGTATTGGATCTGTAATTGTTCGGCGAGTTTGGGCCAAGAACGCGCAGTGGTTTCATCTCGGACTGTCGGTCCCGCTGGACATTGGCGGTGCCGAAAACTGTCGGGAACTGGCCGGAACCTGCCTGATCGCTGATTGCCCTGGACTGCTGATAGCGTGCGAGCGCTGCGGCCAGATCCGGACTTCGTTTAATCAGGCGCGTTTGCAGCGCGTCGAGTTCCGCATCGCCGTAAAGTTTCCACCATGCATCCCGCGGCAGGGCGTCCGCAGGGTAGGCTGCGGCCCATGGCGCTATTTCCTTGTATGACTGTGCGGCAGGAACATCCGGAACCTTTAGCGGCGGCGCCAGCGAACAGGCGCCAAGTACCGCCACCAGCACCGCAGCAAGCGCACAAGATATCTTATTTCTGGGCACGTGCAGCCTTCCCGTCATTCCCCGAGGCTGATGCCGCGGTTGCTGTTTCCGCCACGGCGACATGCACCAGTTCTCCATTGGCGATCCCATCGGGCGGACTCTCGACGAGACGATCATCAGGACCGAGGCCCGAAGCGAGTTCAATGACATTGCCGAGGTCGCGAGCGATGGTGACGGACTTGAGGGCGATCTTGCCATCTCCGTCAACCGTTGCGACAAACAGACCTGCCTTGTCGAAGATGAGTGCGCTGGACGGAATACTCACTCCGCCGGCTTTGCGAGCCAGCTCGAAGCTCACACGAGTGAATCCCCCCGGCAGCAACGCACCGTCGGCGTTGTCCACCGACAGCTGGGTGAGCATGCTGCCGGATGTGCTGCTGATGGCCTGTGAGGATGATTCAACCTGGGCCGCATAAAATTTCCCCGGCTGTTCGGGTACGCTGATCCTGGCCTTGGCGCCGCGTTTGACGGCCGAGACGTAGTTCTGCGGCACACTCACGTAGACGCGCAATTTCCGGGTATCGGAAACCACGAACAATTCCTGCCCCGAACTGCCGCCTGCGTT
This sequence comes from Sterolibacterium sp., assembly GCA_041674385.1. Taxonomy (GTDB): domain Bacteria; phylum Pseudomonadota; class Gammaproteobacteria; order Burkholderiales; family Rhodocyclaceae; genus JACRAR01. Next base: position 2,738 of record JBAYVU010000049.1, read on the forward strand.
GATCAGCGCACCGACATCGGTCGACCGTGCGGTCACAATGCCATCGAACGGTGCAACGATGCGCGCAAAGTTTTTTGTCGCCAGGAGACGATCCACGTTTGCCTGCGCCGCATTGGCCATGGCCTGTTTGGCGGCAGCGTCGCCGAGCTTCTCTTCGCTCTCCTGGCGCGATACCGCATCGGAGCCAAGCAGCGATTGCCAACGTTTTGCCGTGCTTGCCGCCAATGCCGCATGTGCTTGCACGCTGGCAAGATCAGCCTTGGCCTGTAGCAGTTGCTGGTCGAGATCGGGGGTCTCGATTTCCGCAAGCAACTGGCCGCTCTTCACCGGTGCGCCGATATCGACTTTCCAGTTCTTCAGATAACCGCTGACGCGCGCGTAGATCGGTGCCCGGGAATAGGCCTCCAGACGGCCGGGAAGTTCCAGCGTCGCGGCTGCCCCCGAGCTACCCGGCTTGATCACGACAACGGTGGGGACGCTCTGGGAGTCGGCCTGAGCGCTTAGCCGCGCAGCCTCGGAGGTGCGTATGGCGATTCCCGCGACCACGATCGTCACGGCAATAACGGCGATGACGATTCCAGCATTGCGCAGCATCCGGCTTGCCTGGGCGAGAGTGGCGGGATCAGACGACATGGGATTCTCCAACTGCGGAATTTGGCAGGGACTTCTTGTGGTAGCGCGCGTGCACAAGACTGAAAACAACGGGGACAAAAACAAGCGTGGCGACCGTTGCGAAAAGGAGGCCGCCGATGACCGCGAGACCGAGTGGCGCGTTCTGTTCGCCACCTTCACCCAAACCCAGGGATATGGGCAACATGCCGATGATCATCGCCAGCGCTGTCATCAGCACCGGACGGAAGCGGACAAACCCGGCCTCGAGCGCCGCTGTGGTAGCGTCTCCCAACTGCTCCAGGCGTTCGTGGGCAAAACTGATCACCAGTACGCTGTTCGCGGTGGCGACCCCCATGCACATGATGGCGCCGGTGAGTGCCGGTACGGACAGGGTGGTGTGGGTGGCAAACAGCATCCAGACAATGCCCGCCAGCGCCGCCGGCAGTGCGGTGATAATGACGAAGGGGTCGCTCCACGATTGGAAGTTAACCACGATCAAGAAATAGATGAGCACGATGGCGCCGAGGAGACCGAACAGCAAGCCGGAGAATGCGTGTTCCATCGTCCGAACCTGCCCGAGCAACGCCACGCTGGAGCCCTTTGGCACTTCTGAAGCGGTCTCTGCCATGATGCGCCGGATGTCGCTCGCGACGGAGCCAAGGTCGCGGCCTTGCGTCGTGGCATTGATTTGAATTATCGACTGGATATCGTATTGAGTGACGATTGCATTGCTCGTGCGACGGGAAAAATCCGCCAGACCGCCCAACACTTGCGGGACGCCATTGGAAGCGCCATTGATCGGCAAATTGGCCAGCGCAGAAAGCGAATCCAGGCTGTACTGGGGAGCTTGCATCACGATCGGATAGGACACGCCGTTGGCGGGGTTCAACCAGAAGCTAGGCGCCACCTGGCTGCTGCCGGCGAGATTGACCACCAAGCTGTTGGTCACATCGCGCGTGGATATGCCGACTTCCTGGGCGCGCGTGCGATCGAGGCTGACATCGAATACCGGGCGTTTGCGCGACTGCTGGATACGGACATCCGCCACACCCGGCACCCGGCGTATGGCCTTTACCAGCTTGTTGGCATAGTCAAAGTTGGCGTCCAGATTGTTGCCGCGAATCTGGAGGTCGATAGGCGCCGGGGCACCGAAATTCAGAATCTGGCTGACGATATCCGCGGGGGGGAAGGAAAAGACGGTGTCGGGAAATTTGCGGGGTAATCGTTCACGAAGCTCGCGCACATACTCCGCCGTCGGACGGTGCCCTTTCCTGAGCGCAATCTGGATGTCGCCATCCTGCGTTCCGATCAAGCCGGTATTGTTGTAGACCATATTGAGGGGGCTGTAAGGCAGGCCGATGTTGTCGACCAAGGTCGTTATTTCTTCCGTCGGGATAACTTGGCGGATAGCATCCTCTATATGGGCAAAGCGCGCGGCAGCCTCCTCGACGCGGGTTCCGATGGGGGCACGGACGTGCATAAGAATCTGACCGCCATCCACTTCCGGGAAAAAATCAGTGCCAAGAAATGGCGTCAACGAAAATGAAAGGATGACGAAGCCCATGAAAGTGATCACGAAGGCGCGACGCTGGCTAAGGAGTAGCAGAAGAAGGCCGCGATAGCCGTTGCGAAAGTCTTCAAAACGTTTTTCGAAATGGCGCTGAAACCGCAATAGCGGATTGCCCGATTTCGCAACAAAAACAGCGTCCGCCTCCCCAGTATGGGCCGCATGCGGATGCAGAAGATACTTCGACATCGTCGGCACCAGCGTACGCGAAAGGAAAAAGGAGCTGACCATCGCAAAAACAACCGCCTCGGCCATCGGCACGAACAGGAAACGCGCTACGCCTTCTAGAAAGAACATCGGCACGAAAACGATGCAGATACACAACAAGGAGACAAAAGCCGGCGTGACGATTTGGCGGGCGCCGTCCATGATCGCTGTCTCAACGTCCTTGCCATGTTCCAAGTGCCAATTGATGTTTTCGATGGTCACCGTGGCATCGTCAACGAGAATGCCGACGGCCAGCGCCAATCCCCCGAGGGTCATGATGTTCAGCGTTTCGCCGATCGCCGCAAGGCCGATCACCGAGCCCATGATCGACAGGGGAATCGATACCGCGATAATGAAAGTGGAACGCCAGCTGCCGAGAAACAGCAGAATCATCAGGCTCGTCAGTGCCGCCGCGATGACTCCCTCGGCTTCCACGCCAGTGATGGCGGCACGCACAAAGATGGATTGGTCATTGATGGGCACGACCACCAGCTGTTCCGGTAGCAATCCTTTAACTTTTGCGAGCTTTTCGCGGATGCCATCGACGATCGCCAGGGTGGATGTCGTACCACTCTTAAGTACCGACATCAGTACCGAGCGTCCATCATCCACATGCACGATATTGGTCTGCGGAGAATTGCCGTCATGCACGGTGGCCACATCGCGAATATAGATGATGGCGCCGTTGGCGGCCTTGATCGGCAGGTTGGCCAGTTCTGCGATCGTCAAGGGTGCGTTGTTCAATTGCAGCGTGTATTCGAGGCTGCCGATCTTTTGCGTGCCGATGGGCACGATGATGTTCTGCGCGGCAAGAGCGTTCGCTACATCCTGCGCGGAAAGACCACGCGCCTGCAACGCTGCGGAATCGATATCGATCTGCACTAATCGCTGCTTCCCCCCAGAGGGAGAGGGAAGCGCGGCACCAGGCACCGTAACCAAGGGCGGCCGCAGGGTATTCAAAGCAATATCGAAAAGGTTCTTCTCTGAGAGTCCTTTTCCGGAGAGCGCGAGCTGAAGTATGGGTACCGTCGATGCGTTGTAATTCACAATCAGCGGCGGTGTGATGCCCGGCGGCATCTGCCGCACAATGTACTGGGAAATTGCCGTGACTTGGGCATTCGCCACAGCAATATTGACGCCAGGGTGAAAGAAAATCTTGACGATACCGATGCCCGGGTATGAGGTGGCCTCAATATGCTCGATGTCATTGACCGTTGTCGTCAGCACCCGCTCGAAAGGGGTAGTGATCCGGCCAGCCATCTGTTCCGGTGAAAGCCCAGTGTACTGCCATGCGACGGATATGACGGGAATCCTGATATCCGGAAAGATGTCGGTCGGCATCCGCATCGCCGTGAGGGGGCCAAGGATCAACAGCAGAATGGCCAACACGATGAAGGTGTATGGACGAGTCAAGGCGATGCGGACAAGCCCTATCAGCACGTTACGCCTCCGCGGTGAGGAATGCCGCCGCATGGACGCATTCTTGACCTCACGAATTATCCCCTTCGGCATGCGCCTGACTGCGTCTTCCAGGCCGCTTCGGAAACACGCCGGCAGTATTGTCTGCCATGTCCGGTGCCAATCGCGCCAAGTTGCCGTGAATGTGCTGTAGTAAATCCAGCACAAGCTCACGCTCCGAGGCTGTCAAACCGGCAAGCGCCCTGGCCCGAGCCCGGTCCGAGTGACGCCATATCTCCTTGAGCACCGGGAATGCCGGTTCCTGGAGGAACAGGGAGCGAGCCCGGCGGTCGGCTGGATTGGGCTTGCGCTCAATCAGGCCGTCCGCTTCCATGCGGTCGAGTATCCGCCCGAGGGTCATCGGATCTGTGTCGGTAAGGTATGCCAGCCGAGTTTGTGAAATCCCCTCGTTGCGCTGCAGATAGGCAAGTACCTTGCACTGTGCCAGGGTGAGATTCAGTCGGCCGGTATCGCGTTCAAAATCGAGCATGAACAAGCGCGATACATCCCTCAAGAGGAAGCCGAAGTTTCGAAGCTCTTGCATAGGCTAGCGGGCAAATGGAAGTCAGCGGCCCGACTATGCTATCACCTGATAGCAATGGAGGGAAGTGGCTTGTATCAAGCCCGGATCCACCAGAATTTCGAGGACGGACGGCAAAACCATTCCCGCATGGGCCCCATGTCGTGAACCGTCCTTGGCACAAGGATAGATGAAGTCAGAGGAATCGCCGGATTATGCGTAACCCGGTTATAGAGAAGGCTCTTCGCCATGAAGAGTGAAGAGCCGCCAGGTTGTTGGCGGAGTGGACGGGACTCGAACCCGCGACCCCCGGCGTGACAGGCCGGTATTCTAACCAACTGAACTACCACTCCAAAACTTCCAAGCTTGAAACAAAAAGGGTTGCCAGCTCCGGCAACCCCTGTGCGACTTGGCGACCCCACCGGGATTCGAACCCGGGTTCATACCGTGAAAGGGTATTGTCCTAGGCCTCTAGACGATAGGGTCAATACTTGTGAATCTTTAGCAGCAAAACGGCGCGAATCATATCATCACATCGTAATAGCGTCTACTTTCTTCGCTACTTTCTTCGCTAATTCAGTCTTACAGCCCTCCTCGCCACACCGCTCTCAGCGGCGCGGACTCGGGGGATTCGATGGCTATGCGGACTTTCTCAAGCAGTTTGGGCTTGTCGACATTGAGCGTTCCCTTGAGAACCAGCCGGTTCGAAACATGATCGCTGCGAAAGACGGTTCTGACCAGTTCGAGTTGCGCCAGGAACAGCGCCATTTCCTTGAATTGCCCCAATTGTGGCAACGGCTCCCACTCGGGGAAAGCGTTGCGGAAACGCCGCTCCCCCTTGGAAAAATTCAGCACCAACGTGGATAAATATTCAGGCTGCGCAGCATTGGCGAGCCGCGCCGAATTCTCGGCGTGTTGCCGGGAAAACCTCAGGCCGCCCAAACTATTCAGAATCATCACCGAGCGGCGAATACCCGCCTCGCGCAGTTGATCCAATGCCGCCAGGGTCGATGCGAAAGTCTCACCTTTATTCACTTTGGCCAACACCAGGTCGTCGCCAGACTCTGCTCCCACATAAGCCAGAGTCAGGCCGGCCGCTGCCAGTTCCTTCAGTTCAGATACGCTCTTCTTGCGCAGATTGCGCGGCAAGCAGTAGCTGGAAACTCGGTGCACCGCCGGCAAATATTGGCGGATGGCATTCAGGATGGCCATCAGTCTTCGTGTCGGTAAAGCCAATGCATCGCCATCCGCCAGAAACACGCGCCTGACCTGATTCCCCCATTCATCGCGACAATGACGAATGCTTCTCAGCACCTCCTCCTCGCCGCGCGCTCGAAAGCGCTTTTGCGGTTCGGTGTACATTTCGCAAAAAGCGCAATGGTTCCACGAACAGCCGTCAGTCACGGGCAATATCAGAGAGTCGGCTTCGCTCGGCGGACGAAACACCGGCTCGACATAACGGATCGGATAGTCCAGGGACATCGTTCTATATCCACCTCTTCCCATCAGCAGGTGCGCAAGAAATCTTTCAGACACGGGTTGCCTTTGATTATCTTAGCGTCAATATTGCTCTCAATCGTGGTCAGTATAGTTGGTCTTTAAGTATCGGCGCAAAAAGCCGATCTCCAATGCCGACATTCGCGAAAATCGCTGAATTCTTTATGATGACGATGCGGGCCTAGTCTCCACTGGCAAGTCACATGGCCTGTGCCCTGCTTTTTTCGACCAGATCAATGTCCAACCCCAGCAAAAATATCCTGTTGTGCTACCTTGCTAATTGCTACGATTGCAGGATGAGTAATCCGTCGTTCGGTCGTTATTGCGTAGAGTTGCTCAATAACGGAATCGATGCGGCCGATATTTATGACTTTATATTGCGTGCACACATGATCTTCAATAGCAGTTGGCGCCACGAACAGCCCTGCGCCCGCTTGTCCGAAAGATTTCATTAATGCACTGTCGTCAAACTCGCCGACAATGCGAGGACGCAAGTCGTTGTCATCAAACCATTGGAACAGCTTGGGCCGAATAGCGACGTCTTCACCGGGAAGAAGAAACGGGGCGTTATTGAGCGACGCAGGAAACCTGCCCGACAGTTTTTTGGCCAGGCGTCGGGTACCAAACAGGCTCAAACCACTCTGACCAAGTAGATGGCTGTAGCCGCGAACATTCAGATTAGCGGGCATGGGCCGATCGGCTATGATCATGTCGAGCCGATGTATGGATAGTTCAGCCAATAGCGGAGTCATCCGCCCTTCACGGCATTCCAGCCGAACCGGCTCCCCGAGCTTGAGGGCTGGCTCTACGAGTCGGTAGGCTACTGCTTTTGATACGGAGTCGGTTATCCCCACACGAAACAGCAAGGTTCTTTTCGCCTTCTGGTCACGTAGGACTTCAAGGATATCCTCACCGGTACTGAAGATATCTTCCGCATAGCTCAGGATGCGCCGCCCCGTGTCGGTCAGTTCAAGGTTGCGCCCAGCGCGGCGAAACAGATCAACCCCCAGCGTCTCCTCAAACTCTTTCAACTGTCCGCTAATGGAATGCGCTGTAAGGTGCAGCTGCTCGGCAGCACGCACAATACTGCCTGTCTTGGCGACCATCCAGAAATAGCGCAAATGCTTGAAGTTGAGAGCAGCCATAACGTCCTTTCCAATGAGTTACCCAATCCGCCAAGGCCTCGGTACTTCAATTGTTTATGCATCTTGAGGCAGACCAACACATCGATTATTTCGATGTGTCATCTCAGTATATTGGAATTGTCGGATGTTTTCATTCGCCCTAACATTGCTCCCATGTTAAGCCTACATGCGATTGAATCATGCGTATCGAAATTCAAGCGAGTGGATTCGACCTCACCGACGCTCTGCGCGATCATACCGAACGACGTTTGCAGTTTGCCCTCAGTTGGGCCAGCGATGATGTGCGCAAAGTCCTCGTACGCCGCTCAGACATCAATGGGCCAGTGCCGGAGAAGATATGGCGGCATTGACTCTGGACGATCGAGGTGTGATTCGCGATTGCAATCAGGCGAGTGAAGCACTCTTCAAGTATCGCCGCAACGAACTGGCCTGGCGACATGTTTCTGCACTGTTGCCGCAATTGGCGAATTTGGAGTTGATGCATAACGGCCAGCCTGATCCACGTTTGCGTTTTCTGTGCCACGCCGGACGTCATTTCCAAGCAGTGACGCAGAGCGGTGGGCACCTCGCCAGCGAACTCTTTTTCAACCGTCTCGACAGCACGGAATGCAGCGGGTTGAAACTGATCGTGCGGCCGGCGAAGGAGGCTGTCTGCTCTAGCGAGCAGATGGCTGGTGGGAGCAGAAATGCGAACGAATAGCGGCGAACCGGCCATAGGATGGCTTGAACTGACTGCGTCGTCGAAATGGCGAGGTGCAATAGCTTCTGTACACCCGATCAACTTGGACGAACATCAGTTGTGCTATGGGGTGACGGTCGAGCAGCATTGGTTATGCGACAGCGACGGCGCCCTGACGATTTTCGAGTCCATGTCGGCTGCAACTAGGTTTCTGCACTTGCTGAACATGGATCGCATCGGTAAAGGCGGAAGTCGCGACCGCAATGAATTGGGACATGCCGCTTTCCAGTGCTTTCAACTCACCGCTCGGGGCCTCAAGGCATGCAACAAGTGCCGTGTCGGAAACAGGGTGTGCGCGCAAGGACATTGCGAATACGCTGATTTGAATACTTACGGGTAAGCGAAGCGAATTGGGCTAAGGAATCGACTGTTGAACACCATCGCGGATCGGAATGCAAATGTTTCTATGGAGTCAGCATGAACAAACTCGGCTTACTCGCCATCGTCGCTAACTTTGCTCCAGGCTTCTTGCAAGTACGCCGTACCACCTGGATAGCCATCGGTGTTGGCCTGGTGGTGTTATTCGGTCTTCTGCTCTGGGCTGCGGTGGCACTGATCGGTGCGCTATGGGGGCAAGCCTCGAACTTGGCAGGCGCTGCGCCTGAAGCCTTGCGTGGTGCGACAGGTGGAGCGATGGCTCAGTTTGAAGAGATCCTACCCGGTGCACGCGGAGTGCTGAACCAGGCTACCGAAATGGTACCTGGCGTGCGCGAAAAACTGGGCGAGCTAGTGCCTGACCTGAAGCCGGAAACCCAGCCGCAACGCGATGTCACAGGTACGGATATCGGACCTGTGACACGCTACCCAGGACTTGCGCGCACCCATTGGCGCCGGGAAGGTCGGCAGGTGGTGGTGGAATACGCGGGCAAAGCCGACTATGCGACGGTGCTCGATCATTATACGAAGGGCTTTGACGCGCTGGGTTTTGCTCTGTCCGTACAATCCGCCACGCTGGGGCAAGAGGTGCATGAGTGCAGCAAAGGCAGCGAGCGATTTGTTCTGAGAATCACGCAAGAACCCAAGAGCAGCGTCAGTGTGCGCATTGAGACGACGCTGCAATGACGATTATCAGACAGACAAGGAGACCCTCGCCATGAAACGCATCCTGCTATTTCTGGGCACCAATCTCGCCATCGTACTGGTGTTGTCAGTCACCATGCGCTTACTGGGCGTAGAGCCGTATCTCAGCGCCAATGGCCTGAACCTCACTTCACTGCTGATCTTTGCCGCAGTGATGGGTTTCGGCGGGTCATTCATCTCGCTCGCCATTTCAAAATGGATGGCGAAAAAATCGATGGGCGTACAGGTCATCGAAGCGCCATCAAACTCGACCGAATTCTGGTTGGTGGAAACCATACGCAAACACGCGACAGAAGCGGGTATCAACATGCCCGAAGTTGGAATTTTCAATTCGCCAGACGTAAACGCCTTCGCCACTGGCATGAGCAAGAACCGTTCGTTAGTCGCGGTCTCCACGGGTCTATTGCAACAGATGACGCGCGATGAAGCCGCAGCCGTGCTGGGACACGAAGTCGCCCACGTCGCCAATGGTGACATGGTGACACTGGCGCTGATCCAGGGCGTGGTGAACACCTTCGTCATGTTCCTCTCGCGGGTCATTGGTAGCGTTGTGGATCGGGTCGTGTTCAAGACCCAGCGCGGTCAGGGCCCGGCCTTCTACGTCACGATGATTGTCGCCGAGCTGGTGCTGGGCATCCTTGCCTCGATCATCGTCATGTGGTTCTCGCGTCGGCGCGAGTTTCGCGCCGACTTGGGAGGCGCCAGCCTGGCCGGCCGGCAAAACATGATCGCCGCGTTGGAGCGCCTGAATTCCACTCACCCTCAAGCGTTACCAGAGAAGTTGGCCGCTTTCGGCATCGTTGGCGGCCGCGGCAGCGGCATCAGACGCCTGTTCATGACCCATCCACCCCTGGAGGAACGCATTGCTGCGCTCAAGGCGGCGCAGCAATAACACTGCCCTTTTGAAAGCTGACCATGACACTTGAAGAACAGAAATCCATTTTAGCCATCGCCTTGTACGCAGCCTTCGCCGACGGCATAAAGGATGAACGCGAACGTGAACAAATTCGTCGCATTGCCGAGTCCTTGACCGATCAAGCCGCAATGCTCGACCTTGTCCGTCTTTATCAGGACGTGCTGCTCAAGCGGGTGAGTCTCTCGGCGGCAGCCACCGCACTGACCGATCCCGGACAGCGCCAACTTGCCTATGAAATGGCGGTGTGCGTGTGCGAGGCGGATGGCCGGTTAGCCCAACCTGAGCGACTGTTCCTGGATGAGTTGAAAGCTCTGCTCAAGCTTGACACAGTAGCTACAGATCTCGTTGAGGGAGAGATCGATACCCTCGTCGATGCGACAGAATCGGTTGCGCCAATGGCACAGGCAGAAACGAAAGCCGTCGCCGCCGGACCGGTAGTCGCCGTACGCTCGACCATGACCGATGCCGAATTGGACAAATCGATCCTCTATTACGCCATGCTCAACGGTTCTCTGGAACTGCTGCCGCAATCCTGGGCGTCGATGGCCATCATTCCGCTGCAAATCAAGATGGTATACAGCATGGGCAAAGCGCACGGAGTTGAACTCGACCAGGGACATATCAAGGAATTCATCGCCGCAGCCGGGGTCGGGCTGACCTCCCAATACCTTGAGCAATTCGGACGCAAACTGCTGGGTGGGCTTCTCGGCAAGATGGCAGGCAAGACTCTTGGCAGCCTGGGTAGCACCGCCACTGGCATGGCGTTTTCCTTCGCCACGACTTACGCATTGGGGCAACTCGCCAAGCGCTATTACGCCGGGGGGCGCTCGATGAATACCGCACTGTTGCGCGACACCTTCGCAAACCTCCTGGAGCCCGCCAAACAGATGCAAACACAATATCTGCCGCAAATTCGCCAACAAGCCGCAACGCTCGACATGGGCCGCGTCATGGCTATGGTGCGGGGCGGCTGAGCGCCATGCGGATATTTTCTCCGTTTTACCGGCGTGCGATGTATTGGTCGCGGCATCGACATGCGCCGTGGTATCTGGGGACGACGAGTTTTGCCGAATCATCGTTCTTTCCAATCCCGCCCGACGTGATCGAGGTTGTTGTCCGATAGTTATCTAAGGAGAGTCATAATGAAACGTATTGCAATTGCTTTGTTTGCCGTCGTATTGGGTGTTGGCGCAATGGTTCAGGATGCTGAAGCCAAACGACTGGGTGGAGGAAAATCCTTTGGCACCAGTCGCGATTCATCGGTGATGCAGCGCAATGCCGTGCCAGCAAAGTCTGCCGCTGCACCTACTCAAGCCGCCAGCCCGGCTGCCGCCCCGCAATCCGGGATGAGTCGTTGGCTTGGCCCGCTGGCCGGTCTGGCCGCCGGTATTGGCCTGGCCGCTTTACTCTCGCATTTTGGTATGGGGGAAGGCATGGCCAACATGCTGATGATCCTGGCCCTGGTGATGGTTGCCGTGTTTGTCTTCCGCTGGCTGATGAAGAAGCGCCAATCACCCAACGGCATGCAACCCGCAATGCAATATGCCGGCCCAGCGGCGGGAATGGGTGATGCGCGTTCAACCGATGCATTCCCGGCAGGCTCAGCCGGCGGTATAGGCGCTGGAGCAATCGCTGCTACTGCAGCCTTACCGCATGTCCCTGCCGACTTCGATGTCGACGGCTTCTTGCGACAGGCAAAACTCAACTTCATCCGCTTGCAGGCTGCCAACGACCGCGGCGACATGGAGGAGATTCGTCAGTTCTGTACGTCCGCAATGGCGGCCGAAATCCAGATGCAGTTTCATGAGCGCAATCAACTCGCTCAGGAGACGGACATCATGCAACTCAATGCCGACTTGCTTGACGTAAGCATCGATGGCGACTGGATGCTGGCGAGTGTGCGTTTCTCCGGCCAATTGCGCGAAGAGGCGAATGCGGCGCCCGAAACATTCAGCGAAGTCTGGCATTTGACCAAGCCTGCAGATGGCACCCAGGGTTGGTGCATTGCTGGAATTCAGCAAAGCTGATTCTTAGGGCGCTGCCAGACAAGTGAACCTTGTCGATAAACAGCCATTGATGGGATCGATCATGCCTGTCGCACCTCCTGCGCCAAGCACTGGCGAATCCACGGCCTGGCATGCCCAAGCCACGGAAGTGGTCGCCGCAGCGCACAAGGTCGATCTATCTCAAGGGCTCGATGCGCCCGAGGTGACGACCAGACTCGCCAAACACGGCCCTAACCTGCTTGCCAGCAATCCCCCGCGTCCGCCCTGGCGCAAGTTTCTCGACCAGTTCGGCAACTTCCTCGTCATCGTGTTGCTTTGTGCCGCAGTGCTAGCCGGCGCGGTTGGCGACCTCAAGGACGCCATCGGCATCGTGATCGTGGTGCTGCTCAACGCGCTGCTCGGATTTTTTCAGGAGCACCGTGCCGAAGCTGCGCTATCGGCACTCAGGAACATGCTGGCGCCGATTGCCCGTGTGCGCCGGGACGGCCGCACCGCGCTGATCCAAGCGGTCGATCTAGTGCCTGGGGACATCCTGCTGCTCGAAGCAGGCGACCGCATCCAGGCCGATGCACGGGTACTTCATGCCCATTCGGCGGAGGTGGCGGAAGCCGCGCTCACCGGCGAATCTCAGACCGTGACCAAGTGCCCGGCAGCCGTCGAAGAAAAGGCGGTGCTGGCGGAACGGCGCTCGATGGTCTACATGAACACCGTCGTCACGCGCGGCAGGATTGAAGCTGTCGTCACCGCTACCGGCATGCGCACCGAGATGGGCAAGCTCGCCGGACTCCTGGCCGAAGCCGCTGAATCGGCGACACCACTGCAGGTTCAGCTTGATCGTCTGGGTAAGCGGCTTGCCACCATTGCCGGCGGCGTCGTGGCGCTGATCTTCGCGCTTGGCCTGCTGCGCGGAGATGACCTGGTGCAGACTGCGATGACCGCGATTGCGCTTGCGGTGGCGGCAATTCCCGAAGGCTTGCCGGCCGTGGTCACGGTCACGCTGGCGCTGGGCATGCACCGCATGGCCAAGCGCCACGCCATTGTCAAGAAGCTGGCGGCGGTGGAAACCCTCGGTTGCACGACCGTGATCTGTTCAGACAAGACCGGCACGCTGACTTTGAACCAGATGACGGCACGCGGCTTCTTCTTTCTTGGGCGGCGCTTTTCGGTCCGAGGAGAAGGTTACCGGGGTGATGGTCAAATCACGTCCGACGATGGCCAACCCGCGCCCAGCTTTAGCGTTCTAGGCTTTCCCACAGTACTGTGCGCTGATGCTCGTATTCGTAACGGAGAACTTATCGGCGATCCCACCGAAGGCGCGCTGCTGACGCTTGCCGCGAAAACCTGGCCAGGTGGGACAACACCTGAAGAGATTGCTGATACCCTAAACCGACGCTATCCGCGCATCGCCGAGATTCCCTTCGATTCCGCCAACAAGTTCATGGCCACCTTTCATCCTGACGGCGCTGTCGTGCACATGTGGGTTAAGGGTGCTCCCGACGTGCTGCTTGCCCGAGCCAATCGTTGGCTCGCCGCTACCGGCGAGCAACCGCTCGATGACGCTGTCCGCACCGAACTCGCCGCGCAAAATACGGCCTTTGCCGAGGACGCCATGCGCGTCCTCGGCCTGGCCGGCCGTACCATTCCCGCTGCCGACTTCGATCCGGCCGGCGATCTGCTGCGCTGGGCCGACGAGTTGATCCTGATCGGTCTCGTCGGCATCATCGACCCACCGCGCCCCGAGGTGCGCGAGGCGATCCGCCTCTGCCAGGTCGCCGGCATTGAGGTAAAGATGATCACCGGCGACCATAGTCTGACGGCAGCGGCGATCGCCCGCAAACTGGGGCTGATCGGCGAACGGAGCGGTGAGGTGCACGAAGGCTGCGAGATCGAAGCGCTCGAAGGCGCCGCGCTGGCCGCGCTGGTCGAGCGCACGGCCGTGTTTTCGCGTGTCTCTCCCGAGCACAAGCTACGCATCGTCAAGGCGCTCAAGGCGCGCGGCCACGTCGTCGCGATGACCGGCGATGGCGTCAACGACGCGCCGGCACTCAAGGCCGCCGATATCGGCATCGCCATGGGCGTTACCGGTACCGAAGTCACCAAGGAGGCCGCGACGCTGGTGCTCACCGACGACAACTTCGCCAGCATCGTCGGCGCGGTGAAAGAAGGCCGCACCATCTACGACAACATCGTCAAATTTGTGCGCTTCCAGCTCTCGACCAATATCGGCGCGATTCTTACGGTGTTGGGAGCGCCGCTCCTCGGCATGCCGACGCCTTTCACAGCCATTCAGATTCTCTGGGTCAATATCATCATGGACGGACCGCCGGCCATGACCCTTGGCGTCGAGCCGGCGCGCACCGGCATCATGCACGTTCAGCCGCGCCAAACAGATGCCCACATCCTGACGAGTAGTCGTTTGTTACGCTTGGCAATCTACGGTTTGACCATGGCAGTGGGTACGCTTGCCGCCTACACCTGGGGTGAACTTCAGGGTGGGAACACCTACGCCACGACACTGGCGTTTACCACGTTCGTGTTGTTCCAGTTCTTCAACATCTTCAATGCCCGTAGCGAGCATGGCAGTGCCTTCAATCGTCAGTTCTTCGCCAACGGCAAGCTCTGGCTTGCCCTCTTCGCTGTGGTCGGCATGCAGGTGCTTGTCGTTCATTGGGGGCCGGCACAGGTCGTGTTCGATACCGTCGATCTGACGCTGAGTGACTGGGGTTTGGCGGCAGCGATCGCTGCATCCGTGCTCTTTCTGGAGGAAGCGCGCAAGTTACTGCAGCGTCTTTTTCAGGGCATGGCGCGCAGGAAAACCGTGTAGTCCATTATGAATGCCAGTGGTGCGAGTTTACCGGCGGCCACTTTCAAGAATTGAAAATTATCCGGAGGAGCAAGAAACGATGTCCCGATTCATCAAGTCCATGGAGACCCTGATATTCGGCAGCCGGTGGATGCAAGCTCCCTTGTATCTGGGCTTGATCGTTGCCCAGGGCGTTTATGTGTATCAGTTCATGCTGGAACTGTCGCATCTCGTGACCAGGATCGGCAGTTTGGGCGAGACCGATATCATGCTCATCGTGCTCGGTCTCATCGATGTCGTGATGATCGCGAATCTATTGATCATGGTCATCGTTGGCGGCTATGAGACTTTTGTTTCCCGCCTCGATCTGGAAAATCATCCCGACCTGCCTGAATGGCTTTCGCACGTTAACGCCAGTGTGCTCAAGGTCAAGCTGTCCATGGCGCTGATTGGCATCTCGTCCATCGACTTGCTGAGAACCTTCATCAATGCCGATCAACTGACCGACCGCGTCATCATGTGGCGGGTCGCCATCCACGCGACATTTCTGGTATCGGCCTTGGCACTGGCATATACCGATAAGTTAATGACCAGTACATTGGCCATCAGCACCAAACACTAATCAGGTAATGCCTATCGAGACCCGCAAGAACAATGTAGTAACGGTATTTACCAGGTCACATGGTCAAACCAGGATAAGAAAGGTGTACCGCGCTATAGCCAGCGGATCATTCGGTTGGAATGTTCACCAACTCTTTATTGCGAAAGGCAACGACGTGATCTACATCGAGGCGAATGCCAATTGTTTCGCCAATGGTGTGATTGTGGTGGCTCGGCACCAGCGACAGCACGCGCCTGCCGCTTGGCAGGCGCAGCGTGTACAGAAATTCCGCGCCGCGAAAGGCCTTAGCGACAACTTCCGCCTGGGTGGCGCTGGCATCATCGTGAACAATATCGTCCGGACGCAACAGGACGGAGACGCGGCAGGAACGTTCGCAGGCATCGCAGCCAAGAAAACATTCGGCTGGGATGGTCCCGCGCAACGTGCCGAGCTCGATCTGCACTTCTTGGGCATTCTGGACTTTGCCCGGCAGGAACACCCCTTGGCCGACGAAGTCCGCCACAAACCGATTGGTCGGCCGGTGGTAGAGGTTGTAAGGCGTGTCCCATTGCTGGATGCGGCCCTCGTTCATGACACCAATCTCGTCGGCCACGGCGAAGGCTTCGTGCTGGTCGTGGGTGACGAGGATGGCGGTAATGCCGGCATGCTTGATGATATCGCGTACCTCAAGCGACAGGCGTTCTCTCAGATCCACATCCAGGTTGGAGAATGGCTCGTCGAGCAACAGCAGATGCGGTCTGGGTGCCAGTGCCCTGGCCAGGGCCACGCGCTGCTGCTGGCCGCCGGAGAGTTCATGCGGGAATTTCCTGCCCGAACCGTCGAGGCCGACAGTTGCCAACAACTCGGTCACACGGTCGCGACGTTGTTCCTCGGACGCTCTGCGCAGACCGAAAGCGATGTTGTCGGACACCGACAAGTGCGGGAACAGGGCGTAGTCCTGAAACACCATGCCGATCCTGCGCTGTTCTGGCGGCAGATGCAGCGACAGACTGCTCACGACGACGCCATTGAGACAGATTTCACCGCCGTTGACGTGTTCGAAGCCGGCGATCGCCCGCAGCACGGTCGTCTTGCCGCAACCTGAGGGCCCGAGCAGGCAGCCTATAGCTCCTTGCTCCAGCGAGAAGGATAAGGTATCTACCACCACGTGGCGGCCGTAGGCATGGCAAACTTGTGTCAGTTCGAGCAGTGGCATTGGTTCTTGGTTTCTTGTAAGAGTGCCTGCCATTCCTTCGTACTGTTTCGTTCCCATACGTGGCGGAGGCTAAGCCTGTCAAGGCGAATAACTCAATTATAATTCCCATTTTCACTACGGATCGTCTCGCGTGTCAGCGACTTCCGCAATTGCCACCCAACTCGTTGTCCGCGACAAACGCCGCCCAAACGTCTTGGTCGGTGCCGCTTTCCTCATTGCCGCACTGACTGCGGCCCCCATTTTCAGCGTCTGGACGAACATCTTCTCCGGTGGCACAAGCGCTACTTGGCAGCATCTTTTTACCACCGTTCTGCCGGAGTACATAACGAATACTTTGTGGCTGTGTTTCGGCGTCGGCAGCGGCGTGATCGTCGTTGGCGTTGCCACGGCATGGCTGGTCACCATGCACGATTTTCCGGGGCGGCGTCTCTTCCAGTGGGCACTGGTACTGCCGCTGGCCGTTCCGGCCTATGTCATGGCCTACGCCTACACGGACCTGCTACAGTTTGTTGGGCCGATACAGATGTGGTTGCGGGAGAGCTTAGGCTGGCACAAGGGTGACTACTGGTTTCCCGATGTGCGTTCTCTGGGTGGAGCCGTCACCATGTTCATATTCGTGCTCTATCCTTACGTCTATCTGCTTGCTCGCACGGCTTTTCTCGAACGGGCGAGCGGCATGCTGGAAGTTGGCCGTTCGCTTGGTCTGGGACCGTGGGCGAGTTTCTTCCGCATTTCGCTGCCGCTGGCACGGCCAGCGGTGGCGACGGGCACAGCCTTGGCTCTGATGGAGACACTGGCCGATTATGGCACCGTGGCCTACTTTGCGGTGCAGACTTTCACTACCGGCATTTACCGGGCGTGGTTCTCCCTGGGAGACCGAATCGCCGCCGCGCAGCTCTCGGCGGCACTGCTTGGTTTCGTCGTGCTGGTGCTGCTTGCCGAACGAACCAGCCGCGGCCGCGCGCGCTTTAACAACACCACCGGCCGCAACCGGCCACAACCCGGCCGCAAGCTATCCGGCGCCAAAGCAGTCGCGGCTATGCTGACCTGCGCCCTACCGCTGACTATCGGCTTTCTTGTTCCGGCGGGGATTCTGCTAAAGATGGCGCTGACCGAAGGCGATGCGCAGTTTGGTATGCGCTTCTTGCAACTGGCCGGCAACAGCTTCACGCTGGCCGCCTTGACCTCGCTGCTGGCGGTGGGACTGGCGGTGCTGCTGGCCTACGCAGCGCGCCTTAGTCGCTCACATTGGGCGCAGATCATGAATCGCGTGGTCGGCCTGGGCTATGCCGTTCCCGGTTCCGTCATCGCTGTTGGGGTGCTGATTCCCGTCACACGCCTGGACAACTGGCTGGCAGCGTGGTTCGAGGCCAGCATCGGCACGAACCCAGGGTTGCTCCTGACCGGCGGCATCACGGCGCTGGTGTACGCCTACCTGGCGCGCTTCCTCGCTGTAGCCCTGCAGACCGTGGAAACAAGCCTGGCCAAGATCACGCCCAGCATGGACGATGCGGCACGTTCGCTTGGGCTGGGGCAGGGCGATACCCTGCGCCGGGTGCACCTGCCATTATTGCGCGGCAGCCTGCTGACCGGAGGTTTGCTGGTGTTCGTGGACGTGATGAAGGAACTGCCGGCGACGCTGGTCATGCGCCCCTTCAACTTCGACACCCTGGCAACCCAGGCCTACATCCTGGCTTCCGACGAGCGTCTGGCGGAGGCCTCCACTGCGGCGCTGACCATCGTTGCGGTCGGTATCCTTCCCGTGATTGGATTGTCACGCAGCATCGCACGAAATATGGGAAACCAGACAGGCTGCTAATACCCCAAGACAAGATTCGGGCACAAGCGTCCGCAGTTGATTCTGGGGTACTAACGCCAGCCGGCCCGATCGAATATCTTCTGCGCCTGCGCGGTATTTTTCGACAAGGTGCCCACGTTCAGATTATCGGCCTTGAACTTGCCCAGCGATTCAAGTTCCGGGTTTTTCACCGCCGCGCTCTTCACCACCGGCCATTCGTTGTTACCGTTGGCGAAATAGGCTTGTGCTTGGTCGCTTGCCAGGTATTCGAGGAACTTCACTGCGGCATCTTTGTGCGGCGCCGTCTTCAGCATGCCGCCACCGGAGACGTTGATGTGGGTGCCGAAACTCTTCTGGTTTGGCCAGACGACGCCAATATTCTCGATCACTTTCCTGTCCTCATCCTTGCTGGAGCGCATCAGGCGCACGATGTAGTAGGTGTTGGAAATCGCGACACCGCACTCGCCCGCCGCGACAGACTTGATCTGATCCGTGTCACCGCCTTTCGGCGCACGGGCAAAGTTGGCGACCAGTCCCTTGGCCCATTCCTCGGTCTTCTGTTCCCCCAGATGGTGGATCAGGGCCGAGCCCAGCGACAGGTTGTAGGGATGGGAACCGGCGCGCACGCAGACCTTGCCTTTCAGGCGCGGGTTGGCAAGATCTTCGTAGTTCTGCACGTCGGCTGAGCTGACGCCGGCCTTGTTGTAGATGATGACGCGGGCGCGGGTGGAGAAAGCGAACCAGTCCGGTGCGCGCAGGTGGTCTGGAATGCGCTCTTCCAGCAACCTGGATTTCACCGGCGAGAACAGACCGAGTGCATCTGCCTGGGCCAGACGGGCGGCGTCCACCGTGAGGAAAACATCGGCCGGACTGTTGGCGCCCTCGTTCTTGATGCGTTCGAGCAGTTCGTCCTCCTTGCCCTCGATGCGGTTGATCTTGATGCCGGTCTGTTTCGTAAAATCGGCATAGAGCGCCTCGTCGGTCTGGTAATGACGTGCGGAATAGAGGTTCAGAATTTTTTCCTGAGCGAAGACACTGCAAGTGTTCAAAGCAAGGGCAAATAGTAGAGCGGATCGAACAGCATTCATGAGTTTTCCTGTGGGTTGGTGGCGGAGGTGAGAATCCTATTGGGGTTTTCCAGTAAGTGCAATTCATGACAATGGCTAAGCATGATAGTTCATCACATTGCGCAATTTACTTGCCTTGGCGGGTAATCGGTGATTTGCCAAATTGATCTGGCAAGCGGTAGACAACACTCAGTTGAACCGCTAGAATTCTCGCCGTCATTGGGGAGTAGTCGCCCTCCGCCCAGAGGGGCTTGCATCAACACACTTGGCCCGTAGGCCATGGTGCAAGCGGTTTCCAAACTTGGCAAGACCTTTGACCATATCGCCTTCGGACTGGCCGGAGAAGCGAAATGGTCAATTGTCTTTTTCCGGCCAAGGAGCATTAGCTTTGGAAGCC
>JBAYVU010000050.1:0-22353 GCA_041674385.1 Sterolibacterium sp.
GACGGAGCGGGGGCATCTTTGTCCGCAGGTGATATTCCCGTGCGCCGATGGTTTTATTTCCTGGAGAGTATTCGTTGGCCCCCAGGGAAACAAGACGCGTGCGCTGGTGAAATGGATGGAAGCGGAAGGAAAGGCAGGCAGCTTGGCCGATGTCGATTGGGCAAAGGTCGATATGAATGCGGTGACCCAGCCGGAGTTGGAGGCTTGGGAGAAAGGCTTCGCGGATTTCTTCATGCAGTATCCGAAAAAACGCCTGAGCGAAGAAGCGTCGAAGAGTGGCATCATGCTTTTCCCGGTCAATACCGTGGCCGAGATCAGGGACGCTGCGCAACTCAAATCCAGAGATTTCTGGGAGAAGGTCGAACACCCTGAATTGGGCACCAGCATCACTTATCCCGGGGCACCGTTCAAGGTCGAAGGACCCCAGTGGCGGATGAGTCGGAGAGCGCCGCTGATAGGCGAACACAATGACGAAATTTACTGCGGCGAACTGGGCCTGTCGCGAAGCGATTTGGATGGATTAAGAAGCAGGAACGTCATTTGAATGGGCGCGAAGAGAGATAAACCATCATGCTAGAAGGATTGAAGGTTATTGACCTAACCTGGAATGTGGCGGGTCCGCTGTCCACCAAATGTCTTGCCGACTATGGGGCGGTGGTGGTGAAACTGGAGTCGCACAAGAAAGTTGACCTGCTTCGCACCTATCCCCCGTACGGCGGCGGGAAGCCTGGCGTGAATCGCTCGACATTCGGGTCCACCTATAACAGTTCCAAGTACAGCCTGGGGTTGGACATCAACAACCCAAAAACCAGGGTGATCATTAACAAGCTGATTCAATGGGCCGATGTCATCGTAGAGAATTTCTCGCCCAAGGCTGTCGCCCGCTGGGGGCTGGATTACGAGTCGGCAAAAAAAATCAATCCGCAGATCATCATGGTCAGCGCCAGTCTGCAGGGACAGACTGGACCGTCGGCGCAACAGCCCGGGCTCGGCACCATGATGGAATCGGCGGCGGGCTTTACCGAGTTGCTGGGCTGGCCGGATCGACCGCCCAGCGTCGGCTTTGCCTATACCGACTATTGCGCGCCGTGGTACGTGACGAGCGCCGTGCTGGCTGCGCTGGATTACCGGCGGCGCGAAGGGCATGGACTGTATTTCGACTTGTCGCAGCTCGAGGCCTCGCTTTCCTATCTGTCCTCTTACCTGCTGGACTACACCGTGAATGGCAAGGTCGCGACGAGATCGGGAAATCAGCACCCGCGTTTTGCCCCCCATGCCGTATACCGCTGTCAGGGAGACGATCGGTGGTGCGCCATTGCCGTCACCAATGAGGAAGAGTGGGCGGCGCTGTGTGGCGCTATGGGGAATCCGCAGTGGTGCCAGTCCGAGAAATTCAGCACGGCGGAAAACAGGAAGCGCAACGAGGACGAGTTGAATGCGCTGCTGGAGGGCTGGACGGTGTCATTTGACAGGCAAGCCCTGTTCGAGATGCTGCAAAAACACCAGATTCCGTGTGGCATGGTGCAGGATGGCAGAGACTTGCACCAGGATCCCCAGCTTGCTCACCGCGACTACTTTCGGCGGGTGGTACATCCGGAAATGGGAGAGATGGTCCAGGATTCGCTGCCGTATCGTTTCGCTGGCGAACCCTCGCCGCTGGGTCCTGCGCCCTGTCTTGGCGAGCACACTTTCCATTTCATGTGCGAAGTATTGGGTTTCCCCGAAGAAGATTTTGCCGAACTGATGGGTGAGGGTGTGTTGGAGTGATTTCAGGAAATATGGCTGTGGACGGGTTGCCTGCGGTGCAGACACGAGCCGGTACACGATAACGTAGGAGGTATTTCATGGCGGAATTTGGTTTTACCGAAGATCAGGAATTGTTGCGGCAGACTGCCGAACGGTTTGCTGTACAGGAACTTGCTCCAGGCGCCAGGGAGCGGGGAACCGAGAACCGGATGCCCGACTGGTATATAAAGAAGATCGCCGACATGGGATTCCTGGGCATGACCGCCAAGAAAAAATACGGCGGTCAGGAAATGGACATGATGTCAGTCGGTGTGGTGGTCGAGGAATTTGCCAAGGCAGACATCATCGCGCCACATGTCATGATGACGCCGACCCAGTTCAGCATCCTGCTGGAGTCGGGAACGGAAGAGCAGCGCGAGCAACTCATTCCACCTTTAATTCGGGGGGAGGCGATTTATGCGCTGGGCTTGACCGAGCCGAGTTGCGGCACGGATGCGGCGGCAATCCGGTTGACGGCGGTGCGCGACGGCGACTGTTACGTTCTGAATGGAGAGAAAGCCCCGGCGACCAGGGCCATGCAAGGTACTGGCGTATTCGTCTGGGCCAAGACCGATCCCAAGGCCGGGGCGCGAGGCGTGAGCTGCATCTACGTGCCTTTTGACACGCCCGGCGTGTCGCGCTTCGAGTTGCCCTATGCCGGGGTAATTCCTTTGAATTGCGCTTCGATATTTTTCGATAATGTCAGGGTTCCCGTAACCAATCGCATCGGCGAGGAGGGCAAGGGGTTTTACATGGTGATGGAGCGCTTCGATGTGATCCGGGTGCTGCTGTGTCTCGTCGCCATAGGCCAGGCGCAGGCCTCGCTCAATGAAATCATCGAACACGCGAAGCAGAGAACGGCGTTTGGGCAGCCGATCGGCAAGTTTGAAGCCGTCTCCTTCAAGATTGCCGAATGGGCGACCAGGCTGGAGGCCGCCAGGCTGATGTGCTATCGGACATTGTGGATGTGCGACCAGGGCATCAGGCACAGCAAGGAAACGGCGATGTGCAAATCGTACATTCCGAAACTCGCTTTTGATTGCATCCACGACTGCATCTTGGTGATGGGTCACGCCGGCTACAGCAAGGAGTTTCCGTTGTCGCAGCGGATGCTCAACGTGATGGGCTGGGAGATTGGCGATGGCACGGCGGAAGCGCAGAAGCTGATCATCGTGCGGGAGTTGATGGGACGGGAGTTCTTGCCTTACGGCAAATGACCGTGTTCTTGAGTATGCAGTAGCATCAGATAGGGCTAAGGAGCAAACATCGTGGGCGCAGTGAATTTTGAAAGAATCGGCAAAACTGCCGTAATCACCATCAATCGAGAAGAGGCCGCCAATGCCTTGAATCTGGCCGTATGGACGGGTTTGACACAGGCCTGGAACGAAGCGCGTGAGGACGATGATATCTGGACACTGGTCGTTACCGCTGCCGGAAGCAAAGCCTTCTGTGCCGGCGCCGATCTCAAGGAAACGATAGAAAGAAAAGAGCAGGCCGAAAAGATCGGGCAAAAATTTGTTTCGGCAATGCCGCTGAAAACGCCGATGAAGGGGATCGATATGCCCAAGCCGGTGATTGCGGCGATCAATGGCATAGCCGTCGGAGGAGGACTGGAGCTGGCGTTGGCATGCGATATCCGTATTGCAGCGGAACACGTGCGTTTAGGTCTGCCTGAAGTTGGCCGGGGTCTTATCCCTGCCGCAGGCGGATGTGTGCGCCTGCCACGCTTGATCCCCTATGGCTTGGCCATCGAGATGCTGTGCACCGGAGAGCTTGTTACTGCGCAAGAAGCGTATCGGATCGGGTTGGTGAATCGGGTTGTTCCGGCGGAAGCCTTGATGTCCACTGCCATGGCAATGGCAGAAAAAATAAACGAAAAAGGACCTCTTGCGGTGAGGGCGGCAAAAGAGGCAGCACTTGCGAATTTTCAGGTTCCACTGTCTGACGCCATGCACATCGAGACTCTCGTGTTGGCAAGACTGCGTCAAACTGAAGATGCATGGGAGGGTCCCAAGGCCTTCTCGGAAAAGAGGAAGCCCGTTTTCAAGGGACGGTGATTGTCAGAGTAAGGCAACAATGTTGTTGCGCGGAAGTTCATTTGACTAAGTTTGGAGAATAGATATGTCGAAACACGCTGTTATGACGGACGAAATGCTCGCCGAGGCTAGAAGCCATATAGGCAAGCCCTGGAAAGTCGAAGGCGATGCACAATTTAATCGGTGGGCCGCGGAAGACCCAATCAGACATTATTGCAACTCGATCGGCGACCTCAATCCGATGTTCCGTGATCCGGTTTATGCGAGCAAGACCAAGCATGGCTGCATCATTGCACCGCCGACTTATCTCTATACCGTTTATTGGGCGAGCGGACACCCCTCCGGGATGAAGGGCATCCACGGCTGGCACTCCGGCAACTTGTGGGAATTCTTCAAGCCGATCAAGGTAGGCACCTGTTTTGACGTCACCGAGAATCTGACGCGCATCGATGAGAAAGCCGGCCGGATGGCCAAGCGGATTTGGATTTCGCATGGAGATGCCGAATACCGAGACCAGAACGGCGAGCTTGTCGCAAGGACCGACGGCTGGACCACCTGGGCAGAAAGAGGCGAGGCGGGAAAGACCGGGAAATATGCAGGGATAGAAGAAGCGAAATACACCATTGCCGAACTGAGGGCGATCGAAGAAGAAATTCTCTCCGAAGAAATCAGGGGGGCGAACCCGCGCTACTGGGAAGACGTCAATGTGGGCGACAAGCTGAAACCCGTGGTCAAGGGTCCGTTGGCGCTGCGGGACCTGATGTGCTACCTGCAGGGAATGCCCTCGCCCTATATCAAGGCGCATGGTATTTGGCTGCGCTATGAAAGGCGGCACCCCGATGTTGGCATGATCGATGAGACGACAGGCAGGAGAGATGCGCCTGAATTGGTGCATCAGGAAGCATCGCGGGCGAAGGAGATTGGCATTCCCGGTGCCTACGATTACGGTTGTCAGCGCATCAGCTGGCTGGACAACTTGCTCACCAACTGGATGGGCGATGACGGCTTCCTGAAGAAACTCTATGCCGAGGTTCGCCGCTTCAATGTGATTGGGGATACCACCTGGTGCGAAGGCAAAATCACCAAGAAGTACATTGAGAATGGCGAACATCTGGTGGACATCGAGATTTGGGCGCGCAATCAGCGCCACGAAGTCACCGCTCCTGGATGGGCTGTCGTTCAGTTGCCGTCCAAAACGGACAAAAAAGGCTGAGTGTTTCACTGATCGCCGGGCCTTGGCCATCTATTCCTGATGTGCCGTTGGGCAGTGACTATGGTAGCCTGGGTCCGGTTTGTGCATTGTACGAGATGGTGGGTTCCAACATAATTGTGACGGGGTGGAAGCGATGGATGCGTTGAAATACTACGAAAGCAAATTAATCACTGCTGATCATGCTGCGAGTTTCGTGCAGTCGGGTGACTACGTTGTTTTCACTTCGGGACGCGAAGCCCAATCGGTCGGGCTGGCGATCTCGGCTCGAAAAGAGGAGCTTCAAGGGGTCAGGGTCCTGGTCTCAACGCCTACGTTTGACTTTGGGTGGTATGACGAAGGATGGGATGATTCATTTGAAATCACCATCAGAATGCCGACGGGAACATGCCAGGATGCTATTGATGCCAGGCGTGTCGATTTTGATCCGGGCGGAGTCATTCCGTTTGTTGAAATCAACGATATGTATAAGGCGGACGTTCTCCTGACGGAAGTGTCCCCGCCTGACAAGAATGGCTTCTGCAGTTTCGGCGCGTCCGTTTGGGCCAAGAGAAGGCAAATAGAAAACGCCAAACTGGTCATCGCCGAGGTGAACGACAGGCTGATTCGGACTTACGGAGACAACTATGTCCATGTGTCCGAAATCGACTATTTTGTCGAGCACCAGTCTTCAGGTGAGGCGCCCGGGGGCGGATCCCTCGCGGGTAGAGCGTTAAAGGCGCCCGAACCCTATTTGAACGACATTAAGAACAATGTTGCCAGCCTGCTCAGGGATGGGGATACGATACAGATCGGTGTGGGCAGAACGACCGAACCGTTGGTACGTATGGGTCTGTTCAATGGCAGGAACGATCTGGGCTGGCATTCGGAAGCCACCCCACCCGGCGTTATCTCGTTGGTGAGGGAAGGCGTCATCAACGGCAAACGCAAGACGGTGAATCAGGGTAAGGTTGTTGTCACTTCTATTGGTGGCAGCAGCAAAGAGGAAATGAGCTGGGTTGACCAAAACCCGATGTTCCACCTGATCGATGTGGCCGACCTGGAGGATATCCGGTTGATCGCAGCCCATGACAACATGGTGGCAATCAATAATGCCCTGGCAGTCGATCTGATGGGCCAGTCTACAGCGGAAACCATAGAGAACCGGTGGCTTGCACAGGCTGGTGGGCAACTCGCCTTTGCTTTGGGCGCGCTGTTTTCGAAAGGGGGAAGAAGCATTCTTATTCTCCCGTCGACAGCCAAGAACGGAACGGTGTCCCGGATAGTGCCTGCCCTGGCGCAGGGGACGGTGACGACGTTGACGAGGAATATGTCCGATTATGTCGTGACCGAGTATGGCGTTGCCAGCCTGAGAGGCAGAAGCCTCAGGCAGCGCGCCAATGCGCTGATCGAGGTGGCTCATCCCAAGTTCCGCGACGAACTGAAGCAGCAGGCCAAAGAGCTACTCTGGCCTTAGAACAGGACTTAGGTCCATTGGCGTGGGGCCTGCATCTGGTCGTTAGCAGCCTCTTTGAATATTGGATAATTGCGGTTTGATGGGTGTGAGCTTATGCACCGCGCCTCGCTCCTGGTGGAGCGAGGCGGCATGCTACGAGCTCGCCGGGAGACGGTTTCGCGTTGACACGGCATTCATGACCGAAGGAGCAAAGGATGGCGATGGAACACCTCACTGAGGTTGAAGCGAAGGATTTGGTGCAAAAGGCGGGGATTCCCGTCGTGGAGACCGTGCTTGCGCGTTCGAAAGCGGAGGCGGAAGCGGTTGCGCGACGTCTGGGATTTCCCGTCGTGCTCAAGGTGGTTTCCCCGGAGGTCGTGCATAAGAGCGATGCCGGTGGTGTGAAATTGAATGTGAAGAGCGATATCGAAGTCAGCCAAGCGTATGACGAGATCATGACCTCGGTTAAAGAGAAACAGCCATCCGCAAATGTGATCGGTGTCTCCGTCCAAAAGATGGCGCGGCCGGGTGTCGAGGTGATCATCGGTATGAGCAAGGATCCGGATTTCGGTCCCGTGCTGATGTTTGGGCTCGGCGGTGTGCTCGTCGAATTGATCAAGGATGTCTCTTTCCGCATCGCGCCGATAACGCGCCAGGATGCCGCCGAGATGATCCGGGAAATCAAGGGGTTTGCGCTTCTCCAGGGGTATCGTGGGGCTGATCCCGTCGACTTGACCGCATTGGAGGACATGCTGCTCAAGGTTTCGGCGCTCGTAGATCAAAATCCGGATGTGAATGAGATGGACTTGAACCCGGTATTCGCGTATCGTGATGGTGCCATCGCTGTTGATGCTCGTGTGGCCCTGGAGGCCAAGTAGCGAATGTCTGAGCAGGGAATCGTCTAATCGAAGTAGGCGACGTACTTTAGCCGAGCGCGAGAAGCGCGCTTAGTGTCCTCTTTCTGCAATCGCTTGGCGACCAGGATGCAGGTTGGCTTTGCGTATTGAGTCATGTAGCCCTGTAGAGACATGCGTTGCTGTTCCCCCCCCTCGACCAGGGGCGCGCAAGTATAATAATTGGTTTCACCAAACTCGCAAGTATTAAGTTAATCTTGGCCGGACTGGGGGGCTGCCCCATGCCATAGGCTAAGCTATGCGCAGGAAAACCATGAAAAAAATCCGCAAACTGCTGATCGCCAACCGAAGCGAAATCGCCATTCGGGTAATGCGTGCCGCCACCGAGATGGGGATCCGCACGGTGGGCATCTATTCTAACGAAGACCGCTTGTCGCTACACCGCTTCAAAGCCGATGAAAGCTATCTGGTCGGCGCCGGCAAGAAGCCTATCCAGGCTTATCTCGACATCGACGACGTCATCCGTATCGCGCTGGAATCCAAGGTTGACGCAGTGCATCCGGGTTACGGCTTGCTTTCCGAGAATCCCGATTTCGCCGAAGCCTGTGCCCGCAACGGCTTGATCTTTGTCGGTCCCACACCGGAGGTGATGCGTACCTTGGGCAACAAGGTCGCGGCGCGAAACGCTGCGATCGCCGCCGGTGTCCCGGTCATGCCGGCTACCGGTCCGCTACCGCGCGATCTGCCCGGTGCCCGCCAGCTGGCGGCTGCGATCGGCTACCCGCTCATGCTCAAAGCCAGTTGGGGCGGAGGCGGCCGCGGCATGCGCGTGATCAGCTCGGCAGAGGATCTTGACACACAACTCGACGTCGCACGGCGCGAAGCCGCAGCAGCCTTCGGCAACGACGAAATGTATCTCGAAAAGCTCGTCACCAATGCTCGCCACGTCGAAGTTCAGATCATCGGCGACAAGCACGGCCAAGTGGTGCATCTGTTTGAGCGCGATTGCACGGTGCAGCGTCGCAACCAGAAAGTCGTCGAGCGGGCGCCAGCACCTTACCTAGACGCCAAGACGCGCGACGCGCTCTGTGCCGCCGCTCTGAAACTCGCCCGGGCGGTCGACTACACTCACGCCGGCACCGTTGAATTCCTCATGGATGGCGATAACGGCCAGTTCTATTTCATAGAAGTCAATCCGCGCATCCAGGTCGAGCACACGGTTACCGAGGAAATTACCGGCATCGACATCGTCAAAGCCCAGTTGCGCGTCGCCGAAGGCGCGAAAATCGGCGCGCCGGACTCGGGTATTCCCAAGCAAAAGGACATTCGCATATCCGGCAATGCGCTGCAGTGCCGGGTCACCACCGAAGATCCCGAGAACGGTTTCACCCCCGACTACGGTCGTATCGCCATCTACAGGAGTGCGGCCGGTTTCGGCATCCGGCTGGACGCAGGCACCGCCTATTCCGGTGCCGTCATCACTCCCTACTACGACTCTTTGCTGGTCAAGGTCACTGCCTGGGCGCCCACTACCGAAGAAGCCGTGCATCGCATGGACCGCGCCTTGAGGGAATTCCGCGTACGCGGCCTGCAGACCAACCTGCACTTCCTGGAAAACCTGATCAACCACCCCAAATTTATTTCCGGCGACTATTCGACCCGCTTTATCGATAACCATCCCGAGTTGTTCCACTTCCCCAAGCGGCGCGACCGCGCGACACGCTTGTTGCGTTTCATCGGCGAAGTGACGGTCAACGGCAACCCTGAAGTCAAAGGCCGTACCCTGCCCAAGCTACCGCTCGCCCCGGCGCAGTTGCCCCACGCCGATTTGGGCGATCCGCCGCCCGCCGGCACGCGCGATCGCTTCAAGCAAATGGGTGCCGATGCCTTCAGCCGCTGGATGCGCGAACAGAAGGCGGTGTTGCTGACCGATACCACCCTGCGCGATGCGCATCAGTCGCTGCTTGCCACGCGCATGCGCACGGCCGACATGGCGGCCATCGCCCCTTACTATGCGCGCCAGCTTGCGCAACTGTTCTCGCTGGAATGCTGGGGGGGTGCTACCTTCGACGTGGCCATGCGCTTTCTCAAGGAAGATCCGTGGGAACGCCTGGCGCAACTGCGCGCGGCAGTCCCCAACATCTTGCTGCAGATGCTGCTGCGCGCCTCCAATGCCGTCGGTTACACCAACTATCCCGACAACGTCGTGCGCTACACCGTGCGCCAGATGGCTTCGGCCGGCATCGACGTGTTCCGCGTGTTCGACTCGTTGAACAGCGTGGACAACATGCGCGTTGCCATGGATGCGGTGTTGGAGAGCGGCGCCTTGTGCGAGGGCGCTATCTGTTACACGGGCGACTTGTTCGATGCCAGTCGTCCCAAGTATCATCTCAAGTACTACGTAGACATGGCCAAGGAACTCGAAAAGGCCGGCGCGCATATCCTCGGCATCAAGGACATGGCCGGCGTTTGCCGGCCGGCTGCTGCGCGCAAACTGGTCGCGACGCTGAAGCAGGAAATCGGGCTGCCGATCCACTTTCATACCCACGACACCAGCGGCGCCTCGCTGGCCAGCGTGCTGGCGGCCATCGAAGCGGGGGTGGACGCGGTGGATGGCGCCATCGATGCGATGAGCGGTCTGACCTCGCAACCCAATCTCGGCGCCATCGTGGCGGCACTTGAGGGCTCCAGCCGCGACTCCGGCTTGTCGGCGGCGCGAATGCAACCGTTCTCGCGCTACTGGGAGGGCGTGCGCAAGTTCTATTTACCCTTCGAATCGGATATCCGCTCCGGTACGTCGGATGTATACCGCCACGAAATGCCCGGCGGTCAATATACCAACTTGCGCGAACAGGCTCGTCCGATGGGGCTTGAGCATCGCTGGGCGGAAGTTTCGGAAGCCTACGCTCAAGTCAGCCAACTGTTCGGCGACATCGTCAAGGTGACACCGACCTCCAAGGTGGTGGGCGACATGGCCTTGTTCATGGTGGTCAACGATCTTACGCCGCAAGAGGTGGCTGACCCTGCCAAGGAAATCGCTTTCCCCGAGTCGGTGGTCTCTCTGTTCCGTGGCGAGATGGGATTTCCGCCTGAGGGCTTTCCGCCTGAGTTGCAGAAGAAAGTCTTGAAGGGAAAAGAACCTCTGGCTGGTCGCGCCGGCGCAATCATGCCGCCTGCCGATCTTGACGCGTTGCGTGCCCAGGCAGAAAAGGCTATCGGCCGGCACATGAGCGATACCGAACTCGCCTCCTACCTGATGTATCCCAAGGTCTTCGTGGACTATGCCGAACATCATTCCCACTATGGCGACGTGACGCAGTTGCCGACCCCGATATTCTTTTATGGCTTGGGCGAGCGCGAAGAAATCGCAGTGCACATCGATCCGGGCAAGACGCTGCTGATCAAGCTTGCCGGGCGTACCGAGACTGACGAACAGGGCATGGTCAAACTGTTCTTCGAACTTAACGGCCAGCCGCGCCACATCAAGGTACCCAAGGCCGGCGCCAGCGTGACTGCGCCCAAGCGTGCCCAGGCCGACTTGGGCAACCCAGGTCACGTCGCCGCGCCCATGCCGGGTATGGCTGCGACCGTGATGGTGAAAGCGGGGCAGAAGGTGGCCAAAGGGGCGCCTCTGGTGTCCATCGAGGCCATGAAGATGGAGACCGTGATCAGTGCCGAGCGCGATGCAATGGTGCTCAAAGTCTATGTCGCACCAGGGGACAAGATTGATGCCAAGGATTTGCTGATCGAATTGGGGTGAACGTAAATCGACCGATGGTTGGCCTTTTTCGTTATATTGACGAAAGTTTCAAATAAGACGAGAGGAGAGAATCAATGTCCAGGTTAAAGGGAAAGGTTGCGGTGATCACTGGTGCTTCCCAGGGAATGGGTGAAGCGCACGCACGCATGTTTGTCGAGCAGGGAGCCAAGGTCATCATGACCGATGTATCCGTGAACGCAGGACAAAAAATCGCGAAGGAACTCGGCGACAATGCAATGTTCATCGCCCATGATGTGTCAAAACACGCAGACTGGCAGAAAGTTATCGAACAAGGCGAAGCGCGTTTCGGCACGATTAACGTGCTGGTTAACAACGCAGGAATCCTTGGCCCGATTGCGAATATCATTGACATGTCGGAAAAGGATTTTCTTCAGGTTTGCGCCGTCAATCAGTTAAGCGTGTTTCTCGGCATGCAGGCGGTGATTCCTTCGATGCTCAAGGCTGGGGGAGGATCGATTGTCAATATTTCCTCGGTAGCAGGCATGGTCGCTATCTATGGCGCACCCAGCCTTGCCTACGTTGGCAGCAAGTTTGCTGTGCGCGGGATGACAAAACAAGTGGCAGTGGACTTTGGCCACAAGAATATCCGCGTCAACTCGGTACACCCCGGCTACATCCGCACGCCAATGATGGTTGCCGCCACGGATGAAGGCGGTGGAGAAGCCCTCAAGCAGATTCCGCTTGGGCGCCTTGCCGAATCGTCCGAGGTCTCCAACCTGGTGGTTTTTCTGGCATCGGATGAAGCTTCCTTCATTACCGGTGCCGAGCACATCATCGATGGCGGCATGGTGGCGCTGTAGGAGAAGCGGCTACGTCAAGTTCTCGCTATCGATCGGTCAAGGGTTCGAAGACGTGGGACCCGAAGTAAATTGAGTCCAAGGTGAGTTCTTGACGTGGTACAGGTTTCGAAATGAGATTCTTAGGACGATTGAATTTCCAGCCTGCGAACAGCCCGCGCCCGGAACTTGGTTCCCAAGTTGCCGCAGTCCTGACCGCCGTCGTCGAAGTACTGGCCCCAGGCGTAGATAAAGTGCGAGGCATTCTGCTCACTTGACCAGTACCAGCGCGCCTCGAAGTGCTCCTTGAGGTTGGCAAACAACAGAGACTGTTCGCGGCGCGTTGGCAGATCGCCGCCGATTTTCTTTGTCCATGCCAAAGCGTCTTTCCAGTTGGCGTCTTCAATTTTGCCGGGTAGCAGAATCAAGTGATAATCCGGCGCTCCGTCTTTGCCAAGGATGATTCCCGCGTACTCTTCATTTTTTTCGAGGTTTTCCTTGATCCACAGCGCTTTGCTCATTGGATACTCCTGAAAATTGATGAAAGCAAAATAGGTAATCTACCAACAGCTTGTGCTCGGAACTTGCCGTACTTATTGTGCGACTTCGCTGACCTCCTTAGTATAACTTCTGAGTCAGGCATAGTTTGAGTCCGAGGTATGCTGCGCGGGACTCCAACACCAATCAAAAACCCGCAACAATTAAAATTTCCTTATTGCATTATTCCAAAATTTCAGGTTTAATGAGCACAGGTTACAAATAGCGTGCGCTGATCTTTACCGATCTGGTGGTGATAGAGTTGGTAGAGTTGGAATAGATCGTCGCATCGGATCTTAAAGACGGAAGAACCCGTTTCTTGCCAGACCGAAGAGGAGGTTAGCATTGGATAGAGCAAGCATTGTCGCGACTGGTGCGTATATTCCTATACAGCGCTTATCGCGTGATACCATCGCCCAAGCTTGGGGCCGCAGCTCACTCGGTGGGGAACGTGCGGTAGCGAACCACGATGAGGATAGCCTCACAATGGGGGTCGAGGCTGCCGTCGATTGCCTCGCCGGCATCGACAGGAGCAAGATTGACGCTCTTTACTTTGCTTCGACTACCGCTCCCTATAAGGAGAAGCAGACGGCGTCTCTGCTGGCTGCTGCGGTCGATCTTCCCGAGAACATCGCTACGGCCGACTTTGGGAACACCCTGAGAGCGGGCACCAACGCGCTGCTCGCTGCCTTCAATGCCGTCAAGGCCGGTGCCGCAAAATCAGTCCTGGTGGTGGCCGCTGACTGCCGTCTTGGCTACCCGCGTTCCGACCAGGAACAGTCTTTCGGTGATGCGGCGGCGGCTGTGCTCGTTAGCAGCGAAGGAGAGGGCGCGACTCTGGCTGCCTCGTTCTCGTTCTGCGACGCGCTGATGGATGTCTGGCGCAAAGCGGACGATACCTACGTGCAGAGCTGGGAAGATCGCTGGGTCCAAACGGAATGCTGCATGCCGGCGATGGATCGTGCGCTCAAGACGGCGCTGGAGCGTGCCGGTATCACGGTGAAGGATATCGACCGGCTGGTTCTGAGCGGCGGCAGTTCTGCGACGCAATCGCGTGTGTTTAAGGGTTTGGGTCTGCCCGCGGAGAAATGTCAGGATAACTTCGCCAAAACTATTGGCGATACCGGCGCCGCTCATGCGCTTCTCGGGTTGAGCGCCGCGTTGCAAGCCACGCCGAAGGGCGGCATCGTCACCGTCGTGTCTTATGCGGATGGCGCCGACGCCTTGGTATTGCGAGCCGGAGAAATGCGTCAAGCCGCTGGCCAGCGGGGTGTCCAGGGGTTCCTCTCCTCGAAACAGATGCTATCGATTTACCAGCGCTATCTGTCGGCGCGCGAATTGGTGGAAGTCATTCCTGACGATCCCTCTCGTCTTAATCCCTCGGCGACGGCTTCCTGGCGCGACGAGCCTTCGGCGTTGCGCTGCCATGCCTCCCGTTGCCGTAAATGCGACACGGTAGCCTTTCCGATACAGCGCGTTTGCCATACGTGCCGCAGCAAGGACGACTTTGATGAGGTTCGTCTGAGCGACCAGCGTGGCACGGTATTCACCTACTCCGTCGATACGTTGGCCGGACGCAGCGACGATCCGACCATCGTTCAGACGGTCGTCGAAATAGACGGCAACAAGGCGCGTTTCTACGGACTGATGACCGACTGCGATCCATGGAAGGTCGGCGTCGGCATGCCGGTAGAACTGACGTTCCGGCTCATGTATGAAGGTGCCGGTTACTACAACTATTTTTGGAAATGTCGGCCAGTCCGAGGCGGAGGCAAATAGCGATGGAAAGCATCATGGACAAAGTCGCCATCATCGGGATGGGCTGTACCAAGTTTGGCGAACGGTGGGACGCTGGATTGAACGATCTGGCGATCGAGGCTGCATATGAAGCCTTTGAGGATGCCGGCATTGGACCGGAAGCGATTCAAGCCTGTTGGATGGGACAGGGCATCGGCGCATACATCGGTTCTTCGGGCACGGTCCCGGCAGAAGCGCTGAAGCTACGCGACATTCCCATCTCCCGCAATGAGAACTGGTGCTGCACGGGGACCGAAGCCTTGCGTTCAGCAGCGCTGGGCGTCGCCAGCGGGCTTTATGATATTGTGCTAGTGCTCGGCGTGGAAAAATTGAAAGACACGGGCTTTGGCGGCCTTGGTACGGGCAGAGGGATGAGTCCGGTCTACGAGGCGCGTCGTTCGTCTCCCGGTTCTTTCGCCATGATCGGCACGCGTTACTTCCACGAGTACGGCATCAGTCCGGAGGAAGGCAAGAAGGTCTTGGCGCGCATCGCCGTGAAGAATCACCACAACGGCTCCATGCATCCCAAGGCACACTTCCACAACGAGATCACGGTCGAGCAGGCGTTAAAAGCGCCGATCATCGCCTGGCCTCTGGGTTTGTTCGACTGCTGCGGCAACAGCGATGGCGGCGCCGCGATGATTCTCTGTCGCGCCGATATTGCCAAGCAGTTCCGACCCGATCCGGTGTATATCAAGGGTCTTGGCATGGCAGCCGATTCCGGTCTGCCGCAGTTTAGGCCTGGTTTCGGTTGGACGAGCTTCCCCTCGATGGTCAAGTCCGCTCAGCAGGCCTATCAGCAGGCCGGGATCACGGATCCACGGACGCAACTCGACATCGCGGAGGTGCATGATTGCTTCACGGTTACCGAACTGGCGATTTACGAGGATCTCGGCTTTAGCGCACGTGGCAAAGCGCCCGAAGACGTGATGTCGGGATTCTTCGACATCGACGGCGGCGGCCTGCCGGTGAACACCGATGGTGGTCTGAAATGCTTCGGCCACCCGGTCGCGGCAAGCGGGTTGAGAATGGCCTACGAAGTCTACAAGCAGATGCAGGGCAAGGCCCAGTCATCGAAACGTCAACTCAAGGACGTGCGCTTGGGACTGACCCACAATTTCGGCGGACCACCGTCGCTGAGCACCGTGGCGATTTTTGGCCGAGATCTAGGCAAACCGTAAACGGAAGCCGTGATATCAGCACCTGCTCGCCGCAGGTGCCTTGTCGTACCACTCGAACCCGGACGACGTCAGCTGTTTCATCGGCCGTTGTTCTGCGCCGTGAAAAACCTGACGTCAGGCCCGATCGGTAATTCAGCGTTTCCTTGAAGGATAGCAACGATGGATTTTGCGCTTAATGAGGAGCAGCGCCTGCTGCAGGATACGATGCGGCGTTTCGCGACCGAAAAGGTCGCGCCGCGAGTTGCAGAGTACGACCGGGAGGAGCGGATGCCGCTGGACCTCCTGGAAGAACTCGGTGAAATGGGGATGATGGGAGGCGTTGTTCCGGAATGCTATGGCGGGGCCGACATGGACTTCGTCAGCTACGCCGTCATGATCGAAGAACTCTCGCGAGTTTGCCATATGCTTGCCTGCCTCGTGTCGTTTCCCAGCGGGCTTGTGGGGTCGGGCATTCTTCATTACGGGACTGAGGAACAAAAGGAACGCTATCTGAAGCCGCTGGCGCAGGGACGCATTCATGGTTCTTCCGGTGTGACCGAACCGCACTCAGGGTCGGACGTGGCCGCCATGGAAACGACCGTGCGACGTGATGGAGACGATTACATCATTAACGGGGCAAAGATATGGATCAGCAATCTTGACATCGCCTCCTTCTTCCTGACCTTCGCCACGCTGGATCGGTCATTGAAGTCCAAGGGCATATGCGCGTTCATCATTGACCGGAATACGCCGGGTTTGAGCGTCAGGCCATTCAAAAACAAGCTGGGATTCCGGCCGATCTGCACGGGAGAACTGGTGTTGGACAACGTACGGGTCCACCGCTCACAGCTCGTCGGCGAGGAGGGCGGAGGGTTCCAGGTGGCGATGTGTGCAGTAGAGAACGGGCGATTGTCAGTCGCCTCGCGCGCGGTGGGTATTGCCCAGGCATGCCTAGACGCGTCGGTGGGATACGCGAAGGAACGAATCATCTTCGGCAAGCCCGAAGGGCAGTTTCAACTGGTGCAATCGAAGATCACCGATATGGTCATCGGCGTCGAAACGGCGCGTTATTTGACCCGCCGTCTAGGCTGGCTGAAGGATCAGGGCGCGGGCGACTTTCGCAACGAAGCTTCGATGGCCAAGATGTATGCTGGAGACGTGGCAATGAAATGCGCGACCGATGCAGTGCAGATACTCGGCGCCTACGGAGTTTCCGATGAGTATCCGGTAAGTCGGTACTTTAGGGATGCCAAGGTGTTTCAGATCGTTGAGGGGTCGAATGACCTGCACCGTGCGATGATCGCGGAATATGCGCTGGGGTATCGGCAACGTCGCGCCGTTCCTGGAGCGCCAAACATCAGCAATTTGACCCGGTAATCACCGTAGCAGGCCGGCCTCGATACGGCGCCAGCAGCCAGTTGACTGGCGTGTTGCCTGAGCTTTGAATACCGGAATTCTGGATTAATCGGACTGTGTCCCTGTTCATCGGATAGGCTGTAAGCTTCATTCCGAGTTGTCAGGCAGTCTGTGGAATTAGAGTGGTGTCCAGCATGCCGGACCATTCCATAGGAGAAAATTATGTTACGCGAGAAGAGTGGCAATAACGCCTTGCAATCGACGAAAAACCCCCTGGACGTAGTCGTGCGGCCGGAATCCGTGGCGCTCGTTGGCATCACTGTCAACAACCCGGAACATTGGACCAGGACGTTCCTCGATTCTCTCCTGGAGTTCGGGTTCGATCGACCGATATTCCTGGTGAATCCCAAGGGCGGCGAGATCCGGGGACGCAAGGTATACACCAGTCTCGAAGAGGTTCCCTCGACGATCGATTATGTCATCAGCACCGTACCAGCAAGGGCCTCGGCAGAACTGGTAAGGCAATGCGCCAGTAAGGGCACGAAGGTCGTTCATTTCTGCACCGCCGGCTTCAGCGAAACAGGCAGCAAAGAAGGTGCAGAGATGGAGCGCCAGCTGGTGGCTGCTGGGCGCGAGACCTCGATCAGGCTGCTCGGCCCTAACTGCATGGGGATCTACTGCCCAGAAACGCATCTTGCCATCGATCCGGACTTTCCCAAGGAGGCCGGTCCTGTCGCCTTTATCAGCCAGAGTGGGGCGAATGTGAACCAGTTGGTCAGGCGGTCGGCGACCCGGGGTATCCGCTTTAGCAAGGCGTTCAGCTTTGGCAACGCCTGCGACCTGGGCGAATCGGACATTCTCGAGTACTTGGCCGATGACCCCGCTACCGAAATCATCGCCATTTATATCGAGGGCGTAAAGGATGGGCGACGTTTCCGAAAGGCGCTGGAAAAAGCTGTGGCGGTGAAACCTGTCGTATTGCTCAAGGGGGGAGTCACTGCAGGTGGCGCCAGAGCGGTCTTTGGGCATACCGGAGCGCTGGCTGGCAGCGAGGCAACATGGGATGCGCTGTATAAGCAGACTGGTGTGATCAGCGTGTCCAGTATGGACGAGATGGTCGACGTTCTGGTGGCGCTGCGCTTCATGCCTGTGCCTCAAGGTAACAGAACGCTGGTGGTCGGTGCGGGCGGGGGAGCCAGCGTGATGATGACGGATCAGGTCGAGAAGACCGGGTTGTCGGTACCCGCGCTTCCTCAGGATGTTGTCGAGCGACTGCGCGAGTTTAGCTCGGACGCGGGGAATATTCTGCGCAACCCGGTCGACTATTCCCAAGACATGTGGCAGCCCGGCAAGCTGGTGAAGATGGCGGAGGTCACCACTGCTTCGTCGGTGATAGACTTGTTGCTGGTTTTTCTGAGCGCTGGTCTGTTCTCATCCAAATCAAGCGGCAAGATACCCGAATTTGCCGAGATGATAGTAACGGCGATGAAGGGCTGTTCCAAGCCGGCGGTGGCAGTAATCGAACTCAGCGTTTCGCCAGAACAACAGGCCTTGATATTTCCCCTGTTCCAGGAGCTGGTCTTGGCCAAGTTTCCCGTGTTCTTTTCTGCTTCGAGCGCCGCGCGTGCCATCAGTGCCCTGTTGGAGTACAACCAAAGAAAACAAAAGAGAGAAAGGCTGGCGGCGTAGACCGAAAGCCGCGGGGATTCCTGATACGCAGGTTTCTAACTCTCTAGCCAGTCCAGCCTTGACGCTGGACTGGCGCTCGTCGATATTGGGCAGTTCAATGGTTTAATGCCATGTATTGACCAATAATGATGGTCGCGGCCACGGCAAAATTCCAGGTTTCGTACAGAAACTTCCAATGCTTGGCGGCGTGTTTCGCTTCCATGTAGTGAAGAATGACAAAGCGTGACTTGATGGCGGCGATGATGACTACGACGAATGTCGCTGCCTGAGGTAAGCCTTCTTCCACAAGTGCTACAGAAATGCACGTCAAGGCAACGAGGATTGCCCACACGGCCGAAGGCAAATTAACGATGTTGGAAATCATTGTCGACCCACCAAATAGAGAACGGGAAAAATGAAAATCCATAAAACGTCGACATAGTGCCAGAAAAGACCGACGTTTTCCAACCCCGTCAGGTATCGACTGGAATCGGTGCATGATTTCGCGGTGTTGCGGTAGTGAAAAATGAAAATCATCCCCGCGATGACATGCAGAAAGTGGACGAAAGTCATAAAAAAATAATAAGAAAAAAATGGGTTGGTCGCTGGTGTTATGCCATTCGTAAATTTCGAATAATATTCGATGAGCTTGGAAACCCCGAAAGCGCATCCCAGAATAAGCGCCAAGGTCAGGTTGGCTGAAACCTTCTTCGCTTTACGCGCACGTGCTGCATGAACCGCTTCCACGACCATCCAGGAACTCGTCAATAAGATTAGCGTGTTCGCCAGTCCAAAGATTTCGTTCAGTCGGAGTTGGGATGCCGAATATAATTCAAGGTTCCCCATCCGCTCGGCCATGAACGTAAAGAAGATCAGCAGGAAAATGGCCATGTCGATGAATACGAAGGTCCATAGTCCGTCCGTACCAGGCTGGGTAAGAAGTACTTTGCTCGATATTTGGTTAGCGTGATTCGACACTAAACGTTCTCCGACATTTCATCGCAAGTTGCCCGAAAACCGGGAAATTCACAGAAGCGCCCTACCCAAAAAAGAGATTTACGCCAAATAATACCAGCGTGTGCGAAAAGCAAGGCGGGTATCAATTCTGCGAGGCCGCTTCTGCAAGAGGCCCTCGATAAAACCCAAGGTGCCGGAGATCCGGCACCTTGAGAATTACTCGGCTAAACCCATGCTAGCGAGAATGGGCCGCTGAGAGAGCGGGACCCTCTTCCTTCCTCAAGGATTTGAGTAAGAAGTAGGCGTAGGGGGAAAAGAACAGGAACAGCCAGACACTGAATACGACAAAGAAATTCCACGTGCCGCCTACGCCGAACGGGCCTCCCGGCACAAAGGGCATCAGCACCAAGGGGAAGAAGGTGATTCCCACTGCAATGGTGCACCATCCGGCCCAAGCGGGGAACAGCGTTTGCTTCTTGTTCAAAATCGTATAGACCCCCAGACCGGTAGTCTGTATGGTAGTGATCATGAACGTGCAGTCGTAAATGAACCATGTTGTGACATGAAGCAATTTTATGGTCGCTGGCTCCATTGTTGTCGCGAAGAACGCACAAGCAGCCCACATGGCCGGGCAAAAGGCGAGCAGCCATCCAGTGAGCAAGCCTCCCGCCATCTCCATATAGCTTAGCGCGCCCAGCGTACCATCCTCGTTCCTCAGTTTGGTGGCCAGAACTATCGACCAAGGCAGATAAAGCAACCCGATAACGCAACAACCGATCATCCCGATTTCAATGTCGGTCTGATACTTTCCGTAGT
Organism: Sterolibacterium sp.; assembly: GCA_041674385.1. Classification (GTDB taxonomy): domain Bacteria; phylum Pseudomonadota; class Gammaproteobacteria; order Burkholderiales; family Rhodocyclaceae; genus JACRAR01. The sequence goes on from JBAYVU010000050.1 coordinate 20,169, forward strand.
ACTCCGAGATCATTTGTTCGGGGGTCATTCCCATCATGTTTGGTGGTGGAATGTAGTGACCCAGGATTGCCCAGAAAATGATGTAGCCGACCACGAAGGCAGGGCCGCACCATGCGAGTGCAAGTTCTACGAGTCGATTTGTTTCCTTATCCATTTGATGTCCTCCAATTATGTTTATGATGGGCTTGTAATGAAGTCTCGTGATCAACAAGGCAGACTTGAAGTCAGAGAGTACAACTACTACTAAAAAGCTACTGCTGTAAACCGTGGGCTGGCTATATGGTTTTGTTCATCACGCCGACTTGGCATTCGGGAAGGACAATCTGCGATGCGTCAAGCATTGCTACAGTCCTAGCTTTGTGTATCGGTAACCTACGATAACGATGTTACAATAATTTCACAAATAGGCACTACAGTCAAGCCAAAATTAGCTAAAACTCAGCGATTGCGATGAGAGCTTCTGGTTTGTCCAGTTCGTTCAGGTTGTTCCTCAGCATACGCGGCGGTGCTCCATCCGCAACCCTTCCAGCAGGCTCAAATCCGTGCCGCGCATCACAAGTTGCTTGAGTGCGCGCACAGTCTCTTGCTTGTGACCGGCGATGGAAGCAGCCATTTCCTCCACCGTATCGGCAAGTTCGTCCCGGCCTACGACGCGGTTCAACATCCTGCAACGCAAGGCCTCTTCGGCGTTTATACGACGGTTTGCGAGCATCATGGATAGCGATTGCGACAAACCAATGGCCCGTCGCACGGTCTGCGTGCCGCCGGCACCCGGTAAAATCCCCAGATGCACCTCGGGCAATCCGAATATGGTGTCGCTGGCAGCTATCCGGATGTCGCAGAACATCGCGAGTTCGACACCTGAGCCGAGTACGTATCCGTGGAGGGCGCATATAACCGGTTGAGGCATAGCGCGCATCAGGCCCCAAAGATCGCGCATTGCCCTGATGTGCCGCGCAGCCAGCGCTGATGGGGCAGTCAGGAATTCGCTCAGGTCTGCACCGGCGCAGAATGCTCGATCGCCGGCACCGTTCAGTACCAGTATGCATATTTCATCATCCAGGCGGATCGCGCTCAGTACCTCGAAGAGATCATCGCGCATCTGCACACTGAAAACGTTCAAGACCTGGGGGCGGTTGAGCGTTACGTAAGCGATACGACCGACACGCCGATACTGGATCGTAGCGAACGAATTCATCGGACGGACCTAGGATCCGATAAACTTCGGAGCGCGCTTATCCCGGAATGCCGAGATGCCTTCTGTGCGATCCTCGGTGGAAAACAGCAGCAGATAAAGATCCAACTCCATCCGCAGGCCTTGGTCCAGTGTCATATCCATGCCGGAATAAATAGCTTCCTTCACCAGTTTCATGGAGAGCGGCGCAGCCGCAGCCATGCCGAGTGCGAGTGCGCTTGCTGTGGCAGCCAGATCGGCTGCGGGAACGACTTGATGCACCAATCCGATTCGGCATGCTTCCTCGGCATCAATGGATACACCGGTCAGCAGCATCTCGAGGGCCTTCGCCGGCCCGATAAGACGGGGAAGCCGTTGCGTTCCGCCCGCGTATGGGATGAGACCTTTCCGAATCTGTGGCAATGAAAACCTGCCGTCGGTAGTCGATATCCGAATGTCGCAGGCCAGCGCTAGCTCAAGACCAGGACCTGTCGCGCCATTGCCAAGTGTGCAGATGACGGGTTTGGATATTCGGGCGACGGCATCGACAATGGAAGCGCCAGCGACAGGGTCGCCAACGTCGTTTCCACTGGTGTCGCTTGTGGGATATCCATCGAAGACGAGTATGACAACGCGCACCTCTGGATCGCTGTCGATCTGACTACAGAGGCTTTCGATGTCGCCTGCCATTGCCGTCGAAGTGACGGCCGCCGAGAATGGATCATGCAACTGCAGCGTCAGGCAGGCGTCAGTCCTGGACAGGTGGAAGTGCCGGTTGCTCATTGTATTCCAATGTCATCCGATATAAAATCGGAAGAATGTATCGGGTAGTCCAGATTTTAGACGATTCCATCGGTTTGCAACTGGGCCAATTCTGATTTGGAGTAGCCCAGCAGGCCGCAGTATATTTCCTCGTTGTTCTGACCCACCGTGGGTGCGGGCCTTTCCACCTTGCCGGGGGTCTTGGAGAGCTTGATCGGCACGCCCGGCAGCGCGATTTTCTTGCCCGGA
>JBAYVU010000051.1:0-22038 GCA_041674385.1 Sterolibacterium sp.
TATCCAGTTGAGCTACGGGCACCCATCGGTCACTGGTCGGGGCGAGAGGATTCGAACCTCCGACATCTTGCTCCCAAAGCAAGCGCGCTACCGGGCTGCGCTACGCCCCGAGAGCGGCGTATTGTACGCATACCATCGATGCGGGTCAAATTTTCCACTCACCCATGAAGTAGAATTTTTTCGCTTGCGGCGCGCGCGCATTTCGTTTATAAAGCTCCCTTTTCCGCTGACGAACCTCAACCCAATGGCAGATGATTTCCAGCATAAACAGCTTCCACCCTACCCGGTGAAAAAGGGGGAGGAATATATGAACAACAAGCAACAAATTCATTTCCGCAAAATACTACAGACCCTCAAGGAAGAGTTGTTGGGGGACGTGGAACGCACAGTCCACACCATGCAGGACGAGGCGACCGTATTCGCCGACCCGAATGATCGTGCCAGTCAGGAATCGGATATTGCATTGGAATTGCGCAACCGCGACCGCGAACGCAAACTCATCAAGAAAATCGACGAGGCGCTGGATCGTATCGAGAACGGCGAATATGGCTACTGCAACAGTTGTGGCGTCGAGATCGGCCTAAAACGCTTGGAAGCTCGCCCAACGGCGACGCTTTGCATAGACTGCAAGACGTTGGAAGAGCTCAGGGAGAAACAGGTGGCGAAGTAAATCGCGCTCGCCACACAGCCGGGCAATAAGCCGGACAATAAAAAAGGACGCACAGGCGTCCTTTTTTATTTGTCTGGTCAGACTCTCTCTACTGCGGTGCTTGCTCCGAAGTGACGGAAGGAGCGGGAAGAGCCGCCTTCATCGACAAACGCACGCGGCCTTTGTCGTCTGTCTCAATAACCTTGACCTTGACCACTTGGCCTTCCTTGAGGTAGTCGGCCACGGCATTGACGCGCTCATTGGCGATTTGCGAGATGTGCAACAAGCCATCCTTGCCGGGCAGCAAGCTGACGATGGCGCCAAAGTCCAGCAGACGCAATACGGTACCCTCGTAGATCCGTCCGACCTCAACTTCCGCCGTGATGTCCTCGATGCGTTTCTTGGCGGCCTGGGCCGCATCGGCGCTAACCGAAGCAATGGTGATGGTGCCGTCGTCTTCGATGTCGATGACGGCGCCGGTCTCTTCGGTAAGTGCCCGAATCACCGCACCGCCCTTGCCGATTACATCACGAATCTTCTCCGGATTGATTTTCATGGTGATCATGCGCGGTGCAAAGTTGGAAACTTCTTCGCGATGGCCGGCCATCGAGGCCTTCATGAGGCCGAGGATGTGTATACGCGCCTCCTTGGCTTGGGCCAGCGCCACCTGCATGATTTCCTTGGTGATCCCCTGAATCTTGATGTCCATCTGCAAGGCAGTAATACCGCTGTCGGTGCCGGCCACCTTGAAGTCCATGTCGCCGAGGTGGTCCTCGTCGCCGAGAATGTCGGTCAGCACGGCAAAGCGGTTGCCTTCCTTGATCAAGCCCATGGCAATGCCGGCCACATGCGCCTTGAGCGGCACCCCGGCGTCCATCAGGGCGAGTGAACCGCCGCAGACCGAGGCCATCGAGCTGGAGCCGTTCGATTCGGTGATCTCCGAAACGACGCGCATGCTATAGCCGAATTCTTCCGGAGTGGGCAATACGGCAATCAACGCACGCTTGGCAAGACGGCCGTGGCCGATCTCACGACGTTTCGGCGTGCCGACACGGCCGGTCTCGCCGGTGGCAAAAGGCGGCATGTTGTAATGCAGCATGAAGCGTTCGCGGTACTCGCCCTGCAACATATCCATGATCTGCTCGTCGCGCCCGGTGCCGAGCGTGGCCACCACCAGCGCCTGGGTTTCTCCCCGGGTGAACAGCACCGAACCGTGGGTGCGCGGCAACACGCTGTTGCGGATGGCGATCGGACGCACAGTCCGCGTATCGCGACCGTCGATGCGTGGTTCGCCGTTGAGTATCTGGTTGCGGACGATCTTGGCTTCCAGATCGAACAAGTGGTTCTTGATGGTGTTGGGATCAACGGCGGCATCGCTTTCAGTCAATGCAGCAACGACTTTGCTGGCGATTTCGCGGGTCTTCAATGTGCGGGCCTGTTTCTGGGTAATGCGATAGGCTTCGCGCAGTTCGGCTTCGGCGAGTTGAGACACCTTGGCGATCAGGGCTTCATCCTTCGGAGGCGCCTGCCATTCCCATTCGGGTTTACCGGCAACCTCGACCAGTTCATTGATGGCGTTGATGGCAGCCTGCATTTGCTCATGGCCGAACACCACGGCGCCGAGCATCGTTTCCTCGGACAGTTGCCGTGCTTCCGATTCGACCATCAGCACCGCCGTAGCAGTGCCCGCCACGACCAGGTTAAGCTGGCTTTCCTTGAGCTGCGACAGGGTCGGACACATCACGTACTGGCCATCGATGTAACCAACGCGCGCGGCACCGATGGGCCCATTGAAAGGCACCCCGGAAATTGCCAGTGCCGCCGAAGCTCCGATCAGCGCCGGGATGTCGGGATCGACTTCCGGATTGCTCGACAGCACATGAACGATCACCTGCACTTCATTGGTGAAGTTTTCAGGAAACAAGGGGCGTATCGGACGGTCGATCAGTCGGGAGGTCAGGGTTTCCTTTTCCGATGGACGGCCTTCGCGCTTGAAGAAGCCTCCCGGAATGCGGCCAGCGGCATAGACTTTTTCTACGTAATCGACAGTCAAAGGGAAAAAGTCCTGGCCGGGCTTGGGATTCGGTTGAGCAACCACAGTGGCCAGAACTACCGTGTCATCCATCGAGACCAATACCGCACCGCCCGCTTGGCGAGCAATTTCGCCGGTTTCCAGGGTGACGGCGTGGGCGCCGTAGCTAAAGCTTTTCTTAAAGGGAGTTAGGTTGAGCAAGAGACTATCCTTTCATCATATCTACATGGGGCGACCGGCCATCATCAAATGGCCAATGCACCCAAAAACAACAACGCCGGCGCAGCCATCATCTGGTCGGCGCCGGCGTGTCAGTACGGTCTGCCGGGGAGTGTGGGAGCCTAAAGCACACCTCACACCTCACAAACTTACACTCCGAATATTGTGCAAGTTCTCGGCTTATTTACGCAGGCCGAGGCGACCGATCAGCGTGCGGTAGCCATCGGCATTCTTGCGCTTCAGGTAATCTAGCAGTTTACGGCGCTGGTTAACCATCATCAGCAAGCCCCGACGCGAGTGATGATCTTTGACATTGGCTTTGAAATGCCCTGTCAGGCCGTTGATACGCGCAGTGAGCAGCGCTATCTGAACTTCCGGTGAACCGGTGTCGCCTTGAGCGCGCTGGAAGTCACCAACAATTTTTGCTTTTTCAACAGTGGAAATTGCCATCTGGTTTCTCTTTGGGTTTCTTGGAAAACAAAGAATTATAGCCGGAGTCAGACTGTGGACTCAAGTATTTGCGGGAGTATTTTCATCCGCCGTGGCGATCAAACGGCGTGGGCTCAGCCAGCCATCGGCAGCCAGCTCGCAAAGGCCGAGGAAAGAACCGCCTGCGTAGGCGCGCCAGCGGCCCGCCGGACCGTTCCAGCGGACCGGCTGTCCATGACCGAGACGCACGGCATCGCTGCTGTCGAGGTCGGCGCGGGGCAAACCATCGAGCAGCGCATCGGCAGGCCACAGCAACGCAGCGCGTTGCGCGGGAGCCAGCGCTTCCAATGCAGACAATGCCACGGCCTGCTCCAAGCGCAAGCAGCCGATACGGGTGCGGCGCAAGGCCTGGAGATGCGCACCACAACCCAGCGCCGCGCCGATATCCTCAGCCAAGGTGCGAATGTAGGTGCCCTTGCTGCAGGCGACCGTCACCGATACCCAATCGCCGGAAAACTCATGCAGGGCTATCGAGTGGATGGTCACCCGCCTTGGCGCTCGTTCCAGTTCAATCCCCTGCCGAGCATATTCGTAGAGCGCCTTGCCGTTACGCTTCAAAGCCGAGTGCATCGGCGGCACCTGCATGATCTCGCCGGTAAAGCGCTGTAATGCTTCCTCAAGTTGAGCCAAGCTGACCTGCACCGGCCGCTCGACCAGGACTTGGCCTTCGGCATCGGCCGTATCCGTGGTAATGCCTAGGCGTATCGTTGCAGCATAGGTTTTATCGGCGTCGAGCAACTCCCCGGAAAACTTGGTTGCTTCGCCGAAACACAAGGGCAACAAACCGGTAGCGAGCGGATCGAGCGTACCGGTATGGCCGGCTTTAGCGGCGTTGTACAGGCGACGAACGGCTTGCAAAGCGGCGTTGGATGTCAGGCCGGCCGGCTTGTCGAGCAGCAAAACGCCATCGATGGCGCACCTTGGCTGCCGCCGGGGGGCATTCACGTTGGAATTATTCCTTGGATTCAGGTTCGTCGCTGGAATGGACGGCCTGGTCGATCAAGTGGGACAGATAAGTGCCGCGCTCCACCGAGCTGTCATAGACAAAATGCAATTCCGGCAGATGATGAATGCTGATCCGCTTGCCTAATTCGCGGCGCAGGAAACTGCTGGCGCGCATGAGGCCTTTCTCAATTTCGGGAAGATGCTCGGCGCCCGCCAACGATGTATAGAAAACCTTGGCATGGGTGTAGTCGGCGGTGATCTCGACATCCGTCAAGGTCACCAGACTGACGCGCGGATCCTTGAGCTCCAGCTGGATCAGCTCGGCCAACTCTCGCCGGATCTGCTCGGCAACCCGGCTGGCGCGTGAATAGCTTTTCACAGCGTGCGCGCGATTTCCTGTATCTCGAAGATTTCGAGCTGATCGCCTTCGTTGATGTCGTTGAAGTTCTTCAGCGACAATCCGCACTCGAAGCCGTTCTTGACTTCCTTGACATCATCCTTGAAGCGCTTGAGCGAATCCAGCTCTCCGGTATGTATCACCTGGCTGTTGCGAATCACGCGCACTTTCGCGCCGCGCTTGACCAGCCCGTCAACCACCATGCCACCCACCACCGTACCGATCTTGGATATGCGGAAAACCTGCCGCACCTCGACCGTGCCGATCACTTGCTCGCGTTTCTCCGGCGGCAGCATGCCCGACATCGCGGCCTTGATCTCGTCAACTGCATCGTAAATGATATTGTAATAACGTATTTCGACCCCGAGGCCCTCGGCCAGCTTGCGCGCCTGCGCATCCGCGCGTGCGTTGAAGCCGATGATGACGCCCTTCGAAGCGGCAGCCAGGTTGACATCGGATTCGCTGATGCCGCCGACGGCAGCGTGAATCACATTGACCTTGACCTCACCGGTCGACAGTTTGTTCAGCGCATGCACCAAGGCCTCCTGCGAGCCCTGCACGTCGGCCTTGACGATCAGCGCCAATTGGCTGGCCTCGTTCTGGCCCATGTTCTCGAACAGGTTTTCCAGCTTGGTCGCCTGTTGCTTGGCCAACTTGACATCGCGGAACTTGCCCTGACGGAACAGCGCGATCTCGCGCGCCCGGCGCTCGTCGCCGAGCACGATGGCCTCAACGCCGGCACTCGGCACATCGGTCAGGCCCTGAATCTCGACCGGTATCGATGGACCGGCCTCTTCCACCGCCTTGCCGTTCTCGTCGAGCATGGCGCGCACGCGTCCAAACACGGCCCCGACCAGCAACGCATCGCCGCGCCGCAGCGTACCCGATTGCACCAGGATAGTCGCCACCGGCCCTTTGCCCTTGTCGATACGTGCCTCGATCACCAGCCCCTTGGCGGGCGCAGCCTTGGCCGCCTTGAGTTCCAGAATCTCGGCTTGCAGCAGCACCTGTTCGAGCAACTCGTCGATGCCTGCGCCGGTCTTGGCCGAAACCGGCACAAAGGGCGTGTCACCGCCGTACTCCTCCGGAATCACGCTTTCGGCAACGAGTTCCTGCGTGACCCGCTCGGGGTTGGCGTCCGGCTTGTCGATCTTATTCACCGCCACCACCAGCGGCACATTGGCCGCCTTGGCATGGGCAATCGCCTCCTTGGTCTGGGGCATCACGCCATCGTCGGCAGCCACGACCAGGATCACGATGTCGGTAGCTTTTGCGCCGCGCGCCCGCATCGCCGTAAAAGCCTCGTGGCCCGGGGTATCGAGGAAAGTGATCATGCCGCGCGGCGTCTCGACATGATAGGCGCCGATATGCTGGGTAATGCCGCCCGCCTCGCCATGGGCCACACGCGCCTTGCGGATGTAGTCGAGCAGCGAAGTCTTGCCGTGGTCGACGTGTCCCATGACCGTGACCACCGGCGCGCGCGCGGTCAGTTCGAGGGTCTTGTCGCTGCCGTGTTCTTCTTCGAGGAAAGCATCGGGGTCGTCAAGTTTGGCGGCAAAAGGCCGGTGCCCCATCTCCTCGACGATGATCATGGCGGTTTCCTGGTCGAGCGCCTGATTGATGGTGACCATCGAACCCATTTTCATCAGGGTCTTGATCACCTCGGTGGCTTTGACCGACATCTTGTGGGCCAAATCGGCAACCGAGATCGTCTCGGGCACATGCACGTCGCGGATGACCTGCTCAACCGGTTGCTGAACGACCTGCGCTTCTTCAGCGTGGCCGCCTTGACGTCCATGACGCCCCCTGGCACCGCCCGGACCGCCGCGCCAACCGCTGGGACCGGTTTCGCCGCGGGTCTTGATGCCGCGCTTCTTGGCCGCATCCTCCTTCCAGGTAGTGCTGACAGGCTTCTTGACAGCCTTCTTGTCTTCGGGCTTGACCGTCGGCTTGTGCAGCGTTCCGGTAACGCTTTCCGTTGCGGCAACGGCGGTCTCAGGCTTGGCGGCAGGAACTTCGACGGGTTTCTTGGCGGCCTCGCCAGACGCTGCCTGACCGCTCGAACGCGCCCGCTCGCGCTCCTGCTTCATCTTGAATTCCGCAGTCTGACGGGCAATCAGTTCGGAGTGTCTCTGTGCTTCCTTCTCGCGCAAGGCAGCCTGCTCGGCGCCGATGATATGACGAACCGTACGGGAAGGCGCGGCTGGCACAACCGTCGGCGGCGTCTCGGACGAAGCTTCGGCGGGCGATGCCGCAGGAACGGCAGCCGTTTCCACCGCCGCATGTTTGCCCTTGGCCTCAGCGGCGGTCGCCGCCTCTTCTTCTGCAATCGGCGCAGCCACGGGCAGCGGTTCAGGCACAGCGACCGGCTTTTCTACCGGTTCAACCGCAGGCACCACCACGGCGGGTTCGGGTTGAGCTTCAATCGCGGGCGGTTGCGGCGGAGTCTCGGCTGCAAGCTCCGGGGCATCGCGCCGAACCAGGACACGTTTCTTGCGCACTTCGACCTGGATGGTCCTGGCCTTGCCGCTGGCATCGGCCGCCTTGATTTCGGAAGTCTTCTTGCGCGTCAGGGTGATCTTGGCTTTCGGTTCCACCTCGCCGTGCGATTTGCGCAGGTACTCAAGCAGCTTGGCCTTGTCCTGTTCGGTCAAGCTATCGTTTGCCGCCTGCTTGCTGACGCCAGCCTTTTGCAACTGCTCAAGCAGTGCGCTTGCAGGCATTTTCAGCTCGCTGGCGAATTGTGAAACGTTCATCTGTGCCATGGCTGATCCCCTGCGCTTATTCTGCTGCGAACCAATGCGCGCGCGCCGTGGTAATCAGGGCCTTGGCCCGCTCTTCCTCGATGCCGCTGATTTCCACCAGTTCGTCCGTCGCCAGATCGGCCAGATCGTCGCGGGTACAAACACCTCCGCGTGCCAGTTTGGCGGCCAGCGGCTTGTCCATGCCGTCGAGTTCCAGCAGATCGTCTGCAACGTTCTCCAATTGCTCTTCATCGACGATCGCCTCGGTCAACAACACATTGCGGGCACGATCCCGCAATTCGTTGACGGTGGCTTCATCGAAGGCCTCGATCTCCAGCATCTCGGTGAGCGGAACGTAGGCCACTTCTTCGAGCGTCGAAAACCCCTCCTCGATCAGGATGTCGGCGACTTCCTGGTCAACATCCAGCTTTTCTATGAACAACTGGCGGATCACATCGTGTTCCAGTTCCGATTTCTGTTGCGATTCCTCCACCGTCATCAGGTTGATGGTCCAGCCGGTCAGTTCGGAAGCCAGTCGGACGTTCTGACCGCCGCGACCGATCGCGATGGCCAGGTTGTCCTCGCTGACCACCACGTCCATCGCGTGTTTTTCCTCGTCGACCATGATGCTCGACACTTCGGCCGGCGCCAGCGCGCCGATCACGAATTGCGCCGGATCGGCCGACCAGAGAATGATGTCCACCCGCTCGCCGACCAACTCGTTGGTCACTGCGGTGACGCGCGAACCGCGCATGCCGACGCAGGTGCCGATCGGGTCGACGCGCGGATCGTTGGATTTGACGGCAATCTTGGCGCGTATCCCCGGATCGCGCGCGGCCGACTTGATTTCCAGGAGGCCGTCTTCGATTTCCGGTACTTCCAGTTCGAACAGCTTCATGATGAATTGCGGCGCGGTGCGCGACAGGATCAGTTGCGGGCCACGGGCCGTGCGGTCGATCTTCATCAGCCAGGCACGCACACGATCGCCCGGACGCAGGTTTTCCCTCGGAATCATCTGTTCGCGCGGCAACGCCGCCTCGATCCGGCCCGCCTCGATGATCGCGTTGCCGCGTTCCATGCGCTTGACGGTACCGGTGACGAGGTGTTCCTTGCGTTCCAGGAAATCGTTGAGGATTTGTTCGCGCTCGGCGTCGCGGATCTTCTGCAAAATGACCTGCTTCGCCGCCTGGGCGCCGATGCGGCCGAAATCGACCGGCTCCAGGGTTTCCTCGATGTAATCATCCAGAGAAATGTCTTCGATCTGGTTGCGCGCTTCAGCAAGGCCGATCTGCTGTTCGGGATTCTCGACCAGATCGTCTGCCACCACCAGCCAACGGCGAAAGGCCTCGAACTCGCCGCTCTCGCGATCGACTTCGACCCGCACATCGGCTTCTTCATTGATCTTTTTCTTGGTCGCGGAAGCCAGCGCCATTTCCAGTGCCGTGAACACGATGTCCTTCTGCACGTTCTTCTCACGTGACAAGGCATCCACCAGCAACAATAATTCACGGCTCATCTTGCGCTCTCCTGCATTCTCTTGCACATTTCCTCAAAACTTCGGCACCAGCCGGGCCTTCTCGATCTGCTCCATCGGCAGTTCGTATGCCGCTGCGGTGCCCTGCAATAACACCAAGTCATCTTTCATGCCGACCAGCACGCCGGTATAGGTGCGCTGGCCATTGATCGGCAGGCGCATCCGCAACTGCGCCTGGCTCCCGGCGTAACGCACGAAATCCGCCGGCTTCTTGAGCGGCCGGTCAAGTCCCGGCGATGAAACCTCAAGCCGGTCGTAATCGACATTCTCGACCGTAAACAAGCGCGACAAATGGTTGCTCACCGTAGCGCAGTCGTCGATAGTGACGCCTTCCGGCTTGTCGATGAATACGCGCAACAGCCGGGCGCGCGGACTGGTCTCGAAATCCACGAGTTCATAGCCCAGCCCGGTCACCGCCTGATCGATCAATTCAGCCAATTGCATACCGCACACTGCATCAATGCAACTACAAAAAAAAATGGGCCTAACGCCCATCCTCTTATGCTCCCTCACCGCGCAATGCCTTGTCTGCGCAGGAGTACTAGAAAATGTCAGACGAGCTGTATCGGCATTTATGTCACAACCTTATCGGCTCGCTGCAAAACAAGCTGATTATATATGAGGGTCACCCGCTAAGCAACTTATTCCTCAGGTTCTTCAAGGGTTTTTGCCATCCTTTGCGCGGGTTTCGCGGCCGATGTCTGCTTCTGCAAAGCCGCAACCTCGGCCGGTTCCAGCTCCAATACCATCCCCCGCTTCAAGCGCGGCGGCATCAGTATCGGCCCATAGCGCACCCGCATCAAACGGCTGACCGTCACGCCGACCGCTTCGAACATACGGCGCACTTCGCGGTTGCGTCCCTCGGAAATGGTAATGCGGTACCAGCGATTGGTACCTTCGCCGCCACCGTCGAGCAGTCGCCCAAAGTGGGCCAAACCGTCTTCCAGTTCCACGCCCTCGGTCAGTTGCTGCTTGTTCTGCTGGCTCAGTTCGCCGACCACCCGCACCGCATATTCGCGTTCGATTCCACTGCGCGGATGCATCAGCCGTTCCGCCAGGGCGCCGTCATTGGTCAACACCAGCAAGCCGCAGGAGTTGAAATCCAGCCGGCCCACGGCGATCCAGCGCCCGCCGCGCATCTTCGGCAGCTTGTCGAAAACGCTGGGACGCCCTTGCGGATCGTCGCGCGAAACAATTTCGCCTTCCGGCTTGTGGTAAAGCAACACACGCTGGCGACGCTCGGCGGCAAAACGCAGATGCACCAGCTTGCCGTTGACACGCACCTTGTCCATCTTGCCGATGCGCTGGCCGATATGCGCTGGTTGGCCATTGACGCTGACCCGACCGGCGGAAATCCATTCCTCCAACTCGCGGCGCGAGCCAAAGCCCGCATCGGCGAGCGCTTTTTGCAGTTTGATCGAGTCGTCGGGTGACACCGCCAAACGCTGGCCGGCCTCGGCGGCACGGCGCGACGCGCTTGGCGGCCGAACCCTCTCCGAATCGGCAGGCTCGCTCTGGCGTTTGCCGTCAGGACGAGCCTTGGCTGTCGGTGGACGGAACGGCGTGTTGTGTCTAGGTTTGCGGGATGATGGCATCAACATTCTCCAGTACTCGCTCGACATCGCCCAGCGGAGGAAGCTCCGACAGGCTGCGCAAACCGAGATCATCGAGGAACTTCCTGGTCGTGGCGTAAAGCACCGGGCGGCCCGGCGCATCGCGGTGGCCGACCGCATCGATCCAGTCGCGCGCCTCAAGCGTCTTGAGAATGTTGGGGGAAACCGCCACACCGCGAATTTCCTCGATATCGCCGCGCGTCACCGGCTGGCGATAAGCGATGATAGCCAGCGTTTCCATCACTGCCCGGGAATATTTCGGCGCCTTCTCGTTCTTCAGGCGATCGAGATAGGGCTGGAATTCCGGGCGCGTCTGGAAACGCCAGCCGCTGGCCAGCTGCGCCAGTTCGACGCCGCGTTGCGACCAGTCGCTGCGCAGATCGGCCAGCAGCGTGCGCAAGGTGTCGTCGTCGAAGTCGTCGTCGAACAGCCGTTTCAGCTCGGCCAGCGGCAGCGGTTCGCTGGCGGCAAGCAGTGCGACTTCCAGCACACGCTTGTAATCTTCAGGAGTGTAGAGTGTTTGCATCGGCCAATTTCGCATAGATGGGAGCGAGTGCCTCGCTCTGGGTAACCTCGATCAGATTCTCGCGCACCAGTTCGAGCAAAGCGATGAAGCTGACCACCAGACTGGAAATGCCGGCCTCGATCACGAACAGCCGGTCGAAGGAAACGAAAGCGCCACCCTGCAAGCGCCTCAGGATCTGGCTCATGTGCTCGCGCACCGAGAGTTCCTGACGCTTGATCTTGTGATGCTGCATGATGCGCGCCTGCTTCATCAGCGCCAGCCAGGCGGTTTGCAAATCCTGCAAACTGACCGCGGGCTGGCGTTCTGCGACTTTGTCGGCGATCCATACCGTCACCCACTCGTAGTCGCGCTCGGCCTGCGGCAGCGCATCGAGCTTGGCGGCGGCAGCCTTCATCTGTTCATACTCGATCAGGCGGCGCACCAGTTCGGCGCGCGGATCTTCCGGCTCGCCCGTATCCAGCCTGGGTGGCCGAGGCAGCAGCATGCGCGACTTGATCTCGATCATCATCGCGGCCATCAACAGGTACTCCGCCGCCAGTTCCAGATTGCGTTTGTGCATCGCCTCCACATATATCAGGTATTGCTGGGTCAAGGCGGCCATCGGGATGTCGAGCACGCTGATATTGGCCTTGCGGATCAAGTAAAGCAACAAATCGAGCGGCCCCTCGAAGGACTCCAGGATGACTTCCAGCGCATCCGGCGGGATGTACAGATCCCGAGGCATTTCGAGCATCGGCTCGCCATATATCTTGGGGAAATGCGCTGCCTCGGCAGCCGCCTGAGCAAGCCCGGCGGCGGCAGCTTCGGCCGGGTCCAGATCGCCATCGGGCAGGATGCCAACCGTCATGAGTAATCCAGTCCCATCGCCTCGCGCACGTCCCGCATCGTCTCCTGCGCCAGCTTGCGCGCCTTCTCGCAACCGTCGGCGATGATGTTGCGCACCAGTTGCGGATCGTCGAGATACACTTGGGCACGCTCGTGCATCGGCTCCTGCTCCTTCAGCACCGCGTCGATCACCGGTTGCTTGCATTCGATGCAGCCGATGCCGGCGCTCCGGCAGCCGGTTTGCACCCACTGCTTGACGCTGTCGTCCGAGTAGATCAGATGGAACTGCCAGACCGGGCATTTCTCGGGATCGCCGGCATCGGTGCGCCTCACCCGCTGCGGGTCGGTCTGCATGGTACGGATTTTCTTGCGCACAGTGTCGGCATCCTCGCGCAGGGTGATCGCATTGCCGTATGACTTGGACATTTTCTGTCCGTCCAGGCCGGGCATGCGCGCGGCCTCGGTCAATAACGCCCCGGGTTCGACCAGAATCATCTTGCCGCCACCTTCCAGGTAGCCGAACAAACGCTCACGGTCGCCGTGCGACAAGCTTTGGGCTTCATCGAGCAGCGCATGCGCCTGCTCCAGCGCGTCCGCCTCGCCTTTCTCCTGGAAACGCGTGCGCAATTCCAGGTAAAGCTTGGCGCGCTTGCTGCCAAGCTTCTTCACCGCCAGCTTGGCCTTGTCCTCGAAGCCGGGTTCGCGGCCGAAAATGTGATTGAAACGCCGAGCGATCTCGCGGGTGAATTCGATATGCGGCACCTGGTCCTCGCCCACCGGCACCTTGTCGGCCCGGTAGATCAGGATATCGGCCGCCTGCAACAGCGGATAGCCGAGAAAACCATAGGTCGTCAGATCCTTGTGCATCAGCTTTTCCTGCTGATCCTTGTAGGTCGGCACGCGTTCCAGCCAACCCAGCGGCGTCATCATCGACAACAGCAGATGCAGTTCGGCATGCTCGGGAACGCGCGACTGGATGAACAGCGTCGCTTGCGAGGGATCGATGCCGGCGGCGAGCCAGTCGACGATCATCTCCCACGAATTCCCGACGATGCCGCCCGGCTCGTCGTAATCGGTCGTCAATGCGTGCCAGTCGGCCACGAAGAACAGGCAGGGATATTCATGCTGGAGCTTGATCCAGTTTTTCAGCACGCCATGATAATGGCCAAGGTGGAGACGCCCGGTGGGGCGCATGCCGGAAAGGACTTTTTCAGCGTACATAGGTTGGTCAGATATCGAACAAAGCACTAATCATCAATATAAAGCCGCGCATCAACGGCCCCAGAATCTTATCCAGCACATGGGTAAACAACAGCGCCAATAAAATGACAAAGCCATATCGCTCCAGTTGGGCGAAGCGCCAGGCCAGGCGGTGGGGCAGCAAGCTCACGGCGATGCGCCCGCCGTCGAGGGGCGGGATCGGCAGCAGGTTGAGCAGCATCAGCATGCCGTTGATTTGAATCCCGCCCATCGCCATCGCTTGCAAGCCCTCGTTAAAGCCCTGCCCTTCCATACCCAGCGAAAACTTTAACAGAAACGCCCAGGCAAGGGCCATGATCAAGTTGGCGAAGGGGCCGGCGACGGCCACCCAGAACATGTCCTGCTTGGGATGATCCAGTCCCGCAAAATTCACCGGCACCGGCTTGGCCCATCCGAACAGGAAGGCGCCGCCGGTGGACCAGTACAGCAGCGCAGGCACCAGCAGCGTGCCGATCGGGTCGATGTGGCGCAGCGGATTGATGCTGACGCGGCCGAGCTGCCAGGCCGTCGGGTCGCCGAAATAACGCGCCACATAGCCGTGTGCAGCCTCATGCAAAGTAATGGCAAAGACCACCGGCAAGGCAATGATTGCCATGGCCGCCAGCGTCTGAATCAGGTTATCCATAGGGAATGGGCAAAGGCGAGGCGGCAATTCTACCAAAGACTGCGCCCCTGCCGTTTGCTTCTATCCCTCCAGCCCAAACGGCGCCAGCGGGCCACGTCCGCGGCGCATCAGTTCGGGGATCCCGCTGCTGAGATTGATCATGGTGGTCATCTCGCTGCCGCAGGGTCCGGCATCGATCACCAGATCGAGGCGTTTTTCCAGGTGCTTGCGAATTTCCTGGGCGTCGGCCAGCGGCGCGCTGGCGCCAGGCAAAATCAGCGTCGAGGTCAATAGCGGCTGGTCCAGTTCGGCCAGCAGCGCTTGCACCAGCACATGGTCGGGGATGCGCAAGCCGATGGTCTTGCGTTTCGGATGCAGTACACGCCGCGGCAATTCCCGCGTGCCTTCGAGAATAAAAGTGTAGCTGCCCGGGGTGGTGGCCTTGAGCAGGCGGAACTGGGCGTTATCGACACGGGCATAGGTGGCGATTTCGGAAAGGTCGCGGCACATCAGGGTGAAATGGTGGCGCTCATCCACGCCGCGGATGCTGCGAATGCGATCGAGCAGTCCGGCATCGCCAAGATGGCCGACCATCGCATATGCCGAATCGGTGGGCAAGGCCACCAGACCGCCGCTGCGAATGATCTCGGTGGCCTGCTTGACCAGGCGAGGCTGCGGATGCTCGGGATGGATGGTGAAGAACTGTGCCATGCGGCTAAGTAAACCTTTCCCACACGGGCGTCAGGCCGTCGGGCAATTGCGGCAGTCTGCCCAGGTCGATGCGGCTTTCGCCCGGCCCATGGAAATCCGAGGCACGCGAAGCGAGCAAGCCGAACTCCCGGGCATAACGGGCGATCTCGCGGACTTCGTTGTCGTTATACGAGCCGGACAATACCTCGATCCCATCCCCGCCCAGATCGCGAAACTCGACCAGCAACTGGCGCAGTTCCTTGTTGCTGAGCGGATAACGCCCCGGGTGCGCCAGCACCGCCACGCCGCCCGCACCGTGTATCCAAGCCAGCGCCTGCGCCAGCGTGGCCCAGGCATGCGCGACATAACCGGGCTTACCCTTGGCCAGCCAGTAATCAAAAACCGTTTTTACATCGGCGGCATGCCCCGCCGCGACGATGTGACGCGCAAAGTGCGAACGACTCATCAGCGCAGGATTGCCGGCAAACTGCAAAGCGCCCTGATAAGCATCATGGATGCCGACCTTGTCGAGTTCGTCCGCGATCCGCATGGCGCGTCGATCGCGGCCGCCGCGCAGCTGCGTCAAACCAGCAACCAGGGCGACATCGAAGGGATCGATGGCCAGTCCGACAATATGCACGGTCGCATCATCGCCCCAGGATACGGAAATTTCCACGCCATCGACAAACCGCAGGCCAAGCTGGACGGCGACTGCGCGCGCTTCGCTCAACCCGCCGAGTTCGTCATGATCGGTCAAGGCCAGCAGATCGACGCCATTGGCACAGGCGCGTCGTACCAACTCGGACGGCGTGAGCAAACCATCCGAGACGGTCGAATGACAGTGCAGATCGGCATTGGTCACCGCGACCGCCGGCGCAGGCATCAAAAGAACTCCTCCAGCAATCGCGCCACCTGCTCCGGCTGATCGTGGTGCAGGTTGTGGCCGGCATTTTCCACCACTTCGACGCGGATGTCGCGGAAGCAGGCGATCCGGCTGCGGAAATCCACCTCGCCTTGCTCACCGACAAACCATTCTCTTACAAACGAGTTCCGCGCTGCAATCCACAACACCGGCGCAGTCACCCTGCGCCAGCAGGCCTTGGCGTCGTCGAGGTGAAAGAGGGTGGGATTGTCCATGCGGTGATAAGGATCGGCCGCGATCACCACGACGTTGTCCGCATTCTCGCAGCCGAGTTGTTCGGCCATGAAGTCGGCCTGCTCGCGCATCAGCCGCGGGTTGCCGCGCTGCAAGCGAGCGGCCAGTTCGTCGCGGTTCGCGTAGCGGGTGAGGTAAGGTCCGGCGCGCAGTTGGTCGAGCCAATTGGCATAATGATCGGGCGCCTCGGCCGGATCGCTGGCAGGCAAGCCGAAGCCCTCCAGCGTGGCGACCGCGGCGACACGCTGCGGACGAATGCCGGCATACAGGCAGGCGGCATTGCCGCCCAGGCTGTGGCCGACCAGCCGCGCAGGGACATCCGGCGAATAGTGGAGAAGCAACGCATCGAGGTCGGCCACATAGTCGGGAAACCAATAACTGTGGTTGTTCCACTGCGACTGGCCAAATCCCCGCCAGTCGGGGGCGATCACCCGCCAGTCACGGGCCAGGGCATCGACCAGGAACTGAAAGCTGGCGGAAACGTCCATCCAGCCATGCAGCATAAATAAAACCGGCGCATCCGCCGGACCCCAGATGCGGACATGCGCACGCAAACCGTTCAGTTGGATAAACTCCGAGACGCTCTGTTTCATCCGGCAATTCTAGCATCCGGCAGTTTTGCCTCATTTGCTGCGCTTGCCAGGCTGGTCGTCGATGTCGGCCAAAACTCGACAACCGACACGTGAACCGACGAAGACGATGTAAACTGCCGAGGATGATCCGCTCATTTAACGACAAGGAAACTTTCAATGCCTGCGCAAGAGGCCACCGACACTGAAATACCAACCCTCGACAGTGTTCTGGAACAAACTCTCAAGGATATCGGGATTCCGCCGCGCCCCGAGATTCTCGACCGCATCGCCGTCGAGATGGGCAAGGACGACCCGAACTTCCGCCACCTCAACCATCTCATCAGCGCCGATGTCAGTCTCGCTGCCAGTCTCATCAAAACGGCCAATTCTCCCTTTCTGGGCTTTCCTCGACGGGCGCATTCCGTCAACGAGGCACTGCTGATGCTGGGGCTGGATGTCACCAGCCGCGCCATCGCCGGGATCAGCTTGCGCGGGACGCTGCCTAGCGATATCCGTCTTGAAAGATTCTGGCACGCTTCGGCGCAAATCGCCACGCTGTCGGGTTGGCTGACCCAAATTATCGCGAAGGGCAAATTGCGCGCCGACGATGCGCACACGTTCGGCCTGTTCCGAGACTGCGGCATCCCGGTCATGCTGAGACGATTTCCGGGCTACGACAAGGTTCTTGCCCGTGCCAACGGCGATGCCGATCGCCAGTTCACCGAAGTCGAGCAGCAAGGCTTGCCGGAATTCCCGACCGATCACGCCATGGTCGGCTGCCTGCTGGCCCAGAACTGGTGGCTACCCGAGGAAATCAGTCTGGCCATTCGTCACCACCATGAGATATTGGCCATCGACTCGGTCAACTCCGGGCTGCCCGCGACCTGCCGTTATCTGATCGCGATGGGACAAACCGCCGAACACATCCTCCAGCAACTCACGGGCGGCAGCCGCACGCGCGAATGGGACAAACTCGGTGCTGCATGCCTGCGCCTGCTGGATACCACGGAGTCCGAGCTTCAGGGCATCCATGACATTGCCAAAGAGGTTCTCAAGACCGTCGAATAGCCCCCTAGTCATGACCAAGGCAGCAGCCTGCCACACAGTATAATCCGGGTAGTCGATACCTTCCCGACCATGCCGGCCTGTCCCATTTTCCCTTTTCCCTTTTCATTTGATGCGAAGCTTCACCGAAAAAATCTGCCCGGTGTTTGAATCATGTTGAATCAACTGCCACACACGCCTCTGCATACGCCGCTTCACGCCAGTCACGCACTGCTCGGCGCCAAGCTGGTCGATTTCGCCGGTTGGGACATGCCGATTCACTACGGTTCGCAGATCGAAGAGCACCACGCGGTGCGCCGCGACGCCGGCATGTTCGACGTGTCCCACATGCTTGCCATCGATCTCGCCGGCCCAGCCGCCCTGCCCTATCTGCGCAGGCTGCTGGCCAACGACGCCGCCAAACTGACGCAGCCCGGCAAAGCGCTCTATTCCTGCCTGCTGCGCCCGGACGGCGGCATCATCGACGACCTGATCGTGTACTTCTTTACCCCAGAGAGCTACCGGATCGTCGTCAATGCCGGTACCGCCGACAAGGACCTGGCCTGGATGCAGGCGCAGTCCGCCGGCTTCGACGTGCGGCTGACGCCGCGCCGCGACCAGGCCATGATCGCCGTGCAAGGCCCCAAGGCGCGCGCAAAATTCTGGCAGGCCTACCCCGGCAGCCGCGAGTCCAGCGAATCGCTGGCACCGTTCCAGGCGACCTTCGATGGCGACTGGCTGATCGCGCGCACCGGCTATACCGGCGAGGATGGGTTCGAGATCGCGTTGCCGGCCGAGCAAGCCGCCGATGCCTGGGCGCATCTGCATACCGTCGGCATCGTCGCCTGCGGCCTCGGCTGCCGCGACACGCTGCGTCTGGAAGCCGGCATGAACCTGTATGGGCAGGACATGGACGAAACCGTGACACCGCTCGAATCAGGCTTGGCCTGGACGCTGGCGCTGCATGACGAGCGCGACTTCATCGGCAAGGCCGCCCTGCTCGCGCGACATCCCAGGCACCAACTGATCGGCCTGTTGCTGCTCGAGCGCGGCGTGCTGCGCGCCCATCAGGCGGTGCGCAGCACGCATGGCGCTGGAGAAATCACCAGCGGCACTTTCTCGCCCACCCTCCAGCAAGGCATCGCCCTGGCCCGCCTGCCGCTTGCCGCGGTCAGCGGCGACATGGTGGAGGTGGACATCCGCGGCAAATGGCACCCGGCGAAAGTGGTCAAACCACCTTTCGTGCGCAACGGCAATATCCTTGTTTCCTGACATTTTACGGAGCGTTGTATGAACTTCCCCGCCAATCTCAAATACGCCAAGTCCCACGAATGGGCGCGCCTCGATGCCGACGGCATGGTCACGATCGGCATCACCGATCACGCCCAGGAAGCGCTCGGCGACATCGTTTTCCTCGAACTGCCGGAGACCGGCCGCAAGCTCAAGGCCGGCGAGGAATGCGCCGTGGTCGAATCGGTCAAGGCCGCTTCCGACATCTATGCGCCGATTTCCGGCGAAGTCGCGGCGCGCAACGATGCCGCCGCCGCTGCGCCGGAAAGCATCAACCAGGATGCCTATGCCGCCTGGCTGTTCAAGATCAAGCCAAGCAATCCGAAAGAACTGGATGCCCTGCTCGACGCGGCGGCCTACGAGAAAGCCGCAGAAAGCGAGTAATTGCAAAGAGCCTCGTCATTTCCGCTTGCGCGGGAATGACGGAGTTCTAATAGCTATGATTTCTAATTTTCCCCTTTCCACCCTCGAACACGCCGACGAATTCGTCGCCCGTCATATCGGTCCGGACGCTGCGGAAATCGCGCAGATGCTGGCGGCCATCGGCGCGGACAGCCTCGGCCAATTGATCGACCAGACCGTTCCGGCGGCGATTCGCCTCGCTGCCCCGCTATCCTTGCCGCCAGCCCAGCCGGAGCATGTCGCACTAGAGCGGCTCAAGAACATCGCCGCAAGGAACCGCATCAACAAATCGCTGATCGGCATGGGCTACGCCGACACGCTGACGCCCAAGGTGATCCTGCGCAACCTTATGGAGAACCCCGGCTGGTACACCGCCTACACGCCTTATCAGGCGGAGATCGCCCAAGGACGCCTGGAGGCGCTGCTCAACTACCAGCAGATGGTGATCGACCTGACCGGCATGGATCTCGCCAATGCCTCGCTGCTCGACGAAGCCACCGCCGCCGCCGAAGCCATGGCCATGGCACGGCGGGTGAGCAAGTCCCCATCGAACGCCTTCTTCGTCGATGCGAACTGTTTTCCGCAGACCATCGACGTGCTCAAGACCCGTGCCGGCTACTTCGGCTTCGAACTGGTTTTCGGCGCACCGGAACAGGCTGCGCAGCATGCGCCGTTCGGCGCGCTGTTGCAGTACCCGGACGATCGCGGCGAGGTCGCCGACCTCAGCGCCAGCATCGCCGCGCTGAAAGCCCAAGGTGCGGTGGTCGCGGTGGCCGCCGACCTGATGGCGCTGGTGCTGCTGAAATCGCCGGGCGCCCGTGGTGGCATGGGCGCCGATATCGCGCTGGGTTCCGCGCAGCGCTTCGGCGTGCCGCTCGGCTTCGGCGGGCCGCATGCGGCCTTCTTCGCTACCCGCGACGA
The DNA here is from genome assembly GCA_041674385.1 of Sterolibacterium sp. Lineage (GTDB taxonomy): Bacteria > Pseudomonadota > Gammaproteobacteria > Burkholderiales > Rhodocyclaceae > JACRAR01. The sequence goes on from JBAYVU010000051.1 coordinate 19,913, forward strand.
GCACAAGCGGGCCGTGCCGGGCCGCATCATCGGCGTCTCGCAGGATGCGTGCGGCCAACCGGCGCTGCGAATGGCGCTGCAAACACGCGAGCAGCATATCCGCCGCGAAAAAGCCAATTCCAACATCTGCACCTCGCAGGTGCTGCTCGCCAACATGGCCGGCATGTATGCCGTGTACCACGGCCCGCAGGGCTTGCGCCGGATCGCCGAACGCATCCACCGGCTGACCGCGATCCTCGCCTGCGGCCTCCGCCAGGCAGGCGCGAAGGTGCTCACCCGACAGTTCTTCGATACCCTGCGCGTCGATCTCGGCGCCAGGAGCGAGACGGTTTATCAAGCGGCGCTGGAGGCCGGCTACAACCTGCGGCGCGTCGGCGACGGCGTACTCGGCATCGCGTTCAACGAAAAAACCACGCGCGACGACGTGGCGGCCTTGCTGCGACTGATGACCGGCAAGAATGCCGACATCGAAGCGCTCGATGCCGCGGCGGCCGGCGACAGCCCGATCGCCGCCCTGCTGCGCAGCGATGCGATCCTCGGCCACCCGGTGTTCAACCGCCATCACACCGAACACGCCATGCTGCGCTACCTGAAGCGCCTGCAGAACAAGGACCTGGCGCTCGACCATGCGATGATTTCGCTGGGCTCGTGCACCATGAAGCTCAACGCCACCAGCGAGATGATTCCCGTCAGCTGGCCGGAGTTCGCCGACATCCACCCCTATGCTCCGCTCGACCAGGCGGCCGGCTACCTGGAAATGATCCAGGGGCTGGCCGGCTGGCTCAAGACCATCACCGGCTTCGATGCCATCTGCATGCAACCGAATTCCGGCGCGCAGGGCGAGTACGCCGGTCTGGTGACGATACAGCGCTATCATGCGAGCCGCGGCGAAAGCCGGCGCAATATCTGCCTGATCCCCAGGTCGGCGCACGGCACCAACCCGGCCTCCGCGCAGATGTGCGGCCTGACGGTGGTGGCGGTGGATTGCGACGAGCGCGGCAACGTGGCCATCGATGACCTGCGCGCGAAAGCCGAACAGCATGCCGCCACACTATCCTGCTTGATGGTCACCTACCCCTCGACACACGGCGTGTTCGAGGAGTCGATCAAGGAAATCTGCGCCATCGCGCACACTCACGGCGGCCAAGTCTATATGGACGGCGCCAATCTCAACGCCCAGGTCGGCCTCACCAGCCCGGCCAGCATCGGCGCCGACGTCGCGCACTTGAACCTCCACAAGACCTTCGCCATTCCGCACGGCGGCGGCGGCCCGGGCATGGGGCCGATCGGCCTGAAGGCACATCTGGCGCCCTTCATGGCCGACCACGCGGTGCAACCCACCGGTCCAGCGGACAGGCCCAATCGCGGCCAAGGCGCGGTCTCCGCGGCGCCCTGGGGCTCGGCTTCGATCCTGCCGATCTCCTGGATGTACATCGCGATGATGGGTGGAGCGGGCCTGCGGCGCGCCACCGAGATAGCCATCCTCAATGCCAACTACATCGCCGCGCGTCTCAAGGAGCACTACCCGGTGCTGTATGTCGGCCGGCAGGGACGCGTCGCCCACGAATGCATCCTGGATGTGCGCGCCGTCAAGGCCGCGACAGGTGGCAACAACGGCATCACCGAAATCGACATCGCCAAACGTCTCATGGACTATGGCTTCCATGCGCCGACGGTGAGCTTCCCGGTGGCAGGCACGCTGATGGTAGAACCGACCGAATCGGAATCGAAAGCCGAACTCGACCGCTTCATCAGTGCCATGATCGCCATCCGCGCCGAAATCCGCCATGTGGAAAACGGCCTCTGGCCGGCCGACAACAATCCGCTCAAGCGCGCGCCGCACACCCAGGCCGACCTGGCCGATGCCGACTGGCAGCGCCCCTACAGCCGCGAAGTCGCCGTCTTTCCTTTGCCCTACGTGAAGCACAACAAATTCTGGCCGTCGGTCAATCGCATCGACGACGTCTACGGCGACCGCCACCTGCTGATGTCCTTGCCGTCGAAGTAACTATCCCCCGGCAGAGCCGGGGGCTTTAAATTGTGAGCCGCTCGAAGCGGCTGGTGGGGTCGCTAACGCGGCCCCAGTTTGTTTGGGCCACCTGACGGTGGCCAGTTAGCGTAACAGA